>CASFYB010000001.1 GCA_949298825.1 uncultured Helicobacter sp.
TTCTTTACCAAAGATATAGGAATCTTTATTGGTTAGATTAATACCTAAGGTAGCATTCTTACCATTAAGGCGTAGATTGCCAGTTAGTTGGATGGTGTTATTTTCATCAAAAGCCTTACCATAGTCTTGTTTGTTGTTGGTTAGAGTATTGTTGTAGTTTACATAAGCCTCTGCCTTGGTTTGATCTAGGTTAAAAATATAGCTTGTCCCACCTGCTCCATCATTAGTGCCAGTAGTATTTACATTGAGATTCTTTTTAAAGATAAATTTACCAGTCTCATCATTACCATTTGGATCATTTGTTTTATACTTTGAGCTATAAAAGACACCCCTACCAATATTACTATTAGCTATAAAGCTAATATTGGCATTGGTATCAAATGTAATCGTTGAAGTTCCTTTAGATGAGAAAAATATGGAGCCATTATTATTTCTCATAGCTGTCGCATCAATTACTAAAGTAAAGGTTCTACGGTTGTTGTAGTTGATATTTTTAGAATCTATCGCATTAGCTAGAGCACCATAATAAGAGTTGCTGGCCTGTCCATTGTAGGAGCCATCGATTCTGGCATTGACAGTAAGGATATCATATTTAAAAATATCATTTTTTCTGTTTTCTAGGAAGTCTTTGTCAGTAGGGAGATTTGCACTTACTGTCACTATGCTGCGACCATCATCAGTGATGTTAACAGTAGCTAGACATTCACTAAGACAGACAGAGATAAAGAGCAGATTTTTTATGCGCAAAATATCCTCTTCCTTATTAATGCATTAATCCAAACATTGTAGCAAAAATCGTGCCTTAAAATAGGTATAATGCCCCCGGAAATAGATAAGCAAAGGAAAGAAATGAAAAAGTATCATGTGGCTATCGTAGGCGCTAGTGGAGCGGTAGGGGAAGAGATCTTGAAGGTTTTGGCAGAGAGGGATTTTCCTATAGATAAGTTAAAGTTGCTAGCAAGCAGCAGATCTAGTGGTATGGAAGTTGAAGCATTTGGAAATACCTATATCATAGAGGAGCTTAAAGAAGATAGCTTTGAGGGGGTGGATATAGCCTTTTTTTCAGCGGGTGGAAGCGTGAGTGCTAAATACGCGCCTTATGCTGTTAAATCTGGAGCAGTGGTGATTGATAATACTAGCCATTTTAGGATGGAGGCTGATGTGCCACTTGTCGTGCCAGAGGTCAATCCTGATGATATTGCTGGGTATAAAAAGAGGGGTATTATTGCTAATCCTAACTGCTCTACTATACAGATGGTGCAGATTCTAGGTGTATTGCATAGAAAATGGGGGATTGAGCGTGTGGATGTGAGTACCTATCAAGCGGTGAGTGGTGCTGGGAAAAGTGGCATGGAAGAGTTGGTGATGCAGATGCAGAAGTTTTTTGCATTTGAGATGGATGAGTGTCAGCCAAGTGTATTTCCACACAGAATCGCACTAAACTTGATTCCCCATATTGATGTCTTTATGGATAATGGCTATACAAAAGAAGAGATGAAAATGATGAATGAAACCAATAAAATATTGCATTCAAACTTTGCGCTTAGCGCTACTTGTGTCAGGGTGCCTGTTTTGCGTAGCCATAGTGAAAGTATCACTATTAGATTTAAATGCGAAGTGGAGGCTAGTGAGGCTAGGGAAGTGCTTAGGGGTGCTGAAAATGTGATTGTCATAGATGAGCCAGAGAATCTTTCTTACCCTATGCCAAGCATCGCTACTGATACAGATGAGACTTATGTGGGACGTATCAGAAATGATTTGTATGATAAGAAAATCTTGCATCTATGGTGTGTGGCTGATCAGGTAAGAGTAGGGGCTGCGACCAATGCTGTGAGAATAGCTGAAAAGTGGATCAAGCAACAATAGCAGCCTAAAAAAAGGAGGGGGCTCTCCTTTAGGCTGGTAGTATAAAAGGTATCAGACTGATAATAAAAAGTACAAAAACTCCAAGATTAAGTCTTTCAAATTTCTTTTCAAAAATACTTAATATTACATAGAGACTAAAGCCTGCAGCAAGACCATTGGTAATAGAGGTGGTGAGAGGCATCAAAATAATGATAAAAAATACCGGTATGGCGATGCTAAAGTCACTAAAGTCAATATGTCTAATCTCAGAAAACATCATCGCACCGACAACAATAAGCGCTGGATAAATCGCAAAGCTAGGGATCGCCTCAAAAATAGGCATAAAAAATAGGCTTAATAAAAAGAAGAAGGCTATAAAAATAGCAGTAAGCCCTGTGCGTCCACCAGCATTTACCCCCGCAGCACTCTCAAGAAATGCAGTTGTGGTTGATAGGCCAAATAGGGGACCTATTGTTGTAGCTAGGGCATCTACTTGTAGGGTCCTCTCTAGTTGCTTATCCTTGCCGCTAGTATCTTGAAACATTCCAGCCTTAATGCCAATGCCAGATAATGTGCCTAAGGAATCAAAAAGATCTGTGATAAGAAGTGCTAATATCGCTGGTATGAGGGAGATTTTTAGGATGCTTAAAATATCTATTTGCATTAATATGGCTTTTGGGTTAGCAGGCATTGAGATGATTTCTTTTGGCATAGGTGTGATGTGCAAGACCCATGCTAAAATCGCACAAGTTAAGATCCCTAAAATCAGGTTTCCTTGGATGCGAAGTGCTTGTAAAAATAGTAAAAAGATAACCCCAAAAATACCAATAAGTATTGAAGGGTTATGAAGATCTCCAAGTTTAAGAAGATTGGAATCTATTTGGATAAAACCAAGTCCTTTTAATCCGATGGTGGCAATAAAGGCCCCTAGTCCAGCACAAAGAGCTATTCTTATTTCTTTGGGGATGCTTTTTAAAATCCAGATTCTAAGTTTGGTAAAAGAGATGATAAGGAAAAAAATACCAGATAAAAAAACAGCACCAAGTGCCTGCTGCCAGGCTAGTCCAGAGCCTTGGACAAGAGAGAAGGTAAAAAATGCATTAAGCCCCATGCCCACACTCATGGCTACAGGGGCATTAGCCCAAAGACCTGTTAAAAGTGTGGCAATAGCTGTCATTAAGGCTATGGAGGTGATGAGTGCATCTTTTGGCATACCGGCTTGATGAAGGATATCAGAGCCTACCGGGATGATATAAAGCATGGCTAAAAAGGTAATGATGCTGGCTAAAAATTCTTGTTTGATAGTGGTTTTATTTTCATTTAGCTTGAAAAATTTATAGATTAGATGCATAAAAACTCCTTGATTATTTTGCCAAAGGTGTGATCTCAAAAAGTGTGATCTCTGACTTTGTGCCTAGTCGCATGGGTGGTCCCCAAGTACCACTACCTTGAGATATATAGATATAAGAGTTGCTCTCTAGTTTGTGCAATCCTTTAACAAAGGGTTGCTGCAAGGGCACTAATAGATTGAAGGGAAATATCTGACCGCCATGTGTGTGGCCTGATAGAATGAGGTTAATTTGATTGAGATTTGATTCTTGCAAGTCTTTTATAACTCTAGGTTGATGGGCAAGCAAAATAGATGGTGCATCAGGATTACGTTTAAGGATGGCTGTTGGCACATCTGGTTTTAGATAATTAGATCTATTGCTAGCATAATCTGTGATACCGATGATATTTAGTAAAGGTCTTTTTTCAGAATCAAAAACCGTGCTAGAAGTGTTGTTTAAGATAGTGATATTATTATCTTTGAGTAGATTTAGGATGTTTTGTGTATCATGATAGTATTCATGATTCCCCAGGACATAGAAAGTCCCATAGCGGGATTTTAAAAAAGATAAAATCTTAGCTTTATGTGAAATATATTTTGTATCAGAATCAATAATATCTCCAGTCATAACAATAATATCAGGTTGTATGGAGTTGATATGCTTTACTAGCTTTTCTAAATCCTTCATGCTTGTGAGTGTAGAGATATGTAAGTCACTAATCTGTAAAACTTTAAGCGGGGCTTTTAGACTTTGAAAGGTAAGGGGGATGGTATTTAGGATGGGTTTGGCAAAGTTGCCATTATAAATGCCTATAAGCACGCCTAGTATAACAAAAACAAGCATGGTATATCTGATGTAGGGGGCGAAATATTGGATCTGGCTATGTGTGCCAAAGAGATAGAAAGGAGAGAGGCAAAGATAGTAAAAGACCGCGCCAGAGAAGAATAAAAAGCTTATGCCAAGCGCTAATGAACTCAAAAACTCAATAGGATAGTAGAAGTGGATGGCATTGTGGGCTAGAAATAAGAGGTTAAGCATAAAGATAATAATGCAAAAATAGACCCCAAAGCCATGCATGCTTGTGTTTGTTTTATAAAAAAATGTATGATATATTAAAGTGTGCATAGCGCAAATAACGCTAAAGGCAATAATATACATAATCCATGGGGTATGTGTCTCCTCCATACTTATCTCCTGATAACCTAATAGTAACTTGTATATTATATCTAAAGCTTGTGTTAAATTTTGATCTTAGGATAACTATAAAATTAAAATAAGGATGTAACGAATATGAAACTTGTTTTTGTGTGTCTGGGTAATATTTGTCGATCTCCATTGGCAGAGGGTATTGCTAGGGAGTATGTTAGAGAGATGGGCTATGATTTTGAGGTGGATTCTGCTGGGATCTCTGGCTCCCATAGAGGAGAGGCGCCACATAGGCTATCTCAGCATGTGGCCAAAGAGATAGGCATTGATATTTCAGGTTTAAAGAGTTCTCAAGTTAGCCCATATATGGATGGGGATTATTTCATCGCTATGGATATGAACAATTTTAATGATCTTTTGAGATTGGGTATACCAAAGCAGAAGGTGCTAAAAATTGGTGATTATGGATTGGATGGTAGGGATGTGCCAGATCCTTATTATGGTGGGGTTGATGGATTTTATCAGGTTAGGGATATGTTAAAAATTGCTATTAAGAATCTATGCGATGAGCTTGCTAGGGAATCTTGATATTTCTTTTGCTATAAAAATCATTTCTAAAATAAAGCCACTTAGAATCTAATATAGCCTCTCTTGCCTGTCTCATTAAGTTAAGATAATAATATAGATTGTGCAGGGTGGCTAAGCGAAAATAAGTAATCTCATTAGCTCGCATGAGGTGGTGTAAATAGGCGCGCGAGAAGTTTTGGCAAGTATAGCAGTCACAAGTCTCATCAATAGCGCTATCATCTTTAGCATATTGACTGGATTTGATATTAAGCTTACCAAATGAGGTAAAAAGACTACCATTTCTGGCATTTCTTGAAGGCATCACACAATCAAACATATCAACACCTCTGTGAATGGCCTCAATGAGATTTTCTGGTGTGCCTACACCCATTAGATAGCGTGGTTTGGTTTTTGGCAGATGAGTATTTGCATACTCAATGCAAGCATACATCTCCTCAGCACTTTCGCCCACAGCAAGCCCGCCAATAGCAAACCCATCAAAGCCATAGCCCTTGTAGTCTAGTTGGCTTAACTCATAAGCACTTTTTAAACGAAGCTCCTTATTATTCCCGCCTTGCGTGATTGCAAAAATATTGTTATTTAGATGCTTGCCTTCAAGTATGTTTGAAATATGATGCTTTAGGCTTCTTTGCGCCCATTGTTTGGTGGTCTCTATGCTTTGTATGATGCGCTCTTTTGGGGCTGGTAGACCTATGAGATCATCTAGTACCATCATAATATCGCTATTTAAAGAGTGCTGGATATCAAGCACTTTTTCTGGACTAAAGAAATGCTTGCTACCATCAATATGGGATTTAAATGCAATGCCCTCTTCTGATTTTTTCATATTAGAGCTAAGGCTAAAGGCTTGAAAGCCACCGCTATCTGTCAGAAAACTACCGCTAAAACCACTAAAGCCATGTAGTCCACCGAGATTTTTTATCAGCTCTTCTCCTGGACGTAGATAAAGATGATAGGTATTGCCCAAAATGATGGGGGCCTGCAGCTTGTAGCGCTTATCTTGCAGGTCAAAAAAGTCTAATCCCTTAACACAGGCTTGAGTGCCAACAGGCATAAAGATTGGAGTGGGGATGGTGGAATGAGTGGTAGTAAGTGTTCCAGCGCGTGCCTCAGAGGATTTATCTGTATGCTCTAGGTGAAAAATCATTTCAAACCTTTGGTATAATGTGGCTTTAATCCCAATCCTAAGGAATGCAGTGAAAAAAGTCATTTTGATTTTGGATGGAATTGTAGCAGAAAAATTTTTAGATGTGGTGGTGCAAAAATACTTCAGCAATAACACTTATATCGTGGTGAGCACTGATGGTGCCATGATCCCACAGACTATCTTGAGTAATTTTAGCTATCACCATTTTGATCCGACTTCAGAATATAAGCTGCGTAATGTATTGAGCTCAGATATTACAGATGCCTTTATTTTGATGGAGGATGTAGAGCAGAAGCGAGTTGTGTATGAGATATTGCGCAAGGCTTCTAGAGATATGAGAATCATTATTGATGTGAAAGATGGAGCAGAAGAAGAGCTTTTTGGCGGGGATAAAACTGTCTTGATCAATGAGGCTGATATTATCTCAGGTGCTTTTATCTCTAGATTGCCCAATGTACCTATGATCCCACAAGGTTTTGGGCTTGGCAAGGGTGAAGTGATGGAGATAAATATACCAGCAGGGTCTGTCTTTGCTTATCGACATATTGGCTCTATCCAGCAGAAAAACTATAGAATAGTGGGTATTTACAGACAGAATGAGTTTTTATTAAGCAATTATTCTATGGTCATCCAGCCTACAGATACATTGCTTGTAGCGGGGAATCCTCAAGTGCTAGAGAATGTCTATCGTCAGATCAAAAATGAAATAGGCCAATTTCCAGCCCCTTTTGGTAGGGATATTTATGTATATGTAGATATGCTAAGGCAGAGTAGAGATTCTATGATGAGGGATATAGAGCAAGCGCTCTTTTTACATCAGAATCTAAAAAATGCTGAGCTTTTTATCATTATTTTACATCCTAGTGATCTTGATATGATACGAGAATTAAAGCTTTTAGAAAATAAGAATATAAATATCGTATTTGACTATCATAGGAATGAATTTAAAGAACGTTTTATAGAGGATTGTAAAAAGCGCATCGGGATGGTCGTAGTGGGTAAGGAGCTCTTTTCTATAAGAAGGGTACGCAAGCAGCTTTTTACAAGCGGGATACCAGTATTTAAGACTTGTGCAAGAGATATTGAAAACTTAAAACAAAGTATTGTGATTTTAAATGAAAATATGAATGAGGGTGAGAATATTTCACCTGTGATTTTTGATATATCTATTCAAATGGATTTAGAGATGTGGGTGTATGATTTTGATCCAGATTCTCACTATCAAGAGGAGATTTTAGAAGAATATCAGAATCTTTCTCGCTTGCTAGATAAAAAGATCATAGTCAATAAAACACATACTAAAAACCCAATCTTATTTTTACGAGATAAAAAGGAAGTGTGGCTGCACTTCTTACCATTTGAACATTGTATCACAAGGAGAAAGATATTTAATTCTTTCTCAACAAAGGTGGAAAAAATCTCTTTTATGCTAGATAATCACCCTCAAATCTTTGTGCCAATTTTGGAGAATATTGATGAGCGATAAGATTTTTATAAGTGGCATAAAAAATACAATAGAGGTCAAGACTAAACATAAAACCTATGATGTAGTGATGCTCCAAGATGAGTGGCGATGTGATGTTAGTGCATATAGTAAGGTTTTGATTGTGACAAATGAAAATATAGCCCCTTTATATTTGGAGCTTTTTCAATCAAGACTTATTGCACAAGAAGTTCATACTCATATTTTGAAAGATGGAGAAGAGCATAAAACATGGGATAGCATAAAGGCAATTTTAGATTCTGCTTTTAAGTCTAAGTTAGATAGAAAGTCTTTAATGATAGCCCTTGGAGGTGGAGTAGTAAGCGATCTTGTAGGATTTGCAAGCGGGATTTATCAAAGAGGGATTGATTTTATAAGCTTCCCTACTACTCTTTTAGCTCAGGTGGATGCTTCTGTGGGTGGAAAGTGCGGGATCAATAATGAGTTTGGAAAAAATCTTATTGGTCTTTTTCATCAGCCTGCTGGAGTATTTGTATGGATGGGTTTTTTAGCAAGCTTGCCAGAAAGAGAAAAGAAGGCGGGCATAGCAGAGATTATTAAAATAGCAGCTTGTTTTGATGGGGATTTTTTTAAAGATTTGGAAAATATGGATCTTTGGGATGATGAAATCCTTTCATCTTGTATTTTTAGGGCTATTGAGATTAAGGCTAGGGTAGTGATTTTAGATGAGCAAGAAAAAGGAGTGCGCGCAGCGCTTAACTATGGGCATACCTTTGGGCATGTGATTGAGCTACTTAGTAATTATAAGCAATTTTTGCATGGAGAGGCAGTGGCTATTGGTATGAGGATGGCAAACTCTCTTAGTCTACAGCTTGGCAAAATGAGCAAAGAGACAAAAGAAAGGATAGATTCTCTGCTTGATAAGAATACTATAAAATTTTCTTACAAAATAGAGGATAAAGAAGTTTTTTATCAAAACTTTTTTATGGATAAAAAAGTTGAGTTTGGAAAATTAAGGGTTATTTTATTGCGAGATATAGGTGATTTTGAGATTTGTTCAGGGATTGATAAGACGAGCTTTTTAAAGGCTTTGGAGGAATGGAGCAGATGATATTAAGAGTTGCTTTTTGTATCATTTTATTTTTTATCAAAGCTTGGGGTGAGGATATCAAGGCAGATACAAAAGAGGATATAGATCAAGAGATAAAAACACTTGATTTAGAGCTTAATATAGATCAAAATATTTGGCTTAAAAAATATGCAAATTTTGAGCGTCATAATAGTATCTTAGAGCAACTAAAGGTTTTGGAAAAAACACTTGAAAATTTAAAGAAAAACCCAAAAATCAATGCCTTGAAAATCCAGCAAACTGAAATTGAGATTGACACCCTATCAAGAAGACTTGAGCTTTTGGGAGTGGATAGGAATAATCCTTTTAAAGACCTGCTTTTAAAGCCAGAGATTGGTGAAATCATTGATGTGAAAAACCCATTTGCTATTATTTGGGCTGTAGGATTTTTAAAACATTTAGATGACTTAAAAAAGCAGTTGATACAAAAGGAAAGTACGCTTGATAAAACATTGGAACTTTTAGAGAGAAAGCATGAATTATTATTAATGGCTAGAAAGCATAACAAAACATCAGAGCTAGAGTTTTTATTAAGGCATACTCAAAGCCAGATTTTTGAGCTAAGAGCAGCTCAAAATGTTTTGCAGACTACAGATGAGATTTTTGATAGATCTGCTCAAGAGGCAAAATTAAAGGTTAAAAATCAGATTAAAGCACAGGTTATTAAAATGGCAGTTATTTTAGCTGCCATTATTGTGAGTATTGCTTTGGCTTTACTCTTAAAAATGCTTTTAAGAAGATACTTAGGTGATAGTGAAAGATATTATCTGGCAGCTAAGGTGATTAACTTTTTGCATATAAGTCTTGTGGTTTTGATTGTTATGTTTGCATATCTAGATAATGTGGCTTATTTGGTGACATTTTTAGGATTTGCATCAGCAGGATTGGCAATTGCCATGAAAGATTTGTTTATGAGTTTGCTTGGTTGGTGTGTGATTACTATCGGAGGAAGCATAAGGGTAGGGGATAGAATCAAGATTCTTAAAGATGGTAGCGAGTTTTTAGGGGATGTTTTAGATATATCTGCACTTAGGATCACTCTTTATGAGGATGTGACTTTGCAATCTATGCAAAATGGTAGGGCTGGTCGTATTATTTTTATCCCTAATCACTATATATTTACTACAATGGTGGCAAATTACACTCATGGGGGATTGAAGAGCGTGTGGGATGGGATTGAGTTTAATCTTACTTTTGATAGTGATATAGAGCGTGCTAAGCAGATAGGAAGGGATATTATTTTAAATCACATTAATATAGATTTGATACGCAGAGAATTTGTGCGTTTGCGTACAAGATATGGTATGAAAATCCCAGATCTTAGCATACGTATCTTTAGCCTAATGGAAAATAATGGCATCAAGCTGTGTTTATGGTATCCTACCAGTGTACATGGAGCTATGCAGCTAAAAAGTAAGATAAGTTTGGAGATCACAGAAGCTTTATTAAAAGAGCCAAATATCCATATTGCCTATAATACAACTAAGCTTGTTAAAGATGGACGTGATGGCTTTGGTAATAAAATGGCAGAAAGTTTTCCTATCGAAATGTAAAAAGGAAGGTAATGGATAAAGAGAATCTAAAACACACTAAGCCAAAGGTGTTTTTTAAAACTTTTGGTTGTAGAACTAATCTCTTTGATACACAAGTAATGATGGCAAATCTCAAAGATTTTATCCTGACAGAAGATGAGATGGATGCAGATGTGATCGTAGTAAACTCTTGTACTGTTACTAATGGTGCGGATGCTGGCGTAAGAAGCTATGTAAATAAAATAAATAAAATTGGAAAAAAAGTGCTTTTTACAGGTTGTGGCGTTAAAACTCAAGGCAAAAATCTTTTTGAAAAATCTCTAGTTTTTGGCACTTTTGCCCATAGCTATAAGGAAAAGATCAATGACTTTTTGCTCTCAAATTCACGTTTTTTTTATGAAGATACTCCAGATGTCACTCATATTGATGATACGATCGTAAAAGATTTTAGCTCCAAGGTTAGGGCTTTTATTAAAATTCAAGAGGGTTGTGATTTTGCTTGTAGCTATTGTATTATCCCTCAAGTTAGGGGAGTGGCTAGAAGCTATGAAGAAAGGCATATTTTAGAACAAATAAGGATACTGGCTAGCTCTGGAGTTTGTGAAGTAGTTTTGACTGGTACAAATGTAGGCAGCTATGGTAGGGATAAAGATAGTAGTATCGCGCAGCTAATTTTAAAAATCAGTAAAATTGATGGTATTAAGCGTATTAGGGTTGGTAGTATGGAGCCATCCCAAGTTGATGATCAGTTTTTAGATCTTTTAGATTCTGGGATTTTAGAGAGGCACTTACATATTGCATTACAACATAGCCATGATAGAATGCTAGAGATTATGAATCGTAGAAATCGCACTAAAAGTGATAGGGAGCTATTAGAGAGGGTAGCAGATAAGGGATGTGCTATTGGCACAGATTATATCGTGGGTCATCCTGGTGAGAGTGAAAAGATTTGGCATGAAGCTTTGGAGAATCTACAAGCCTTGCCTCTAACTCATATTCATCCTTTTATCTACTCAAAACGCGATGGCACACCATCATCTAGATTAAAACTTGATGTGAAGGGCGATGTCGCAAAAGAAAGATTGCATCAAATAAATACAATTATTAAACAGAAAAACTATGATTTTCGTCTTGCTCATCAAAATGATGCCCTAGAGGTTTTGCTTGATTCTCATAAGGGGGATGAGATGAGTGGTCTTGATCAGTTTTTTAATAAAGTTGTGATAGGAAACTCTAGCCAGCTAGAAAAAAATCAGTGGCTAAAAATAGGTGAGTATGAAATTAAAAAAGAGGGAAATTATGCAAGAATCTAGTCTGATAAAAAAACATAAAAAAAGTTTGTATATAGGCATTGTTGCATTTATTTTAGTGCTTGTTTTATCTAGTGTTTTATTTTTTAGGGATAGATCGATTTTAATCAATACTCAGGCATTTGATTATGCATTGCAAAAAGATAGCATAAAAGAGGCTTGGATTGATGGGAAATATTTGTACTTTAATCTAGGTAAGAATACTTATAAAATCTGGCGAGATGCCCTAGATGCAGATAGACTTAAAACGCTCAAAATAAAAGAAAGCTCTTTTAGTCTATGGCCATTTTTATTTTTGGGTGTATTTATAGTGGCATTATTATGGATATATATGTCTAGAAATCTAGCCTCACCAATCAAGCATGTAAAGAAAAATGATACAAAAGAAATAGATGATATTAAGCCCGTGGTTTCTCAAGTGGATTTTAGCGATGTAGCTGGGATAGGTGAGGTAAAAGAGGAGCTAGAAGATATTATCTCTTTTTTAAAATCTCCTAAAGAATATAAAGATATGGGCATATCCTTTCCAAAAGGAGTCTTGCTAGTAGGCCCTCCTGGTGTAGGGAAAACACTCATTGCTAAGGCTTTGGCCAAGGAGAGCGGAGTTCCATTTTTCTATCAAAGTGGAGCCTCTTTTGTGCAGATTTATGCTGGTATGGGTGCTAAACGAGTGCGAGAGCTTTTTGAGGTGGCTAGGAGGATGTCACCTAGTATCATTTTTATCGATGAGATTGATGCTGTGGGCAAGGCAAGGGGTGGTAATAGAAGTGATGAGAGAGAATCAACACTCAATGAATTGCTCACGCAGCTAGATGGTATGCATGATAATAGTGCAGTTATCGTGCTTGGCGCTACTAATCATATTGAAATGCTTGATTCTGCTTTGCTTAGAAGTGGGCGCTTTGATAGGAAAATAGAGATTAATCTGCCAAATTTAAGTGAGCGCATAAAGATTTTAGAGCTGCATTTTAGAGATAAAAAGCATCATTTAGATCTAGAGGCAGTGGCTAGATCTTGTGTAGGCTTTAGTGGGGCAGCACTAGCTACATTGGCTAATGAAGCAGCGCTATATGCGCATAAAAAGAAGCATGATGGTATTTTGATAGAAGATATTAATGCGGTGCATCAAAAGGTTTTTTTAGGCAAAAGGATGCCTATGCAGCTTGATGAAAATGAAAAGAAGATTCTCTCTATTTACCAGGCCTCAAAGATTATCTGTGCCCTAGATCTTAAGTTGAGATTTGATAGCGTGATGCTTTTAGGGGAATTTTTACTAAGCGAAGAGAGGGGCTTATTATCTGAGGAGAATCTAAAAGATAGGATATGCTTTTATCTCTCTGGGATAGCCGGGTTTGATGTTTTTTATAATCAGCGCTATGTTTATGGTCAAGCAGATTTAAAGAGGGTTTTAGCTATAGAGGCGCAAATGAGGGATTATGAAATGCTAGATTCTAGTTATCAACGAGAGGGGATATTGGCAAAATGTGTTGATAAAATCGCTAAGCATAAAGATTTGATTGCAACTTTAAGTCAAGCCTTGCTAAATCAAGAGCGACTTAGCTATAGTCAGATTCAAGGGATTGTAGATGAGGCTAGGTCAGTTTGATTATTGTGTGATTGCAGGAAGGGATGGGTGGATTTTAGAGCTTAGAGATAGACTTTTTTCTAAAAGGCGTTTGCAGAAAGTTTGTATCATTTTAGAGTCTAAGGAATTTGAAAATATAGACTTTACACAGTTTTTTGAGCTTTTAGATTCTATGCGGGGTTTGAAGTTTGAGTTTTATCTTGATGGTGGGCAATGTGAAAGGCTATCAGAGTATGGAGTGGTTTATCAAATAAAGGGAAAAGCTTTAGATTTTATAAAAGCTAATTAGCCTTTTTGATCATTTTTAATAAGCCTTGATTGAGGAAACCAGGCAAATAGAGTTTGCAAGCCTTTTTGCTTAGCGCATAAAGATAATAAAAGAATATCTTTATGCGCATGATCGGATTGGCATGATTGTAGTTCATCGCTATTTTAAAGGCTTCTTTAAGGCTTTTAAAGCCATGGATATCACTAGCCCCACCACTCTCAAAGCTAGAAATAACAATATCGCAGAATCCAAAATGTGCACCACGCATATAGGCCTTATAAATAAGATCATAATCCCCAGCCAAGCGATAGAAAGTATTATAGGGCATGCTTTGGTGAAGTGTCGTTTTGATGATGCAGTTTGAATGCCCAAAATCAGCAAAGAGGCGGTAAAGAAGTTTTAGATCTTTTGGTGTTTTTTTGATAAAGCTAACTTGGTTATGGCGTATATGCATATGTCCATAGATAATATCGCAATGATATATTTCTTCGATTTGGGATAGATTGGCTAGAGTATTAGTATCATAGATAAAGTCTCTGGAATTAACAAACATCACAAAGTCTTTACTTGCAAGTTTTACCCCCTTATTCATCGCATCAAAAATCCCATAATCTTTTTGTGAGAGAAATTTAAAATTAAATGAGGGGTTTTGCTTATGCACAGCTTCAATATAGAAGGTTTTGCTATCTTCTGTATGTTTGGTGATATCAGATACCTCTTTGATGATAGAGAGGATGGTCTCTTTTGTGCCATCATTGCTATTGCCATCAATGATAATGTATTCTATGTGAGGATAACTCTGTTTGATAACACTCTCCATAGTTTTTCTAATATGATTAGAATCATTATAAACAACAGTTATCGGAGAAAAGCCAATCATATTTATTTTTCCTTAAGCAACAAACTTAGTATTATAGCAAAATTTATAAGTTGTAAGTCTTTAGGATTAAGTTAAATTTGTGCTAATGCCTTAATCTCATAGCTATAGATAGGCAAGCTTTGCGCATGATAGGCACTAGCTGTGATTTTATTCCAAAAATTATGATTAAGCTTATAGAGCTTTAAGAGGCTTTTGCGTAGATATTTTTTAATACCTTTTATATCCTCAAGGCAATCAATATCTAAAAAATCAATTTTGTTAAAACCTGCCATCTTGAGTACATAAAAAAGCGATCCAGAACTAAAGAGTGTATGATGTGTAAAATCCTCATACGCCCAATAAGCCCCCGTATTACTTTGTACATTAGGGACAGCTATATAAAGCTTCCCATCTTTAGTTAAGAAGTTGTTTTTGAAGTGTGTTAAAAGAGGGATGATCTTATCTTTAGGAAAATGCTCTAATACATGAGTGGTGATAATAAGATCAAATTTTTCTTTGGGTATATGAGAGAATATATCTTGGATTTTGTGAGCATTAAGTTTGTTGTCTTGACAAAAGGCAATAGCCTGATCATTAATATCAATGCCTTCAGTATATGCCCCCCCCCCATTAGAAGTTTTCTCTATAAGGGTATTGATTGCTTTTAGATTCTGCCCAAAGCCACATCCAAAGTCTAAGATTCTTGCATCTGGCTTTAAATCTAGAATGATTTGCTTTAGATGGAGAGGTAGCCTGTGATTTTCATAAATATTGCCATTAAGATTTCTTGCCTCAAAGTAGTCCATGCTTTTTCCTTATTTGATATTTTCTGCTTTTTTGATGGAGTCTATCATAATTTGTGGTGAAATCGCTTTGATGTCTAGCCTGCTTGGTAGCTGTAAAAAATTTGAAATGACCATATAGATGTCAGGGTTTTTCATGATGATGGGGTGATAGATTCCGTAGTATTCACCCCAAAATCCTTTAGGATAGGGGGTGAATCTACGGAAGTGATTGCCATTATACACGACAAATACTTTGTCGTGTCTAATGGCTTTAGCAATGTGCACACAAGATGTTTCATTGCTAATCAAGTGATTGCCATTATACACGACTTTGGCAAGCCCACTTAAAGTGGTCTTGCCACATAAGTTAAGCACGGTGATATTTTTAGCTTCTAGGGCTTGTTTTATCTTTTCTGCTTCTATCTCATCTTCTTTCCCACCACAAATCACGATGGCTAATCCCAGACTTGCTAGATAGGTAGCTGTAGTGATGAAATGTTTCTTTGGCCATTTGCGATATGTGCTACTAGCACCGATGAATAATGTAGCATAATCTTTGGGGAGTGAATATTGTTTAAAGGCTTGTTTTGGGTCCTCTAGCTCTAGTATATATGGAGTGTTTAGTTTGGTTTTAAAAAGTTTTTCAAAGAATTCAAGATTGCGATAAAACTCAAATATAACTGTCGGTGTAGAATCTAAAATATGTGTGTAAAAAGAATCATAATACTTTTTTAGTCGAGGCAAAATAGCTAGTGTATCCCCAGTATTTGTGATCTTCTCTTTAGCATAGATGTTTTTGCTAATCTGCTCACTGATGATATCACGGCTATAAAGTGGGTTGATTAAGACTTCATATTGGAGGCTTTTTAGCTTTTTTAAAATCTTTAAATAATAAAGTGGGCTTTTTAAGAAAGAGGGGCGATGTATAGGGATGAATTCAATGAGGTATTTAGAATCAAACTCCTTAATAAGGTCAGAGCAAGCAAGATTGCCTACAAGCACAAAGCTTCCATAGCGCTTATATATCTCTGCTAGGAAGTTTCGAAATAAGATGTAATCCCCTATAGCATCAGTTTTAATCACAATGCAATGGCTTTTTTTACTTGGCTTTGGATAGAGTATTTTGGCTATTTGATCTAGGATGCTAAAGCTAAGTGCGCGCATATAGCGCAAGATATTTTTGAAGTCTATATGTTTTGGTGCATAGGTAGGGATATGATAGGTCTGAGCTAGTTTATATTCTTTGGAATCTGGCATAAAGACTAAATGACATTGCTCTATAAAATCTTGTGTGCATTTTTTGGCATCAGGGTATATGGAGTAGGGGGAGTGGATGTTAAAAGGGATTTTAGATTCTTGAAGCTGGGTAATAAGTGTGGTTAGTTTATGGAGTTTGCTTTGTTTGCCAAGGTAGATATTAAATAGTGATGGGATTAGATCATCTGTTTGGATATGCATAAAAAACCTTCATTATCAAAAGTCTCATTATAGCCTACAAGATTTGATTTTTGTGATATAATCAGTCCTTTAAATTTCAAAGTTAAAGGAAAACTTATGTTAGAAGGAAAAATTAGAGAGAGTATTTCAAAGGCTGATGTAAAGGCTTTAAGAAAAGATGGTTATCTAATTGCCAATATTTATGGAAAGGGTGTTCAAAATATCCATTGCGCTTTTAAGAGCAATGATTTTATCCGTATGGTAAAAAATAAAACTTCGCTTGTATTTCCTGTAAAAGTAGATGGCAAGACTTTTGATGTAGTTATTCAAGAGTATCAGAAAGACCCTGTTACTTCAGAGATTTTACACATTGATCTGATGCTTGCTCAAAAAGGTGTAGTGGCTAAATATAAAATACCCGTTAAGGCATTTGGTACACCTGTGGGCTTAAAGAATAAGGGTGTTTTGATGTATTCTAAAAAGCGCATTACAGTGCAGGCTGCTCCTGAGAATCTACCTAATTCTTATGAGCTTGATGTTTCAAAATTAGATGTGGGTGATTCTATTCTTGTGCGTGATTTACCTGAAGTGCAGAATGTTAAAGTTGTAGAAAAGCCATCTGTAGCTGTTGTGGGTGTCATTAAGGCTAAGTAATTTTACTTGGAGTAAGATATGGTGGGGTTACTCATCGGACTTGGAAATCCGGGTATCCCCTATGATAATACGCGCCATAATATTGGTTTTGATGTTATGGATGCTTTGGCCGCTAGGCTTGAAATAGACTTTAGCAAGCAAGATAAATTCTCTTGTTTGCTAGTTCAATATAAAACTAAAAAATCTTCTTTCTATCTCATTAAACCTACAACTTTTATGAATCTCTCTGGTCAAAGTGTTGTTAAGCTTATGCAGTTTTATAAGAGTGATTTTATATTTGTCGTGCATGATGATCTGGATTTGCCGCTTGGGGCTTTAAGATTTAAAAAGGGTGGATCAAGCGGGGGGCATAATGGCCTAAAATCTATTGATAGTCATTGTGGGAATGAATATTATCGACTGCGTCTTGGTATCGGCAGAAGCGATAAGCTTAGTGTGGTAGATTATGTATTGGGTAAATTTGAAGCACAAGAGATGGAGATAAAAAAAAATATGCTCATGCTAGCATCTGATGCACTAATAGAATGGATGGATAAAGAGGATTTTGTTTATATACAAAATCGCTATACTCATAATCCTAATTTGCAAAAAACAAAAGAGAATAGAGAAGGCTGATGTTTTTATATTTATCGCGTCAATATTTTAGGCTGGTTTTGATTGTCTTTAGTGCATTGCAGGTATTTTTTGTCAGTATTGATAGTCTTAAATATTTAGATCAGATGCCAAGCTCAGCCAACCTTATCATCCTATTTTTTGTTTATGATTTTCTTTATGCGATCAATTATACTCTGCCAATCTCCACCCTTTTAGCAGCTATTATTTTTTATATCAATCTTATTAGATCAAATCAATATACAGCTTTCCTAGCTTTGGGGTATTCTAAAAGGCAGATCATGAGACCTGTGCTTTGGATATCTACGATGTTGGTGATATTTTATATTGGTTTAAATGCTACGCCATTTGTCTATGCGCAAGAGAAGGCTGAAGCTATTATTTCTCAAGAAAACTTTTCATCAATCACAGAGGATTTGCTTGTTAAGTATAAAAATAATTATGTATATTTTGGCAAGATTTACCCCCTTATCAAAAAAGCAGAGGATATAAAGGTCTTTGAGCTAGATGAAAATAGCGTTTTAATAAGCTTTACTCAAGCTAAAGAGACGCATTTTATAGGGGATTATTGGGTGCTTGATAATGCAATATACTCTAAGATGCCAGAGCATATAGAGCTTGGCAAAAAGGGATTAGAGAGTGCACAGATTGATAAATTAAAAATATTAAAAGGCTTTCGTCCAAAGATTTTAGATACCATTTATCAAAATAAGCCATCAGTCTCTATTGCTGATGCTTTTCAATCGCTTATTATCTTGCAAAACCAAGATGCCAATCATTCCAAGATTCGCGCGCTTTTGTATAATTTCATCCTCGTTCCATTTTTTGTGCCACTTGTTATTATTATCATCGCTTTTTATTCACCGATGCTCTCTAGATATAGCAATCTTTCGCTTTTAGGCTTTGTATTTGTGGTTATTTCCTTGGTGGCATGGGGATTATTTTTTGCATTTGGGCGCTTGAGTATTTCTGGGCTTTTACCCCCAGAGATGATGCTTTTAGTACCTTTGGCAATTTTGTTTATAGTTTGTCTAAGTTATTATTATAGAATCAACCAAAAAATGTAATAAAAATTAAATTATTTGGCTAGAATGCAAGAAAGTTTAAAATTAACGAAACCATAAGGAGAAAAAGTGAAAGTTTATTTTTTTGCTACTTGTTTGGGTGGTATGGCATATAGCAATACTTGCATCAATGCTATTAAAATACTGCAAAAAGCAGGCTTAGAAGTTGTTTTTAAAAAAGATCAGACTTGCTGTGGACAGCCTAGTTATAATTCTGGGTATTATGATGAAAGTCGTAAGGTTGCATTATATAACCTAGAACTTTTTAGCGAGCCTTACCCTATTATTGTGCCTAGCGGCTCTTGTACTGGTATGATGAGGCATGATTATTTGGAGCTTTTTGAAGGGCGTAATGAATATGATAGGATGAAAGAATTTTGCTCTCGTGTTTATGAGATGAGCGAATTTTTAGTAGAAAAGCTTAATTTTTTACCCGATGATTTGGGAGATAAAACTAGTGTCACTTGGCATAGCAACTGCCATGCTACTCGTGT
Organism: uncultured Helicobacter sp.; assembly: GCA_949298825.1. Classification (GTDB taxonomy): domain Bacteria; phylum Campylobacterota; class Campylobacteria; order Campylobacterales; family Helicobacteraceae; genus Helicobacter_H. The sequence continues at coordinate 19,231 of CASFYB010000001.1, forward strand.
GGCAAAGTGTATACCATCGGCTAAGAAGCTTATTAGAAGCCTTAAAAATGTTACATTGCATGAGCTTGAGAGAGAGGAGGAGTGCTGTGGCTTTGGAGGTACTTTTAGTATCAAAGAGCCAGAGATCTCTGAGGCTATGGTGAAGGAAAAAATAGCTGATATCCAAGCGCGTAATGTAGAATATCTCTTAGCAGGTGATGCTGGATGTTTGTTAAATATTTCTGGTGCAATGGCCAAGATGGGAATCAATAATATCAAGCCAATGCATTTTTATGATTTTTTAGCACAGAGAATGGGAATTTAAGGAGTAGATAATGAGTACACTTTATCATTCTAATCAAGATTATGAAAATGCCATACATGAGAGAATAACCAACACTCAATTGCGTACCAATTTGAAAGCTGCGATGGATACGCTTAAGACTAAACGTAAAAATCTTATTACCACAAAGTTTATGGACTGGGAGGGTTTGAGAGAAGAGGCCAGAAAGCTTAAGATGCGCACATTAGGCAAGCTTGATGAAGTATTAGAGACTTTTGAGAAAAATGCTACAAAGAATGGAATCAAAGTTCACTGGGCTAGCACTCCAGATGAAGCTAATAAAATTATTTATAATCTAGCTAAGCAAAAGGGTGTGACCTCCATCCTTAAGGGAAAATCAATGGCTAGCGAGGAGATCCACCTAAATAAATATCTTGAAAAAAAGGGTATTAAAGCAGTTGAGACTGATTTGGGTGAGTTGATTATTCAGCTAATTGATGAGACGCCTGTGCATATTGTGGTGCCAGCTGTACATAAAAATCGCTATGAAATTGGCGAGATTTTTCAAGATAAATTAGGGGCAGAGCTTGAGAGTGAGCCAGAAAAGCTAAATGCCATTGCTAGAGGCCATCTCAGAAAAGAGTTTGAGGGCTTTAAAATGGGGCTTACTGGTGTTAATTTTGGCATTGCCAATGAAGGAGCGATTTGGCTAATTGAAAATGAGGGCAATGGTAGGATGACTAGCAGCGCTTGTGATATCCATGTGGCTATCTGCGGTATTGAAAAGGTCGTAGAAAGCTTTGAAGATGCTTCTATCCTAGATACACTATTAGCACCATCTGCCACAGGAGCACCAATCACTTGTTATAACAATATCATCACATCTCCAAGAAAAGATGGCGAGAAAGATGGACCAAAAGAGGTGCATATTATTTTATTAGATAACCATCGTTCTAATATGCTTAATGATGATAATTTCTTTAAGGCACTTTCTTGCATTCGTTGTGGCACATGTTTGAATCACTGCCCAGTCTATGATAAGATCGGTGGGCATGCCTATCTTTCTACCTATCCTGGTCCTATTGGTGAAGTGATCTCTCCTCAACTTTTTGGTCTTAATAATTGTGGATATATGGTCAATTTATGTAGTTTGTGTGGTAGATGCTCTGAAGTGTGTCCAGTAAAAATCCCCTTAGCAGAATCTATTCGTAATCTAAGAAGTGAAAAAGTGGGCCAAGGAAATGGAAAAGTGCTAGGCTACAACCAAAGCAAGCATAATAAAATGGAGCAGATATCTATGCGTAAATTTGCTGACTTTGCCACTTCTGGGAAAAAATGGAGAATGATTCTATGGTTTGCCCATACTTTTGGTGGATTGGGCAAGATATTTCACCCTATTATCCCAGTGCTTAATAAATGGACAAAGTGCAGAAGCTTTCCAAAAGTAGATGCCAATCTGCATAATAGAGTAAAAGAAATGCAAGGGGTGATTTATGAGTAAGCAGGCAATTTTAGACAATATTAGATTGGCTATTAGTGGGCGTAAACCTTCTAATGATGGGCATTATATTGATATTACAAAAATGCAAGAAGAGGATTTATTAAAAGAATATTTACGCTTGCAGGCTGAAAATATGTCAAATATCATCATATCTAGCAAGGAAAAATTGCTTGATGATATTAAGCAAGTATTGCTTTCCTCTGAAGCAAAGCAGCTGTTATACGCGATGGATCTGCCTTGTGATGTTAGTTCTCTTGAGGGTATTAAGCTTGTTGCATATGATAAAAGTGTAGAAGAAAATAGGCATGAGCTTTTCCATATTGATACTTCTATTGTAAGTGCGCGTTGCGGGGTTGCTAATCTTGGGATTATGGGATTTGTAAGCTCTCCCCAATCTCCTCGTTTAACCTCTTTGATTACTGAGCATTGCATTATGCTATTAGATAAAAAGAATATCGTGCGCAATCTTTTTGAGGGTGTGGAGTTCTTAAAAAAGCAGGGTAATGGTATATTGCCTACGAATATGTTTTTTGTAGCAGGACCATCAAGGACGGCTGATATTGAGCTTCAGACTGTTTTTGGCGTACATGGGCCTAGAAAAACAACCACAATTATTTACTAAGGATATAGCATGCTAAAAAATGGAGATAAGGCACCTCATTTTTGTTTAAAAAATCAGGATGATATTGAAGTCTGTCTTAGTGATTTTGCTTCAAAAAATATAGTATTGTATTTTTACCCTAAAGATAATACACCAGGCTGCACGACAGAGGCCCTAGAGTTTAGTGAGCTTTTAGGGGAGTTTAGTAAGCTTGATTGCATTGTTATTGGTGTCTCTCCAGATAGTGCTAAAAGTCATCAAAATTTTATTGCTAAACAAAATCTTAATGTGCTTTTGCTTAGTGATAAGGATAAAAATGTGGCTACTAGCTATAATGCCTATGGAAAGAAGATGATGTATGGTAAGGAAGTGATGGGCATTATCCGTAGTACTTTTATCATCAAAGATGGCATTATTAAAGAAGCGTTTTATAATGTCAGGGCCAAGGGACATGCACAAAATATTCTAGAAGCAGTAAAAAAGCTTGTTTAACTATTCTATTTAAAAAAGATATAAAAATATTTATCGCAATTAATAAGGTTATAAAGACTATTATGGGATAAAAAGGGATAAAAGTTTTGATAGGTGGCTCCGGATGCAGGATTCGAACCTGCGACCAAGCGGTTAACAGCCGCCTACTCTACCGCTGAGCTAATCCGGAATATCTTAATTTCAAAATTAAGAAACGCCATTATAATCAAAATGAGAAATAAAGTCAATAAGTTTTAAATAAAAGTTATTTATAATCTATAAAGGAGCTTTTTATCCAAGTGGGTAGAATCTAAAATCCCCTTAAGGTCAAAAATAAAGCCATTGCTTTTTAGGTATTTTGAATAATCAAAGTCCAAAAACTCATCATGTGCGATTGCGACTAGAAAGGCATCAAACATCCCATCAACTTCATGAAGTTTTTTAACTGTGATGTTATATTCTTTTTTGACTTCTTGCGTGCAAACAAGGGAATCATACATTTCTACATTGCAGCCAAAATCTTTCAGTTCAGATTCTACTTCAAAGACCTTGGCATTGCGAATATCTTTGCAATTTTCTTTAAAGCTTGCGCCAAATAGTCCTATGCGCGCACCTAGTGGATTTATTTTATGCTTAGCTAAAAGCTTGATAAACTTTTGGGCTATAAAGCTTGGCATCAGGTCATTGATAAACCTTCCTGAGCTGATCACGCGCGGATGATAGTCATAGACATTAGCAATATGCACTAGATAGTATGGATCTACACTTATGCAATGCCCACCCACAAGTCCGGGGCTAAATGGTAGAAAATTCCATTTTGTGCTAGCTGCCTTTAAAACCTCATGAGTGTTGATTTCAAGATGATCAAAAATCATGCAAAGCTCATTGACAAAAGCAATATTTAAATCTCTTTGTGCATTTTCTATAGCTTTAGCTGCCTCTGCTACCTCGATACTTGGGGCAAGATAGGTGTTATTAATGATGCTTTTATAGAGTTTATTTATTTTTAGTGCTGCTTCTTTGGTGCTCCCAGAGGTGATTTTAGTGATATTTTCAAGCTTATAGATAGGATCTCCTGGATTGATTCTCTCTGGAGAGTAGCCGATGAAAAAATCTGTATTTAATTTAAGATGGCTTGCTTTTTCTAAAATAGGGGCACATTCTTTGTTGGTGCAAGTGGGGTAGGTGGTGGATTCATAGATGATGATATCCCCCTTTTTTAGCATCCTCCCTACCATTTCTGAAGCCTTTAATAAATAGGAGATATCTGGCTTTTTGTATATATCTACAGGCGTGGGTACAGCGATGATGTAGATATTGCAATCTTTCAGGCTAGATTCTTCATAGGAGAAGTTTAAAAACTTAGATTGTTTGATATCTTTAATCTGCTCATTAGAATCAACCCCATTTTTTAGACTTTTGATTCTATCTTGATTGATATCAAAACCAATGGTTTTATAGATCTTTCCAAAGGCTATGGCCAGAGGTAGTCCAACATAGCCAAGGCCAATAACAGCTATTTTATCATCCATAAAAATCCCCTATACTTTGTGTGATGTATCTAAGCTCATTGATGCTTAAATATGGATTGATAGGAAGTGATAGGATATTTTGACTAGCATAAATAGCATTATCAAAGTTTTCTTTAGTTTTTAGATAGCTAAAGGCTTTTTGTTTGGGCAATATTATAGGGTAGTGTATAGCAGTGGGTATGCCCCTATCTTTTAGAAATGCTTGGAGGGCGTCTCTTTTTTGAGCCAGTATGCTAAATTGAGCAAAGACACTTTTTTTATGAGATGAAATATTTGGTAATTTGACTGATTCTATGTGACCCAGCGTGGTTAAATAGTGCTTAGCAATGGCATTTCTTTTTTCTATCATCTCATCAAAATAGCTTAACTTTTGATGCAAGATGGCTGCTTGCAAGGCATCAAGTCTTGAGCTGATGCCAATTTCATCATGATGGTATCGCTTGTTTTGAGCATGGATTCTAAGAGAGGCGATGCGTTTTGCTATATGCTCATGTGGTGTGAAGATAGCCCCACCATCCCCAAAGCATCCAAGGGGTTTAGCTGGGAAAAAGCTAGTGGTAGAAATATCAGCTAGACTTAGACTTTTATGCCATTTATCTTGGCAGAAAATCTGTGCACCAAAGCTTTGTGCACCATCTTCAATGAGGGCGATATTATTAGCATGAGCGATTTGTTTTAGCCTAAATAGCTCGCAAGCTTGACCAAAAAGACTGACACCTAAAATGGCTTTGGTGCGAGGAGTGATGAGAGAGGATATAAGATCTATATTAAGATTAAAGTCTTTTAGGTCTATATCTACAAAAATAGGTTTTGCTCCTACTAGGGCTATCATCTCTGCAGATGCAAAAAAGCTAAAGCTAGAAGTGATCACCTCATCACCCTCTTTGATATCAAGCGCACGTAATGCTAAGTAAAGCGCTGATGTGCCATTAGAGCAGGTAATAACAAAGCCTTGATTATCATCAAAAATATATTTTTTTAACTCTGCTTCTAGTGAGCTAACCTCTTCTCCCATGATAAAATTACCCGAGTTTAGCACACTAAAAATAGCAGAATCTAAAACCTCTTTATGTGCAAGATAATCTTCTTTAAGCCCAGCAAAATCAATCATTTTAATTTGATTCCTCAAGTTTATGATCTTTTAATATATAGCCACATTGATCATTTTCACTCCATGCATAATCATCTTTAAATTCTAGTTTAATGCCAGATTTATCCACCCAACCAATTTGACGCATAGGATTCCCCACCATGAGTGCATGGGCTTTGACTTCACCTTTGACTACACAGCCAGCGCCAATAAGTGCGTATTTGCCGATACTGCTACCACATACCACAACTACCCCCGCTCCAAGTGAGCAGCCTTTTTCAAGCAGGGTTTTTTTATATTCATTTTTGCGATTGATAAAAGCGCGTGGATTTAACACATTGCTAAAAACGACACTTGGCCCAATAAAAACATCATCTTCTATTTCTACGCCTTCAAAAATGCTGACATTATTTTGCACCTTTACACCAGAGCCAATTTTTATATTAGGGCCGATAACACAATTTTGCCCAAAGGATGAATTAGCCCCAATCTTAACATTACTCAAAATATGACAAAAATGCCATATTTTGACATTTTCATCAATGCTAACATTGGAATCTATAAAACAAGATTCATGTATGAAGGAGCTTTTGTGTATCTTTAGCATAATGATAGCTTTTTTATATAAGGATGGTATTCTGTATTGAGTTGGCTAAGTTGGCTGGTGCGGATTTGGTGGGTTAGGAGGACGCCAGCTTCAGCTTGAGTGAGGCCAAAGCCTCTGTTTTGCAAGATTTCCTCATAGCTTTTTTTATGCAAGTTTTCAAATCCACTAGAAAACTCAATCTCTTCGCCTTCAAAGTTGATACTGCGATACATTCTTTTGTTGTTTTCTTTGGCAATTTGTGGGAGATGATTTGCATTAATGGATAAAAACCATCTGATATCTGCATGTTCTAACTCTAAAGTACCACTGGCCACATCTTCTTTCCTTAAGTGTACTTTTCCACAGTTAGATGGGTTTTTTGGCATACCAAAGATAAATTGCAGCATATCAAAAAAGTGGATTCCAATATTTGTGGCGATACCACCACTTTTACTCTCATCTCCTTTCCAAGAGACAAAATACCATTTTCCTCTAGAGGTGATATAAGTAAGATCTAGCACAAAGCGCTTATTTGAATTTTCTTTTAAGGTTTTTTCTACCCTATTTTTTAGAGCGATGATATCAGGATGCAAGCGCAGCTGAAGGATATTGTAAACTTTTTTGGCACTATTTTTTTCACAGGCAATAAGATCTTGTATATTCCATGGGTTGAGCACTAATGGCTTTTCACAAATCACATCCATTTGATTTTGCAAGCCAAAGCGTATATGGCTATCATGGAGATAATTTGGCGTGCAGATGCTTAGGTAATCTAGAGGCGTGGATGATTTTTGCAGCTTAGAAATATGACGTTCAAACCTTTCAAATTCTACAAAAAAATGCGCTTCTGGAAAGTAGGAATCTAATATACCTACAGAATCTTTTGGATCTAGAGCACAAGATAGATTGGCATTATTTGCCTTGATGGCATCCATATGTTTAGGGGCTACATAGCCAGCTGCTCCCAATAGGGCGAAATTGATATTTTTCATACTTCTCCTTTAAGAGTGGCGATGACTTTTTGTGCGCTATTTCCATCCCCATAGAGTGATGTTGGCATATCAAAATTTAGCCAACCCTGTTTTAAGATTGTATCAAAAGTATTTGGGATTTGTTCAACTGTAGTGAGCTGATGAGCACCACAAGAGATGAGCTCGCTCCATTCTGTCGTATTTCTTATGATTAGGGCGCGTTTTTTAAAATAATAAGCCTCTTTTTGCAAACCACCAGAATCAGTAATCACGCCTTGTGTGTGCTGCAATAAAAAAAGCATACTTAGATAATCTTGAGGGGGGATAAAATGAATATGCTTTGGTGGGTTTTTAGATTCTAAAGCTAGATGTATGGCATTTTTATTTCTAGGGTGTGTGATAAAAAGTAGAGGGGTGTTTTTGGCGATTTTATCTAGTGCATTTAGGATTGCAAAAAAGGTTTTGTGATTTGTGGGGGTTATGTTTTCTGCGCGATGAATAGAGGCGATAAAAAATGGCTCTTTAAGATCAAAGTTTTTCAGCTCTATTTTGGTAGCAAAAGGCTCAAAAAGCAATTTGCTATCAAGCATGATATCTCCTATATTTTTTATCACTACATTTTTATGATGGATATTTTCATTTTCTAAGTTAGAGATAGCAGTATTACTAGGGCAGAAAAGATAGGATGAGAGATGATCGGTTAAAACTCTGTTTTGCTCTTCTGGCATCAAGGGATCAAAGGAGCGCAGACCAGATTCTATATGGATGATGGGTATCTGGGCTTTAGCACTGGCTAGCCCACCAGCTAGGGTGCTTGTCGTATCGCCATATACAAGCGTAAGATCAGGCTTTTTGTCCTCTAGGATTTTGGCTATATCAGAGATCATATCTCCTAGCATCACGCCTTGAGATTTTGCACCATGGTTTAGATGAAGTATTGGGGTATTTAAGTCTAGCTTTTTGGCTAAAAGCTCAAAGGTATCACCCAAATTTTTGTCATAATGTTGGCCAGTATGAATGATCTCTTCATGGATGGCTGAATCTAAAAATGCCTTAGACATAGGGGCTGCTTTGATGAATTGTGGGCGAGCGCCCAAAATGGTGATGATTTTCATTTTTTGTTTTTGCTCTGTAGTATTTTGGCTGCTTGTATAAACTCTAAAACCCCCTTGCTTTTAAGCATCCTTGCGATTAATAAAAACCCTTTTGTTCTATCTTTTTGTCTTGGGGAGAAATGACTGCAAGAAATACCCTCGCCATCTAGAATCTTTGCTTTTGTTTCTTTTATGAGGTGATGGGAGAGAAATTCATTTTTATCATCAGGGTTTAAAAACCATACTTCATTTGTATTTTTTAATGCAAATTTATAAAGCATGCAGACAAAGGTTTTTAAAATACTTTTTAAAAACCCTCCTTTAATAAAAATATAGCCTAGCCCAGTGGTGATAGCGATATTTTTAAACCCTTTGCTAGCAATACTTCCATAGATGACAGGCTTAATAGTGTAGTTAAAAATAAAGTCTGGCTTAAGATTTTTAAAAAGCTTAGAAAGCATGAATATGGTGGCTAGATCTTTAAAGGGATTAAGCCCTCTAGAATCTATTTTTATATCTATGCATTTAAAGCCACTATCTTGTAATTTTAAAAAATACTGCCCATCATTTGGGATGATAAGAGTGATATTAGCCCCTTGATCTTTGAGCGCATTAAGCAGCTCTAATCTAAAGTTATACATACCAAAAGCAGAATTATTGACAAATACAAGATGCTTGGCTTTAAGATTAGTGAGGTATGACTTTAGGGTGCTGGTATAAAACTCAATAGTGTGGCTTATATCAAAACGTTTAAGTGCTAACTCCCTGCTTTTTTTACCCATTTTTTCATAATCTTTAGCAGGCATGCAGGCAAGATATTTGATTGCCATAGCTAGAGCTTTTGGGTTTTTAGGAGGGATAAGAAGACCATTTTGTCCTATTAGGATATCCTCATTTTCTTGAAGAGGGAGGAGGGGATGGAGGATGCATTCTTTACAGCCAGATACATTAGAAGTGATGATTGGCTTTTGCATACTCATAGCTTCTAGTAAAACACGAGGTATGCCCTCTTTATAGCTTGGTAGCACTAAAGCATAGCAGCTAGCTATAAAGTCTCTAACATCAGAATGTTCACCCAGATAGGTAATAAAGTCTTGATCTAGATCTTGTTGATATAGGGCATCTGGGTTGGGGCAGTTTAGCGCCCCTAAAAGTTTAAAGTCATCTCTAGTAAAAATCAAAGCCAATTCCTAGTGCATATGAGAGTGGTCTTGTGTAGGTTGTATATCTTTATTATCAGCTAGATTCTCATCTTTTACTTTTTTAAGGAAGCTAGAAATAGAATCTGCCATTTGCATATAGCACTTTGCACTGATGCTATCAGGATGGAAAAATACTACTGGTTTGCCCATATCTCCACCTTCTCTAATCTTTGATTCTAATGGGATTTGGGCTAGGATTTGTGTATCATATTTTGTTGCTAGCTCTTTGCTTGCGCCTTTGCCAAAGATATCTGATTCCTCACCACAGTTTCCACAGATAAACCCACTCATATTTTCTACAATACCAGCAATGGGTACATTGAGTTTTTTAAACATATCTAATCCACGAGAAGAATCATCCAGACTAACTCTTTGAGGTGTGGTGACGACTACTCCTGCGCTCACAGGTACGCTTTGGGCAAAAGTGAGTTGTGCATCACCAGTGCCTGGTGGCATATCTATCACTAAAATATCAAGCTCACTCCAAAGTACATCTGTAAGCATCTGCTCAATAGCCCTCATCACCATAGGTCCACGCCAAATAAGGCTTTGCCCCTCATCATAAAGCACCCCCATGCTCATCATCTCTACGCCATAGGCTTTGAGAGGATAGAGTTTTTTACCACTTTGATCTACTTCTGGTTTGTTGGTGTTAAGCCCTAGCATTCTTGGGATATTGGGCCCATAAATATCAGCATCAAGTAAGCCCACTTTTTTCCCACTTTGGGCTAGAGCGATGGCTAGATTCACGCTTGTGGTAGATTTGCCCACGCCACCTTTGCCACTACTTACCATGACAAATTGTTTGATTTGTGGGGCTAGATTCCTAGTTGTTGCTTTTTTTGGAGCTTCTACTTTTGGGGTTTTGATATCTAGGTTTAGCTTAGAGATCCCAAGAGCGCGGATCTTTTCATTTATTTCTTTGCTAAGAGTGTTGATCACTTCTGGGGAGTTACTTGGGATCTCAACCCTTAGTGCTAAGACATCATCATTAAGGGTGATATCTTTTATGAAGCCAAAACTTACAATATCTTTTTGGAAATTGGGATAAATAATAGTTTTTAAAGTATTAATCACTAAATCTTGAGTAATCATTGTTTTTCCTTATAAATTAGTATGAAAGTGGGGGCATTATATCTTGATATAATTAAAATAAAACTAAAGTGTGGAGAGAATATGACAGGATTCTTGATTGATACTTCTATTATCCTCGATGATGTGGACAATCTCATCTATATATACAATAATATGGGAAAAGAGATTTTTATTAGTGATGTGGTGATTGAGGAGCTAGATAAGCATAAGGGCAGCGAAGGTCAAAATGGCTATTTTGCTAGAGAGTTTTTTAGAAGTATTGATTATGAAGGGGGTGAGGCTAAGGAGAGATCCTTATTGCAAGAAAGCATCATAACATCAAGTATCCAAGCGATGGATGGAGATTTTTTCAAGCCTGTATTTTTTGTGCGAGAAGGCGTTAGGATCCCGCTTACTTTTATCCATAGGGCATCTTATAGGAGTTTAGAGAGGGCTTATGGGATGAATGATACTAAGATTGCTGAGATTGCTGAAGATTATAAGATGCGACTTTTAAGCAATGATTCTGCCCTAAAAATCAGGCTTTTGGCACGGGGGATAGAGAGTGAAAGTCTGATGCGCGAAAATGTAGAGAATCCAAGTCAAATTGATTTTTGGCATGCTTTTTATAAACATAGAGAGGATGGCTTTGAGGTTTTGTATGAGGATGAGAGATTTAAGAGGTTGAAAGATTGGAGTTTGCTTGAGATTATTGAAGAGGATAATACTGGTAATTCTCGCTATTTAAGTGGTAGAAAATTTTATGGGATTAAAAGAAAAGGTATTTTTGAGCTGCTAGATTTTGATTTGATATTAAAAGAACAAGAGCCTTATATCTTGCCTATAAATTTAGAGCAAAAGATGCTTTATGCACTTCTCACTCATCCAAGTAATCTAATCACTATTGCTACTGGGTCTAGTGGGAGTGGCAAAACTTTAATAGCTCTTCAAGCAGGAATCTATCTGGTAAAAAAGAAGCTAGTAGATGGGATTATTTATTTGCGTAATACCATCACAGCTAATGACAAGGAAGCAGAGCTTGGGTTTAGAAAAGGAGATGAAACTCAAAAGCTGCATTATTTTATGTACCCACTTTTTAGTGCTATAAATTTTACAATCTCTGTATTGCAGGCTAACTCTTTGGCAAAAAGGATAGAGTATAGGGGTGAGGTGAGTAGCGTAGATAAAGAGGAGGCTACAGAATATTTCTTGCAAAAGCACAAGATCGAAGTGATTGATATCGCTCATGCTAGAGGGGTGACTTTAAGCAATAAGTTTGTCATCTTTGATGAAGTGCAGAATGCCTCAAATGCGACTTTGAAGCTTATAGGCACGCGTATGGGCGAAGGGAGCAGAATCTGCTTTTTAGGGGATTATCGCCAGATTGATCACCCCTATTTAAGCAAGTTTAGAAATGGTGCAGTAAGCTTATTGCAAAAAGCTTTGAATTGTGATGAGCTGGCAGGCATACAGCTAAGGCAGGTCATAAGAAGTGATATAGCAAGATTCTTTGAAGATAATTTCTAGATTCTTAGCTAGGCTTAAAAAGCATAGCTAAGAAAGAAGCTTATGGATCTTCCAGGTGCTGGTTGTCTTCCTACCGGGCTTGTGCCAATGCCTCTGAAGTAATAATTAGCATTAAAAATATTGTTTACAGAAATAGAGCCATTGATTTTTTGCTTGCCACTTTGCCAAAGTGTACGACTAATTTGTGCATTGAGCACAAAGTAATCTGGCTGACTTCCGCCCTTACCATCTTTGTCTGTATTTTCTGTGTTGGCTATATCAGAGTAGCTTTTAGAATAATAAAATCCAGAAATCCCAAGTGTAAATATCTTTGGAATATCATAGATCATATCAAAGCTGAAGCTATGAGGTGAAACATAAGGAAGCTTTTTACCATAAATATCACCTTTATAGCCATTAGATCCCCTGCCACCAGTTTGGTGCTGGGTCACTCTAGCATCAATAAAAGTATAGGCTAAATGGATATCAAAACCTCTAAATGGTGAAATATAGGCTTCTAGCTCAGCCCCTTGAGATAATGCATCAGCCCCACTAGAATCAGCTGAAAAATTACCGATTCTGTATTTATTAGCAAAGATGGCAAAGTAGTTGGCATTGAGACTAAAGCTTGAGTTTATAAAATAGCGCACCCCTCCTTCTATATTTTGAAAAGTACTTGTGTGATAGAAGTTTGTCCCTGCGATATCTCCTGTAGTTTGTGGTGGTAAAAAGCTACGAGAGTAATTGGCATAAACTATTAGGCTTTTTATGGGTTTGTATGCAAGACTTAGGGCAGGGTTAAACTGATTTTGTATTTTTGGTTCGCTAGATCCTGTATAGCTGGCATTGATAAACTCATAGCGTAAACCGGGAGTAATACTTAGAGAATCTAAAATCTTAAACTCATCACTCAAATAGGCTGCTAGATAGTTATTAGCAAAGTTATTGCTAGGCTTGTAGGTGATGGCATTGGAGTTTAGTGTTTTATCAAAAGCATCCTGCTTTACTCTCTCAAAGGTATAGCGCAGACCAAAGACAATATTTTGTTTAAGTTTAGATCCATTGATATTAAGATTTACCTTAGGCTCTAGGGTCTGCACTTCAAAGCGTCTGACATTGCTAGTGATTTTTGTAGGTGGAGTGATGGTATCAGCAGCTTTGTTATAGTTATCATCAAACTCAAAATTACGTAAACCATCATGAAAATAATAGTTAAGCGAGAAGTCACCATCTAGGCTTTCATCCCTGCCAAAATAATAGTTATAAGTCACTCCAGCACGTTTAGCATCTCCGCTAGCAAGATTATTGGGACGTAGATTTTGGAATCTATCTTTAAAATAGTTAAGCGTTGAGAGTGTGCCTGGATCATTGGCGAGGTAGTTGTAGTACTGGACAAATCCATTAAGCTTATGATTTTGGTTGATCTCATAAACAGCACGTGCCATTAGATTTTGTACTTTTGTGGGGCTATTGGCTCTAAAGCTTTGACCATTGATGATATCAGCTTGCAAATCAATGCCAAAATGCTCATTAATCATCCCACCAGTTTTTAAATAAGTGTTGTATAAAACATTATTGCCAAAATCCCCATTACCACGATAGCTAAGTTTATCCTTCCCCCAGATAGTCACCTTTTGGGCGATTAGATTCTCCCAGGTTTTTGGGATAGGTTTAGAGATGATATTAAGCACACCACTAAAGGTATTGGGTCCATATTGCACGCTTGCTCCACCTTTAATATAATCAATATGATCTACCATCATAAAGCTGATGGGAAAGAGGGCTAGCTCTATATTAGAGTAGGGGGCACCATAGATATTGTTGCCATCAAGCAAGATCATTCCTGTATTACTATGTCCATTACCAGCGCCACCAAAGCCCCTAAACTCTAGCTTTGGCAAAATACCAGTACCTGTATAATCACGGATCTGTATCCCTGGGACTTGCTGCAAGGCAGAATCAATGCTTTTTTGCCCACTTTGTCGAAGTTGACGATTGGAGATGATGGAGCGCGATCCGGGGTTATTTTTTAGATCTTCACTTTTCCATGAAGTGCCATCAAGAGAGATATCTTGAGTGGTGATAGATTCTAGGGTTTTTGTATCCTCTGATGAATCTTGTGCTAAAAGTAGAGGAGATAATGCAAAAGCCATATAGGTTAAGAAGCAATATTTTTTCATCAAATATCCTTTTAAATTTTGATAATCATTATTATTATGATTTGTGAATACTATTAAAACTAAGCTTAAAAAAATATTAAAATTTATGTGTTTTTATTCATAAAATATTTTAATTTAGACACTTTAATGAATATTTAGATAAAAAAGTAATTTAAGATAAATAAATATTAATAAATAGACAAGATATTTTATTAAAACTCATTTTCTAGACTTTTTGGGCTGCATTGTAGAGATAGGATATCATCAAATTGATGATTAAGATAGCATTCTCTAGCATAGCGCCCTATCATAGCAGCATTATCAGAGCAAAATTCAAGAGGGGCTAGGAGTAAAGTCTTTTTGTATTTTTTACAGAGTGTCTCTAGACTTTGGCGTAGGGCTTTATTGGCGCTAGCACCACCTACAAGCGCAAAATGTTCTGGAGACTTGAAATGCTTGAAGTATCTTTCTGTTTGTTGTAATAAATGGGCTATGGCTGTGGATTGGAAGCTTTTGGCAATACAGGCATGCATACTAGGGTCTGATTTTTGTATCTCTAGTCTGATGGCATTTTTAAGCCCTGAAAAACTAAAGGCAATACCACTGTGATTGCGCAATGGAATAGGGAGTGAAATAGGAGAATCTAGCAAATCTTTGCTGTTGTGCTCTTTGGCTAGTTTTTCTATTTGAGGGCCACCAGGGTAGGGTAGGCCTAGCATTTTAGCTACTTTATCAAAGCTTTCACCAAAGCTATCATCCATACTTTGGGCTATAAGCTTCATAGAAGAAAAGCTGCTAGCTTCTATGATCTGGGTATGTCCACCAGAGACTAGCAAAGAAGATAGGGGTAAAATGGCATCTGGGTTGTTGATAAAAATAGAATAGATATGCCCTTTTAAATGATTTACTCCCATGATGGGGATTTCTAGCTCTAAGGCCAGGGTTTTTGCCATCATCAAACCTTCAATAAGAGTGACACTTAGCCCTGGTCTAGTAGTAATTGCAATGGCTTTGATGTCTTTTTTATCAAAATGTATAAAAAGATCTTTCAAAATAAGAGGCAAGGCATTTGCATGCATTCTAGAAGCAATCTCTGGGACCACGCCACCATAAAGACTATGAGTGAGTTCTTGAGAAATTTTTTTATGGTATAAAAGTTTGCAATCTTCTATCCTAGTGAGTGCGATTGAGCTATCATCACAGCTGCTTTCAATGCTTAGAATCATTAAAATCCTTTTATTTTATTATATCGCAAACGCTAAAATATGCACAAAGCTTATTTAAGGAGGAGAGATGAAGCCTAGGCTTTTAGCAGAGTGGGAGAGACAAAGTGCAGTTTTGCTTGCTTTCCCACATCCATTTAGCGATTGGGAGTATTGTTTGGATACTGCGCGCAAGACTTTTTTAGAAATCATAGCCGCTATTATGAAAGTAGAAGAATGTATTATATGCATAGATCCTAGGGATATAAAGGGGTGGAATCTAGTTTGTGAGTATTTTGACCTTAATGGTAAAAAAGAAAGGTTGATAGAAGGGGAGATTTTTAAGCAAGATAGGCTAAGCCTTATTAGTATGATGAGTAATGATACTTGGGCTAGAGACTTTGGCCCACTTAGCATCCATTATAAAGGACAGATAGAAATGCTTAATTTTGGTTTTAATGGTTGGGGGCTAAAATTTGCAAGCAATTATGATAATCAGATATCAGCCAAGCTTAGTGCGCTTGGTATTTTACCAAGACTAAGGGATATGGATATGATCTTAGAGGGTGGTAGCATAGATAGTGATGGGGAGGGTAGTATCCTTACTACTAGCAAATGTCTGCTTGAGAAAAATCGCAATGCTCATTTAAATAAGGATCAGATAGAGGCAAGACTAAAAGAGTATTTTGGTCTAGATAGGGTGTTATGGTTAGAATCTGGCTATCTGGCAGGAGATGATACAGATAGTCACATTGATACTTTAGCAAGATTTTTGAGAAAAGATGTGATTGCCTATGTGGCCTGTGAGGATGAAAATGATGAGCATTATGAAGAGCTAAAGAAAATGGAAATGCAGCTAAAGGCACTATCCCAAAAAGATGGCAAAAGCTATGAGCTCATCCCACTGCCTCTGCCTGATATTAGGGAGAGTAGATTTAGTCTAGATCAAAAAGATGATGCACATCGTCTTCCTGCCAGCTATGCAAACTTTTTAATCCTAAATGAAAATACACTGCTTTTACCTACTTATGGAGTTAGTGATCTGGATAATAGGGCACATGAGGCTTTAAGCAGATTTTATCATGTGATAGATATTGACTGCAGTGTGCTTATCCGCCAGCATGGTAGCCTTCATTGTGTGACGATGCAACTCCCTAGCATATGATTAGAATCTTATTTTATGGGAAGGTACAGGGGGTGGGTTTTCGCCCCCAGATCTGCAAGATAGCCAGAGAGATTGGTATATTTGGCTTTGTGCGCAATCTTGGGGATTGCGTAGAGGTGGTAGTGCAAAATGATGAAAGGCTTGATGAGTTTTTAGACCTTTTTTATAAGACATTGCCTAAAGAGGCCAATATCACGCAAAAGGTGATCATGGCTATTGATGAGGGTGCTTGTTATGATGGATTTGAAATATTAGATTCTCAAATGCATTTTTCTTCGAATCTAAAAATGAGCCTGCCTCAAGATCTAAAGATCTGTGATCAATGCATAGAGGATATGCAAAAAAATCCAAGATTTATGGACTATGCATTTAGCACTTGCACAGATTGTGGAGCACGTTATAGCATCATGGAGGCACTGCCTTATGATAGATCAAACACAACGATGAAAAACCACCCAATGTGTGCTAAGTGCAAAGAAGATTATAAGAATCAAGATTCAAGGCGCTTTCATACAGAGTCTATTAGCTGTAATGAGTGTGCCATCAGACTATCTTATGAGAATAGTTGCGGGGAGAAATATGGCAATGATGAGGCCTTTAGGGCTTGTGTTAGGGATTTGAGAGAGGATAAAATCATTGCCTTTAAGGGGGTGGGTGGATTTGGGCTTATTTGTAAGGTAGATGCAAAAAATATTGCTCGCTTAAGGAGTTTAAAAAAGAGAGATAAAAAGCCCTTTGCGCTGATGGTAAGAGATATTAAAAGGGCATTAAGATATGTTGAGCTAAGTGATTTAGAAAAAGAAGTTTTGCAATCAAAGTTTGCCCCCATTCTTCTGGCTAAAAAAAGCAAGTTTGTAAGCAAAGAGGTGGCTAAGATTGAAGAAGCTTTAGCCCCAGATTTGGCTAGATTGGGGATTATACTGCCTTATAGTGCGCTGCATCTTTTATTATTGGAATCATTAGATTTTGATATCGTATTTACAAGTGCTAATTTTAGTTCAGAGCCTATTATTACCAATGAGGCGGAGATGAGGGGGTATTTAGGAGTTTTATGCGATGGTCTATTTGACTATGATCGTGAGATTTATAATGGCATTGATGATTCCTTGGTGCAGGTCATGGGAGATGGCAAGAGAGAATGGGTGCAGATTTTAAGATTGGCTAGAGGCTATGCGCCTTTGCATTTATATTTTGATCATTTGGATAATACAAATAGGCTCTATATGGCTAAAGGTGCACAAGAGAGGGTAAATTTAGCTTATAGATACAATGAAAATATCATCATTACTCCATATATAGGGGACTTGATACATCCAAAAATATTGAATAAATATGAAGATATGGATAGAAAGTTTTTTAAGTTTTATCAATTAGAAGGCATTAAGCAAAAGGCTGCCATCACTGATTTGCATCCTAGGTATTACTCAACTTCTTTGGCACAAAAAGAAGGGTATGAACAATACAGGATTGGGCATCATAAAGCTCATTTTGCTTCGATTTTTGCAGATTCTATATTGCAGGATAAGAATCTAGATAGGCAAAGAAATGCCTTGGGGATTATTTGGGATGGGAGTGGGCTTGGTGAGGATGGGAAAATTTGGGGTGGAGAGTTTTTTTATGGGAATCCTTTGAATGATCTAAATGGCATAGAGCGTATTGGACATTTTAAAAATATAAGGATTTATGGGGGAGAAAATGCAGCTAAAGAAAGCTACAAACTAGCCTTTTCTCTAAGTCTAGAAGAAGGATTTAGCTTTGTAGAAAAAAGGCTTTTAGAGAGATACCCAGAGCTAGAGTTTTTGAAGAAAGTAGGCAAGATGGGTTTTGAGAGTAGCTCATGTGGACGCTTATTTGATATTGTGGCTTGCTTGTGTGGATTATGCGATAGGCAGGATTATAAAGCAGAGGGGGCCATGATGATGGAGAGGTACTTTGATGAAGCGCTGGTTTTTAATCCCTATGGCTTTGTGGTTGAAAATGGCATAATCAATCTATCTTCAATGTGGAAGGAAATGCTTGAAGATTTATTTGTGGATTCTCATATGAAAGATCTTAGGGATGATTTAAATGCCTTTTATTTTGTAAATGATGAAAAGAGGCAGAGGGTTGTTAGTAGGTTTATCCATACTTTAAGTGCAGTGATAGAGCATTTTATAATACAAAAATATGATAGTGAACATGGATTATATGTGATGTTTTCAGGTGGTGTTTTTAATAATGCTAATTTATGTGATTACACTATAAGGTATTTATCTCAAAACTACAATATGGACAAGCTCAGATTGTATTTTCATCATTTTGTGCCATGCGGAGATGAGGGCATCTCACTTGGGCAGGCTATGGCACAGAAGGTTTAAGATTTTTTAGGGAATAAAGAGGAGATTTTTAAATATAGATATTGAAAAATATTAAGCTTTTTGCCACTCTTTTTTAGAATCATTTTTAAGATTTTATCTCGTCTAAACATAACCGCACAGTTAAATGGACTCATACCTCCACCAGCATAGGGATCAGCACCATGATCTAAAAGTATTTTGGCTACTTCTTCATATCCCTTAAAACAAACTCCAGCCAAAGGGGTTTGATTGCGATTATTTACTCTATCTACATCAGCACCGCGCTCTAAAAGCAGACGCACAACATCAATTGCATTATGATAGCTAGCTAGCATTAAAAGCGTATCGCCCTTATGATTAGAGAAATTAACACTCAAGCCAGAATCAAGCATAATTTTTAAAGAGGCTACATCATTTTGACGAGCAAAATCAAAACTTTGCGCGCAAAACTCCTCCATAGCCAATTCTTCTTCTTTTGTTAATTGATTTTGTACTTGTGTATTCATTTAATATTCCTTGTAATTATGTTTTGTCCAAGTGTAGCAAAAAACCTAAAAACTCTGTAAAATGAAAGCTAAAAAATAAAATTAAGGCAAATTGTGAAAAAAATAAATTTAGTGATTCTTTTTAGTGGCAATGGTGGAAATATGGAAAATATTATCCTAAGATTGCATCAAAAACAATTTAAGATTCTAAAGCAAAATGTAGAGATCTGTGTAGCTGCTGCCTTAAGTAATAAAAAAACAGCCTATGGTTTAAAGCGATTAGAAGGACTAAATACCAAATACTCTGAAAAAATAACCCCTCTTATTTTGGAGCATCAAAACTTTGATACTCGAGAGGAATATGATAAAGAGCTGGCTACGATTCTTCAAGAATATAAGCCTGATATAGTTGTTTTGGCCGGGTTTATGCGGATTTTAAGTCCTTTTTTTGTCAATCAATTTCGAATTATAAATATCCACCCATCTCTTTTGCCAAAATATAAGGGTGCCCATGCTATAAAAGATAGCTTTGAGAGTGGGGATAGAGAAGTGGGCGTGAGTGTACATTGGGTAGATGAGGGCTTAGATTCTGGTAGAATTATCCTTCAGGCTTCTAGATTACGTCAAGAAAATGAAGAATTTGAGTTTTTTGAAGATCAGCTACATAGAATAGAGCATGAGCTTTATCCTAAGGCAATTATAAAAGCTATTGAAGAAAAACTTTAAAAGATATGGAGAATAAGAATGCATGAGAGTGCACTTTATCATCACTTTTTGTCTTTTGCGGTTGTTTCGATCTTAATTGTTATCGCTCCATTTTTATCTAAAATCACACGTATTCCTATTGTGGTTGTAGAGATGCTTTTAGGAGCATTTGGAGTGTATTTTGGTATCTTCCATCCTTCAGAGATCATCTCTGTTTTTGCCAAGATTGGTTTTTTGTTCTTGATGTTTTTATGTGGCATGGAGGTAGATTTACGTGGATTTAGGGCATTAGGGAGAAAGTTTCTTAAAAAAGCCTTGGTGTATTTTTTGATTCTATATACAGGGGCAATCTTAGTTGTTGTGAGCTTCAAATTGCCAGGGATTTTTATTGCTGCATTGCCAGTTATGAGCTTGGGGATGATCATGGCGCTTATTAGAGACTATGGCAAGGATGAGCCATGGCTGCAACTAGCATTAAAAATTGGCATTATAGGTGAGCTATTATCCATCACTGCTTTGGTATTTATCAATGGAATCTACTCTTATGGGCTAACCTTTGAACTTTATAAGACTCTTTTTGTTTTGATTGCTTTTGTGGTTGTTATCATTGCTTTTTTTGCTGTGATCAAGATTATTTTTTGGTGGTTTCCAGGGTTTAAAAACTTTTTAATGCCAAAACATGATGGACAAAATCAGGACATCAGACTATCTATGATGCTATTTTTATGTCTTATAGTCGTAGTGATGGGCTTAGAGCTAGAAAATGTTTTGGGTGCTTTTTTGGCAGGCATGATTATTGCGACTTTCTTTTCTTATAAGCATGAGCTTATTGAAAAGCTAAATGATATTGGATTTGGTTTTTTTGTGCCTTTATTTTTCATCAATGTTGGGACAACTTTGAAGCTAGATGTAGTTTTGGAAAATCCAAAATTATTATTTTATGGTATATGCATCGCGCTTTGTATGATTACTTTGCGTATGGTGGCTGCATTTGGAGCATTCAGGCATTATTTTAAGAATCTAAGGGATATTGTATTATATGCATTTAGTGATTCTATGCCATTGACATTTTTGGTTGCTACAGCAGCTTTGGGATTAGAGCTTGGAGCTTTAGGTCAGGATGCCTATTATGCATTTTTATTGGCAGCGATGTTTGAGGGCATATCCTTTATTATAATAATTAAGCTGATTTATACTTTTTGGAAACCCAGAATGTTATAATTTTGAAAATTAAGAAAGGGATGAAATAATGGAAAATTTTAAGCAATTTGTAGAAAATCATAAAAAAAATGCTAGAGAGATCCTTGGGTTTGGGATTGCTAGAGTAGAGCTTGGAAGGGGCGATAAGGTTTTATGTGCGACTTATCCAGTGCTTAATTGGCGCGAGAATCAAGGTAGCTATGCTGTATTTGATGCCTGCAAAAAGGAGGCTATAGAGGTCTTTAGGGGTGAAAGTGAGGAGGTTTATAGTCTTAATCTAAATTTTATCAACAAGGCATTAGAAATTTTTTCTCCATTTATTGCTGAGGCAAATATCAATACTCAAAGCCATAAGAATATTCAAACCCTGCTAAGCTTAAAAAAGATTCTACTTAGTGGTGTAGAAAATAATGTTGATTATCGTTTAGTCTTTTTATATAAGGATGCTAAGTGCGAGAGTGTAGAGAGTGCTTATATGAAGCTTTTGGCACTTTCTTTGGGTAAAGCGGCTTTAAGAAGCTTAAATCTAGATGGTATTTTTGGACTTTTGAGTAATGTAGCTTGGAGTGGAAATAAGCCTTATGAGCTTGATTATTTGCGAGAGAATGAGATTGAGCTAAAACTTAGAGGAGAGTATCCTAGCATTGATTTTGTAGATAAGTTTCCTCGTTACCTAATGCAAGTCATCCCACAATATGACAATATTAGAATCCTTGATACAGCTAAAGCTAGATTTGGCGCTTATCTTGGAAAGGGTGGATATACACAAATGCCTGGAGCTAGTTATATCAACTTTAATGCTGGTGTGGAAGGCGCATGCATGAATGAAGGTAGAATCTCTTCATCAGTTATGATTGGAGAAGGCACTGATATTGGCGGGGGAGCTAGTATTCTTGGCGTACTTAGCGGAGGGAATTCAGAGCCTATTTCTATAGGTAAGAATTGCTTACTTGGAGTGAATAGCTCTACAGGTATTAGTCTTGGTGATGGCTGCATTGTGGATGGTGGTATTGCGGTATTGACAGGCACTGTTTTTGAGATCGATTTAGAAAATGCAAAAAAGATCGCTGATATTAATCCTATTTTTAAGATCAAAGAAAATGGATTGTATAAGGGAAAAGAATTAAGCAAGTTAAATGGTATTCATTTCCGTCAAGATAGTAAAACGGGTAAGATGATTGCTTTCCGCTCTTCTAGAGAAATAGCGCTTAATGCGGATTTGCATTAAATGGTATTAATTTTGCTTAAATTTTAAAAAATAATGGAGTGATGATGAAAATTTTAGGGAAAATCTTTATTCTAGGACTTTTAATAATCAATATGAGCTATGGGGAAGATGGTGATGGGAATCAAAATAAAGCACCCACTATAGCTCCAAATCCAGCCCCAGATGACCCTCGTGCGCTCACTTCTCCCCAAACAACAAAAGATTACCTTCGCTTTGGTATGGATGCTGCCAAAAAGCAAGATTATAAAAGTGCTTTTAAGTATTTTAAACAAGCTTGTGATAATGGAGATCCTGCGGGTTGTTTTGCTATTGGTACTATGTATGCTAATGGTGTGGGTATTTTGACCAATCTAGATAAGGCAGAGCGATATTATGAGATGGGATGTAGTGGTGGAGATGCTACGGCTTGTTCGAGCTTGGCTACGATTTATGATTCCAAAGATCAGGCAAGCGTGAGTGATAAGAAAAAGGCAGTTGAGCTATATATGACAGCTTGTCAAGGCGGAGATGTCATAGCTTGTAATAATCTTGCCTATATGTATGCAAATGGTGATGGAGTACAAAAAGATTATTATAAGGCTATGAATTACTATAAATATGCTTGTGATTCTGGTAGTGATTTGGGATGCTATAACTTAGGGCTATTGACAAATACTAATAATATCTATGGCTATAATCGTGCAAATCTGACACCAGTAGATCTTAACTATTTAGCCTGTAATGCAGGTGATATAAAAGGCTGTGCAAATCTAGGATGGATCTATGCAAATGGGCTTTCAGGAGCGCCAGTTAGCTATCATTATGCAGCTAGGTATTTTAATCAAGCTTGTTTAGCTGGTGATATACCAAGCTGCAATAATCTTGCTGTGCTTTACCAAAAGGGGCTTGGTGTACCTCAAGATACACAAAGAGCGCTTGATCTGTACTCTTATGCTTGCAACTCTGGACATCAAAAAGCCTGTGATAATTACAGAATCTACAAACAACAGCTTATAGGTGGTAGACGTCCTGATCATGGAGCGTTATTCTTCCCAAATAATCCAAATCTCGGTAAAAAGCCACCACTTGGTAAAGACCCTATGCGATATGATCGTAGGTATAACCGCTAAATTACTACTATCTCATGCTCTTGATTGGGGGGGGGGGTACGAGATAGACTTTTATTTTGCTTGGTAGGGCTTCAAGCAAAAACTACTTCAAATTAAATTTTATCATTAAGATATTTTTGGATTTAAGGATAAACCCTTTATTTATCGATGGATTTTGGATAACAGAAACGATACCCACGTCTTCTGACTGTTTCTATAGTGTGGATCCCAAGGGGTTTATCTAATCTTTGGCGAATCTGATTGATCGCCACTTCAATGACATTAGGCGTAACAAGCTCTGGCTCTTCCCAGATGGCATCTAGTAGCTGCTCCTTAGAGACGATCTGATCTTTATGGCGTGCAAGGTGAGTGAGCACCTCAAATGGCTTACCTTTAACTTCAACTTCCCTTCCTTGATAGATGATGCGCTCTTCATCTGAATTGATGATGAGATCTTCTATCTCAATTATTCCTGTGCTACTAAGTTTTAAATGTGCCTCAATGCGAGCTAGAAGCGCTGCAGAATCTAATGGCTTATAAATATAATCATCAGCACCAGCCCTAAAAGAGGCTATTTCATTAGTATAATCTGGAAATTTATGAGAAACAAGAATAATTTTTGTTTTAGAATTTTTAGATTTAATTTCGCCTAGTAGCTCATAGATATCATTTTGACCAAGTTTCAAACTCATTAAAATTAAATTATAGTGTCTAATCCCAGTGTAGTAGTAACCATCTTTAAGATTGCCTGCTACATCGGTCTGATAACCATGGGTTGTGAAAAAATCCTCTATACTTTTAGCGCTATCTATCTCCTCATCTATTAGTAAGATTCTCATTTTGATTCCTTAAAAGTTTGAAAATGACACAAAATTACGTAAGCTTAAAAAATTATTAAGCGGATTATAACACATTTTTATATTAATTTAAGCAAAACATTCCTAAATTTCGTGCTTTGGAGTATTTATGAACTTTTGTCAAAAGTTGTTTACCTTTGAATTATTATTTATTGGTAGAATTTATCCAGTTAGTCGAAAGGCTAACTCAGTACGCAGTATGGTAAGGTTATTCCCCCTCCTTTCTTTGCCATAGGTTGCGTACTGCTCTCCTTTTTTTGTTTTGTTAAGTTAAAAATTGATATTTTGGGTGCTATCTTAAGGTAGCACCTTTTTTGTTTACAGTATTTTTTTGCCTGATCATAAGGCTGATACCCTTGCATACACGCATACCAAAAAGTAAAATAATCCATGATAGATAAATCCAAAGCATTAAAATAAGCAGCATAGAAATAGATCCATATAGACTTGGATAGGTTTTATTGTAGTTGATATAAAAGAAAAATAGTGTCTTAAATGCATACCAAATGCTAGCACATGCAATGGATGATAGGATGAGGATTTTATTTTGAAGTGTTTTATTAGCAGAGATCTTAAAAAGCACAAAAAACAGCATGCATACTACCATCCATGGGAAAATCTTCCCAAGTAAAAAGAATTGGAAGGTATTTTGTAATATTGGTGTTACTTTGGCATTAAAATAAAATAAAGCGGCAATAACAATTGGGAAAAAAGTCATCATCACCCAATACACCATTAGAGAATCTATAAATTTTCTTGGCTTTGAGTTAAACATCCTTGAGGTGATAAACTCATAATTTCTGAAAAACAATAAAGAAGTCATGATCACATAGATTAGCCCTACTACCCCCATTTTATGTGTATTGATAAGAAATGTGTTAAAAATTTGCATAAAGGTTTCAGTATTGGTTGGGACGATATATGAGAGGATGAAATCTTTTAGTTGTTGGATTTGGAGCTGAAAGCTGGGTAGAGATGAGATAACTGAAATGATGATAAGACATAAAGGGATGATCGCAAAAATAGTATAAAAGCTAAGCGATGCTGCAAAATATAGGATTTCTTGCTCATGGGTTAGGAAGTTGTAACCAAGTTTTAATTTCTTTTTAAAATCAATATCCATCAATTCCCTCGACTAAAAATTCACTGATATTTTACTTAAGTTTTACCAAAAAAACTCTAGGGCTTTACTGGGCATTTTTAAAATCCTTGATAAGACAAAAATCAAGGAGAAAGAATGACAAAAGTCTTAAGAGTAGTTTTGATCTGTAGCTCAATAATATTAGGGGCAAGTTTAGATAATGAGATCAAGTCCACAACAGAAGAGATAAAAAAAGAGAGCAAAGAGGGGGCATTTTTCAAACGTTTTAACTTTAGTGGTTTTGGCTATATAAGCTATTTTAGAAATGATCTTGATCTGGCTGGACAGAGTATGCAGTATCGTTTAAAGCTTGATTCTAGTTATGATATTTATGATGGTTATTTAGCACATTTAGGGATATTTTTCTCTCAAGGATCTTCAACACCCAATGCTAATTCTTATATTTATGGGGGTGTGCATGGCAGTAGAGGAGGAGTGAGTAATGTCGGCTTTTCAGATAGATTTGGTATAGGAGTCTTTGGTGCTAGTAAAACTTTTAATTTTTCTAAAAATGGTTTAGAAATCAAGGCGGGTAGATTTAATCTTGATACTCCATTAAACAATAATAAGGTGGATTTATATAGCGGTATTGAAGCAAAAATTAAATACAAGAATATGCAATATTTTTTGCTCTATTCTTTTAGCTATATGGCAGATCATTTGGCCTATGGGCTTAATGCAAGGGGATTGTTTGATTCTAAAAATCAGAAGCTAGAGGCTCAGCATGCAGCCAGCATTGGCATTGGGAATCCACTTTTTATGGCTGGCTTAAAGTATAAGGCAAAATACATAGATTCTATGTTTTATATTGCTAATAGTGTTAATTTTTTTGATGTTATTGCTTTTGGTCAAACTTCTTTTAAGCAAGATATAGGGGATTTTAACTATAGTCTGAATGCTCAAATAGCCTATGCAAAAATTTCTAACTCTCCAAGCTTAAAGCTAGGAGGAGATGGGGGTAAACAAATTTCAAGTGCTATTAACTTAAAATCATTAGCTCAAAATAGGGGAGTGTATAATCTTAATATGCATTTAGGCTATAGGGGTTTTAAGGGCAAGATTGGGGTTTTAGGCAGCTTTGCAGATGGCTATGGTGTGCTTTTAAACTCTGTGGGAGGACTTGATCTAGCAGGTAGGATGTGGCAAAATAACTTCACTTCCACTTATGAGGGCTTTGGTATCCTTGGATCTGGCGGATATAAAAATTCAAATATTTTCCTTGCCTATATGAGTGCTGGATTTGGAGCTTTAGGGATGTTTGGAGGTATGGATATTGTCTTTATTGGTGGGGATAACTTTTTCCCACTTAGCACTAGCAATCTAGCAAATCGTGATTTTATCGAGCTTACTCCACATTTTAAATACAATATAACAAAGCAATTAGAATTTTCACTTTCTTCATCATTTTATTTTCTAGATTTTATGGGTATTAAAACAAGGGTTCAGCTTCAATATAAATTCTAGAAAATAGCAATAAATTTTAGTGTTAGGAAATTTTGCTACAATAGTTGAAAATAACTTAGGGCAGATGATGAAGCATTTTCTAACATTAGCAGACTTTACGCCTGATGAGCTTATGGAGATGTTGGCTCTTGGGCTTGAGCTAAAGCGTGATTTTAAGCAGGGCAAAAGCCGCAATGAGCTATCTGGCAAGGTGCTGGGAATGATTTTTGAGAAAAATTCTACACGCACTAGAGTAAGCTTTGAGGCTGGTATTTATCAGCTAGGTGGTATGGGTATGTTTCTATCTAGTAGGGATATCCAGCTAAGTAGAGGGGAGAGTATTTCTGATTCTGCGCGAGTGATCAGCTCGATGCTAGATTTGATCATGATACGCACCTTTGAGCATTCTGGCTTAGAAGAGTTTGCTAAGTACTCAAAAGTCCCTGTAATCAATGGACTTAGCGACTCATATCATCCTGTTCAGGTTATGGCTGACTATATGACGATGATTGAAAATGGTATTTTTTCCTCTCATTTTTCTAATTCTAGATTAGCATCTATTTTAAAAGATCTTGATATCAAGCACAAGATGGAGCCAAAGCTAAGCTATATTGGGGATGGTAATAATATGACTCATTCTTATATGATGCTGGCTGCTAAATTTGGTTTAGAGCTTAAGATCTCTACGCCAAAGGGCTATGAGGCAGATTCTGCGATTACTGAACTTGCATTAAAAATCGCCAAGATAAGTGGCGCTAAAATTGAGTTCTGCTCATCCCCCAAAGAGGCTATAAGTAATTGCAATGTAGTTTTGACAGACACTTGGACTTCTATGGGTCAGGAGAGTGAGAAAGAAAAAAGAAAGGCTGATTTTAAGGGATATTGTATAGATTCTGATTTGATGGCACTAGCCAGCAAGGATGCGATTTTTATGCATTGTTTGCCTGCTTATCGTGGGCAAGAGGTGAGTGCTGATATTATTGATGGACCGCAAAGTCGGGTGTTTGAGGAAGCAGAAAATAGACTTCATGTTCAAAAAGGGATTATGTTATGGCTACATCAAAACAGGTAAAGACTAAAAATATTACTTCTAAAAAAGCTAATTTAAGTGAGATTTTAAATGCACAGAATATGGGGTATTTACAGCGTGTAAGCGAAGATGTCCTTGAGGTTTATCTGCAAAATGGTAGCTTTAACTCCAATGAATCTTGGTTTTTAAAAGATAATGGTGGACAAGAATATGTCGTACTCCCCCAGCATATTTTAAAAACAATCATCTCTTTGCTGCGCAAGGCTCATGAAGATAGATTGAAGGTTGAGCTAGAGAGGGATATTATTTCACTCACGCCCATTGACTTTGATGATGTGATGAGTGTGGCTACCTCTCGTGTAGAAAGTTTGAGAAATAAAGATGGTAGTTTGCCTCATATTAATACAATGCAGCTTATTAAAGATATAAAAAAAGAACACCCAAATTTATTTTTGAATCTTGATTCTCTTATTGGAGGACGTCTATGATTGATTTTAAAAAATTTGCAAACTATTCTAAGGCTGGCCCAAGATATACTAGCTATCCCACAGCAGTTGAGTTTAGAGAAAATTTTGGAGTAGATGACTTTGAAAATGCCCTTAATAGAAATGATAAATTTTCTAATCTTCCTTTATCTATTTATGTGCATTTGCCTTTTTGTAAAAGTGCATGCTATTTTTGTGCATGTAATGTAATTTATACTAATAGTGAAGAGAAAAAAGAGCGTTATCTTGGGTATTTGAAAAAGGAATTAGAACTTATTGCAAAAAAGATGGATACCTCACGCCAAGTAGTGCAGCTGCATTTTGGAGGTGGGACACCTACTTATTTTAATGCCAAGCAATTAGAGATTATCATTAAAGCTATTTATCAGACTTTTCCAAATTTTGCCAAGAATGCTGAGATAAGTTGCGAGATTGATCCTAGACATTTTACGCGTGAGCAGATGGATGTGCTAAAGGCTGGAGGTTTTAATCGTGTAAGCTTTGGTGTGCAAGATTTTGATGGGACTGTACAAAAGGCAATCAATCGTTTTCAAAGCATAGAGCTTATGCAAGAAGTGGTAAAGATTGCTAGAGATGCTGGGATTGGATCTATTAACTTTGATTTGATTTATGGGCTTCCTTACCAGAGTGTATCTAGCTTTATGGATACATTAAAAAAGGCTGTATCTCTTGGTGCAGATCGCTTTGCTGTATTTAACTATGCGCATGTACCTTGGATCAAAAGGACGATGGGAAATATCGATGAAAAAACACTGCCAACCCCAGAGACAAAGCTAGAGATTTTAAAAAATACGATTGCTTTTTTGAAAGATTGTGGCTATGAGATGATAGGGATGGATCATTTTGCAAAGAGTAATGATGAGCTAACTTTAGCTAGCAAGAATGCAGAATTAAGAAGAAATTTTCAAGGGTATACAACGCGAGGTTTTTCCCAAACTATAGGCATTGGGCTAACTTCAATTGGTGAGGGGCTAGATTATTATGCGCAAAACTTTAAGGATATCAAACAATATGAGGCAGCGCTTGATAGTGGGAGGCTGCCTATTGAGCGTGGTGTAGCCTTGAGTGATGAGGATAGGCTAAGAAAAGAAGTCATCATGCAGCTGATGAATAATGCCCAGCTAGAGTTTAAAAAGATCGAAGCTCTTTTTGATATTGATTTTAAGACATATTTTGCAAAAGAGTTAAAAGAACTTCAGGTATTTGTAGATGATGGGATTTTAGAAATCAAAGATAGTGGAATCTATGCAAATGCAACTGGTGGTATGCTTATTCGCAATATTGCGATGGTGTTTGATGCGTATTTAGATAAGATTCCAGAGGATCAAAGAAGATTTAGTAAAACGGTGTGAGATGCAAGAGTGGCTTCAAATAGCATTGGGCTGTATAAAGTGTGCTAAGTGTATTCCAACCTGTCAAATGTATGAAAGCCATCGCGATGAAGTACACTCTCCTAGAGGCCTATTAAGTCTTTTATCCCTTTTAAAGACAAATGAAGATTCTAAATATATCGCATATACAAAAGAAGCTTTAGATTCTTGTTTATTGTGCGAGCATTGCAGTAAGCATTGCCCCAAAGATCTAAAAATCGATCTTGCCATTAGACTTGCTAGAACTGATCTTAGTAAAACTCAAATGCCCTAAGTTTGGCACATTTAGCACGGGAGTTATATTTTAGTTCATCATTTGTAGCTATTAGAGGTTTTTTGGTCATAATCCTTCCTAGCTCATGATTATTTCCACATTCACAGCGCATTATATTTTCTGGACAGATGCAAGATCTAGCATAGTCTTTAAGGCTATTTTTAATAGCCCTATCTTCAAGCGAGTGGAAGCTGATGATGCACAAAATTGCTTTTTTTAATCCTTTTACACTCTCTAATAAACAATCAAGCTCCCTAAGCTCTCCATTTACCTCAATTCTTAAGGCCTGATATACCAGCGGTAGTATTTTTGGATTTTTAAAATGCGTTTTTAGAAAGTGGCTAAAACTACTAGCAGAATCTAAAATAGAAGGATTATGCTCTCTAAGCTCGATAATAAGACTGGCCAGCTTTTTTGCCTCTCTAAGCTCGCCAAAGTCAAAAAAGATCTTTGCTAGTTCGTGTTGAGAGTAGCTTTTTAGTATTTTTTCTGCATTTAGATTGCTTGAAGTATCCATCCGCATATCTAAGACATCACTCTCAAAGCCAAAACCACGTCTAGGTGTATCTAGCTGATAAGAGCTTACCCCAATATCTGCTAAAACTCCGCAAATCTCTCCCTGATATTTATCTAAAAGCCTTCCAAAAATATCCCCAAAGCCACCAGATTCACAAGAAAATCTATCCTTAAATATCGCTAGTCTAGCCTTAGCAAACTCTCTAGCTTCTTTATCTTTATCAATACCTATGATCTTTATATGTGGATAAGCCTTTAAGATAGCCTCAGAGTGTCCTCCAAAGCCCAGAGTACAATCTATCAAAATCCCACTTCTAGCATTTTTAAAAATATCTAAAACTTCATCTTTAAGCACGGGGATATGAGGGATATTATCCATTTAGTTTCCTAGTTTTGATTCTCATCATTTATTCTAAAAAATAAATCATAAAAATCAAAATGAGGTATAGCGATAAGCCGAGTTCTGTCGAGGGCGATTATTTATCTTGGTGGTATTTTGCAATACCACTCAGGCAAAGAGTTAAAATTCAAGACTATAACCATACTCTTCTTGCTACGGATTGGGTTTACATGGACGCTATTAGATTGCTCCAAAGCCGGTAGGCTCTTACCCCACCTTTTCACCCTTACTAAATAATTAGCGGTTCTTTTCTGTTGCACTATCCCTTAGCTTGCGCTAGCCATCTGTTAGATGGAATCCTGTCTTGTGTAGCTCGGACTTTCCTCTCTTAAAGTAGAGCAATCGCCTGCTATACCTTGTGAGAATTGTAGCACAAATATCCCCAAACACCTATAAATGCTTGAGGTCTAATTGGCCATAAAAGCAAGTAGATGCAAGATTTTGGTAAAATTGGCTATAATAATCAAAGCTGTCATGATTAGTAAAATAAATTTTAGGGGCATGCGCATTTATGAAAGAAGAATTAGGTGGCGAAAGACTTATAAGTGCATTCTTTCTAGCATCTAGACAAATGCGCTTAAATGTAACAAGAAATTTTGCAGAATATGGGATTGCCTTTGAGCAGCTAGAAGTACTTTTTTTGCTTAAGCATAATCATGAAATGAGTGTTAGTCAGATAGCTGCTGAGCTAGAAAAGGACAAGGCTACAGTATCTCGTTCTATCAGGTTTTTGGAGCTAAGAGGACTGGTACAAAAAAAGACCAATGCCAATGATAAGCGTAAACTTAAAGTTACCCTATCTAATGAGGGCATAGCCAAGCTTGATGAAGTTCGCAATTGCCACCATGAGCTCATCCAAGCTTTAGATGATTCTGTTAGCCCAAAAGAGCAGAAGATCTTTTTGCAAATTTTGGGAAAAATTGTAGATATTTTCTGTGAAGATGATGGCTTGTATTGGCAAAAGATAAATAGCTGGAATCATAAATCTAAAGATATAAAATCTAAGGGCAAAAATTAATCAAATGATAAAAAAGCTTATATTTGGTAGTTTTGTTGTATTTTCTTTTTTATTACCAAGCCTAGAGGCAAAGCCAATAGCTATTAATATCATACCTATAAAAAAGGGTAGCTTACAACAAGAGGAAAACTTTGTAGGCAATGTCGTCTTTAAAGAAAGTGCAAATATCGCCTCACAATCAAGTGGGATTGTCAATGAGGTGAATTTCAGGGCAGGACAGAAAGTCAAAAAAGGGGATAAGCTTTTAAGCCTCAATGATGAGCTTTTGCAAAAAGATATCATCACTAAGCAGGCAAAGCTCGATCAAGCTCTCTATGTGCTAGAAAAAAAGAAAAAAGAGTTAGAAAGGTATAAAAACCTTTTAGATTCCCAATCTATTCCTTTGCAGCAGTATGAAAATGTAGAATATGATGTCAAGTCCCAAGAGGCTGATATCCTTTCTTTGCAGGCTCAACTAGATATATCTATACTTGATCTTAAACATAAGGTGATTTATGCGCCATTTGATGGGGTGATTGTCGAGCAAAAAGTACACCCAAGTGAGTGGGTAAATACTGGTGAAGTAGTAGCACAAATCCTAAATACTAAAGATGTTGAAATTATTGCTGATGTGCCTAGTTTTATGATCAATCATTTGGCCCTTGATCAAAAAGTCAATGTAAAGATCAATAATAGAAACTATAAAGGCGTGATTGTCGCGCTCATCCCTAAAGCAAATATTAGCTCTCGTAACTTTCCTCTTTATATCTCTATTAAGGGCGATGATAGATTACTTGATGGTATGGCAGCTTCTATAAAGCTTGGAGTAAATGGCCAAAACAGTGGTTTTTTAATCCCTAGGGATTGTATTATCCAACGTGGTGGCAAGAGTGGTGTTTTTATCGCTAAAGATGGAATAGCAAGATTTGTGCCTATAGAAGTACTATCTATCAATCGTGCAAATGCGCTTATACAGGGTAATCTCAAAGAGGGTGAATCATTAGTTTTACGCGGACAGGACAGACTAGATGATGGCTCGCAAGTTGTAGTTATTCAATGAATACCTGGATTAAATATGGTTTAAAAAACCCCATCGTAGTACTTGTTTGCACGCTTTTTTTATTGCTTTTTGGCTCTATTACTTTATCTAAAATGCCCTATCAGCTTTTACCCCAAGTAACTAGGCCCAATATCAGTATCTATACTATTTGGAGTGGGGCTACTCCCTATGAGGTAGAAAAAGAAATTACCAACAGGCAAGAGAAATATCTTAAAAACCTTCCTAATCTTCTCTCTATGACTTCCACCTCAAAAGAAGGGGTCTCTATTATTAATCTTGAGTTTGATTCTAGTCTTGATAGCAAGGCTGCTTTATTGGATATTAGTGCTAGATTGGATGAAGTGCGTAGCTACCCAGCAGATGTCAATAAACCAGTAGTCAAAATCACTGGTGAGAGTGTCCCAATATCAGTATATTTATTTGCAAAAACTCTAGATAGTAATGATGATATTAATCTATATAAAAACTATATTAATGATGAGATTATCAAATATTTTGAGCGAGTTGATGGAGTGGGGGAGGTCCTTGTAAGTGGGGGGAGGCAAAAACGACTTTTTATCACCCTTGATATGCCTAAAATGGCATTTTTTCATATTACTATTAATGATGTGATTTCTAGTATTAAGAATCAGAATATAAATATATCAGCTGGTAGTATGGACTTTGAGCAAAGAAGCTATAGGATAAGTACGATTGGAGAATATGGGGATATAGATTCTATAGGGCGTACTGTAGTAAAGACAAGCAATCACAAAACAATCCTATTGCGTGATATAGCCCATGTAAATGAAGGCTATGAAAAGACTACTAGTTATAATTATCATAACCTTGATCCTGTCATCTCAATACAAATCCGCCCTACCGCATGGGCAAATATTTTGGATCTAACAGATAAGATAGAAAAAGAGACTAAATATCTTAATGAAACATTTTTACAAAAGCGTGGACTAAGTATAGAATGGGGTAGGGATCAAAGACAGTATATCAAAAGCTCAATAGCACAGGTAAGAGAAAATATCATCATAGGGATTTTATTAGCAGTATTTGTACTTTTATTCTTCTTAAGAAGTTTTATGGCATTAGTAATGATTAGTATTGTCATACCACTTAGCATTATAGGATCTTTTATCTTTTTAGGTATTTTTGATAGGACCTTAAATGTGATTTTGCTGGCAGGAGTTAGCTTTGCTATTAGTATGATTGTGGATTCTGCTATTGTGGTTATAGAAAATATCTTCCGTCAAATGCGCTTGCAAAAAGATTTTTTTAAAGCTTGTGTGATAGGGGTGCGTGAAGTCATAGGGGCACTCTTTGCTTCAAGCATCACTACAATTGCTATTTTTGTGCCTATTATTTTTTTAAAAGATGATGCGGGTAAACTTTTTGTAGATATTGCTATGGCTAGTTCTAGTGCTATAGCTATATCTTTTTTCATCTGTATTTTTGTGATCCCATCTTTTTTGTATGCATTATTAAGATATAAAAAACCAGATATCAAAAAAAATAAGATTGATGAGTTTTTTGAAGATATTGGTAAAAGACTTAGTGCGCAAATTATGCATTGTGTGCATTTATGTACAAAAAATACCAATACACAGATTCTAAGTATTAGCATTTTTATTGGACTTTGTGGTGCTTTTAGCTTTTTTGCCTTTCCTAAGACTGACTATTTACCAAAGGGCAATCAAAATTTTCTAATCGGATATTTATCAGTTAGCACAGGTCTATCCTTAGAGGAAAAAGAGCGTATTGTTAATATCCTAAAGACAGATTTTCAGCCATTTTTGGCTAGCTCACAAAATACATTGACAGATTCTGAAGTCCCTCTTATTAAAGATTTTTTCATCAGCGCAGGAGAGAATATCTATTTTTACCTTATCGCGCAGAATCCAAAAGAGACTAAAAAGCTTATGCAGTATGCTAGAGAAAGTATCAATGCCATCCCCAATGTTAGTGGTACGGTATTGCAGCAAGAGATTTTTAGCGGGGCTTCAAGCTCTAGTATTGATATTAATATCACGGGTGATAATTTAGATTCCATTTCTGCTAGTGCATCTAAGCTTATAGAATCTATCCGCGAAAAAATGCCCAATCTAAATATACGCATCATCCCATCTTTGGATATGAATAATCAAGAGATAAATCTCTATCCAGATCCTCACATACTGGCCTTAAATGGTCTAAATGTATCAAGCTTTGGCTATGTGGCTGAAGTGATGCTTAAGGGTAAAAAAGTAGGGGAGTACAAAAGCAAGGATAGTGGAGAGCTGCTTGATATTTACCTACACTCACAAAAAAAGCAAGCCACCTCGCCAGAAGAGATACTCTATACTCAGATCTATGCTCCTAATGGAGATATTATCCCTATAGGCTCTTTGGCTGAAGTGAAAAATGAATATGGTGTAGCCAGGATACGTCACTTTGAGCAAAAGCGCAATATCCTTTTGATACTTAATAGCAAGGATGATACGCCTATTGAAAAAATAGCACAGGATTTATATACAAATATAATCGCCCCACAAGCTTTAAATGATGAAAATGACATAACCATCAGTGGATCTGCACTCAAACTTCAGAATCTAAAAACCGAGCTTTTAGGGGGATTTGTACTTGCAGTAGTCATTACTTATTTGATACTTTGTGCACTTTATAGTAATTTTTTATACCCATTTATTATCATTCTTACAGTCCCTTTGGCTACAGCAGGTGGGCTTTTAGGACTATTTATGGTAGATAAGCTCATAGCACCACAAAATCTTGATGTCCTTACTATGCTAGGTTTTATCATCCTTGTAGGCAGTGTGGTTAATAATGCAATCCTTATTATCTATCAAACATTAATTAATATCAAAACCTATCAAAAACCAATCAATGAGGCTATCTTAGATGCCACACAAACTCGCCTATCACCTATTTATATGAGTATGCTAACTAGTGTTTTTGCACTTCTGCCACTGGTATTATTTGCTGGTGATGGGAGTGAGATTTATAGGGGTATTGGCGCGGTATTGATCGGGGGGATTATCTTTTCTACCTTTATTACGGTTTTGATCATCCCAGCTCTTTTGATGCTAAGCATGCAAAACAAATCTAAGATAAAATTGCAAGATTTATTTAAAAAACTTCTAGCCAAGGTGATTAAATGAGATTGCCTTTATTTTTGATATTGACTTCATCCCTTTTTTCATTAAGTCTGAATGATGCTATTATCATTGCCTTGCAAAAAAGTGATCTAGTGCAAGAGAAAAGTGCCTTAAAAAAGCAGGGTGAAGCACTTTATAAAGAAAGTTTCTCATCTTTTATGCCAAGTCTTAATACCGGATATATCCTAAGCTATAATGCCCCCTCTACCCCAAGATCTGCCTATGTGCTAAATTCATTTAATATCCGATTTGAATATAATCTTTTTAATGGTCTTAAGGATTATTATAGGATTTTAGATTCCAAAGAGAAAAAAAGGCGTACAGAATACGCACTTATAAATGAGCGTGCTAATATAGCCTTAAAGACAAAAGATGCTTATATCGGTGCTTTGCAAAGTAAGGCATTAATAGAGGTTTTAAAAGAGCGTCAAAAAAATATCCAGACACAAAAAAATAAAGCGCTTCAGTTTGTAAACCAAGGGATCCGTGCTAAAAATGAATCTTTGAGTATGGAAATAGCGCTTTCTAATACGCTCATATCCTTGCAGAGTGCAGAGCTTTCATTGGAATATTATATTAAAACTTTAGAGCAGATTCTAAAAAGCAAGGTCTTTAGTGATGAACTAGAAGATATTGAGATTGATGAGGCTAAGGTGTTGGATACAGATGAGATCTTTTTATCTATGCTAGAGAGAAACTCTGAATATTTAAGCTTATTATCACAACTAGATTCCTCTAAATACCAGAAAAAACAATTGCTAGGCAACTTTTTGCCCTCTGTTGATCTTAGCGGGGTGAAGTATTGGTATATTGATGGGGGTAGAGCAGCTAGCACTACTTATGGTCTTCAAAGCCAGATACGCTTTAGTATCAGCTGGAATCTATTTAATGGACTTAGCGATGGATACAAGCTTCAAGCCTCTCGCTATTATGAACTATCCTTACAAAGCAGGATTAATGCATTAAAGCATGAGATGTATATCCAAGCACAAGATTTAGTACGTCAGTATAATCTAGCAAAAGAACAGTATAAAATCAGCACTCAAACTCTACAAAAAGCGCAAGAAAACTATCAAATCACTAATAATCGTTATGCACAAGGTATAAGTACTTATACAGAACTTATTGATGCAGAGCTATTGCTTAATACTGCTAAGACCAATATAGCCCAGGCAAAATATGGTATTGCCAGTGCATTGGCCAAGGTAGATTACCTACTTAATAAATGGTAATCAAAAAAAGAAATGATAGGAAAGTGAAATATTATTAGGCTCAATTGGCGTCTTATAGACTTTTGTCATTTTTTCTCCAAAAGAATTGTTCATGCTTATCCTATCATAAAAGGGCATTACCGTATAGATATCAAATCGATGAGCAAACCCTACTCTAATAGAAATGCCAGCGCGCAAAGCTAGCTCAGAGATATGGTTTTTGACATAAAAGCTATTAAGTACCCTATCTGTATCCTCATCTTCTTGTTTTAGTGAGCTGCTATTATATTCATATCCAGCCCCAGCACCACCAAATAAAAAGATCGCTACTTCTTGTTCTCCTTGAGTGATCGGAAAGCCAAGCATTAAATCCATCCAGGCTTGGGCATCTAGATACCATGATCTGTTTTTGATAATAGTATCATTTGCAAATGTATGTCTATCTTCATAAGCGCGTAGATCACCATAGCCAAAAGCAAATATTGGTCTCAAGACAAGGTATTTAAAGACATAAATTTCATAGCCAAAGTCTAGACCAGCATACCAGCCTCTAAATTTAATATCTGACCTAAGGAATGGATCCCAGTTTGGCGAGAAAGGGGAGGGGCTATATTTTATATTACGCTCAGCATACCCACCAGTGATACCAAAAAAGCTTCGTATAGATTGTTTAGATTCCATATCCTGACTATTTTCTAAATCTTTTGCTGCCAATATCACAAAAGAAGATAAAACTAAAAACAAAAGCTTTTTCATAATAGTTCCTAAAATTTTTTAAATTATAATTTATAAATGTTTATGATGCCCTTAAAAACTAGAATATAAAAATATCGACTTTATACTCTTTATTTTTAGTCATGAAAACTATAATTTTCAAACTAATATAGATCTATACAAAAATGCTCCCCGCCAAATATCTGCCATCAAAATCATAAAATATTTTAGATTCTTTAAAAATATTTTTTTTCTAACAATAAGCTTTCTATGCACCTAAAATGCGGGCTTTAGAAAATAAATAAATTTTTATAATTTAAAAATTTTACTCCAATTTAAAGCACACTATAGAATCAATATGAAAGCTCTATCACTGAGATCACACCTAGCGATGGCCACTATATCGTAGTGCTTAAAAAAGATACACCACTTTCTAAAAAAGAGAGCAAGACCTTAGGCAAGCTTAAAGATAAGCTAAGAGTGCTTAGCCAAAATGAAGGTGGTAAGATTGTCAAAACCTATCTAGTTGGTGTTTTTACAAGCTTAGAT
Source organism: uncultured Helicobacter sp. (assembly GCA_949298825.1). Classification (GTDB taxonomy): domain Bacteria; phylum Campylobacterota; class Campylobacteria; order Campylobacterales; family Helicobacteraceae; genus Helicobacter_H. The sequence goes on from CASFYB010000001.1 coordinate 57,900, forward strand.
GAAGCCAAGAGTGAAGAGGCAAGCTACAAAAATATAGCCAAAAGCCTAGGAGGCGATACGCAAATACTAAGTATTGGTAAATAATGCTTCATGGGGAGGGATGGGGGATAAACCCTCCCCTACTTAAATGCGGTTGCCTGCAAGATTCTTGCGGGCTTTTTATTGAGTTTTTTATTTTTAGGGGAATATTTGATAAGCTTAAAAAGCTGCAGCAAATTAGCCTCGTTTAAAGTCTCCGCTTTTACCACCACTTTTTGATTCTAGTTGGATATCTTTAATCACCATAGATTTATCAATAGCTTTTAGCATATCATAAAAGGTCAAAAGTGCAGTACTTACAGCACAAAGGGCTTCCATCTCAACACCTGTTTTTCCTTCGGTTTTGACTTTTGCGATGAGTTTAAATTCATATTTTTCATCATCTTGCATTACCTCTATATCCACACCGCTAATAAAGAGTGGATGACACATAGGGATTAGCTCATGAGTCTTTTTGGCCCCCATGATACCAGCGATAATAGCAGTTTGTATAACAGCACCTTTTTTAGTGCTTTGATTTAGCGCTGCCTCATAGGCCTCTTTGCTCATAGAGATGATCCCGCTAGCACTGGCTATCCTGGTGCTAGGAGTCTTATCTCCGACATCTACCATCTTTGGATTATTTTTTTCATTCAGATGCGTTAGCTGCATTATTTTTCCTTTCTATAGGCATTTTTAGGACGAAAGGCCTTGATTTTCTCTTCATTTGCTTCAATATAATTTCCATCAATCAAATCTATGCAATAAGGGATAGCTGGGAATACTGCATGAAGGCACTCTTCAATGCTTTTTGGCTTGCCAGGGAGGTTGATGATTAGGCTTTGTTTGCGTATACCTGCAGTCTGTCTTGATAAAATCGCAGTTGGCACAAACTTTAGACTTTCATTTCTCATCGCCTCGCCAAATCCAGGAAGCATTTTTTCACACACTTCCTCTGTGGCCTCTGGCGTGACATCTTTTTTAGCAGGTCCAGTGCCACCAGTAGTGATGATAAGATCACAGCCCATCTCATCAGAGAGCTTTTTTAGAGCATTTTTGATATCCTCTTTAATATCAGCCACAAGTTCATAATAAAACTCGCAAGGATTTTTAATAAAGCTTTTGATAACTGCTTGTATTTCTTTGCCAGAAAGATCTTCATAAATACCAGCTGATGCTCTGTCGCTTGCTGTTACTATACCGATTTTAATCACATCCATACCCTACTCCTTAAGTAATTCTTTAAGCTCTTTGGCCTCTTTTTGTATCCATGATACTATATTGTATATATCTTCAATATGAAGCATCTCATAGCCCTCTTTGCCCTTCTTTAATAAAACATCATCAACAACAATAATACTAGCTAATTTTAGCTCATCTTGTACTATACCGCCTGCATCACTCCTAGCTACACAAATCCTAGGACAAACAAAATCCTTATAACCTTCAATAAAAATATAATCATACTCATCTTGCAGGGAGGCAAGATGAGAGATTAGGCTTTTGTGTTGATGAGAAAAGAGGGCATTCTTCTTGTCTGATGCGATAAAAACATCTGCCCCAAGTGCAAAAAATCTGGCGCTATCCTTTCCTTGCGTATCAAAAGTAGCCTTATTTTTAGGATCATGTTTAATGCAGAGAATCTTGTGTTTATCTATTAGGGCTTTTGTAACTTTTTCTATTAATGTAGTTTTCCCACTATTGCTAATACCGCAAAATCCAACTACCTTTGGCACAAATCAGCCTAAAAGCCCGCTATGAGGCAATGGATTGGATCTATCTTTAGCATAGATTCTTCTGTTATCTTTAAGATCATATTTCCAAATAGGCGCATTATGCTTAAAATCTTCAACAAATTTATCAAAAAAACTCAAGGCTACCTTTCTTTTGGGTGAAAGGATCGCACACATAAAGGAGCTTTCATTGCATGCTACATCGCCTAGGGAATGTGCCATATAAAGCAACCCACCTTGATCTTTTATTCGTATTTGCCAGGCTTCAAACCAGGCCTTTAAAATAGGCTCATAAATATCAAAGCTAAGTCCTGAAATACCATCTTCATCTCTTACCACACCCACAAAGATGCAATTAGCCCCAAGATTATCCCCTCTAGCCATCATATCAAGTTTTTGATAGATCTCAAAAGTGGGCAATGGACCTTGATAAATCTCTAGCATCAGCCACCACAAACAGGAGGTAAGATCACTACTCTATCCCCACTTTTTAGTTCTTGATCAATATTATTTGCTATCACTTCGTTAATGGCAATCGCACTTATATCCAGCCACTTAGCCACTTCTGGCATTTCCTTTAGCACCGCTTTAAGCTCATTAAGATTTTTTACATCAAAGGTCTTTTTCTCTACGCCAATAGGTCCCATAAACTCAACGCTTACCATAAATCATCCTTCATTATAAAGTAGAATAATCTCTAGCATATCACCAGGACAAAACTCTCTTATGCCATCAGGCAAGATTGCTAAAGCAGTATTTTGGCATAAATTATTAATGATCGCACTAGCATTTGTTTTTTTCATATCTTGATTGATCTCATAAAGTCCATTGTTGATACTAAGACTGCATGCCCTAAGTTCTAATCTAGAATCTGTTTTTGCTAAGTTGCAGGTAAGTTTTGCTAAAAGCTTTTTGGGGTAGATTTTTTGATTCAATAAATTTGCCATAATAGCCTTGCTAAAAAGGAAAAAGATCACACCCGTGGCATTTGGATTCCCAGGTAGGCCCAAAATCGGCTTTTTAGCATCCTTGCTTATGGCAAAAAGTGTTGGTTTACCAGGTTTAATATTAATACCATGAAAGACTGTGTTGGCATATTTTTTGATCACTTGTTGAGTAAAATCAAAATCCCCCTTGCTCATCCCGCCTGTGGTTAGAATCACATCACATTCATCTAGTAGTTCTAAAAAGCTCCTCTCTAGCGGGCTTATTCCATCTTCTTTAAACTCATCTTGTACTTTTTCTTTAACAACAGCTATTGCTCCCATTTGCTCTATCATAGCAGATAGAAGATGAGGATTGGTGCTTCTAACTTGAGCTATATTATCTTTCATCTCCCCTACTTCTACAAGCTCATCTCCACTGGCTAGAATACCTATTTTTGGACGCTGATATACTTGGATAAAAACCTGATTTAATTCAGCCAAAAGAGCGATTTCAAAAGGGGTGATTTTGCTTCCTTTTGGCAGCAAAAGCTCGCCTTTTTTGTAGTTATCACCCTTTTGGCGAATCCATTGATTCTCATAAGGTGACATAGCATCATCTTTAAGTTTCAAAAGATTATCTTCTACCTCTACATCTTCGATGATAACAATACTATCACTCCCTTCTGGCATCACTGCACCAGTAAAGGTTTTTAAAGCATGGCCTCTAGGAAGTGGATCTGGCATATTGCCAGCTGGATTACTTCCCAAGATTTTTAATCCAGTGGTTTTTAGCTGCTCTAAGTCTTTGATGCAAAATGCATATCCATCCATGCTTGATAGTGCGCAAGCAGGGACATCCTCTTTGGCATAGATATCTTCAGCCAATATCCTATTGAGTGCATTACTAAAAATGATCCGCTCGCTTCCAAGTTTTTTGATATCAGATTCCAAAACTTTTTGGTAAGCATCAAAAAATGAAACAAGCATAATTGCTCCTTATAGCAAATGTCCTAATTTTTGTTTTTTAACCTCTAAATAGCGCTCATTATGGCAATTTGACTGCACGATAATTTGAGTGCGCAAAACTTTAGCATATTTTTCTAGGGCTGTTATTTTGCGTGGATTATTAGTTAGCAGTTCAATTTGTGTGATATTAAAATTCTTAAAAATCTCCCCGATAACCTCATAATCTCTTGCATCTTTTGGGAAGCCAAGAGCCTCGTTTGCTTGCACAGTATCTAGACCTTCATCTTGGAGGGCATAAGCATTTACTTTATTAAAAAGTCCGATCCCTCTTCCTTCTTGGCGCAAGTAAATAAGCATCCCCCCACTTTTAGCAATCTTTTCCATAGCCATAGCAAGCTCTCCACCACAATCACATTTTAAAGAGCCAAAAACATCACCAGTAAGACACTCAGAGTGCACACGCACAAGTGGTGTATCTCCCATATTTTGAGTAAAGACTACTAGATGATCATAAATTTGTCCATCAATAATCTGACGTACAGCCTGAATGATAAAATCACCAAATCGTGTAGGTAGTTTTGCTTTTTTTGAAAATTCTAATTGCATTATTCTTCCTAATTATTTAATTTTAATTATAATTTGAGCAGCAATTATAACCACAAATTATTAAATCAACTTCATTTTGGAGGCCTAAATGGCTGTTGTTGGAAATTTTAAATCTCTTAAAAATATGTTTTACAAAACTCCTGCGTTAAATGCCCTCTCTGAGTATTTAACACAGGCTTTAGATACAAATTCAGCAGTCTATAAGCGCATTTTAAATACAGATGAAGAAAATAAAATCACACTTAGTGATGGCATGTTTGCTATTGAACAGAGCTATGGGCTAAAAGATATTTCAAAAGCTTTTTTTGAAACCCATTTAAAATATGTAGATTTCCAGCTAGTAGTTTTTGGAGAGGAGTATTTCTTGCTAGGAGATAGGCAAGATTTTACACAAGATATGATGGATATCAGCAGAGATCTTATCACTTATAAGCCTCATTACAAAGCCTCTCAAATCTATCTTAAAGCAGGGAGCTTGGCTGTATTTTTTGAAAATGATGTGCATGCAGGGGGATTAGCCCTCTGTGATCTTGCCCTATCTCAAAAAGTTTATAAAACTGTTATCAAAGTCCCCAAAGAACTTTTGAAATTAAAGTTTTAAGCTTTTTTAGCCTTTAGGCTACGCAGATATCCTAAAATATCTTCTAAGATACTCTCTTGAGATTCTGCTTTGATAAATTCTTTTTTATCCTCTATTTCAAAGGCTACATCAAGCTTAAAGTTAGAAATGCTTTTAATCCCTAAGTCTTTTGCTAGAATCTTAACTAGCATCAACATTAAAAAACTATTAGTCATCAAGTCTAACTCGCCAAATCTATCTTTGATCTCCCTCTCAATCTCATATATCTCATCTGCTTTTTGGCATAAAGATAGGCGTCTGTATAGCTCTAGTCTTAAAGTATCACTAGAGATAAGCTCTGGACTAAGATAGGCAGATACCTGCAAGCGCAGCTCTATATCACTTTCTTTGATTTTTTCTTTTGAGCTAAGTGTATAGATCGCATCTTCAAGCATCTTTAGATAAAGACTATAGCCAATATTTTTAATATGCCCACTTTGTGCTTCACCTAGTAAATTCCCTCCACCCCTAATCTCTAAATCCTGATAAGCAATCATAGCACCAGATCCAAGAAAGGAGTTTTTCTCTAAGGCTAGCAGTCTTTTTGTAGCCTCAGGTGTTAAGCCTTCTTTAGAATCTACCAAAAAGTAGCACCACCCCTCTTTATCTCCCCTACCTACTCTACCACGTAACTGATGCAAATCTGCTAGTCCAAATCTATCAGCACCATCAACAATAATACTATTGGCATTGGGAAGATGGATGCCAGATTCAACAATTGAGGTACAAAGCAGTAGCTGATATTTATGCTCAGCAAAACCAAGCATGATTTCCTCACTCTCCTTAGAATCAATTTGTGAATGCAAAATAGCAATACTTAAATCAGGCAAAAGCTCTAGTAAATCAGATTTGATTGTAGAGATATGGGAGATATTATTATGCACATAAAAAACTTGGCCATTTCGTCTTAGCTCACGCAAAATAGCCTCTTTGATTAGGGCATCACTTTTTTCTTTCACAAAGGTTTTAGACCCTACACGCTCAAATGGTGGAGTAGTAAGCGTGCTCATACCTTTAATATGTGATAGTGCCATATTTAAGGTTCTTGGGATAGGCGTGGCTGACATAGATAGAAGATGCACATCCTTGCTTAGAGATTTGATAGCCTCTTTTTGCTTGACACCAAATTTATGCTCTTCATCAATAATGATTAATCCAAGATTTTTAAAATCTGCACCAAGAATACTATGCGTACCAACTACAACATCTATACTGCCATCTTTTAATCCCTTCAATACTTCTGATTTAGCCTTGCTAAATCTATCTAATCTAGCTACTTTAAAAGAGCTAAGACGTGACTTTAAGGTTTGAAAATGCTGGAATGCCAAAAGTGTGGTTGGCACCACTAAGGCTGCCTGCATACCATTTTTGCATACTGCAAAAATCGCATTAAGCGCGACTTCAGTTTTCCCAAAGCCAACATCACCAGATAGAAGCCTATCCATCACCCTGCCACTAGAAATATCTAAGAAAATTTCATCAATACTTTTTTTCTGATCTTCAGTAAGCTCAAATCCAGAGCTTCTTTGGAAGATGCTAATCTCTGGCAATTTGGTATCAACTATTTTGCCAGGAGTGAGATTTCTCTTAGCAGCTAAGGCAATAATAGAATCTGCAATTTCAAATAACTTTGCTTTAATCTTTTCTCTTAGCTTTGCAAAATTACCCTTGCCAAGCCTATCTACCATCGGCACACCAGAACTTCCAGCAATATAGCGATCAATCAAATTTAGATTCTCAACTGGTAAAAGCAAAACATCCTCGCCCTGATAAGAAATCTCGATAAAATCTCTCACACATCCTAGAACTTTTGCCTGCTTGATGCCAGAAAAAATACCAATACCATAATCCCTATGAACGACATATTCTCCGATATTTAACTCATCTATAGCAATCTTTGGGCGATTTTTCCTTTTTTGCTTAGGATAAGAGTTTAATGAAATAATATAGCCTTGTGGTGTGGCAATATTAACAACAAGGCTAGATAAATGAGTCTTGATGCCTCTAGCATTAAAATCTTGGGCCATCAGATCTGTGGGCACTAAGATGATAAGTTTTTTGCTTGTATTTAACTCCAAAAAATAATCCAGATTCTCTTGCTTAAGCACAATATCTTCATAGCCATCCACAGGGGCTAAAATGGGCAAGGAATCTAAAAAGCTTTTATTATAAGGACTATTCAACTCAATAGTTAATAATTCACCTAAATACTCCTTTGCCTTTGGCGTCATTAATGATGGAAAAAGTTTCAAAAACTCAAGGCTATTTTGATCTAAAAACCAAAAGCCTAGAGAAAAAATATCCCGAGAAAAGCTATCAAAGTCACTCTCTTCAATCCTGGCATTTAATTCCTCTACCTCTTGATCATCAAGGGCAAAGATAGCAGGTGGAATCTCTATAGAATCCATCTCTTCTTTATTGCTTTTTTGTGTAGTGACATCAAAGATTCTAATGCTTTCACACTCATCATCAAAAAAGCTTAGCCTATAAAATATCCCTCCATCCAAACCAGGGATACCAATATCTAAAATATCCCCTCTAAAGCTCACTTCCCCAGGCATCTCAACAATCTCTACCATCTCATAGCCATAGTTAAGAAGCTTTTGCTTTAAATCTAAAAATTTGAGGTTTTTGCCTCTTTGTATACTCATCTTTTGTAAAAGTCTTGGACTTGGCAAGGCATAGAGCAGCGATGAAATAGGAGCGATAAGGATAGGATGGTTTGTTTTATCTTTAAAACTTAAATCATCATTTAAAAAATGATAAAACTCCCTAAGAGCAGAGTTCATACAGATAAATTCATCATAAAAACTACGCAGATCATCCCCATATCTAGCACGAAAATCTGGCAGTAAAATAGGAGTATAAGTACTTATGCCACTTTCTTTGGCAAATAAAGATAGATGATAGGCCTCTTGGGCCTCCTTGGCATCTTCAGTGATTATGATAGTTGGGATATCTTGCTTTAAAAAATGCGCATAAAGGCTGGATTGCACCACTATTATTTGCCTTTATCAGCTGACTTTTCTTGTTTATTATCCTTAGAGATGATCTTAGATTCTCCTATAAATATACCTTTTCGCTCTATGACAAACTCTGGTGTTATTACCTTCCCTTCAATGCAACCTAAAGGCAATATCTCTACAACCGCGCTTTCTGTATTACCAAAAAACTTACCATTAACGACAAATTTCTGTGCATAGACATTCCCCTTGATCACACCACTTTTACCAATAATCACAGTATTTTTAGAATGAATCTCGCCCTCAAATTCCCCATCAATATGCAAATGACAAGTAGTGTTAATCTGCCCTGTTATTTTTGTCCCTTGTGAGATGATGGTGGTTGGACCTCCTTTGATGGGAGCATCAGGGTATTGATTAGCATTAGTAAAGATTGCCATTTTAAAGTCCTTTCTTTTTCAAAAATAATATCAAAATTCTTCATATTCCACTGAATAAAATGAAGTGGATTAATCGGATTATTAAGAAATCTAACCTCATAGTGGAGATGGGGTCCTGTAGATACACCACTAGACCCACTATAGGCAATGATTTGACCCTTTTTGACAAACTGACCAGGGTTTATAGCCAAGGAACTAAGATGAGCATAATAGGTTTTAAAGCCAAAGGCATGCGAGATTTTTACTAGATTCCCATATCCGCCATTCCATCCAGTAGCAGCATAGTCTACCACCCCATCAGCAGTGGCATAAACAGGAGTATTAGATGGTGTAGAAAGATCAATGCCTGTATGGCGATGAAGGATGTGCAATATAGGATGCATACGATTTCCAAATAATGCTGAAATACGATAATAGCGCTCTAAGGGATATCCATTAGGGATAAACTTCATAATAAAGGCTTTCTGTGCCCCGGTAATAGCTGAAGTATCAATACGACTAATTAAGCTTTCTTCTATCTTTTCATCATTTTCTTTTGATATGCCAATAATATCCTCTAGATTATCTACCTTATCGCCAACTATGCTTATCGCATCTAGCCTTGCTGTGATTTCATCATTTAAGAATGCATTGGTTTTTTGGGTTTTCTTAAACTCTGTGGCTAGCAAATCATGCTTTTTGGCAATATTTTTAATCTCACTTTTCATCACAAAAATAGCGCTAATGATAAAAACAATCAGCGCAAAGATCCCTACAAGCGCATAAAGTGCCACTTGCTTAAAAAGCATAGTAACATTAAAATGCCTGCTTCCATTTTTATCAGTGATCATAAAAACTAGACGTTTTTGAAGCAAGCTCATGGCATGATTTCCTTAGTTATATCAATACCATATTTAGCATCATCTTGTATGCCATAGTTTTGCAGCTTTAAAATATCAGATATAGTATAGATCAAATCTCCCCAGTCCATCTTTTCATCTGTAAATATAGCACCAAAATTATCATTGCTCCATTCAATATAGTTTTTAGATTCTATGGGTTTATTTAAAAAAGATATTTCATAATAGATTTTTGAATTTATATAGCCAATCACTTCTCCCTTTTTGACAAAATCCCCTCTTTTTGGTAGGATTTCAGACATATGCGCATATATAGAGCCAAAACCAAAAGAATGACTAAGTCGTATATAATTGCCATATCCACGACGATAATTAGTACGCACAAACTCAACCACGCCATCTGCACTTGCAATAATTGGTGTATGCCCTAAAAGCTCATAGCTATAACCTAATTTTTGATGTCGTCTAGGATATTCGGCTGAAAGACTAGGAGCCTTGGCTTTAAAGCTAGCAACTGGATTACCATTTGGCAAGAGATTTAAAAGCAGTGTTTTTAGCCTCAAGTCCAATGCTTCTATATCTCCAAGTTCTCTTTTTTGATATACTTTTTTGCTATTTTTTTGCGTGCTTAGGATAGATTCTAAATCTTGTATTTTTTGATAGATCATACTTAGCTCATTACTCTTTTGCTGAATCTGATTTTTTAAGCTTTTGTTTTGCTGATAAAGGTATCGATACTCTGAAACAGCGATATTTTGCTCTAGGGCAATTTCATCAATGCTGCTCATTAATATGCTTAAAAGCCAAAAAGAAAGGGTAACAATAATAATAAATCCCAAAATACCAAAAAAAACAATCTTCTTGATGTGTTTATGGGCATGAAATTGGTGCAGCCCTTTTTCATCAGCAATACTTATAATAAACTTATCCATTATTTATTCCAGATTCCAGATCTTTATGTTTTTTCATAAAGGTTTCCACCACACTAAAAGAACCAAAAACAAGATATTTTACCCCATCTTCTAGGCAAGAAAACTCTTTGTATTTTAAATTTAAAGAATCTAAAATTGTACAAAGTTTTGGAAAAGCAATAACCCTTGGATGCTCAAGCTTTAAGATTTCTACATGCCTTATTATAGATGATAAAATCTGTAAAATTTCTTTGATATTTTTATCCTCATAAGAATTATAAATTAAAACAATCTCTACAATCCCCTCTTTTTGCAATGCCTGTTTGATAGCCTTAGCTGCCCCAACATTATGACCTACATCTAGATAAATATTTGGTGTTATTTTTTGCATGCGTCCAAGCAAGTTAAGCTTAGGTAATTGTGAGGGTATTTTATTTAAAAACCACTTAAATGCCATGATAGCGCTAAATGCATTTTGTGATAAAAAATCCGGAAGATCTATAGTAAGCCTTTTAATCTCATCAGTCATATCATTAGTTTTTAAAATCATTAAATGGCTATTTTTCTGATTTGCAATCTTTGTGGCTAAGGCATAGATGCTATCATCTTGATTGATTGATAAAATTGCATTTTTGCCCATTGCTGCAAGTTTGGTTTTAGCAATCTGTTCTAAATCTTCTCCTAGCATATCTTGATGATCCAGGCTAATATGAGTAAAAATATCTAGATCATATTCAAGCACCGAGGTTGAATCAAACTCCCCTCCAAGCCCTGCTTCCATGATCAAATAATCCACATCTTTAGCTAAAATCAAAGCTAGAAATGTCATATACTCAAAATAGCTGCAAGCATTGATAAAATCAAAAGTCTGCAAAAAAATATGTGCTTCTTCTAAATCTTTAGTCAAAATAATTGAATCATTTTTATAAAAACGCTCTTTGAAATCAAAAATATGTGGCGAAGTAAAATGCAAAATTTTACAACCTTCATTTCTTAGCATCAAGGCTAGATATCGCCCTGTACTACCCTTGCCATTAGTCCCGATAATATGTATTTTTTTTACCCTGCTTAAATCTATATATAAAGAGAGTTTTTGATAGATCAAATACGCCCTATTAGGGTCAAAAGGCGCATACTCCCTTCCTTTTGTCAAAAGATATTCAGATAAGCTTATTGCCATTGAACCTGATTTCTACCGCTACGCTTAGCCTTATAAAGAAGCGCATCTGCATTTGCCAGCATAGCCTCACGAGAAACATGGCTAGCTCTATCTGATACACCTATGGAAGTTGTGATATTAATATTCTTGTTTTTATAGTCTTTTCCTTCCTTCTCTACTGCTGCACAAATCCTCAAGGCTACATCCTTAGCATCATTTAAAGAAGTATTAGGCATAATGACTAAAAATTCATCTCCTCCATATCTACCTACAATATCACTATTGCGAGAATTATTTAAAAGAATATTTGAAAATAGCTTTAAGATCTCATCTCCTAGAATATGCCCACAAGTATCATTGATAGTCTTAAATCCATCAATATCAAAGAATAATACAGAATAGTTTTTGGCATCTTTGCTAAAGTTCTGTTCGCATTCTAAAAGCATGGCATTTAAATGGCCATGGTTGTAAAGATCAGTTAGTGTATCTCGACAAGTTTTCTCCTCCATATCCTTGAGAATCCCCATCAACCTAGCAAGCTGGAAGGATAGCTCTTGCATGCCTCTTTCTTTATTTTGCAAGGAATTATTTAAAAACAAAACCTTGTCATAAAACTTATTAACAATCTCAATAAAACCATCCTCACCATTACTTTGAGCGATAGCATTACTCTGCTCTACAATTTGATTTTTTATCTCTTTGAGTTTGTCTATTTGTCTAGAGTTTTCTTGCAAGGTATCTTGAAGGTCATTTAAAATATGGTGCACATCTTGAGAATCCAAACTTTCTCCAGCCCTCAAAACACCCTCACCAATATCACATATCTTTTCTAGCTGCTCTAAAACCTCTTGATCAGTGATAGATTGAGAAAGATTAAGTAAAATATCTACAAGTCTTTTGCTTAATTTATCATCATAAATCCTAGATAGATGAGTAAGTCTAGCGACAATACTCACCACTCTTTTTTGCAATGATACATGAGTTTCTGAAGCCAAAATACTTCTCCAACCAGCTTCAATCCCCTTTAAATCCTCAAGATTTTCTAATCTTTCTATTTCAAATAGATATCTATACTCTTGTATGGACTTTGGAGTTAGCATATCAGAAAAGATCTGCAAAAGTGTTACACAAAGGTGAGAAAGCTGCTCAACCACCAAAGAAGATTCATAATTTTTAGTCATATTTTTCAATGCATCAACAGCCTTTTCTCGGTTATGATTAAGAGGCAGAGGAGCAAGATTGATATCTGATATTTTTTCTAATTGAAAGTCTTTTTGCTTTAAAAGCTTTAAAAAACTATCGATTCTAGATTCCTGGGTTACATTTTCTTTATCTAAGATATCAAAAATCTCTTGCAATGTTTTTTTAATCATTAGATTCTCCCTTGGTTTTGTTATCTCTTCATATCCTTACCATAATAAGCAATCTGTGAAATCAGTCTATCTATACACTGGCCACCAGCCTCTGCGATCGCTTCTAGGCGATTGTTATAGGTGATTGTTGGATCGGCCAAAGAAACAGCATAGTCATAATAAGCACTATTAGTTAAAACCTTACTTTGTCTTGTGCCCTTATTTTTTATCTCAAACTCGATAGTAATATTAGCACGATAAAAGGTTGTAAAGCCATTTTTATCTGTCGCGATAGAGGTATCAGAAATATGCTTTATCACTACAGAAATAATACTATCTGCCTCTTCTTTGCCCTTGATCTCTTTTTGGAATCTAGCAACCATAACCTTATATAACAAATCTCTTAATTGTACCGAATTTTCAGTATTGGCTAAGTTAATTTTTAAATCTATATAGACACTATTTCCTAAGGCATTTTGACTATAATGGGCAACAGGGGCATACCCACACCCACAAAATACCAAAGCTATAAGAAATAAAAAGCAGCGCATTTAATTAGCCTATTACAAAATTAACCAACTTTCCAGGGACAAATACCTCTTTTTTGACCTCTTTGCCATCAAGCCATTTTTGAGCGCCATCATAGGCAAGCTTTAACACCTCTTCTTTGCTTGCATTTTTACTTACCTTGATTTCTGTACGCTTTTTACCATTTATGCTTATGATGATGAGATCATCTTGACTAACTAATGCTAAAGGATCTAGATCAATAGGCCCCAAATTTTTCAAATCAAAATAAGTCGCTGATATTTCCCAACAAATATGGGGGATAATAGGCTCAAGCACAGAGGCTAAAATAAAATACCCCTCAGTCCACACATCTATATTCTCCTGTGCACTCAAGGCATTAAAAGCTTCCATACACGCAGCAATTAGAGTATTAAATGCAAAACCAGACTGCTTTTTGCTAAAAATTTCTTCACTTTTTAATAAGGCTTCATAGACTTTTTTCCGAGCATATTTTTCATCATCTTTCAAATTTTTAGAATCTATAGTTGGTTTATGTGTGCATTTTTTGACCTTGCTAGATCGCTCTACAAAACGTCTAATAAAGCGATATCCACCCTCAAGTGCACTATCATTCCATTCTAGCTCTTTTGTCGGTGGTGCAGCAAAAAGGATAAAAAGCCTTGCTGTATCTGCGCCATATTTTTGAATAATCTCATTTGGTGGGACTACATTTCCCTTGCTCTTGCTCATTTTAGCTCCATCTTTTAGCACCATACCCTGTGTCAAAAGATGCAAAAATGGCTCACCAAAATCAATATAGTTTAAATCACGCAAAACCTTAGTAAAAAAACGTGCATACAAAAGATGTAAAATAGCATGCTCAATCCCCCCAATATACTCATCTACCCCCATCCAATATTTCACACTTTCCTCATCAAAGGCAGCCTTATCCCATTTATCTGACTGGGTAGTATAGCGGAGAAAATACCAGCTAGACTGGAAGAAAGTATCCATCGTATCTGTTTCTCTACGGGCGATATTTCCACATTTTGGGCAAGTTACTTGCTGCCAAGCTTGATGCTTATCTAAAGGATTTCCCTCACCATCAATCCTTACATCCTCTGGTAATGTTATAGGAAGTTTCTCTCTTTTTTCTGCGACAATACCACAGGTCTCACAATGAATAAGTGGGATGGGAGCACCCCAATAGCGCTGACGAGAAATCCCCCAATCTTTCAATCGGAAATTAATCACTCTTTTACCCAGCTCTTTAGCCTCAAAGTACTGAATAATCTTTTCTCTAGCTTCTTTTGTACTAAGCCCACTAAACTCTTTAGAATCTACCAAGCTTCCCTTATCCTCAAAAGGCTCATCTGAATTGATTACTACCTTTATAGGAAGATTATATTTAATAGCAAAAGCATTATCTCTCTCATCATGAGCAGGCACACTCATCACTGCCCCACTACCATAATCCATCAATACAAAATTTGCAACCCAAAGGGGAATCTTTTCTTTTGTGATTGGATGGATGGCATTCACCCCCAATGCCACACCCTCTTTATCTTCCATAGCCCTAGCACGAGCACTCTTTTTTTGCATAGCCTGGATTGCTTCTTTGACTTCACTAGATAGCATGCTCTGTGATATGAGGGCTGCTACAAGCGGATGCTCTGGAGCCAGAGCGCAATAAGTCACGCCAAAAATCGTATCTGCACGCGTGGTAAAAACCTGGATTTCACTAAGCTTTTGTCCATTTTCTAACGTGATAGCCTCTTCAAGCTCAAAGCAAAACTCAAGTCCACTAGATTTGCCAATCCAGTTTTCCTGCATCAAAAGCACTGCTGATGGCCATTTGCCTTCCAAGGTTTTTAAATCCCTCAAAAGCTCATCAGCATAATCTGTAATTTTGATATAGTATTGATACATTTCCTTTTGCTCAACACTATGTCCACATCGCCAACAGCAACCATCACTCACTTGCTCATTAGCCAAAACCGTCTTATCATTAGGACACCAATTTAAAAAAGCCTTCTTCCTATATACAAGGCCTCTATCCCACATATCTAAAAAAAATTGCTGCTCCCATTTAGTATAGCCAGCATCACAGGTAGCAAACTCTCTTTCCTTGCTAAAAGAAAAACCCAGAGAATCTAGCTCCTTATCCATATTTTGTATATTTTGATAAGTCCAGTTCTTAGGGTGTATCCCATGCTTGATAGCCGCATTTTCTGCTGGCATACCAAAGGCATCAAAGCCAATGGGATGCAAAACATTAAAGCCTTCCTTACGGTAATAACGTGCCATAGCATCACCCAAACAATAGTTGCGCACATGCCCCATATGGATAGATCCACTAGGATAGGGAAACATACTAAGAATATATTTTTTAGGTTTTGTAAAATCTGCTATAGGTTCATGCGTATGGTTTTGATGCCAATATTCTTGCCATTTTTTTTCAATCTCTAATGCATTGTACTCCATATTCTTCCCTTTTTATACTCGACCATTTTCATACATTTGTCTAAGACGCTCTTTTTCCTGTATTTTTTTAGCTTTTTGTATTTCTTTTTGATGATATTTTTCAATATCAAAGCCAAATAAAATCGCCAACTTAGGTGCGACAAACATAGAACTATAAGTACCAAAAACAACGCCAAACAACATTGGCAAAGAAAAGCCAATAATATTTTCTCCACCAAATAAATAAAGCGTAAGAAGGACAAAAAACACAGTAAGCGAAGTAAGCAGCGTCCTTGATAATGTGCTTGATATTGCCTCATTAATAACTTCAGAAATATTATTGCTTTTATCAGTTAGCATTTTTTCCCTGATTCTGTCAAAGACAATGATCGTATCATTGATAGAATAGCCAAGTAAGGTCAAAAGAGCGGCTATAACCTCAAGATTAAGATCAATATTAAAAACAATAACACTGGCTGCTGTGATAATCACATCATGCACCAAGGCAATAATACCAGCTAGGGCAAAGCGCCATTCATAGCGGAAACTAACATACAGCATCATGGCTATTGTTGCTAAGACAAGGGATAAAATACCTTTTTGTTTTAGCTCATTACCTACCTTTGGACCCACAGTATCGAGCTTTCTAATCTCAAAATCTCCACTACCCTTTAAGGTCGTCTCTATAACCTCATTTAAATTTTGCGTGCCAAAATGATCGCTATAGGGTATTTTAATTAGCAACTCTTCTTTGCTGCCATATTCACTAACCTGAGATCCCTTGAACCCTTCAGTATTTTCAAGAATCTCACGCACCTTAGCAATTGGAGCTTCCTTTTCATAGCGGATCTGGACACTGCTTCCACCAGCAAAATCAATCCCTGCGCTAAAACCCTTTATAAAGATTAAGGCCAAAGCACCGATTGTTAAAAATATAGACAAAATAAGACCATATTTTGAATAAGCAACGAAATCAAAAATTTTTACTTTCTTGAAAATCTCCATGACAATCCTTATTTTTTGATTCCAAACCAGAAGTTTAATGACTTGCTTTTAGAGAGATGAGGCATGATTAAATTATAAAATCCATGAGTGCCAATAATAGCCGTGATAATAGAAGCAATAATACCAATACCAGTAGTAATTGCAAATCCCTTAATAGCACCTGTACCATATGCATAAAGCAAGACAGAGGCAATAAGACTGGTAATATTAGAATCAAAGATTGCACGAGAAGCATTGATATAGCCAAGCTGTATTGATCTTTCTATGCTCTCACCAGCCTTTAGTGCTTCTCTAATCCTTTCATTAATAATTATATTAGCATCCACAGCCACACCGACAGTTAGCACAATACCAGCCATACCAGGAAGCGTTAAGGTTGCTCCAAAAATTGCCATAATCGCGATAATCAAAAATAGATTGATCACTAGCGCAAAACTTGCAATCACACCAGCCATAGAATAATACACAATCATAAAACCAACAACCAAAATAAAGCCAGAAGCCAGAGCTATAATAGAGGATCTAATACTATCTGCCCCAAGACTTGGTCCCACACTCCTTTTTTCAAGCACTTCAAGAGGAGCTGAGAGTGCTCCTGATCTAAGGGTGATGGCTAGATCGCTAGCTTGTTCTTTGGTAAAGCCACCACTAATCTGACCGCTCCCTCCACCGATCCTTTGACGGATAACAGGAGCAGAATACACCTTACCATCAAGCACAATTGCCATGCGTTTACCAATATTAGAACCTGAAAAGTCCCCAAATATTTTTGCACCTTGAGAATCAAGAGTAAAGCTCACAACTGGCTGATGACTTTCATCATAGACAACCCGCGCATCTGTAATCCTATCCCCATCCAAAATAGGCACAGCCTTTAATAATATCTTTGCATCTCCATATCCATCAAGATAGGGCAAAATCACATCGCCATACTTCTGGGCTTCAAGCTCACTCATACTATCAACGCGATTGTTCCTATCTTCATCTACAGCCATCATTTGCAAATGAGCTGATTTAGAAATTAGATTCCGCGCCCTATTTTCCTCTTCTATAGTCTTTATCCCAGGTAGGCCTACAAGGATATTATCTACGCCTTGTTGTGTGATACTAGGTTCTGATAAGCCAAACTGATCAAGACGATTTCTAATAGTTGCTACAGCTTGCTCTACAGCATTTTTTTTGATATTTGCAGCCTCTTGTGCAGTCAGACTAATATGATATACAAGCTCTTGCTTATCAATCTTTAAGCCCTGGAATTTCTTTAAAATATCATCCAATAGCTTAGCATCCGCAGAATCTAAAAGCCCTATATCTATGCCATTATCACGAGCATGAAGATAATCTAGCAATACCTTTTTCTGCTTTAACTCAAAGTTAATAGAAGCTGATAAAGAACTATAATAAGCCTTGATAGCCTCATCAGTTTTTACACCAAGCAATAAGTTTAACCCACCCTGCAAATCTAGACCCAAAGAGATCTTTGGACCCTTAGTCTGAAAGAGAGAGGGTATGGAAAATCCGATACCAAAAATAAGCGCAACACAAAAAATAAATATTTTATAATTTGGTGCTGGTTTTAAGGAATGTGCTTTCATTATTTGATTGCTGTCTCTTCTTCAATCTTATAGGCAACATACTCTTTTGCTATCTTTACGGTTGTATCACTATTTAGCTTAACAGAAAAAAACTTCTCTTCAGCCTTTACAAACTCACAAATAAAGCCGCCATTAGTAACAATCTTATCACCCTTTTTTAGATTCTCTAGCATTTCTTTATGTTTTTTTTGCTGGACTCGCTGCGGACGAATGATAAAAAAATAAAAAATTAAGATCAAAATTACAAAAGGTAATAGGGAAGTTAAAATACTTTGAGAGTTTTGCATAAATCATCCTTTGGATTAAAAATAAAAAATATAATAATAACGCGTTTTTGTTATTTTGAAAGCTTATTCATAAAAAAGAGTAAGACTGATCCAATAAGTGCGGCCAAAAATGAAGCACACAAAATCGCAATCTTGGCTAGTTGAATAACATCTTCATTATCAAAGGCAAGATGAGTGACAAAAATAGACATCGTAAAGCCAATACCAGCCAAAAGTCCTGCTCCAAAAATATGCCGCCATAAAAGCTTTTCTGGTTTTTTGACAATCTTCATCTTATCGCATATAAAACATAATAAAAAAATTCCAAGTGGTTTGCCAAGTACCAAGCCAAGCAAAATCCCAAAAAATACACGAGTAGATTCCAAATCTATTACAAAAGCATCAAATCTAACACCAGCATTAGCTAATGCAAAAAGAGGCATAACCAAATATATACTATAAGGATGCAATAAATGCTCAAGTCGCTCAAGCATGCCAGGCTTATTTTCCTTACCTCCATCAATAGGTATGCTAAAGGCTAGAATCACAGCAGAGACAGTAGCATGGATCCCACTAGCATGAATGCACAACCACAATAAAATCCCTAATATCAAATAATAAACAAACTTCTGGATTCTAAAATAATGTAAAATCGCTAAGCAGGCAACAAGACCACAAGATATAGCCAAATAGCCCCAGAGTATCTCACCTGTATAGAAAATCGCAATAACAAGAATAGCCCCTAGATCATCCACCACAGCTAAAGTCACCAAAAAAAGCTTCAAAGAAGCAGGTATGCAAGATCCAAGCAAAGAAGCCACACCCAATGCAAAAGCAATATCTGTAGCCATTGGTATGCCAAAGCCATGAGAATAATTACTGTTTGCATTTACAGCTAGATACAATAATGCAGGGATGAGCATACCACCAATAGCTGCTACTATAGGAAAGCCAGCTTTTTGCAAACCAGAAAGCTCCCCACGCAAGAATTCTCGCTTGATCTCTAGCCCAACAGTAAAGAAAAACAAACTCATCAATACATCATTGATCCAATGATGCAGGCTAAAACCCACAAATAAGTCAAAAATCTGCACCCCGAGTTTATATTCCCAAAAATGTAAAAATTCAGAAGAGATAGCTGAATTTGCCATAAAAATGGCAATCAGCGTAGCAATCAATAATAAAATACCACCAAAAGATTCTGAATGTGTCAACTGACACAATCTTTTAAACATCAATCTACCTTTTGCTTTCTAGAAGAAGTGCTAAAAAATAAGGAAATAATCCCAAATACCACTGCTATACTAGATGCAATGATAACAGAAAGTTTTGAAGTATCAATCATATTTTGACTTTCATAGGCCAAACCTGCTACAAACATGGACATTGTAAAACCAATACCAGCTAAAAATCCTACTGCTAATACATGACCATAGCTCAATCCCTTAGGACGGATAGAAATATTAAGCTTTTCACTAAGCCATGCAAATAAGACAATGCCAATTGGCTTACCTATTACTAAACCAAGAACAGTACCCCATAAAATACCATCACTAAATAAATCTAGATTACTATCAATAACCACCCCACCATTAGCAAAGGCAAAAAGAGGCACGATAAAATAGGCACATATAGGTTGGAGCGCATGCTCTAGACTTAAGAGTGGATTCTTAGCATATAGGGAATAGTGACTTATATTATCCAAAATATGAACATAATCACTAGCTCTTTTCATGTCAATTCTTTTTTCTTCTGTTGGCTGGATAAAGTTTTTAATCCCATCTCTAAGGGATTTAAAAAATGATTTTTTTTCGATTTTTAGCGTACTATTTCTAATACGCTCAATCTCTTCAAAATCAATCTTATCCCATTCTTTGATCATTTTTTCAAAGTACTTTCCAGATACCTTTGTTTTACCTGGTATACAAAAAGCCAGTATAACAGCAGCTATAGTTGGATGTATGCCACTTTTATACACAGCGATCCATAGTAAAATACCAAGAATAAAATACAATGAAAGATGCTTGGTATCACGCCAATTAATATAAATCAACACCCCTAGAATCAAAAGTGCGCAATAAAGGGCATTCATATCTAAATGCTCAGTATAGAAAATTGCAATAACACTTACAGCACCCAAATCATCTGCTACAGCAAGCGTAACAAGGAATATCTTTATTACTGGTGGTATGCGCTTACCCATAAGAAGTATCACGCCAAGTGCAAAAGCCGTATCTGTACTCATAGCCACACCAAAACCATTAGCACTAGGAGTCCCATGATTAAAATAAAGATAGACAACAATTGGCACACAAATACCACCAATTGCCGCAAAAGTAGAAAAACTTACTTTTTTAAATCCAGCCAAATCCCCATAAAGGACCTCTCTCTTCATCTCTAGACCCACCATAAGGAAGAAAAAACTCATTAAAACATCATTAATCAGATGCAAAATACTCATCTGCTTAATATGATCATTAAACATGATTCCAACTTCAGAATTCCAAAATGAAAAATAATGAGAGGATAAAGAAGAGGTATTAGCCACGATCATAGCTATTACCACACAAACAAAAAGTAATATACCTCCGAAAGACTCATGGCCAATAAAATTATAAAGCCCTCTTTGCAAACGATCCTTAAGATAAAGAGAGCCTTGTTTTTTGGCATCAGGAAGTGTTATATCAACAAGATCTTTCATAAATTAACATACCCAAAAATTAATTTTTAATATAAAGTTTTATTTTACCTTTTCTACATACTCAGCAGTTTCAGTATTTACACGGATGACCTCTCCCTCAAGTACATGAAAAGGGATTTGCACAACAGCGCCAGTCTCAAGTGTAGCTGGCTTTTTGCCACCACTTGATGTATCTCCTTTAAAATTAGGTGCAGTTTCAACAATTTTTAACTCCACAATCTGAGGGACATCTACAGAAATCGCCTTATTATTGTGAAATAATATCTGAACATTCATACCATCTAGCATCCACTTAGAAACATCACCTACTTGATCATCGCTAAGTCCGATTTGCTCATAAGTCTCTGTATCCATAAACTGGAACATTTCTCCATCATGATAAAGGAATTGCATTGTTTTTTCAGCTAGGTTTGGCTCCTCGCACTTATCTCCAGCATGGAAAGTTTTTTCAATCACCTTGCCATCAAGAAAAGATTTAATCTTAGCCCTTACAAAAGCCGCACCTTTACCTGGTTTTACATGTTGATATTCAACAATACGATAAGGCACTCCTTCAATTTCAATCTTTAATCCCTTTTTTAGTTCACTCATACCAATAGCCATATTTCCTCCTTTAATTTATCTAAATTTTACCAGCAGATCCCAATATATGCATGCGCTCAACTATCACCTTTTTCATCGCTTCAATACCAGGTGAGAAGAATTTTCTTAAATCAAATTGAGTAGGATCATTATTGGCTACCTTGCGCACTTCTGCCATAAAGGCTATACGCAAATCTGTATCTGTATTTACCTTATTGATCCCGCCCTTTACAGATTCTTGCAAAAAGTCAAATGGTACGCCCTTGCTTCCCTTGAGATCACCACCTGTAGATAAGAAACTTTCACGCACATATTCAGGAATAGCACTTGCCCCATGCAATACAAGAGGAATATTTGTCAATCGCTTCACTTCTTGCAAACGTTCAAAATCAAGCTTTGGCTCACCCTTAAATTTAAATGCCCCATGGCTTGTGCCGATAGCTGGTGCAAGATAATCAACACCGCTTTCTTTTACAAATATTTCTGCCTCTTTTGGATTGACAAGCACAGCATCTTTTTCATCAACTGAAATATTATCTTCAATCCCCATCAAACGCCCTAGTTCTGCCTCTACACTCACACCCCTTTGATGTGCAAACTCAACAACCTGCTTTGTCATTTCTAGATTCTCTTCAAACTCATGATGAGAAGCATCAATCATTACAGATGTAAAGCCAGCCTCAATAGCATTCTTACAAGAATCAAAACTAGTCCCATGATCAAGATGGAGAGCTACTGGTATATGAGGATAGGATTTAGCCATAGTCTTTGCCATGCCTACTACCATATCTATCCCCATATATTTAATCGCACCCTCACTAGCTTGAATAAAAATGGGTGAGCTCGCCTCATGGGCTGCCTCAAAAATAGCGCGTAACATTTCATAGTTGACAAAATTAAAAGCGCCGACGCCATAAAATTCTTTATGAGCTTTTTGTAAAATTTCATTACCCTGAAGCAACATTTCTAGCCCTTAGTTAATTGTTATTTTTGCGTTATTTCTAAGAGTTTGGATTTTTTGCTGGATGACCTCTTGAAACTTCTGCTCTTTAAACATATTTTCAATTCCCTGTTTTGCTTCTTCAAAACTTACTTGCTTTGGCTCACTTTTCTTAATAAGATAGATCACATGATAGCCATAATCTGTTTTAACAGGTGTTTTTGTATAGGTGCCAGGTTTTAGTTCAAAAACAGCTTTTGCAAACTCTGGAACCATCTGATTTCTTTGGAAAGTACCAAGATCACCACCATTTTGAGCCTTCTTTGCATTAGGATCGATAGTGTTTTTATTAGCAAGCTCAATAAAGCGTGCTTCTATTTTTGTTTTTGGTGCCTTATTCAAATCAGCAATGATCTTTTCTGCCTCATCTTGAGACTTTACCAAAATATGGCGTGCTTGACCTTCTTGCTGTACAAACTGATTTGGATTGTCATCATAAAACTTTTTTAAATCTGATTCTGGAATCTTGATTTGATTGACTTCTTTAGCAATTTTTTGCTGCCATCCATTTACAAGTAGCTGTTTTTTAATATTTTCTAAAGCTTCTTTATACTCTTTGCTATCTTCTATTTTTTCGCTTTTTGCCGCCTTTTCAATAAGTATCTCATTTATTTTCTGATTGATGAGACCTGTTTTTTGTTCTTGATTTAGTTTATCAAAATCAAAGTTTGGCATCTGTTGCTTTAGCATATCAAAATCTTTTTCTGTGATAACCACACCATCTACATTTGCTAGGTCTTTAGCATTGGCAATCCCAGAAAAAAGTATACCAGCCGCAACGACACTCATTACTTTTGCATATCTCATTGTATTCTCCATTTACATTTAAGATTATTATCTAAGCGACAATATTATTATATTGTAGCTGAAAAATTTTAACCAACCTTAAAAATCTGATACATAATAAAAAAGCCCAAAGCCACGCATAATACCACTGAGAAATTGCTAATGCTTAAATAAATCATCGCCTTTAATATTTCGCTATTTCTCAGCATAGTAAATACCTCTCCACCAAAGCTAGAAAATGTCGTAAAACCACCTAAAAATCCTACTATCACAAAATATCTAAAATCATGAGATAACCCCTTACTCTCTATAAACCATATACCAACCCCCATTAAAAGCCCTCCAAGTGCATTAACCATCAAGGTCCCATAAGGAAAGGTTTCAAGATTTAATCTTGATGAGAACAGCCATCTTGCTATAGATCCTATCCCTCCACCCAAAAAAATAGATAATAAAATTTTGATCATTTCTCCATCTCCGATATTTTTTGAGCCAACCTCAAACAAGAAAGCAAATCTCTTTTCTCACTCACATATCCCATAATAGAAGAATCAAAAGCCTTAAAAGTAGTCTCTCCAATAGCTACTGCCCTATAGCTCAAATCCCATGTAAATATATTTTTAAAAGCCCTAAAATGACTAGGTGCGCTAAAGATGATAATAGAATTTTGTTTTGGTTTTTGTGATTGCAGGATGCTAGATTGCAAAATCTGACTTTCATATGCAATAATCTCTTTGAAATCAATATTATTTAATTTAAGCTTTTCATCAAGCCTAGAGACAATCTCTCTAGCCCTAAAATATACAACCTTACTATCGTGTAATAAAGGAAGTATCTCATCGCCAAATTTATCCCCATGACCATCTTGCCCAACAAACACAACATTCAAACCAAGCTCACGGGCTAATCGCGCTGAAGAATGACCAATCACATAACAGGGTATTTGCTTTAAATACAAAAAAGTCGGAGCATTTTTTAATGCCTCATGAAATGCAAATATAGCATTTTGAGAGGTAAAAATAAGAGCCTTTTTTTTAGATTCTATATTTAAAAAGCTTGCAATATCCCCTAGCCTTAAAGGATAAAAAATAATTTGCCTTAATACCAGTCCCTTAGCATTAAATCTAGATAATAGTTCTTTATTTTGCTCTAAAAGCACCTCTGAAGCAACAACTACAATCTCTGCCAAAATCCCCTCACATCATCCAAAAATACCATAAAAATACCCCACCTAACACAATCCTATAAAACCCAAAACTTATATAAGAAAACCGCTTAACAAATCCAAGAAATAACTTAATGGCTAAAAGTGCGACAATAAAAGCTACGATACCACCAAGCAATAAAATAAAAGAATTTGCCCAATCAAGCAATGCATAGTTTTTATACAAATCATAGCTAGTAGCAGCAAGCATCGTAGGTATGGCAAGTAAAAAAGAAAACTCTGCTGCCAAAGTACGCGAAAGCCCCATCCAAAGTCCAGCAATGATCGTAGCACCAGATCTAGATGTCCCAGGTATCATAGCTAGGCTTTGGCAAAGTCCGATGATAAATGCCTCCTTGTAGCTAATCTTATCTAACCCTTCTTTTGGGATCTTATTTTTATGCTTTCTAGGTAGTATCCAATACTCTGTCAATAAAAATACAATCCCCCCAATAATCAGCATATAAGCCACTGTCTCTGGGACAAAAAGCATCTTGATCCACTTATAGGCAAAAAGTCCAATAATACCAGTAGGGATAAAGCCTATCATCAGTTTTACCCAGACATCAAGACCATGGATCAAATGTCGCCATAATACAAAAATAACCGCAAGAATAGAGCCTAGCTGCACAGCAATCTCAAAAGTCTTTACAAAATCATCATCTTGATTGACACCCAAAAAATGGCCAGCCAAAATCATATGTCCTGTCGAAGAAACAGGTAAAAACTCTGTCAATCCCTCCACAATACCAAGTATAACTGCTTGAAAAATATCCATGTTCATCCTTCCATCATTAAATAGGCTTTGTCTCTGCCCTAACAATAAGGCTATCTGGCAATCCAAACTCAGCAATCAATGCTTCTTCAGCCTCTCTGTGCTCGCCATTATCTTCCTCATGATCATAGCCCAAAAGATGGAGCATACCGTGGATAAAGAGCAATGCTAGCTCATCTTCTAAATCATGTTTGTAAAACTCTGCTGCCCTCAATGCTTCATCAAGGCAAATAACTATACTGCCTAATGGCATATCCTTGATACCAAAATCATCCAAAGGAAAGCTTAAAACATCGGTACTACTATCCTTATTTCTATGTTGAGTATTTAGGATGCGCATATCCTCATCATGCAGGATGATAAGCTCTATATCTCTATCACTCATCCTAGCAGCTATCTTTTCAAATAGAGCAATATCAATGACTATATCAGTTTGATTTATAAAATCTATCATGCTATTAAAAATCTAGCAGATCTTTAATGCCATATAAAGCATTAGGCTTTGTATGAAGCCACAAAGCAGCCTCTAAAGCTCCTTTAGCAAATGTCAGGCGAGATGTGGCATTATGTGTAAGCTCTATAAACTCACCAAGCGCATAAAATCCAACATTATGTCGCCCGACTATATCCCCTCCTCGTAAAGCCATAACGCCTATTTCATCCTTTTTCCTTGTACCGCACTCACCATCTCTCCCACTAACACGCACTTTATCCAAATCTAGATTCCTGGCCTTTGCAGCGCTCTCTGCTAAATGAAGTGCCGTCCCACTTGGCGCATCTTTTTTGAGATGATGATGATACTCTGTAATCTCAATATCACTATCTCCCATGCTCTTAGCCACCATTGCTACAAGCTTATCTAAAATGGCTATACCCTTTGACATATTTCTAGCATATAGTACGGGGGTTTTTTTTGCAAGATTACTTAATTTTTGCATAGTTGCCTTACTAAGACCAGTGGTCCCACACACAAGAGGTCTTGGCAAATCATGCAAAACATCAAGCAAATAATCAGTAGAATCTGGCAAGGAAAAGTCAATCACCACATCACATGATCTTAGAAACTGTGATGCATCATTGCTCACGCTGCAATTTTCTGGTACCTGTATATCCAACCTAGAACGAACCAAAACAGCGCTAAGCTCGCAGGCATCATGGCTAGCTATCAGATCAACCAATAATCTCCCCACTCTGCCATTAGCACCGCATACTCCTATTTTCAACTTTCCTGCCATATACCCTCCTTTAAGTTTACCTTAATGCTTAGAATCAAGATATGAAATTGCTTGTAAAGCAGCAGTCGCTCCATCACCAGCAGCGCATACCACCTGCTTACTAGCCTGAGTGCGCAAATCTCCTGCTACAAATAGCCCAGGTACATTTGTCCTCATTGATAAATCTACTTTCACGCTACCCCACTCATCAAGCTCGCACAAAGATGCCCCATTTTCTTGCATTAATATCTGATTATTTACCTCATAGCCCACAAAGATAAAGATCCCGGGTAGTTCCAAGTCTCGCTTTTCATTGGTTTGCAGATTTACCAGGCTAATACCTGTCACGCCCATATTATCACCCTTAATCTCTTCGATCTGATAAGGAGTTAAAAATTCGATCTTTTCATTTGAACGGGCATGCTCTACTGTGACTGGAGCAGCACGAAACTCATCGCGACGATGGATGAGATAGACTTTTTTACACATTTTAGTAAGATAGATCGCTTCTTCAAGCGCAGTATCTCCTCCACCCAAAACAGCCACTTCCTTATTCTTATAAAAAAATCCATCGCATGTAGCACAAGTACTAACACCTTTGCCCCATAGCTCATCCTCACCTTTAATACCAGTTTTCTTAGGTCGCCCACCAGTAGCTACGATCACTGCACGCGCTTCAATATTCTGCCCATCATTCTGATGAATGATAAAATGATCATCTTTTTTGCTGATACGATCTACTTGCACCATAGCATGCTTAAGACCAAATCTAAAGCACTGCTCCTGCCATGGCGCCATAAAGTCTAATCCACTTAATATTTCCTTAACACCAGGATAGTTCTCAATCTCACTGCTTCCTGTGATTTGTCCACCAGGCATACCCTTTTCAAAAAGCACTACATCCTTAATCCCGCCACGAGTAGCATACAAACCAGCCGATAGTCCAGCAGGACCACCACCAATGATGGCTAAATCTATCATTTGCAATCCTTTAAATAATAATTTTTATTAATGGTATTACGGAAATATCAATCGAATCTAAATAGCCCACAAAATGGGCTATTTTTTAAAGTAGAGAATCTAGCTTATTTTTGATTTCTTGCTTTGAAGTAGCTCCTACCATCGTATCTGCTACCTCTCCATTTTTCATAAATAAAATAGTAGGGATACTGCGGATTCCATAGCGAGCAGATAGCTCATCTTGCTCATCTGTATTAACCTTACAAATAGCAGCCTTGCCATCATACTCACTTGCCAACTCATCAATCACGGGAGCTAGCATGCGGCATGGTCCACACCATGGAGCCCAGAAATCAACCAGAGCTACACCCTCTTTTACAGTAGAATCAAAATTTTCTTTAGTCAACTCAATATATTGTCCCATATTTTTCTCCTAAATTAAAATATTCTCACATTATACTGGTCATTTTTTAATCAAAATTAACACACTCAAGAAAAATTATCCATTGCATTCATAGATAATATGTAAGAATTATTTATTTGCTATCCAGAGACTTGTCTAAATCTTCTAATAAAACCTCTCCTCTAGCAAAGCAATCTCTATCTAATTCCTCAAAAGCGATCATAATATTTTCTTGCTTTTTATTCGCGACTTTTACAAGAGTCCTAGAGATCTCTTTTGCGATCTCTGATTTTTGTTCTTTGGTCAATTTTCCTGCTAGTTTAATATTTACAAATGGCATTTTCTCTCCTTACCAGCTAAAGCCACCGCCAATCTTCAAGCTCAAATAATCTGGCACACTAAATCCATTGACCTCAGTAAGTCTAGTGCTGCTCTGCACAGCTATATCCAAGAATCCAAGGATATTAATACCTCCTGTGAGAATTATGCCCGATGCTGTATACCCACGCATATCATACATAGCACCCATTCTGATATCTAGCACTTTTAAATCTAGCATCAAACCACCACCAATCATCTGACTTTTTGGCAAGGTGTATGAAAGCGTATCATTAGGCAATAAATCCACATCCATCGCTAAATTTAAAATACCCCATTGATAGGCCATACCAGAGCGTACCTGCGGGTTAAGATAGTACTTAGTATGCTCATCTAAATAGAGGCCTGGATTATTAAGGTTTTTGCCCACTAAACCTAGGCTAAATCCACCCAAGCTATACAATATCCCAGCATCAATCCCAAAATTATGTGTAAATACTGGATCTGTTGGAGTCTTAATATTAGAAAATGCATCAAAACCACCAGACTTATGGATCCTATAACCAGCACTAAAGATATATTTAAGCGCCATACCCACACTGATCTCACCTGCACCCACCTCTACGCTATATCCATAGCCGATAGGCACCTCTGTGATCATAAGCCCACTGACATCAATCTTATGCTGAGCCTTATTGCTAAATATAGAATGATTATCAAAGTTAGTGTTATCTGATTTATTAACAGTAATACCATCATTGCCCACACCTACGCTGATGTAGTTGCTACCATTTTGGACGATGATCTGATTATGACTTTCATCAAAGCTAGCAGATCCATTGGCAAAAAGACTGCCAAAAATACCCATAGCAAAGCCGCTATTAGGCTTCTTTGCGATCTGTAAAACAATACCATTTTGAGAAGTGATCACAAAGTTATTATTTCGCAAAGAATCTTGAATAAGGCTAATATCCTTGATAGCCTGATCTAAGCTGGCATCCACACCACTAAGCTTAATACCACCTAAGGCGCCTAACACCTTATCTAAGTCTAAATTTCCCCCATTTGCCTTGCCAGCTTCAGAGAGAAGACCTGCTAGATTCCCCACGCTAGAAGCATCCATATTTTTAAGGATGCTATCAAAGATTGGATTCCCCCCAGCAGCAGCACTCGCCTTTAACATATCTTCTTGTATTTTGCCAAAAAGCTTTTCTTGATTGCCAGGATTTTTGGCAATCTCTTGAAATTTCTTAGCTGCATCTTCAAGACTATTTTGGCTACTTATATCATTGCTGTTACTACCATTAACCCCAGCACTACTAACCACATTTTGCAAATATTTTTTTAGATCATCATCAGTGATGCCATTACCACCAGAGCCAGACCCACTGCTTGATCCTCCGCCCCCACTACTAGAGCCATTATTTACTAAATTTTTAAGCATATCGCCAAAATACCCATCTATATTGACGCTTGTAGTCTTAGAAGCAGCTGCTGATGCTGCGCCAAGCATCATGACACCACCACTTAGCCCACTAGAATGAGTACTTGCCCCCTGGGCACTTTTAGTCTTAGCGCCAAATGCACTGGCCAAACTGCTAGGTAGTTTTTGTAGATTATTAATATCAATACGAGCTAAAGAAAGGAGATTTTTCTCTTGTACACCAAGTCCAAAGCTATAGCCAAAGCGGCTTTTCTTGCTTGCGCCAAGTAAGGCTGGATTGTAGTATAGGCCCCATTGAGAGTTTTTGAGTGCGACACCAGCACCACCCATCCCCATAGAGACATTGCCCATACCACCAAACTCAAGCGCGCTAAGAGAGGTGCTTAAAGCCATGGATAAGGCTAGAGAATAACAGATTCTGGTTTTAAACTTACTGTGTAACTGCATTTTATCTCCTTTGCAGAATATTACTCAATAATTATAACCTCTTTTTCTAATTTTACACCAAATTCTTCATAAACCCTCTTTTCTCCAAGGCCAATTACTTCCATAGCTGTTTCAAAACTAGCCAAACTTCTATCATAATTTACCAAAAAGTTAGCATGAGTTTCAGAAAACCCCACGCCATGAAAGCTATATCCCTTTAGCCCCACAGCCTCAAGCATCCTACCTGCAAAGTCTCCCTTAGGATTTTTAAAGCAGCTACCACAGCTAGGGTGCTTTGGATGGGTTTTCCTCATCAGAGTGCAGGCCTCTTCTACATCCTGTCTAAAGCCCTGTATCTTTTTAAAACGTGCAGCAAAGATCACGCCATTAATCTCACTCTTACGATAAGCTAAACCTAGCCTATCTGCCTCAATCCATTCAGAATCTACGCACACAGAATGAAGAGTATTTTTCATCTCATAGTCCTTCATGCCTGCATTCATTTTCACAAGTCCGCCAAGAGATCCAGGCAATGCGCGCAAAAACTCTAAGCCGCCAAGATTATTCTGCTTAAAAAACTTAAAGATCTTAGCGCTACTGCATGCACCCCCAACCTCTATAAAATCCCCTAGATCCTTAATGTAATCAAATCTATCTCCCAAAATCGCCAAAGAAGTCGCATGAGGTGAAATCAAAAGATTGCACCCATAGCCAAGGATCCTTAAATCTTTATCATAAGAATAATCCTCTATCACATCAACCATGATAGCCCCACCAATTTTAATGCTTAAATATTTAGAAAAATCAATAATCTTTTTCACAACTAACCTATAAAATTTGGGATCAACTCTATAAGGCGACGCGTATAATCAAGCAGCATATGCAGCATCCATGGCATTGTAAAAATAATCACTGCAATAACGGCCAAAATCTTAGGCACAAAAGAAAGTGTCATTTCATTAATCTGGGTCGTTGCTTGGAAAATACTCACTAAAAGCCCCACAATAAGACCCACTAATAAGACAGGCAGAGAGATCATCAGAGTGATTTTATAAGTTTCAATAGCTAGTGCCATTAATTGATTTTCCATAAAGATCATCCTTGCTTAAAAATATCGATGGGAATTTTTGTAAAATGCTACCATTTTCTAAAGAATTTCTAAAGTAAAAAGCTAGATTTTACTTTATTT
Organism: uncultured Helicobacter sp.; assembly: GCA_949298825.1. GTDB lineage: Bacteria > Campylobacterota > Campylobacteria > Campylobacterales > Helicobacteraceae > Helicobacter_H. The sequence goes on from CASFYB010000001.1 coordinate 89,273, forward strand.
CATTGTAAGATTTAAAAAAGTAACACATCAGGAGAATCTATGTCAAGCAAGGGGAAGGGCCCTCATATTCTAGAAAAGATTTGCAATATACGTAAAGAAAAAATAAAAAAATTTGGCTTTGGGTTTGGGTTTAATATCCCTGAAAAAAGAGAAGTGCCCCTATGCCCTCCTAGATTCCATGCTCCATCACCTTTTTTGATCGCAGAGATCAAGCGATCTTCCCCATCCGCAGGCGATATCAGCCCGATTGATGATCCTATAGGATTGGCTGGTCTCTATCTAGATAGTGGGGCTAGTGCTATTTCTGTACTGACAGAAGAAGAGCACTTTAAAGGAAGCATCAAAGATCTTATGAATATAAAAAATACCTATAAAAATGCCACTATTTTGCGTAAAGACTTTTTACAATATCCAGAAGAGGTCATGGTAAGCTTTAGAGCTGGTGCAGATATGATTTTACTTATCATCGCCATGTTTTTAAAAGATCAAAATACCTTCGAATCTATTTTAAAAGAAGCTCGTAAGCTAGAGATGGGCGTGCTTTTTGAGGTGCACAATTGGGAAGAGTATCTTTTTCTAGCTCCCTATTTAGACAATCTAGATAGAGAGCTTTTAGGCATAAATGCGCGCAGTCTCCATAGCTTTGAGATCTCAAAGCAAGATACCCTCATCCTAGCCCATAAGATCAAAGACATCAACCCCAATGTACCCATTATCTTTGAATCAGGCATCACAAGCTCTCATGATGGGTATATCATAGGCACCAATCAAATAAATGGGATGCTATGTGGTAGCTATCTAGTGGAGCAAAATGGAAAAAATCTCTCTGCACTAAAGCAAGCCTATATAAAAGGCTATAAACAATCCCAAACAAGCTTTGAATATCATCTCTTTAGACATCTAGCACTAAATAAACGTCCACTTATAAAAGTTTGTGGTATCACAAATCTTGATGATGCGCTATTATGTGCAGAGGCAGGGGCTGATATGCTGGGCTTTATCCTTGTGCCAGATACCCCACGATACATAGCACCAACTCAAATCAAGCAAATCTCTAAAGCCCTAACCTCACTCTATCCTGATATCCTAAAAATTGGTGTGCTATCAGATGATCCCCAAACCATAAAAGATGCTAGAAATTTATTAGATTCCAAAATATTAGATTCCCTGCAGCTACACTCCATGAAAGACTTTTCTAACTTTGGTGGGTTAAACCTTAAAGAATCTAGCTTTAGCTTTTATCCATCTATTGACTTTGGGGATATGGATTGCTTCCCAGATGGCAATATCTTGCCCTTTGTTTTATTAGATTCCAAATATGGTGGGGGGAGTGGTAAAAACATAGAGACACCTCTCTTAGAAGCACTCAAAATGAGCAATAGACCATTATTTATGGCCGGGGGCATCGGCTTAGAAAATCTAAATGTATTTTTAGATCTAAATCCAAAAATGCTAGATATAAACTCTAAGCTAGAATCTAAACCTGGATATAAAGATAATAGCAAGGTTAAAAAACTTTTTGAAGCGCTAGATTTAAGATATGGAGAGAGATAATGCAAGAAATATTTCAAAAATCTAAAGATAGATTCTTTGGTGAAGGCAAAGAAGCCTATGGCGGTCAGTATGTTCCAGAGATATTGCGCCCTGCGCTAAAAGAGCTAGAAAAAGCCTATGAGGAGATCTTCCCTTCCCAAGCCTTTCAAGATGAGCTAAAAGACTTGCAAGAACATTTCATCTCTCGCCCCACCCCACTTATCTATGCTAAAAATGCCTCAAAAATCCTCAATAATGATATCTATCTAAAATTTGAAGGTCTAGCCAATACAGGTGCTCATAAAATCAACAATGCCATTGGTCAGGTGCTTTTAGCCAAAAAAATGGGCAAGAAAAAAGTGATAGCAGAGACTGGTGCTGGGCAGCATGGACTAGCTACTGCCTGTGCTTGCGCTAAGCTTGAGATGGAATGTGAAATTTTTATGGGGGCTATTGATATAGCTCGTCAAAAGCCAAATGTATTTAATATGGAACTTTTTGGTGCTAAAGTTAGAAGTGTGGAATCTGGATCTAAAACCTTGAAAGATGCAGTAAATGAAGCTCTAAGAGTATGGAGTGCAGAAAGTAAGGATACTTTTTATGTGCTTGGCAGTGCGCTTGGCCCATACCCCTATCCAGATCTAGTACGAGATCTACAAAGCATCATCTCTAAAGAGCTAAAAACTCAAATCAAATCTCAACTCAATGGATCACCTGACATAATGATCGCCTGTGTGGGTGGAGGGAGCAATGCTATTGGATTTTTTAGTGAATTTTTACAATCAGATATAAAAATGATAGCTATCGAGGCAGGCGGCATAGGTGAGAATCTAGGAGAACATGCTAAAAGAATAAAAAGCAAGGATGCTAGCAGCGCAATAGCACAAGGCTATAAAAGCATATTCTTACAAAAAGATGCCCAAATAGCACACACTCATAGCATTAGCGCAGGGCTAGACTATGCTGGCATTGGACCGCAGCTAGCCCATTTAGCACAAATAGGTCGCATTGACTTTATGAGCGCTAAAGATAGTGAAGTCCTAGAGGCACTTAGATTTTTTGCCAAAACTGAAGGTATCATCGCTGCACTAGAATCTTGCCATGCATTAGCTGGAGCTATGGCTATAAGCAAAGAAGTGCAGCATAAAAAAATCATAGTCAATGTCTCTGGAAGAGGTGATAAGGATATTTTCATCACAGCTAAACACATCGCGCCACATGCATGGCTAGATTTTTTAGAATCTGAAGTTAGGCAATTAAAAGGAATATAAATGAAAGAACGCATCACCAAGCCTTTAGATAAACCAGCATTAATGGGGCATATTATTGCTAATTTTCCAAATCATGAGCTTAGCTTGAGGGCAGCCAAGGGGATTATTTTAGGTGGAGCAGAGTTTTTGGAGATACAAATCCCATTTTCTGATTCTAATGCTGATGGCGTGGTGATACAAGAAGCCTGCCAAGATGTGCTTGAGGGTGATTTTCAATTGCATGATGCTTTCAAACTAGTTAGGGATCTAAACTCTCATGGCAAGATCATCTTAATGACCTATGCTAATATCATCTTTAAATACGGAATAGAAAGATTTATACTAGAAGCCAAAAATGCTGGCAGCCATGGGCTTATTATCCCTGATCTGCCACTAGGAGAAGATGAGGGATTAAGAGAGAGTGCTAAAAAACATGATATTTTTATCATCGAGCTTATCACGCCAAATATGCCAGAAGAAAGGATGAGAGAGATTATCCATCAAACTCCTTGTGAGATTCTTTATATTGTCGCTAGAAGTGGTATTACCGGGGATAAAACAGCCATTGATCAAAGTATTTTAGACTATCTTAAAAAACTCAAAGAGCTTACCAATAAACGCTTAGCCATTGGTTTTGGCATACAAAGCTATGAGCAAGTCTCTATACTAAAAGACTATGCTGATATTATTGTCGCTGGCAGCTACTTTGTCACAGAGATAAAAAAAGATCCTAGCACAGAAGCACTCAAGCTAAGCACAGAGAGACTAATGGGGCGAGTCTAGATTATTTCCCCAGACAAAACTCACCAAACATGTGAGTAAACATCTCATCCACATCATATGGATGAGTAAGCAAAGCAAGAGTATCTAGTACCTCTTTGATATGATAAGAAAATAACTCTAACTCACATTTTAAAAGCTTATCTTTAGCCAAAAGCAATGCATCTAAGATAGTCTTAATGATATTTATCTGGTATTCGCTAAATAAAAATACCTCTCCTTTAGGTATAGCAAAATCCTGCACCACCCTACTTAAAGCCTCTTTGAACTCTAAAATAAGTCCTAAATCATAAGCACTCACCTTTAAAACTTCCTGGGCCTTTAGATCTTTTTCTAAGATTTTAAAATCTATCTTTGATTCCCTATCTATTTTATTAAATACAATAATTAGCCTTTGTTGATCATTAAGCCCTGAGAGATGTTGAATGATGGAGTAATCCTCCTTATCCAAAGCCTCTGAGGAATCAAAAACTGCAATTATAATCTCACTTTCTTTAATCGCCTCAAGACTACGCTCAATCCCGATACCCTCAATCTTATCACGACTATCTCTAATGCCAGCTGTATCGATGATTTTTACAACCTGACCATCAAGATTTAGACTAGATTCAATCACATCTCTTGTCGTCCCAGCTATATCAGAGACAATAGCCCTTTCTTGAGATAAAAGCGCATTTAAAAGGGAGCTTTTTCCTACATTTGGCTTGCCAACAATACACAGACTAAGTCCTTCTAAAAATACATTTCTAAGGGTAGAAAATTCTAAAATCTCTTTAAATTTTGTATATAAACCCTCAATCTGACCAGAAAGACTATCTAGCGTGTCTTGTGGTATATCCTCATCGCTATAATCAATCATAACTTCAGAAAATGCCAATGCCCTCAAAAGCATCTCTCTAGAATCAGCTACAAAACTGCTCAATCTTCCTTTAAGCTGGGATGCTAAAAGCTTGCTAGCCTGCTCACTCTGAGCCATAATAAGTCCAGATATAGCTTGAGCTTGAGATATATCAATACGACCATTTAAAAAAGCTCTTTTAGTAAACTCACCTGGAGTGGCCAAGCGAGCACCAAGCCTCAAAACAAGCCTCAAAATCAAATGGGTTAAAACCACACCACCATGGCATTGGATCTCACACACATCCTCACAAGTATAGCTCTTAGGCGCTGCAAAATACAATACTATCGCCTCATCAATAGCATCATTGCCATCATAAATAGAGCATAAATGTGCATAACGTGGTTTTAATGAAGTTTTATGCGTTAGAGCAAGCGTGATCTCAAGTGCCCTGCTCCCACTGATGCGCACAACACCCATCGCTCCACTACCAAGCGGAGTAGAAATAGCAGCTATTGTATCTTTCATCTCATCATACTAATAAATACAAATTGCTCATTGTCTTCATTTTTTAGACAAATATAGCGCCCTGGATATAGCTCTCTAAGACGCTTTAGCGCGATCACACCAAGAATACCACTAAGGTTTTTTGTCCTATATTCAGTGCTATTTAAAATTTCAGATTCAATGCTTTGGAGATACTGCTCAATAATCTCTTCTTGAATACTTAGAAATTGGGCTACTTCAAGCCGGATATTATATCCATAAATAGGATTGATCCAGTTAAAAAGCAAATAAGAAAGAGCCTTATAGCGATATCCCTTTTCTCCTATAAGCAAGGCTGTATCCTTGCCATCCAAGTAGATTCTAATCGTTCCCTTATCATAGGGATCAACCTTTATCTTTTCTATCTCATAGGGCATAAATGAAAGCATTTTGGATAACTCTTGTTGTATCATCAAACAATCAGAAATCATATTTTGTTTATCAAAAGAGACTTTAGAATTTCTGATAACAGGATGAGTTTTCTTTGATACAACACTAATAATAGCCTCTTTTTTTCCAATGCCCAAAAAGCCATTTGAAGGTTGCTGAATAATCTCATATGATAAATCCACTACAGAGCAATTAAGCTCCTTTGAAGCAAGAATTATCGCATCCTGTAGGGTCTTAGCACTAAAGGTTTTCACGCTAGTCTTTCATTTTTTCAGATGGCTTTTTATGTTCAGCTATTTCTCTTTGTTTTTTGCGCTCAAGCATGGCATTGATAGAAAGCTGCTGCAAGATCGTTAAGAGATTGTTCACCGTCCAGTATAGTACAAGGCCCGCTGGGAAAAATACCAAGAAAATAGTAAAGAATACTGGAAGCATCCTAAAAATTTTCTCCTGCATAGGATCACTAAAACCAGATGGCGTTAAACGCTGCTGAACATACATAGATACACCCATTAAAATAGGGAGGACAAAGAAAGGATCCATAGCTGAAAGATCGTGAATCCAGAAAATAAAATCTGCACTTTTCAGCTCTACAGAGTTATAAAGCACTCTATAAATAGCATAGAAAATAGGGATTTGGATAAGTAGTGGCAGACAGCCTCCAAGTGGATTTGCTCCATGCTTTTTATATAGTTGCATCATATGCATTTGCAGCTTTTGAGGATCACTTTTATATTTTTCTTGCAATTCCTTCATCTTTGGTGTGATCTCTTTGATCTTTTGCATGCTCACCATCCCCTTATAGCTAAGCGGATATAAGATAAGCTTCACAATAATAGTAAGTACGATAATAGCCCAACCCCAATTGCCAATATGGCTGTGCAAAAACTCTAGCAATAAAAATACAGGCTTGGCAAAGAAAGTGATAATCCCATATTCAATCACATGTGTCAAATCACCATTTATAGAATCAAGAAACTTATAATCCTTTGGTCCAATATAACCATAAAGCTCCAAATCTCCATTTGCATAAATATAAGGAGCAGGCTTTTTATCACTACTTGCATCTATTGCGACAGGGATGCCACCTTGCTTGGCAAAAAATAATGTCGTATAGTATCTATCCACGCTTGCAACAAACTTAGCAGATTCAAACTCTTGGGTTTGCTTTGCATCTCCATCTTCGATCTTTTCAATCTTATCATCTGCTTTTTGCAAAATCACACCATTAAAAGCATAATTCTCTTGATCTGTGATAGGATGCATACCATTGCTAAGAAAATAGGTTAGATTTGGCTTATCAATCTCAATTTTTAAATCATATCTCAAGTCATTATAAAATGTAATAATCTTTTTGATACTCACATCACCTAGCTTTTGTGTAAGTATCAAAACTTCAGATTCTCTATCTAGGGTGATCTTCTCTTTAGATGCGCTATAAGGAGTACTAAAGGCCTTTTGATTGATCATCTCATCTTGGAATCTAAGCTCTAATGGATGCAATCCCCCTTCTTTAAATAATGCCAGTCTTTCCTTTGGTTCTGGCTTTTTCATCACTCCAAATAAGATTTTAACATGATCAAAAAAACCTAAATCTGTGGCATTACTGGTATATTTTTTATTTTTCAAATACACCTGAGAGATGCGTCCAAGTGCATCAACCTCAATATCAAAATCCTTAGATTCTATTTTTGAAATGATTAGATTGCTGTTTTCACTCTCTTGCTTTTGTGCACTCTTTGTTTCTATCTGTGGTGCCTTATTTTGTGATGTAGTTTCTAGGCTAGTTTGAGATGCTTGCTCTGAAGGTGTAACAAAATAATGGCTATATACCGCAATAAAAACAAATGAGACTGCAACAGCCAAAATTACACGCAAATTAGAATTATTTTTCATTCAATTTCCTTAAAAGATTTGATAACTAAAAATTTAGAGCAAAAATAAACAGAATCGAACTTAAAAGAATATCTAGCAAGTGGGATAAGCCAAAAATCAATCTTAAGAAGTGGATAAAACCCTGGTGCAATCCTTTTTTTAATAACAGGATAATCAATCCCTCCATCATTTAGCTGATGGCAGCGTAAAAGTCTTAAGAAAATAAAATAACAAGCAAGCAATAAGGGCTGATTTTTTATCCTCCAGCGTGCATATTCAGAGCAAGAAGGATAAAAACGACAAGCCTTTGGTAAAAATGGGGATAAAACCCTTTGATAGGCATTTAGAAGCATAAGGGCTAGAATCTTACATCTTTTTTTTGTTTGGCTGAAAAATGAAGACATCTTAAAAATTCCTTTTCTAGCTCTAAGAAAGAAAGCTCCAAAACCTCTGCTCTTGGGACAAATACCAAAGATAGACCCTTGAGCCTTTGTATATGCATCCTACATAATGCTCTAAAACGTCGCTTGACCAAATTCCGCTTGCAAGCATTACCGACTTTTTTAGAAACGCTAAGTCCAACTAAAATCTCCTTTTGCCCTCCGCAAATGAAGATCATAAAACCCTTAGCATAATATCTTTTTCCATTCTTATAAACAAAATCAAATTCTTGTTTATTTTTTAGCGTATCCACTTTATACTGCTAGACGTTTTCTACCCTTAGCACGACGAGCAGCGATCACTCTGCGACCATTTTTTGTCTTCATTCTTGTTCTAAAACCATGAGTTCTTTTTCTGGGAGTATTGTGAGGTTGATAAGTTCTTTTCATAGTTGGTCCTTAAAATAATTTAAAATAGAGATTATAACAAAATTTTAAAACTTTTAACAAACCCCGAAAAAACCATAGCTAATCAAATTTTTTCTATGGCTCTACAAACTTGTTGCACAATCCAATCTGGTGTTGATGCTCCAGCTGCTATACCACATAATTTTTTATCAACAAACCACTCTAGATCTAAATCCTTTTCATCTTGCACTAAATAGCTATCCTTGCAAGCTAGCTGAGCGATATTTAAAAGCTGTTTTGTATTAGATGAGGTTTTGCCTCCTACAATCACCATTACATCAACCTCACTACTTAGCTCTCTTACAGCCTCTTGATTATCAAATGTAGCATTACAAATAGTATTAAAAACACGTGCTTCATAGCAATGACTAATTAAAAAATTTGCAATATCAAGAAACTTTTGAGTCTGCTTTGTAGTCTGAGAGATGAGTGCCACCTTTTTAGGAAGTCTATATCCGCTCTCAATAAGTTCTTTTAACTCTTCAAGGCTTGCCACTACAATAGGCTTGCTTACAGAATAGCTCATCACGCCCTTGATTTCAGGGTGACTAGCATCTCCAAAAATTACAACCACATAACCTTTTTCGCTCATTTCTTGGGCTATTCTTTGAGGTTTAATTACAAAAGGGCAAGTCGCATCAGTGATCTTTACTCCTTTTTCTTGCAAAGTTTTTAAATCTTGCTTAGTGATTCCATGTGTACGAATAATCACATCTTGATTGGCTTGGACATCCTCTGTATTGTTTTGCACAAATACATTATAGCTATCTTCTAAACGCTTAATCTCCCTCTCATTATGAATTAAAGGTCCAAAAGTAATTGCTCCTGGATTTCTTTCAGCCAATTTAATTGCTCTTTTAACTCCAAAACAAAACCCATATTTTTTTGCTAATTTTATTTGCATCTACTATCCTTCAAGCTATATTTCTGCAAGATCTCTAAAAAATTAGGGAAAGAAATATCTACACAAGAAAAATCCTCTATCTCCACGCCACACACAAGTCCTGCCACCCCAAAGCTCATAGCAATCCTATGATCGCCAAAGCTAGAAACCCTAGCACTATGCATCCTGCCTCCAGATATCTCAAAACCATCTTCATATTCTATGCATTCTATACCCATTGCCCTAAGATTTAGCACAATAGCTTTGATTCTATCACACTCTTTTACACGCAATTCTTTTGCACATCTCACCCTGCTCACTCCATTAGCACAAGCCATAGCGATACTTAGTGCTGGTATTTCATCAATCAACCAAGCGATATTTTCATCTAAATCCACACCCCTTAATTCCCCGTATTTTACATAAATATCACCTATGCTCTCATAAGTGCTTTCAGTTATCTGATAAGAGATTGTCGTGCCCATCTTCTCAAGGACTCTAAAGGCCTCTAATCTAGTAGGATTTAACAATACATTTTTTAACAAAACTTCTGAATCTGGCAAAATAGCTGCTGCTAATGCTATAAAAAAGGCGCTTGAAGGGTCTGCTGGGATACGGAAAGAAAGAGGATTTAAAGCCTTCTCAAGAGGAGAGATTTTAATGCCTCCATCCTTTAAGACCAGATTAGCACCCATACCAATAAGCATATTTTCACTATGATTTCTGCTTAACTCCACTTCAGAGAAAAATGACTCATTACTAGCATGTAGTCCAGCTAGGATCATCGCACTTTTTACCTGCGCTGAAGCGATGTTGCTATGATAGTTAAAGCCCTCAAGCCTACTTCCTTCAATCCCTATGGGAGCAAAATTATCCTCCCTAGCCTTAATCTTTGCTCCAATATCTCTTAAAGGCTTTATTACTCTGCCCATAGGACGGATTTGCAAATACTGATCTCCACTAAGTATAAAACGTCCTTTTATGCCACTTAAAAGCCCGGTATAAAGCCTTATTGCCGTACCTGCATTACCGCAGTCTAAAATATCATTAGATTCTTTGATGCCTTTTGGCGGGATCAAAGTCAGCCTATTTGCAATACCATTTTCCCTAGCATCATCATATTTCACTTCAAGCCCTAAGGCTTGAGCAATTTTTAAAGAGTTTAGCGTATCTTGCGCATATAAAAAATTTTCTACATAGCTTGGTTTGTCACTTAAAAGTGCAAATATAGCACAACGATGAGAGAGTGATTTATCTGATGCGATATGATCTATCTCTCCGCAAATCCGCTTTGCCTTAGTAATGGTTTGAAAAACTGGCATTATTACACCTTGAGCTTAGCTCCATGCTTAGTAAGTATATCAAGAACCTGATCACTCACCTTATTAATATCTTCATCCATCAAGCTCTTATCCTTTGGACAGATTTCAAGACGTATGCTAAGGGCAAGCTTTGAATCATCTTGTACAAATATATCTAATGGATACATTTTAGATAGATATTCTATATTCTCATCCATCACTGCTTGATGTAATGTACTAAAGCTAATATCACTATCTATATGAAGCGTAAGATCTCTATAAGATCTTGGCAAGCGACTAAAATCCTTAAAAATCCTATGTCCTCTATGCAGACCATCTAAATCTAGCTCGCAAATAAAAACATCAAAGATTTCCATCTCTTTAGCCAAAACTGGATGCAATTTAGAAATAATACCTATTTGCTTGCCATCTTTAAAAACCTTGGCACACTGGAATGGATGGAAAATCCTGCTTAGCTTTTCACACTCTTCTTTAGTATGGGTCTTAAGCTCAAACTCCCCGATAATACCCTCAATACAAGAAGCAAAGCTATAAAAATCCCATTTAGCACCCTTTGGATGGGGATAGACTTCTGCTTGCTTCAATCCACTAACCACAAAGGCAACTCTTTGAGATTCATTACGTCTATGATCATAGATACTACCAATCTCACAAAGCTTGATATTTTTATATCCATGATTTTGATTGCGCGCTATAGAATCAAGCATGGCTGGTATCAATGAGGTGCGCAAAGTATCCAGTTCAGAAGTAATCGGGTTAATCAAATCTAGCTTTTCATCTACAACTTCAAGTCCAAGCTCCTGCAAGCGGCTGCGTTGATAAAAAAGATAATGAATACACTCAATAAAACCATAACTAAGCGCCCTAGTAATAATATCCCTCTGATTTTTATAAGCACTATAAGTATCACTCATGCGAGGATAATCCCTGCCAAAATATGGTTTAGATGGAATCTTATCTATACCATATATCCTTAAAATCTCTTCACTTAAGTCTTGCTCATTTTGGATATCGTGGCGATGAGCAGGCACGACGACGCTAAAAGAATCTGTAGTATTATTTTTTACTTCTATGAGAAAATCAAGTTGCTTTAAAATACCAAATGCCTCTTCGCTATCAATCTCATAACCAATAATATTAGTAAGATTTGAAAACTGTGTATGTATTAGATTTGGCTCTCTATCTTGCTTGATCTCTTGGACTTCATCATAAATAAAGCAATCACAATATGCGCTCAATGCAAGACATAAAAAATTGATCCCCAACTCAAGCTCTGGGTTGCTACCTCTGGTACTAAGATAGGCGATGTCCTTATTCATCTCTTTTGGCTTTGATTTAAATAAAAGCTGAGAAATCACTGTCGGATCTATATAGCTAGCCTCAAAAATAATCAAATGTTGGGAATCTAAATCCTGCTTTATAGCATTTCCCACTCCGATGACAGAGAGTACTTCATCCCCGCACATCACCTGCTCAAAACCTTTTTCATTAGAGCTTACATTAAGCCATAATATTTCTTGATTCTGCTTTGCAATAAGCCTATCAGCACCATAGGCATTTAGCAAAATACCAGTCATATAGGTAGCATAGCCAATAAAATTTTGCAGTACTCCTTCTTTAAGATTATCCGTAAAACCTAGTGCTAAAGCAATCTTTAAGGGCGTGTATTTTGCATTAAAATCCACCACCTTATAAAGCAAGGAAGAATCAATCTTATTTTTTAAAGCAATCTGCATCTTTCTACCAATGCCAATTTGATTGGTGCTGATATATTCCTTAGGCTTTTTAATACTAAGATTAAAAATGCCCTTAAGCTCCCTGGCTATACCCAATACACAAAGACAATCACCACGGTTAGGAGTTAGGGATATCTCAAGCACATGAGTATTAAAAATAGGATATTCTCTAAGCTCTTTACCAAGCTCAAGTGCTCCAATACTCTCATCTAGCACCATAATCCCATCATTAAGCTTAGGTAGCCCTAGCTCAGTACTTGAACAAAGCATACCAAAGCTCTCTACACCACGAAGCTTAGAAGGCTTGATCTTAAGAGTTTGATCTCCTTGACCAAGTATCGCACCCTCCATAGCCAAGGCTACATATTGTCCAGCTTCGACATTCTTAGCACCACAGACAATCTGCAATACCTCCCTACCCATATCCACCTTACAGACAGAAAGTTTATCCGCATCAGGGTGTTTGGACTTTTCTAGCACCTTGGCTACGACGACCTTTGGTGGAAGTGCCACTTGTTTGCACCCCTCTACTTCTAAGCCAATCCTATCTAGTGCTTGAGTAATATCACTAACTTCAAGATGGCTAATATCAATAAATTCTTCTAATAAACTTGTTGCTATAATCATTAAAATTGCTCCAATACACCCAAATCTGTTTCAAAAAAACTTCTTAAATCATTGATCTGACATGTAAGCATTGCCAAACGTTCAATACCCATACCAAAAGCATAACCACTTACATTACTATACCCCACTGCCTCAAATACCCTAGAATCTACCACTCCACAACCAAGCACTTCTAGCCATCCAGTATGTGAGCATACTCTGCAGCCTTCTCCATTGCAAAAATGACAACTAATATCTACCTCTGCACTAGGCTCTGTAAAAGGGAAAAAACTAGCACGAAAGCGCACCTTTATATCTCCAAAAAGATACTTTAAAAAATCTTCTAAAATAAATTTAAGATGGGTAAAATTAACCTTTCCTATTTCATCAACCACTAAACCCTCAATCTGATGAAACATAGGCGTGTGTGTCAAATCATAATCCCTCCTAAAAGTAGCACCAGGACAAATCATTTTAATAGGTGGTTTTTGGGCAAGCATTGTTCGAATCTGGACAGGCGAAGTATGCGTACGTAAAAGTTTAAAATCTTTAAAATAAAAAGTATCTTGCATATCTCTAGCTGGATGATATTCTGGTAGATTTAAAGCCTGAAAATTGTGAAAATCATCCTCTATTAATGGTCCAACACATAAATCAAAATTTAGATTCCTAAAATACTCAATAATCCTATCTTTAGTGTAATTAATCGGGTGCCCTAAGGATCGCTCATTTGTCGCATAAAATAAACTAGGATCAATTTTTTCATTCAAAAGCACTTGCTGCAATTCTATATTTTCTAGCTTTTCTTTTTTAGCGATAAAGGCTTCCTCAAAGCTAGCCTTAAATAAATTTAATTCCTTGGCCACCTCTTTTTTCTTATCAGGATCTAAGTCTTTTAGCTGGGCAAACCTCTGTGTTATAGAGCCTTTTTTGCCAAAGTATTGCACTCTTAATGCCTCCAACTCTCCTAATGATAAACATCTTAAAATCTCTTGCTCAATCTGTGCTATATCTAAATTTTGTTGCATTTCTGCCATTTCCACCTTTTGTTTATTTTAAAAATTAGTGTATTCTATCCAAAATCAGTTAAAAAGGATCCCTTATGCTAGGGCATGCGCTAAAATACAAGAATATCAAACTAGATGATTACATAATAATAGATATAAGAGAGCTAGAAGACTATAAAATGGAGCATATCATCAATGCTATTTGGGTAAGAGATATCCAGCGTATCGGCTATATTGCCAAAGAGCATCCAGATAAAAAGATCCTACTATACTGTTATCATGGCAATACAGCAAGAATCTACACAGAAACATTGCTTTGTGAGGGCATCAAAAATGTATTTTTTCTAAAAGAAAATATAGAAGAGTTTCAAGAGCTTCAAATCCCCATGCAAAAATAAAGAATTTCCTAATTCTTTAGATTCTATTTATCCATCAGATTTATCAGAAATACTACCTTTTTGACCATAGCAAAGTTAGCTTCAAAGTCCATAGCCTTGCTTATCGGTTTATAGATAGCAGCATATAAACTACCTATAGTCCCTAAGATTTGACCCCTTAGCTCTAAAACCCTATTACAAGCCTCTGTAGTATCTAGTTTCAATTTAGCAATACTTGCCTTTGCTATCTGTTTTTCCATTTCTTTTAGGGCTTTAGGCTCTAGTTTAGGACCTATTAGCTTCCTATCCATTTCTTTTTTAAAGGATTTAATGGCTCCATTTAGGGATTTATCTAGCACATCACCTATTCCAAATGCTTTTTTGTTAACTTTATCTAATGCACTATTTAGGGCGCTTAGCTCTGGGGTTATGGATAGTTTTAATGTGCTTTGCATATTTATCCTTTTTTTGTATCTTATTTAATAGTAATTTTATTTATTTTAGGGGTAGGGTTTTGGGAAAGATATATTTATTGCTTTATATAATTTTTAATTTCTGGGGCGTCAATATTCACAGTAACATTAAAATTCTATTCCTTTTTTTCGCTCTTTTTTTTGGTTTTTTATTTGCAAAAAAATGGGATAGGAATACCCGCCTAAAAAAGCAGGGATTAAAGATACCTTCTTTTTATGATGATTTTAAAAGAGATTTTAATACCCTAACCATTGCATTTAAAAAAACCATCAATGCACTTAAAATATCTTTTATCTGGGCTTCTAAGGCTATTTTTAAAGGATTAAAGTGGTTGTTTAAGCCTGCACATATTAGATTATTCTTTTTTCTTATTAAAGAAGGGATAGTTCTTTTCTTTGCCTTTGTACTCACAGTTATTGTTTTTGTTTCTATGTTTACTTTTTCTTTGTGATTTTGGCTTTTGAAGCCTAAGTATTAAATCTTAGGAATTTGGGCATATCTTTTAGCTAATTCTATATAGTCTAAAAACTCGCTAAATCTCATCTCCTCTATATCCTTTTTACTAAAATGCAGGGCATAGCCAATCAAGGCTACACCCTCTCTTAGTTTTTTTCATCAAGGCCTATAAAATCAGTTACTACTTTTGCTAAGCGGTTAAATTCTCCTATAGGTAAGCTTTCTAAAAAGTCAGCATCAATCTCTCCCATACTCATATCGATTAAAAGAGATTTAGCCTGTTCTATCTCATCCTTGCTCTTAGCCCTTGCGCTTTTAAGCTGGAGTAATGTAGGTTCTTGTAAGATTACAACCTGCCCATCTCTAAAAACAAATTCCATTTTTTCTTTTTCAAAAGCTTTAAGTGCCATTTATTATCCTTTATGTGATGTTATTTCTAATACTTGCAAACTGGTCAATGCCATTTACCATAAATACTGAGTTTTCCACATCATAGACTATCACTGGTGCTTTATCTATCTGATAAGTGAAAGTATAGATAGCCATCTCAAAGCTTAGTTCTACTTCTTTCTCCATCTCAAAGCTAGGTAGCTCTCCTACCTTTACCACACCACCAAAAGTAGCGATGATTTGTGTATCTTGCTGGGTTAGGCTTACATTTGTAGCATTTTGTTTTACATAGATTACTTTTGGCAGGATTGTAGATAGTGGGGTTAGCAGCACGGCATTGACGCCACTTCACAAATCCTTCTATGCTATAATAGGCATAGCTCAAATAACCTTGACAATGAGGCTAAAATACTATATAATAGTGCCTCTAATATAGCATTAGAATAAAGAAGAATTTGTAAAGTGGCTAAAATAAGGAGTTTTTTGTAGTTTCTCCGCGGGGTAACTGCCTAGCATCCCCTCAAAAACTACTTTCTTCTAAAATGAATTATCTACAAAATCTAAATCAAAAACTAGTTTTTATACATTTTTTATGCAATATCAAAATATTAAGATACAAAAGTATCCAAAAACAATCTATAAGTCCTAGCTTATAGCTTTAATCCCATCTGAGATTAAAGCTTTTTCTCTAGCTCAGCTATCCTTGTCCAAGTCTCTACGACAGAATCAGGATTCAAAGAAATAGAGCTGATCCCCTCTTTGACCAAAAACTCTGCAATCTCTGGATAATCACTTGGAGCTTGTCCACAAATCCCGCAATATTTATTATGACGTTTACAAGCCTCAATGGCCCTTTTAAACATCTCAAGCATGGCTGGATTACGCTCATCAAAGATATGGCTAACAAGCTGACCATCTCTATCGACCCCTAAAGTCAACTGTGTCAAGTCATTAGATCCGATAGAAAAACCATCAAAGATAGACAAAAACTCATCAGCCAAAATCACATTAACTGGCAGCTCACACATCACATAAATCTCTAGGCCATTTTTACCAGATTCTAAGCCATTTTTACGGAAAATCTCTAGAATCTTTTTACCCTCTTCTGGCGTCCTTAAAAATGGCACCATGATCTTCATATTAGTAAGACCCATCTCCTCTCTTACCTGCGCAAGCGCTTCTAGCTCCCATTCAAAAGCTGTATGATAAAGATCAGAATAATATCTACTAGCCCCCCTATAACCTAGCATTGGATTCTCTTCTTGTGGTTCATAACATGTCCCAGCGATCATACCGCGATACTCATTAGACTTAAAATCACTTGTACGCACAATCACTGGCTTAGGATAGAATGCTGCAGCAATCATACCCATCCCTTCGGCTATTTTTTTGACAAAAAAGTCTTTTGGGCTTTCATATCCTGCGATCAATTTTTTGATCTCTTCTGCCTCTGGGATTTTTTTACCATTTTGCAAATCCACTAAAGCAAGAGGGTGTGCCTTAATTTGATTTAAAATAATCA
The DNA here is from genome assembly GCA_949298825.1 of uncultured Helicobacter sp. GTDB lineage: Bacteria > Campylobacterota > Campylobacteria > Campylobacterales > Helicobacteraceae > Helicobacter_H. Next base: position 106,106 of record CASFYB010000001.1, read on the forward strand.
TCTCCATACGCGCCAATCCAACGCCATCATTTGGCAGCTGGGCAAAGCTAAAGGCTTTCTCTGGATTACCAATATTCATATAAATCTTTGTCTTTGTATTGCCAAGGTTATCAAGACGGATGGTATCTACTGCATATTCGTGAATACCTGCATACACATAGCCCTCCTCTCCTTCAGCACAAGATACAGTGACTTCCATACCAGTATATAGTCTATCTGTCGCTCCGATAGCCCCGACTATAGCTGGCACTCCTATCTCTCGTGCTACGATGGCTGCATGGCAAGTCCTACCACCACGATTTGTGATCACAGCAGCCGCTTTTTTCATCGCTGGCTCCCAATCAGGATCTGTATTATCTGTAACTAATATCTCTCCCTCTTTAAAAGTATTCATATGCTCGATATCATTGATGATCCTAACCTTGCCATAGCCGATTTTACCGCCTGTAGCACGTCCCTTGATCACCACCTCTCTGCTTTCATTTTTAGCAAAACGGTATTTTTCAATCACTTGTACACTGTTATTTTTTTCTTTCTGACTTTGGACCGTCTCTGGTCGTGCCTGCACTATGAAAATCTCGCCACTATCTCCATCCTTAGCCCACTCCATATCCATGGGGCGATACTCTCCAGCCTCTTTAGAATAATGTTTTTCAATCGTAACAGCATAACGCGCTAGTGTCAAAATATCATCATCACTAATAGAGAAAGTTTGCATTTCTTTTTGGGTTGTAGCGATGTTTTTTGTAGGATGCTCACTACCCTTTGGCGCGTATACCATCTTTACATTCTTATGGCCCATTTGGCGTTTGATAATAGGTCTCTTGCCTGTCTCAAGCGTAGGCTTAAAAACATAAAATTCATCTGGGTTTACTGTCCCACCCACGACATTTTCACCAAGCCCCCATGATGAAGTGATAAATACTGCATCCTTAAATCCCGTCTCTGTATCAATAGAAAACATCACTCCAGAGCTGCCCTTATCTGCGCGCACCATTTTCTGAACCCCCACAGATAGCGCGACTTTAAAATGATCAAATCCCCTAGAAGCCCGATAGCTTACCGCTCTATCTGTAAATAAAGAAGCAAAACAAGACTTAATGTAGTGAATCAAATCTGTCTGACCTTTAACACTTAAATAAGTATCTTGCTGACCTGCAAAGCTCGCATCTGGCAAGTCCTCTGCAGTAGCTGAACTACGCACTGCTACATCTGCCTCTTTCATACCATATTCATCACTCAAGATTCTATAAGCTTCAAAGATCTCATCTCTCAAATCCGCAGGGAAAGGAGTACCAAAAATAAGCTCTCTAATCTTTTTAGAGCGAGTTTTTAGCACATCAATCTCTGTAATATCCACATCTTTTAAAAGACTTACAATCTTTTCTCTAATCCCACCAGAATCTAATAAATACCAATAAGCCTCTGAAGTAATAGCAAAGCCATTTGGGACTTTGATACCTACAGGGACAAGCTCTTGAAACATTTCACCAATACTTGCATTTTTACCCCCCACAAGTGGGACATCTTTGTTGTTAAGCTCTTTAAAAAACTTGATATATTGCATTATGACGCGCTCCCATAACTTTCTTTACTAGGTATTTTTCCAAAAGTGTAGCAAAAAATCACAATCAAATCACATAAAAAATCACCATCAAATATAAATCAAAAACTACACACAAAAATCTATACCCCTAAAATAATTAAAACATCTCAAATTCTTGCTTTTTTGCTAGAATCAAAATTTATATCCCTAATAAACTAGCAAATCAAGACTTTAAGGACATGCTATGAGTATCCAAAATCTCCCTGAAATCCTCAAAAAACATAAACTTAGTCAAGAAGAGTATGAACAAATAAAAACCATCTTAGGGCGGGAGCCAAACTTAGTAGAAATTGGTATTTTTTCTGCAATGTGGAGTGAACATTGCAGCTATAAATCCAGCAAAATCTACCTTAGAGGCTTCCCGACCACTGCCCCTTGGGTCATACAAGGGCCTGGGGAAAATGCCGGAGTCATTGATATTACCAAAGGTTACAGTGCTGTCTTTAAAGTAGAATCTCACAATCACCCAAGCTTTATTGAGCCTCATAGCGGAGCTGCTACTGGGGTAGGTGGTATCATGCGTGATGTTTTTACAATGGGAGCTCGCCCTATAGCTAGCTTAAATGCCATTTGCTTTGGACGTATTGATGAAAAAGCAAGTCCCAATTCTACTATGCCAAGTGATATGGCTAAGCTTCATCAGCGTTTATTAAAAGGAGTAGTCTCTGGGATTGGACATTATGGCAACTGCATCGGAGTGCCCACAGTTGGTGGAGAGACCTACTTTGATTCTTGTTTTGATGGAAATGTACTTTGCAATGCCTTTATGCTAGGTATAGCAAAAAGTGATGAAATCTTTTATGGCAGGGCTGAGGGCATTAATAATCCAGTCATTTATGCAGGGAGCAAAACAGGGCGCGATGGACTAGGTGGAGCTGTGATGAGCAGCGATAGCTTTGATGAAGAAAGTAAGAATCTACGCCCTACTGTACAAGTTGGAGATCCTTTTAGCGGGAAACTATTGCTTGAAGCCTGCCTTGAGCTATTTAAAAAAGATTTGATTGTCGGGATACAGGATATGGGAGCTGCCGGACTTACTAGCTCAAGCTTTGAGATGGCTGCACGCAGTGGCAGCGGGATGGCTCTTTATCTTGATAAAGTGCCCATGAGAGAAGAAGGGATGAATCCTTATGAGCTCATGCTTAGTGAATCTCAAGAAAGGATGCTAATATGTGCTAAAAAGGGATGCGAAGAAGCAGTGTGTGATATTTTTAGAAAATGGGATATTGATGTGGCTATTATTGGTGAGGTTACTAATAGTGGGCATATGGAGCTTTACTGGCATGATGAACTATGCGCACATATTCCAATCGCACCCATTACAGATCTAGCCCCAATGCTCTCTCGCCCTATCTCAAAGCCTAGCTATCTTGATACCCTCAATACTCAAAACTTCAAACCCAAAATAGAGAATCTAGAAAATACCCTATATGAAATGCTAGGAAGCATCGAGGTGGGTAGTAAGAAAATGATCTATGAAAGATTTGATAGTCTTGTTGGCACCAATACCCTTATCGCTCAAGATGGTGGAGATGCCAGCCTTGTGCGCGTAAAAGAAAACAACACAGCTCTTGCTATGAGTATCTATGCGCCTTATGATTATTGCTATCTAGATCCTAAGAAAGGTGGAGAGATCGCTGTTGCCACAGCAGGTAGAAAATGCGCTATTAGAGGAGCTAGAGCACTTGCTATTAGCGATTGTCTAAACTTTGGCAATCCAGAGAATGAAGAAGTAATGTGGCAATTTAAAGAAGTGTGTGAGGGCATTAAAAATGCTTGTGCTAAGCTAAATACGCCTGTAGTGAGTGGTAATGTCTCACTTTATAATCAAACTAATGACAAAGATATACACCCAACACCTACCATCGTGTCTGTAGGGCTTATTGCTGATGCTAAAGATGGTATAGATTCTGCGCTAAAGGGTGGGGAGATCATACTCCTTGGTGAATGGAAAGAAGAGTTTGGTGGCTCGCTTATCCAAAAAATGCAAGCTGGTAAAATCTCTGGCAAGGCTCCAGAACTCTGCTTAGATACCGAGCTTAAATTGTGGGATCTACTTATTGAGCTAAATAGCAAAAAGCTTTTAAGCGCGGCAAAAAATGTAGGCACTGGTGGTGTAATCATCAGTCTATGCAAAATGGCATTCTTGGGTGATCTTGGCTTTGAGTGCCAAAGTGGTCTAGAATCTCACATGCTATTTTCTCAACCCCAAAGCCTTGTGCTTGCAGAATCTCTAGATAGCACAAGCGTGCTAAAAATAGCTGAGGACTTCAACATCCCTGCTAGAATCATAGGCAAATCTGGTGGAAATACATTACAAATTGATGGGGTCAAAATACCACTTGATAAGGCCAAAGATATTTATGAGCAAGGCTTTATGCGCCATTTTGAGTAGGCTTTATTTGGAGGAGAGATGATATATAGAAATATCAGATTTCTTGTCTTTTTGTTGATAGCTACAGTCATTGGGCTATCTCAAGAGATCAAAACCTCTGATGATATAAAATCTCCCTCTACCCAAGAAGCAGATAAGGCAGATGCTAAAGATTTAGACAATGCCCCCCAAACCCTTAACCCTTATAAAAAATCATTTTTTACAATTTTAAGCGATAATGATGCTTATTATAATCCCTATACAGACTACTATTATACGGCAGGCACAGCTCTAGTTTATACGACAAAAGAGTTTGATTTCTCTCATTCTTTTGGAAGATTTTTTAGCCTCAATGCTTCAAACAAACGCCTTAGTCGCTTAAGTTTTGGGATACATCAAGATATTTATACACCCATCAAGCGCGGTGCAAATGTAGATATTAGAGATTTTCCTTATGGTGGATTCCTCGCTTTTGAATCTAGCATTGCTAATCGCAGGGCAAACTCACTTGAAGTGATTAAACTTCAAATCGGTATGATAGGTCCCTCTGCCCTAGCCAAAGAAACCCAAAAACTCATCCATATCATCACCAAAAATCCTATTTTCTATGGCTGGGATACGCAGCTTCAAAATGAATTTGCACTAAATCTTTATTATGACTTTATCTATCGATACAATCTTTTTAGTATCAAAAAATTGGGTGGACTTAGCATGGATATACTGCCTACTATAGCCATTTCTATAGGCAATGTAGCTACTAATGCTAGTGCTGGTAGTAGGATACGCTTAGGCTATAATCTTGATGTGGATTTTGGTAGTCCAAAAATCAATACTTCTTCAAGCGGATCATTACCCTATTTAGATGCCTTTAGCTTTTATATCTTTGCTGGAGCGGTGGGCAAATATGTCATTAGAGATGCTTTTATACAGGGAAATAGCTTTAATCCAAGGGATCTCAAGCTAGAAAATGCTACCTATAATGCAGAACTTGGCATAAGTCTTAGCTATAAAGGATTCTCGCTATCTTATGTATTCACACAGGTTGGGCGCGGTTTTAAAGGGGCTTTACCTTATCATAATTTTGGTAGCCTAATCTTAAATTTTGCCTTTTAATCTATGTATAAAGTTTATTTTAAAAACAGCAAAAAGCCATCAAAACTCCTTATAGCCAGCATATTTTCATCACTGCTACTAGCTACTAGTCTAGATCTACCAGCACCAAAGCCCAAGGACTTTAAAGATAGTATTCACACAAAGGATGGTTTTTTAAAAAAGGATATCAACTACTATCTTGATAAAAATGATGCACTTTTATGGCGCTACTACAATCAAGTCATCAAGCAGTCTAAAAGCCAAAACTACCCCATCTATGCCAAACGCTATATCATCGATGCAAAAAGCTATAGTGAGCTATCTAGCAATGCCAAACAAGCCCTAAGAGGTCAAATTGTATTTGCCTCCATTATCTTAGATACCACATCCAATAAAACTCTAAATTATAGCCAGCTAGGTGGTATTAGCATAAAAGGTATACTAGCCCAAGATGCCGATAATAAAGCTGCTAAAAAGTATTTTTTTAAATTTGATCCTCGTTATTACAGTGATTTAGAAGCTCTGGATAAAAAACGCAGAATCTATGCTTACTGCATCCTACCCTCTTTTAGTTCCTGCATTATGCTAGGCATCCATGAAGAATGATAGCTTGATATTTTACTGATTTTTGATTAGATAATGCCTCTCTAGCCTGAAAAAGGCAATCTGACACTATATCTAAGGAATTTTTAATGAAAAAAAATCATTATGGTTTTGTTTTGTTGTTTTAGTGTAGCGCTTGCAGATCAAAAGCTAGCAGACAAAACAAAGGAGATGCCAATTAGCATCATTGCGCATAATGGCTCTATGTATTGCTATACACGACTTATAAATTACAAAAAATAAGGTTATAATCTTTAAAAATATTATAAAATTTTTTAATAAAAATTAATAAGGAAGCTTAAAGAATGATAGCCTTTTATGATGGCTTTGGCTATAGTGATGGTGAAAGCTTTAAAAAATCTCACCGCCTCAAAGAAACCATCACTGCTATCCCGCTTCAATCTTGCATCCCTATTTTTTTAGATTCACTACCTTCTACCCCAGACCTACTGCTTTCTGCTTGTCTACGCACTAAACTTCTTGATCTTTCAAAGCAGTATTCACTCTGCTATACAAAGCTTTTTGATGATCGTATCTTAGTTCTAGCTAGCGAGCAAAAATCCTTAAAATTCATCTCTATCCCAGAAATCTTCTTGCCATTTGGAAATAAAGATCTTTTAGACAACTCCATGTTTTGCTTTGAAAATAGCCTGGCTATCTTTTATCAAAAAAGACTTTTGCATTTTTCTAAGAATGATGATTTTAGCGATATTTTTAATGCACTAGAGATGATTAGGGAAAAATATGGCATTGAGATTAGCACGATCTATTCTACTAAAAGCTATGATTCTATTGATGTAAAAGACTTTGATACACTAGGTAAATTCCCTATTGCCAATCTTGCTATATCTGCCTATAAAGATCACAAAGAGCTATTTTTGCAGCCACAAAACCCATGGTATAAGACACAGCTTTTTATAATTTTGCTTGGTTTTTTGGGTGTGTTTTTTACTCTTTTAACATTCTATGGCATAGCAAATAGCCACCTAGATAAACTAGAACTTAAAAATCTCAATATAAAATCCACCCCCAAATCTCAATCTCGCTATGATCTTTTTGCCTCCATTACTAATCTAGCTAGCAGATACAACATTTTATTTGAACAGATGGACTTTGTCAGTCAAAAAGAAGATTTTGCATTAGGAATCTATGTTTGCTTTTCTCGTCAAATAGACTTTGTCAACTGGATAGACAAAATGGAAGATAAGCTAAAAACCCCTAGCATCTATGCAGATATACAAAATATAAACTCAAATTATCACTGCACATGGATCTCTTGGGCAAAACAATGATAAATCAGATTCTTTCTTATTGGGATCAAAAAGGGGCTTTAGAAAAGATTTTTTGGATAAGTTTTGTATTTGCTGTGATCTTTAGTCTTTTTTATCTTTTTGGCTTTGATGAGCTACTAGCACGCTACAAAGCCATCAAAGATCAAAAAGATCTCATATCTTTTAATCAAGCCACCCTAACTAATCCAAAATCCCCCACAAAAATCTTGCAAGAAATATTACAATCTGATAAGAATATCAATATAGAAAACCTAGAATCAAAAGGTAATATCCATACCCTCATAGCAAGTGGGGACTTCCTTGCGCTGACAAAACTTTTAAAATTCATAGAAAGCTTCAATCAAAATGAAATCTTAGACTATAGCTTAAAGCAGAAAGAAAAGATGCATTTATTTGTGAGATTTTATATTGCTAGAAATGCCTTTATACGCAATTTAGAAAACAAAGAAGCATCTTTGGTGTTTTTTAGCCCTCGCGTGATGGATCTAGAGATCATCATTAACCACAAAGCCAGAATCTCCAATCAATGGTACAAAATAGGGGATAATCTTTTTGGCATGAGAATCAAAGATATCACCCCCATTTCTGTGATCTTAGAAAATGCAGAACATCAAGAAATCACAATAGGACTTTAAATGCTAATAATAAAAACTTTGAGACTTTATTTTCTTCTTATTTTGCTTGCTGCCCTCCTGTATGCCAAGCCTTGTGAGACAAAAAAGTTTGATATTGCTATTAGTAAAAATATTAGTTTTTATGAGATATTAGAGCAGCTAGCCAAAGAATGCCATCTTAGCATCATCTATAGAGACAAGGCTTCTCAAAGCATCCTAGAAGATAAAAACATCCTTCTAAATTTCTATCATGCAAGCCTAAAAGAAATACTACAAACAGGATTTGAAGCCCTAGATCTAGACTATATTTTTGAATCCCAAAAGATATACATCTCGCATCTAAAAACAAAAACTTTTTATATCAATTATATTGCAACTTCCAGAGTAGCCTCAAGCAATACTAACATCATCTTCTCTCAAGATGCCCAACAAGATAGCAACTTTAATCAAAATATTCCAAATAATGCCAACAGCACCCACCAGCAGCTCCTAGATATGGCTAGCACCCAAGATCAAAATGCCAATAAATCAGGCTCTAAAATCTATTCTTTGGATGCGCTAGATTTTTGGGGAGAGATCAAAGAGCAGCTCTACCCTATTATTTTTCGAGAAAATGATAGGTATATTCCTGCCAAAGATTCCACTCCTATTAGCATTGATAGGGGCTCTGGATTTATCACCATCACTGCCACACCCTCTCAAATCAAACGTGCACAGCTCTACATACAAAAACTTAATGAACGTCTAAGTGCTGAAGTACTTATTGATGTCAATATCTTAACCATCACCCATAATGATGAGCATACTACAGGGATTGACTGGGGTAGTCTCTATGACTTTAGTATCAACAACTCACAATCCCCACTACTAAGCCTAACCAACTCCTCAATCCAGTATGGAATCAATATTTTTTCACAAGATCTAAGTCTTGGAGAGATCATCCAATTTTTAGGCACCTATGGCTCTGTAAGCTCAATATCTAACCCAAAAATCCTCACCCTAAACAACCAACCAGCCCTCATCTCTGTAGGCAATATCATCCGCTATACTCAAAATCTCGTCTATCAAACTGCTAACACTTCTTCTACACTTCAAAATACAAGGCAGCAATATCCAAGCGTATTTTCTGGGGTGCTTTTAGATATTACCCCATCTATTGAGGGTGATGAGATTATCTTAAGGATAAATCCATCCATCACCTCCACAAAAGACTCAAAAATAGAAAATCAAAGCAATGCGCTAAAATCCCCTCCAAACCTCTCTACAAATCAACTCTCCTCGATTGTAAAAATCAAAAATAATCAACGAGTGATCCTTGGTGGCCTTATTTCCAAGCAAAATCTAACTCAAGAAAAACGCTTACCAATTTTAGGCTATATACCTGTATTAAGATATCTTTTCTCCTACCGCAAGCAAAGAGAGCAAACCCAAGAAATGGTCATCATCATCACACCAAAGATCATCCATCTGGATGAAGAGATGAAAATACCAAATATCGATAACAAAAAGAATAAGTAAGTAGATTATCCATCACAATAAAGCATACTATGTTATAATAAGAGCCTATCTAGGTTTGAATAAGTTTTAGCCACTTTACAAATTCTTCTATGCTATAATATCAATGCCAGTTTTAAGGGACTTAATAATGTTTTAGCCACCTTAAAGATTCTTCTATGCTATAATCTGATGTACATTATTCTAAAAGCAGCACTAGTTTTAGCCACTTTACAAATTCTTCTATGCTATAATGGCAGAGAATTTCTTAGCCAACCAAACAGAGTTTTAGCCACTTTACAAATTCTTCTATGCTATAATTGGGGAGTAAATAGCAATGGATGCTTAGGGGTTTTAGCCACTTTACAAATTCTTCTATGCTATAATAAGACCCCTTGCCTCCTAGTCTCTGGCTTTGTTTTAGCCACTTTACAAATTCTTCTATGCTATAATTTATTCGTGGATAGGGTTTTACCCTACCCTGTTTTAGCCACTTTACAAATTCTTCTATGCTATAATTATAAATGATAAAAATCGACTCTATCTGTAGTTTTAGCCACTTTACAAATTCTTCTATGCTATAATAGCGAGTTTGGGATAAACTATGCTGAGCATGTTTTAGCCACTTTACAAATTCTTCTATGCTATAATTTGAAGCCTATATTTTTTTTATTTTTTTTGGTTTTAGCCACTTTACAAATTCTTCTATGCTATAATTTTTTCAATAGCCATCCTATCTGGTTGTGCGTTTTAGCCACTTTACAAATTCTTCTATGCTATAATTAAGCTAGATGATATATACAAAGCCATTAAGTTTTAGCCACTTTACAAATTCTTCTATGCTATAATAGACATAGCTCAAATAGCCTTGATATCGAGGCTAGAGGGATTATATAATAGCAATAAGGGTTTGTAGAGTGGCTAAAATAAGGAGTTTTTTGTAGTTTCTCCGCGGGGTAACTGCCTAGCATCCCCTCAAAAACTACTCTATAAAATCTTAAAACAACAATAATCCCTCTGGTTTTTGTGCCTCTTCAGTAGGGCTACTACTACCTATCATAATCTTCATGTTATCAAACTGTCTTTCTGTGAGCATAAGCGCACGTATATGACCCTTTTTAGGTATCAACATTTCTAGTCTTTTCATACATGTATTAGCACTCTGTACCCCTCTACAAATCCTTACATATACAGAAAATTGCATCATAAAAAATCCTTCTTTAATAAGGCTGTTTCGAAATTTTGAAGCTGCTTTCCTATCATTTTTAGTATATGTGGGCATATCAAACATCACTAACACTCTCATAAATCTCTCTTCCATTTGAATTTTCTCCAAAAATGGGCAACTCTAATGCATCCAAATCCCCAGATATAGCCCTAGCAAAACTCTGCACACTCCTAGATATTGCCCTACTTAGCGAATAGCTCTTATTATTAGTTGTGATAATTTTTGCTTGTAAAATATTGGCCAAATAGATTCTATGCTCTAATCTAAAGCTATTTTCATTCCCAAGATCCATACCAAGAACCCTAGAATCTACAAACACTCTATATGGCTCCATGAGATCATCAGCAAGATTAAAGGGATTGAATTGATTTTTGTGAAAAATACCAATAGCAGGGAGGAAACCAGAAGCTACTAAGTTTCTTGCCACAACACTACGCACAATTGCATAGCCATAATTTAGCGCAGAGTTAATAACACAAAAATCTTTGCGCATAAATCCTTTTCCAAAAATAGCTGGAAAATAAAGCATAGCTGCCTTTGCCTCATCATTATCCAAATCAGCCATCTTGACATTCTTATAAAATAACTCTAATTTCTTTGCTATAGGATTTTTATCTAAAAGTGATATCTGGTTAGCAATCTTTGCTTTAATAATCCTTTGCCATAAAACTGCTTTGATTCTTTGAGTGAGATTTAGCTGGATCCCTAATATTTTTGATGCCCTATAATGAGGAAGATATGGCAGAAAGATCCCATTTGGCATATGAGAGGCATCACAGCTAAATAGCATAATCTTGTATTGAGCCAATATGCTTAAAAGACTAGAGCTAAATACAACCTGTGGGGTATCAATAATGATATTTTCAATATCCTTCAAAGGGATAGATATCTCCTTATCTTGGATAATAATTAAATTATTATTCCTGCAAGAAAGCCTAGCTGGTTTACTAAAAAATAAAGTCCTGTAGGATTCTTCAAACATCTCTTGATGGCTAAATTAAGATTTTTTATTTTTCATCTCATCTCTAGCAGCCCTAGGAGCATCAGTCACTTCACCCAAAACAGATACCATCTTCTTTTTAAATACTTTTAAAGTTTGAATACCCACTCCCTCTTTTAGAAAAGTCATCTCTTCTTTCTTCATATAAAAATTTTGCTCATCACCTTTAAGTTTATAACTACTTGTATGCTCAACTGTTATAGAAGCAGAGGAAATATTAGCAGCCTTATATAGACCTAAAACAGGATTTTTCATTTGTTTAGTTTGTATTTCTATCACATCATTAGGATATAAAGAAAAACAAAACTCATAATCCTCATCCATCTCAATCCAATCCTTTTTACCACTTACACAAGCCTTATTTGGTATTTTCCCAATAGCAATATCATAAGTATAAATAGGCACTAGATAAAACCCTTTTTTCTTTTTACCTTTAAAAATATCTATACGCACCATTGATCCATTCTTTACAACACCTTCATTAATAGCCCTTAGCTTCCCTAGCTCTACAGCACGCTTTATCCCCTCTACTCCTTCATAGGTTTTCCCATATTCCCTATCTTTAAAGCTTCTTACTGTCTCCTCATGCAATGCCCCACTAGCCTTATGAGATACCTTATGAGATACCATGATAGATTCAACACTTCTTACAACATTATCCCTAAAATTATTCATTGGCCAACGCAAGGCATATTTTATTTTTTCATCAAGTTTTTCAGTTTTTTCAACCTTTCCTTTATATACAAGCTCTTTTTGCCTTAAATATTCGCTAAAGCGCTGGATACTAGCAGGGTTTACACATGCGATGATAATAGCATCTTCAGCATGATGGATGTGATTAGAACGATCCTTTTTATCAATCCCCCAATAATGCCTTAAAAATGAGATAAAACTACCAGATACAATCCTGATATGCTCTTTTTTATCCCCTATGGGCAAGAAGTCTAAATATTCTCTAACATATTTGCTTACTACCCTAGAAATATATCCAGTATCTACCAAATTACGCCTTAAAAATTCAGCCCTAGCACCCTCATTCCTATCTTTGAAATTTTTATTAAAAAGTTTTCTTACTCTCTCTTTGCCAAGCCTCATTGATCTTACACGTTCTACAAATGCATCCCACTGCTCCTGATTGCTACCAAAACGTTCATAAGGAGTTTCAGTACGTTTATTTTGATTCTCACCTGCTAGACAAAGAATCTTATTATTTTGAGAATCATCCAAACTTCTACTTAAAGGTAAAATATGGTCTATCTGAGTATTCCCATTAAACAAATCATGGATTGTAATTTTTCGTCCACTATAAACACAAGTTTCATTTTGCATCTTAAATAATTTGACCCTTAAAATATTTTCTTTGTGGTCTATCCCAAGCTCATCTAAAAGCCTCTTAGCCTCATTATTTTCTTTTTCATTATTTTTTTGCATCCTTTCAATTCTCGTACGCTCTTCCTTGCTCAAGCCCACTTCACGGGCCAGCTCAATATTAATATAATGAAACTTGCCATATTTTTGCAAGATTGCATTTAACACTTTTCTAAATTCGCTTAATGCGCGCATAACAACTGGGTTTTTAATCTCAAAATAGCTATCCTCTTTTACTATCTCACAAAGAGGGGGTAGGACCCCTTTTTGATGTGCTTGCTTAGGTTTTAATACACCCTGTGCATAAAGCTCTGCTATAGCTTCATCATAGCGCATCCCCTTTTGCATCAAAGGGATTATAAAACTAAGAGCCTTCAGGCTAAGATTGATCGTTTTAGAAAAGCTAAAATTCTGATTTTTAATCTCTTGTATCTTAGATTCTAATCCCATCTTTTTTAGACCTTCAACAATATGATCCCAATTCTTATTTTCAGCTAGTAAGGTAGCTAGTACATCCAGCTTAGTCTCATCAATACCCAATGAAGCCAGCTTAATGGTTGAAGTAAACTTTATAAAAATAGCACTTTCTGCCTTTTCTTTAGAATAATCAAGCTCCCTAAACTGATAAGTATCTGGCAACTTTAATAATGCCCTTAAGCCTTTGTAGCTAAGACCTGTTTTAGACCCCATAGCCTTAGAGAGAATCTGATTAATCGAATCTGGAATATCATAGACTATACCCGTAGTATTTACTATGTGTTTTAGTAGATTAATAATCCTAGTTAATGCGATGAATTTCTGTGCACTTGGCGTATCCTTAAAAGCCCTATTCTCATCTCTAAAAAACTCACATTTCCCGACCTTATTTTTCAAGCTCTTTAGTGGACGTTGATAAAAAATTAAGCCTTCTTTTTTATTTTTTTTCAGAGCTTTTTCATCACCAAGTAAAGTCTTGCAAAACTCATCATTAATAAATTTACTCCCTAAGCTTTTTTGAACTTCAAAAATCATTTCAAGTTCATTTCTTAGCTCACTTCTAGCCACAGAATATTTATAGCTAGGATTCTTATCCTTCATTCTATTTCTTACATTATCCATTTGGCCATCTGGACGTAATTTGCGATAATACTCCCAATAAAACATCTGACCTATGGTCTTATAGCCACTGTTTTTGCATTTTTGCTGATTTTCTTGGATGCATGATAGTAGCTTTTTACCATCCTTGTCCTGATCCATCCCATAGGTGATATCATCATACCCCCTTCTTTTAGCAATATGCAAAATCACTCTAGCTAGCTCCCTGGCCTCTAGCTTCTTATCCAATGCTAAAGCACGTAGCTCCCATACAGACTTATCACCTTTTTTAAAAAGCTTTTTTTGTTTTTGCTCCAGCTCTTCTTTAAGCGGGATTTTTTCTTCATTGATTCTAAAAAGAGTGGGTAGCTTATTTTTTTCATTCTGCTCTAGCATATCTTCTAGTGGTATACCTAGCATCTTAGATAGATATTTTTTTATCTCTAGCATACGCCTAGCACGCCTTCTTAGCAAACGCCTTTGAGACCTAGCTGCTCTTCTTGGCAGAGCCAAGGAAGTCTTATCTTTTGGGTGCTCAGCCTTAGGGAAAATCCTAACCCCAGAGGCTATGATTTTATTCTCATTAGGACTCTTAGTATTATCATCCATCTCTACTAATGCCCAACCAATGCTTGAAATACCAATATCGATTCCTAATGTTTTTATTAACATTAATCAGTCCTTTTACTTTTACCAGTATTATTAAGTATATAGTATTTAAAATTTCTAAACTATAATATAAAATATACAAATTTATGGAGAGTTTTATGAAAATTTGCATCAGCGCCCATCATACAGATGCAGGCAAGACACATCTATCTAGCATGCTTTGTGCAAGCTTAGGTTATGACTATTTTAAAATCATCCAAGCTGGAGAACCAAGAGATGCTTTGCTGGTGAAACACTATTGTCAACTTGCCCAATCAAAAAGCATCATTTATCCTGATGGCATCTTTTTAAAAACACCCGCTTCACCTCATATTGGCAAAAAGCTTGAAAATAAAACCTATAATGGCTTAGATATCCCCTTGCCAGAATCAAAAAATCTCATCATAGAGACTGCTGGTGGACTCTATACCCCCATAGATGAGCACCACACGATGCTAGATTTTATGGGAAAAAACAATCTCCCTACATTATTGGTCGGACGCTATTATCTAGGAAGCATCAATCATATTCTATTATCTATAGAAGCGCTAAGAGCAAGAGGGATAAAGATTCTAGGGCTTGTGATCAGCGGAGAGGGGGATGAAGATTTTGATAGCTTTATCTCAAGCTATGCAGATATCAAAATCTTGCATCTTCAAACCTTTGATCAGGATAATTTTCATACAGTAAAAAAAGACTTTTTATCACAGCTAAAAAGAGCAATAAAAAGCCTATAGAGGCTACATATATAAGCCGCCATTAACCTTAAGGACCTCTCCTGTCACATAGCTAGCACCATCGCTAAGCAAAAATGCCACACAACTTGCGATCTCCTTGCCAGTAGCCATACGACCAAGAGGGATATTTTTAAGATAATAATCACGCACTTCATCCTTAAGAACAGCAGTCATATCTGTCTCTACAAATCCAGGTGTAACACAATTAAAACGAATATTTCTACTTGCACCCTCATAGGCAAAAGATTTACTCATAGCTATCATTCCACCCTTGCTAGCTGCATAGTTTACCTGCCCGGCATTCCCACGCTCACCGATGATAGAAGCGATATTAACCACACTACCATATCTTTGCTTGCTCATCACCTTTAGTGCCTCACGACAACCAATAAAACTTGATTTGAGATTTGCATCTACAACATCCATAAACTCTTCTGTCTTCATGCGCAAAGCAAGTTTATCATTTGTGATTCCTGCATTATTTACCAAATAACCTAGCTCACCATCACTCTCAACAATGACATTAATAGCCTCACTAAATGCAGCCTCATCAGTAGCATCAAAACAAATAATAGCAGCCTTCCCACCATTATCCTCAATCTCTTTTTTCAATGCCTCTGCAAGCTCAGGCTTACTACGATAGTTGATCCAAACCTTTAGACCATAACCAGCTAAAACCCTTGCAATATCTGCACCAATGCTCTTGCTTGCACCTGTAATAAGCGCATTTTTCCCGCAAAACTGCATAAAAACCTCCAATAATGATAAAAATGATGATTTGCTTTAAAGAAGACCAGCACAAAAGTGCTGGTAATGTTTTGGATTATAACCTAGATTCATATCTGCGAAGCATATACAAACGCTTAAGCATTTTCTTCTTCGCATTGATTTTTTGCTTCTTGCGCTTTTCAGTTTGAGATTCAAAAAATCTTCTAGCGCGACATTCTGTCACGACAAGATTGCGATCAGTTTGCTTTTTGAATTTGCGATAAGCTTCATCAAATGTTTCATTCTCGCGAACTTTTATACCAGGCATAATATCACCCACTTTCTTAAAAATTATTAATGTAAACTCAGGAAAACCTGAAATATTATTTTAGCAACTTTTAATTAGATTTTTGAAAAAAATATTTTTTCTGGTATAATGCGGGCTTTAGCAAAAGTTTTGTGTCCATAGCTCAGCTGAATAGAGCAACAGGTTGCGGTCCTGTAGGCCGGGGGTTTGAATCCCTCTGGGCACACCATCTTCCTCACTCCTCTTAATTAAAGGTATTTTCTATATGACTTTCCTATCCCCAAATATATCAAAGCTTAAATTTGGCTTTAGTAAAATCGTCCTTGCTTTTGTTTTAAGTATTTTCCCAGTATCAAGCCTAAAAGCCAAAGGAGCTTTTCAGATCTATGGTGATATCTTTCAATTTCTTCCCTTAATGGTGTCTATATATCCAATGGCAATTCAAGATTGGAGAGGGCTTGGACAGTTAGCCATAGGTACAGGCAGTACACTGGCAATAACACTGGCCAGTAAATATACTTTTAGCGCTATTGCTACCAGTCATCCTGATTGGGCTGCTATTAGCAAAAGACCTGATACTGGATCACACAATGGCTTCCCATCTGGTCACACTGCCTCTGCCTTTAGTGCAGCTGGTTTTATGCAAAGACGTTATGGGTGGCAATGGGGGGTACCTACAACAATACTTGCCTCACTTGTTGGAATATCTAGAATCACTTCAAAACGCCATACTATCACACAAGTTATTGCCGGAGCGATTTTAGGCTATGGGCTTGGGTTTGTAGTAAGTAGCCGATTTCAAAAACCAAACACAAATATCAATATAGATATAGATAATGAAGTCCTAGATAACGGGATGGAAAATAAAAGCATCTCGCTTAATATCTATCATAGATTCTAATTTAATCTAGAATCTAACTTTTAAAAGCTAAATCCAAGTGTCAGGCCAAAAACATTTGTATGATTTTTTGGCTCAACAAAATTCCCAACTATACCATCTGCTGAAGTCGCACTCACAATATCAGAAGCATCAATAGACCAGAAATCCCAATAGGCATTAATCTTGATTGAATAGGTTGGCAAAATATAATAGCGTATTCCCATGCTAAGACGTCCACCATACCCTATACTTTGTTTAAAAAAGACATCTTTGTTATATCCCACATCTGTGAGCGTTGAAGTATTATGGCCAAAAAGCAAGATTCTGTATTCTAATGCACTGATCAAAGAAAGTTGCGGATTTACTGGTATTTCTCCACTCATCCCGATTGGCAAATACAAATACCCTTGATAACGATAATAGCTAGCTTTTATACCGGGTTTATCCTCTAGGTGATTTCTTAAAAACCTATATCCAAGCCCCGTATAAACAAAAAACATTTCCTTCTTATCAAATAACGTAAGGCCAAACTTTGTAGCACCTGATATATACCAATCTGTAGACTTTGTCTTATAAGGCGTGACATTACCATGACCATCTTGTATGCCTCCATCATAGGCATTAGCCCCTACATGCGTATCATAGGTCAGATCCATCTGGAATCTAAATAAGTCTCTAACATATCCAAGAGAGGCAAAGAGATTAAACATGGGTCCAGAGATATGCATCACACCTGGCTCTGCATATCTATAGTAGGATAAACCCAAACCTATATCATATAAAAATATTTCTGAAGATACATTGCGCAAAGAAGGCTGCTGGGCTGACTGGCCATAACCTTGATTATACCCGCCCGTATAGCCATATCTCCCAGCACCAGCCATCCCACTAGGCGGTATAGCATATGCGATGCCTAAAGATAAACACGATATTAGAAAAATTTTATTAGCGATTTTCAAGTATTTTGATTCTCGCTTCTAAAAGTTTAATCTGCTTTAAATTCTCTGCAGTGGCATTAATCTCTGCAATCAAAGCAAAGATAAAGAACAATAGCAAAAAAATAAAAATCATACCCATAAAAATAAGAGCTTTTAACATTCTTTTATGCCTTGCATCCATAAGCACCCCTATGCCTTACCTCTAAAATATCTAAAGGATAATACCCAAAAAAGTGCAAATACAGATACAAGAACAACACAAGGCCCTATGCTCAAATCATACCCATAGGACAAAGCAAATCCACTCCACATCAACACCAAGGATAATAGACTTGATAATGCCATTTGAGAACGTAAAGATGAGCTAAAAAATCCAGCAATATAAGCTGGAATAGATAAAATAGAAATCACCAAAATAAGACCTGCTACACTCATACTCATAACCACACCTAGCGCTATTAAAACAAAGCTAAGCATGCTTAGAGTTTTTACCCAAATACCCTTAAGCTGACAAAATTCAAAATCATAAAATATGCCCAAAATCTCACGATAAAAAATAGTGATAATAAGAATCAAAAATGCATCAAATATCCCAATATACCACAAATCTTCCGTGCTTACAGCGATGATAGATCCAAATAAATAGCTAGAGAGATCTTTCCCATAGCCTTGTGATAAATCCATACAAATCACCCCAATAGCCATACCCATAGCCCAAAGTGCAGCAATATAGCTATCTAGAGAATCTTTATACCTTAGCTTTACCCACCCCATGATAAGGGCCATAAATACTGCAGATAATGCCGCACCAAGCATCGTACTAAAACCAAAAAATAAAGCAATCCCCACGCCACCAAATGTACCATGTGCTACACCACCAGTCAAAAATACACTCTTAGAGCTCACAACTAGCGCGCCAATCACACCAGCACTTATACTAACAAGGATTGAAGCTAGCAGTGCATTTAGCAAAAAAGGGTAATGACTAAAAAACTCTATCATCTCCATAAGCTCTTATAAACTCGCGACTTCTTCTGGTGATAAATCTTTATAAAAACGCTCTAAATCAAGCTTACATCCCAAATAAGCCACAATCTCTTTAGAATCAATCATCGCATTTTCAAGACAACTTGTAGCTCCAGGAGATGGAGTCATATTAAAGGTAATTCCTTTATTGGTGATGATTTTTTTCTCACCTAAAACAAGCTTTTTCTCTGTCCTATCTAGGACTTGAGGGCGCACTTCGCCATACCCCTTGGCATATTGCAAATCTTCTAGCCTAAGAGATGGGATGATTTTTTGCGCGTCTTTTAAAAAGCCTCTTTTCCCAAAATAAGGCAACTCAAAGCTCATATTTTTAAAGACATAATTGCGGATTTCAGAATCTTTCATCAAATCTAGCACAATTTTTAATACATCCATATTTGCATCTAATTTAATCAACTCCCAGCCGATCTTATCTAGCCAGTGCTTACCACGCTCCAATTTTGGCATAGACAAAGCAGTAGGTCCCATACGTGTTTTACCCTTGATGGCCACATCAGGATCCCCATGAATAGCTGCAAATGGTAGTTTTGGATTCTGCACGGTATAGACCTTACCTCTTAGCAAATCAGGTACAAAATAAAAACTACCTGCTACAGGTAAGCAGCCAAGATCTAGGCCATATCCCATCCCCTGGGCTAAAGGCAAAGAGTATGATCCAGCATCTACAAGCACAAATTTGGCATATATTTCATCCCCCTGCTTTGAAACTAAAGCATAGCCATCACCCCTAGGTTCGATTTTATTTACCCAGTAGTTTAAAAATGTTGCATTATTAGGATTTTTCTCCATAGCCTCTTTGACAAAATGCTCACTCAAATAGCCATAATCAAGCCCGCACCAATCTTTCTCATATCCCATACCAACAACATTTTCATAACGATCAGCGCCATCTGATCCTTCAATAATCTTTGGCTCAATCTGCTTTAATTTTGCCTTATCAAAAAATTGGATTCCAGGAAAGATATCTCCAAACTCTTTAAAACGCTTTTGGATATACTCACACTCCAAGTCCCCCACCCCAATAGCCATTTTTTGATACTCAAAAATAGCCTTATTTTGCAGCTTTTTATTCAAAGCATAGTTACGCACCTTTTGGGCTGAAAACTTGACTTTAGCTGCTTTCTGGGCTGTGTAGTTTGTCTCGATGCTCCCATCATGGATAGTTTGAGAATTTGCCTTGGCATTTGAGCTTACTTTAGCCAGCCCATCGCATTTATCAATAAGTGCAATATTTTTAACATCGCTATATTCGCTTAATACATAAAATGCTGCACAACCTGAAATACCTCCACCAATAATAGCAACCTCAAACTCTTTCATTTTCTACTCTCCAATATTTGATTTAAGATGTCAATTTCACAAATATGCCCTTGATTTGGCATCACTACCTGCGGCATATCATGCATGACCACCTCACGATTGACTGACAAAACCCTAGAAGCATAACCCAAAAGTATTGAAATGTTATGACTTATCACAATTATAGGATAAAAGTTATTAAAAAACTTTAATAAATCATAAATTTCTTTTTGGGCTTTTGTATCAATATTTGAAGTAGGCTCATCAAGCATTAGAATTTCTGGATCTCCGCACAATGCACGCGCTATTAAAACTCGCTGGCGCTGCCCACCTGAAATCTCACTAATCTTGCACTTAGCTAAATGAGCGATCTCAAGTCTATTTAAAATCTCATAGGCACGCTTATTTTGCAAATATGATGTGCGAAAACCAAAAGCCCTAGACTTCAAAAATCCCATCTTCACCACATCAATCACCTGTATTGGGAAATCCTTGTTAATCCCTGTATCCTGTGGTACATAGCCTATTTTATGATTCAAATCTTTTGCATAGCTAATCTCTCCACTCTTAGGTTTTAAAAGTCCAAGCATTAGCTTCATTAAGGTGCTTTTTCCACCGCCATTTGGACCAATTACTGCTAAAAAATCATGACTATAAACATCAAAGCTTACATTTCTTAGCACCTCTTCTTGGCCATAGGCAAATGAAAGATTAGAGCAGCTAATAATGGGTTCATTTGTCTGATTTTCCATAGTCCCATCACCCTTTTCTTCTTGATTCATATTCCAGATTCTTGTAGGGATAGTAATCTTAGCGATATTTTCATGTCTCAATGCCATTTTCCCTCCTTAGTACTCATTAGCTATTTTCTTGGCCATCTGCATTAAATTTTCAACCCAATCATAGGCAAATGGATCAAGCTCTGAGATCTTCAAACCATACTCTTTAGCTAATAAATGCACAGTTTTATCAGAAAACTGTGGCTGCTTATAAATCACTTTTAGGTTATTTTGTTTTATCTGCTGGCTGATCTCTTGCATATGCCTGATTTTTACCCCCTTATTATCAGCCTCTATAGCCAACTCCAATAGACCATATTCTTTGGCCAAGTATTCAAATGCTGGATGAAAAACCAAAAACACCTTTTTGGCCTCAGGATGCGAAAAAATCCCATGCAATAAAGAATCTAGTTCATCAATCTTAATAAGAAAATTTGAAAGATTATGTGCGTATTCTTGAGATCTCTCTGCATCTTGCATACTTAAAATTTGAGCTATATACTGGGCATATTCTTTGGCAAACTCTACAGAAAGCCAAATGTGATTATCATGTCTGCGATGATCATGGTGAGTATCATGAGAGGCATCATATATTTTAGATGGGGGGATAAATCTCATCTGCTTAGCAGAATCTAAAAAACGTTTTTTCCAGCGATCCTCAAAATCAAGCCCAATGCCAAAATACAAAGCACTATCTTTAAGCTCTTTCATCTGAGAGATTAGTGGCTCATATTGCTCTGGATTCTGATTATTTGGCACCATCACATATACATCTACTAAATCTTTGGCAATCTGATGGATAAAATAGGCTTGTGGGGCAATAGATACGGCTACTTTTATTTTTGCCTCAGCATAGATGCACAATATTAAAACAAGTAGCCACCTCATTGTCCTACCTTCTTAGAATCAAGCTTTAAAATATAATCATACAAATCTGACATCCCTAAAATACGATCTAATAGGGTTTTAGCTTTTTTAATTCTACCATTTTTTTGATTTTCTGGTACAAGAGTAGTAATCACTGCCCCTCCCAAAAGATTTTCTGTTTTATAGCGTAAACTTCTAGTAGTTACACTCCAAGCACTATGTGCCACAATGGCCCTTCCATCCATGCTGCCAATATAAAGCATAATATGCCCCTTAAGCCATAAAATAGTGGCAAATGGCGTGGCATTTTTAATAATATAGGCTTCTTTTTCTTCTGCCTTCATCCTGCTTAAATCAATCATATTATTTGCATATTTAGCTTGAGCAGCAGAGTTTCTAGGCAAAAAGATTCCAAAGTTTGCAAAACTATCACGGATAAAAGCAGAGCAATCTCTACTCTCTAAAGCCCCTCCCCAACCATAAAAATCCCCCAACATGGAATCAACAACGCTTGCCATCGCAATAGGACTAAGCCTTCTTGGGAAAAGAGAAAAGTCATCGCGCTTAACCTTAGCCCTTATAAGTTCTAGCATTCCATTGGCCTTTCTATAAGGCAGATAGATGGGATAAAACTCTGCATTAGCTTCAGAGCCCTTTACCCCCCTAATAGCAAAAATCTCTCCCATACGCGCAAGATACATAAACTCTCCAGCATCATTATAAATACCAATCCGATCATGATTTGGCATCACATATTGCTTAATGCCCAATAAAAGTTTCTCATCCTCTGGCGTGATTTTTGCTAAATCCTCTACCCTGACCCAGCCATAAACAAAGCTACTTTGGATATGTGCCCATTCTTTTGTGGGGTTAAAATGCGTGATTAAGACTGGAGTCCCAGCAAAGATCAAAGAATTTTGCCAACGATCAAATGGGTAATTCTCTCGTGTTTTAAAATAAGGCTTAAGTGTCGGGACTGCCCTAACCATAGCATCCCTAGTGACAATGGCCTTTATCTCAGCACTAGGATAATTCACTATATCTAGAGAATCATAAATTTCTTGCAATTCTTTATAGCTATAGGGTTTTAAATTAGGGCCATAGCCTTTTAGCTTCAAAAGACTAGGTGCCATCCAAAAAACTTCTTCGACATTAAGATTTGGGCTTGGGTCAGTC
Organism: uncultured Helicobacter sp.; assembly: GCA_949298825.1. Classification (GTDB taxonomy): domain Bacteria; phylum Campylobacterota; class Campylobacteria; order Campylobacterales; family Helicobacteraceae; genus Helicobacter_H. The sequence goes on from CASFYB010000001.1 coordinate 129,237, forward strand.
CATGGCCAATACCAAATCTTCAAATAATTCTCTTTGAGTGTTTCTGTAATATTTTTAGGCAAAACCAGATCATTACCACTTAAAAAATAACTAGAATCTTGAGGTAAATCTAGGCTTGCATTTTCTATTTTACTTTTTGGTGCACAGCCTATAAATACAGCCAGCAGTAAAAAGTAAACACAAAAAGAGAGTGCCTTAAAAAAATGTCTCAAATGAATTTCTCTTTATAAAAAGTCTCATCAAAGCCAAAATGCACATCCCCATTATCAAATTCTAATACCGGACGTTTAATAAGGCTTGGGTTTTTGCTAGCTATTTCTAAAAGCTCTAAATCATTAAGATTCTGATCTTTTAGGCCTAGTTTTTTATAAGTTTGGCCTGCTTTATTGATGATTTTTTGGACTCCAGCTTGAGCCTGCCATAGCTTTAGAACTTCTAGACTTGGAGCTGTCTTTTTAAAGTCTACAAACTCATACTCAATATTATGCTTTGTTAAAAACTCACATCCCTTTTTTACGCTATTACAATTTTTAATTCCATATACTTTTAGCATTTTTAGCCCTTTAGTTTTGGCAAAATTTTACTTAAAATGTGTAAATTCCTTTTGCTCATCTAAAGTATCTCTAATGACATTGATCACACAGTCCATCCCTCCAGCCAGACTAAATAACCAATACTTATGCGCATAAAGCCACTCTAGCTGCTTTGCCTTTCTCTCATCCTCATTACTCACATAGCGCACTAAAATCTTTGCAATATCTAGCTCCTGATGGAAAATATAAGACTGAATTGCATCTACAAAGTAGTCAGAAAATTCCTTCTCTTCAAAAAACTTTTTCACACGATCAACTTCATCTACCATTTTTTCTATGCGTTTAAAATCAAGCTTTTCTAATTGCCCTTTTTCATTTAATGCCTCTAGATCCTCTGTCAATTTAGCTAGCTTTAAAAATGTCTTTTCTACACGTGCTTTCTTTTTCAAGCCATAGGTGATAATTTTTTCACACTTTTTATACGCTTTATTGATATTTTTAGCACTTATCTTATCCTCCGGTTTTTTAAGCATAATTGGTGTTTTTTCCCTGCTTTTATCTACCAGCTCAATAGCCTTAGAAAAAGGCATCTCAATACTACCATGGATTCTAGCACCACCTTCTGTCGCATTGATAACCTCAAGCTTATATGGCGTATGAGCAATATCAGTCTCAAAAAACTGCAAAAATAATTTCCACACTAGCGTGGTCTCTACCTCGCCTCCTCCACCGTATTTCTCAACAAATACCTTTTGTTCTTTAGGCTTGATCTCATCACTTCCATAAATAGCACCCTTAGCATGGCTGCTACCATCCTCACCAAATGCCAAATCCTGACCAATAATAATGCAGCGCTTAAATCTACCATGCACAACCATTTCATAAGCCATATTAGCTGCACTCATACCAATGCCAACATATCCATATTCATGAAATCCAAACATATTGGTATACCCAAAGGGGCGCATAGAAAACTGCTTTACTCCATCTGTAATAGCATCTTTTAATGTAGGATGCACGATAGAAGTTAGCGCAAAGACTACGCCTTCTTGTGCCTTTTTTGGCGTATCAGTATAAAACTTGGCCGTAGCCTCTACTCTCTCTAAAGAAAGCACCACATCAGGCTTAATACCTGCTTGATAAAGAATAGGGAAACTAGCATCAATGCAAAATAATGTAGCATAGGGTGCAATCTGCTTTAAAAGTGGGAGCTGCTTAGATAGGCTAGGACCTGTAGAGACGATAATAGCCGTATCTCGATTTTTTAGATTCTCCACAAGATTGATAAGTGTCGGGGATTTTAGCATATCTGGTAGATTATAAATATGCTGCTTAATCCCAATAATCGCATCCTTTGTATCATTACCCACAGAAATAACATTATGCTCAATAGCCCTAACAAAATGCCCACTAATCTCAGCAATATTGGCCTGATAACTCTCATAGAAAAAATTAAATATAAATAAATCATATACTTTGGCATAAAGACGAGATTTTTTATCCATCATAAAAAGAGAATTCACCATAACATAATTACAATAAGGCGCATATAAGATAACAATCTTATCACTCAAAATATCTTCTGCAAAATCCAAAAGATTAAGCACAATAAATAAAATCTCAATCTCTGGCTCAATAACAACTATGCGAGAAATTTGCTCATTGCCTAAAAGCATTTTATAAAATACGCCATTACCTAAGCCATAAAAATATAAATAAGGATAATAGCTATAGGGTATAAAGTCTGTAATCTTTTGTAAAGTCTCTTCTAAGGGTTTATGAGGAAACAATGGCGCAGAATCTGACTTTCTGATAATATTAAAGTTTGCTGGATCATTATCCATGAAAACTTCAAATTTTTCATTTGGCTTGACCTGCATTAATGCAAGTGCTAAAAGCGGATCTTTTTGCTTAAGTGCTGAAAGATTTTTTTGATAAATATCCATAAGCTCTCCCCACATAAAAAATAATTCCCCAAATGCTACAAAAAACTTTTACAGCATTTGAGGAAATGCGCAGAACTTGGGGCAAAAGCCCCTAAGCGCAAAGGTTAAAGTAAGAATTATTGTAACAAGCGTAGAACGTTCTGCTGAACTGCATTGGCTTGAGCAAGTGCAAAGCTACCAGACTGAGCCAAGATGTTGTTCTTAGAGAAGTTAGCTGATTCTGCAGCAAAGTCCACATCTCTGATTTGAGATTCTGCAGCCTTAACATTAACTTGTGTGATAGATACGTTGTTGATTGTTGAGACCAACTGGATCTGCACAGAACCGATATCTGCACGAACTTTATCTAATTGAATTCTAGCAGAATCCACCATATCCATTACAATCATCGCACCCTTAAGAGATGTTACACCAGCACCAATACCCTGATGGTTTAGCTCTGCTTGAGCTACGTTGGCATTTGCACCAGCAGCAGAAGCCATATCTGCGTTAAATATACCCTTAATCTGGCGTAAGTTAGCTGTCATCTCAGCCACACCTTGAGCAGAGTGGAATCCAACATGTGAGAAATTCACACCACTAACAATAATATCTCTAGCATCTGTTCTAATTAATGTCAAACGACCAACAATAGCATGATTGTATCCAGAGATACCAGCAAAGTTTCCTCCACCAAATACGGCTCCAGAATCTTCATCTGCATGGATTGAGATAGCGCGTCCATCATTGCTCTTTAAGTTCAAGCGACCTGTAATATCTAAAGATGCCTCAACACCTGTTTGATCTTTTACAGAGTTAATCGCATTGACTAAACGACCATCAGAGTCATTTTTCTTAACACCATTAATAGTACCAATTTCTACACCATTGATCACAAGTCCTCTAACTGTACCAGATAATACTGGGCTTGAACCTGTAGCCTGGACATTATAGGTTGCACGTACACCAAGCTTATCAGAGAAGCGATTGATAACCTCGCTTAAAGCACCAATACCAGTACCAGCAGAAGTAGAAATCTTAACAGTTTCCAATTCAAAGTTATTCACACCATCTACTGCCTTAAACTTAAATGCCACATCTGTAAGGTTAGTTCCAGCACCAGAAGCCTTCATACCCGGACCATCAAATGAAGCAGTCTCCATACGTACATGTCCAATTTTGTCTGAACTAGTAGATCCAATAGAAGCCTTAACGGTTGTATTAGAATAAGCACCAATTTGGAACTCTCTATTAGTAAAGGCACCAGAGAGCATATTCTGACCATTAAAGCTTGTAGTATTAGCAATATTATCTAGCTCTTCCATTAGACGCTGAATATCACTCTGAAGTGATTTTCTTGATTCTTGTGTCTGACCATCTTGTGCAGCTTGGATTGCTTTAGTCTTAATGGTATCTAAGATTTTTAGTTGCTCATCCATCGCCTTATCAGCAATCTGGATCAAACCAATCGCATCATTTGCGTTCTTAATAGCTTGACCCAAACTCTCACTTTGAGACCTAAGGCTATCTGCAATTGCCATACCCGAAGCATCATCTGCTGCTTTGTTGATTCTCAAACCAGAGCTAAGCTTCTCCAATGAATTAGCGATATTTCTATTTGTCTGCACACCGATAGTATGCGCATTTAGAGCCGCTACGTTTGTATTTATCCTAAAACTCATGTTGCATCCTTTGCGTTTATTTGTGATACGGCAAATTTAAAAGCAACAAGTGTTCCACTTTTTTTAATATTCGTTATCAAAGCTTAATTAAAAGTATGTTAAAATTTTTGCCCAAAAACCTTAATATAAAGAGTTGTAATGAAAAATCTCATCATCGTAGAATCCCCTGCCAAAGCTAAAACTATCAAAAGCTTTCTAGGCGGACAATATGAAGTTATCGCTTCAAAAGGACATATTCGAGATTTACCCAAATTTAAATTTGGCATTAAGATAGAAAATCAACATTTTGAGCCTGAATATACAATCTCTAAAGATCATCAAGATGTCGTAAAAATGATAAAAACATATGCCAAAAATGCAGAATCTATCTACATCGCAACTGATGAGGATAGAGAAGGAGAGGCTATTGGCTATCATATCACCCAAGCCCTAGGGGGGAATCATGATAAGTTTCCTAGAATAGTCTTTCATGAAATCACAAAAAATGCTATACAGGATGCGCTTAAATCACCAAGAAAAATCGATATGGATAAAGTTAATGCCCAGCAAGCTAGACGCCTACTTGATAGGATTGTTGGCTTTAAGCTAAGCTCACTTGTCTCATCAAAAATCATCAAAGGACTATCTGCTGGTAGAGTCCAAAGTGCTGCTTTGAAAATCGTAGTTGATAAAGAGCGTGAAATCAAGGCATTTAAACCTATTGATTTTTATAGCATTGAAGGAGATTTTGCAGGATTAAATGCAGTACTAATAAGCTTTGAGGGTAAAAAACTCAAAGAACAAGAAATTCAAGATGAAAAAACTGCGCAAGATATGCTAAAGATTCTAAAAGCAGATTCTTATATTACGGGTGATTTGCAAAAAAAGAGTAAAAAAACTCCCACTCCTCCACCCTTTATGACCTCTACATTACAACAAAGCTCAAGCAACCTACTTGGATACTCGCCAAGCAAAACCATGAATCTAGCCCAACGTCTCTATGAGGGGGTACAAACTCACGAAGGCACGATGGGTGTAATCACCTATATGAGAACAGATAGTCTTAATATCGCCAAAGAGGCCATAGTCGCAGTGAGAGAAAAAATCAAAAAAGATTTTGGGGAAGCCTACCTACCAAGTAAGCCAAAGGTCTATACAACCAAAAACAAATCTGCACAAGAAGCTCATGAAGCCATACGTCCTACCAATCTTAGCTTTACACCACAAATTGCAAAAGACTATCTTAAAAATGATGAATTAAAACTCTATACACTTATTTATAACCGCTTCCTAGCCTCACAAATGGAAGATGCTATTTTAGAGAGCCAAAGCATCATTTTTAAAGGCAGCCATGGAGAGTTCAAGGCCAATGGTAGAAAGCTCATTTTTGATGGTTTTTATCGCGTAATAGGTAGTGATGATAAGGATAAACTACTTCCTGATTTAGAAGAAAATAGCCCTATCACGCCCAAGAAAATAGAAAGCCTCAAACACACTACACAGCCTCCATCTAGATTCTCAGAAGCTTCACTAGTGAAAATGCTAGAAAGTCTTGGCATAGGCCGTCCAAGTACCTATGCTCCCACTATTTCACTTCTAGCTAATCGCGAATATATTAAAATTGAAAAAAAGCAAATCTTCCCACAAGAAAATGCCTTCAAAGTCACAGAAATGCTTGAATCTCACTTCCAAGAAATTGTAGATTCTGACTTTAGTGCGCTACTTGAAAACAAGCTTGATGAAGTGGCTGACAATAAACTAGATTGGCAAAAATTACTATGGGATTTTTATGAGCCATTTGAGCAGAAAATCCTACAAGGCAAAACCTCTATAGCCTCTCAAAAAACTCTTGTCTCTACAGGTGAGTTTTGTCCAGAGTGCGGAAGCGAGCTTGTGATACGCAAAAGTAGATATGGTGAGTTTACTGCTTGCTCTGGCTATCCAAAATGCAAATATATCAAGCCACAAGAAAAGCCCTTAGACCAAAGTGAGCAAACTACAAATGAAGTCTGTGAAAAATGTGGAAAACCCATGGTAGAGAAAATGGGAAAAAATGGGACTTTCCTAGCTTGCTCTGGCTATCCAGAATGCAAAAATGCCAAATCACTCCAAGATAAAAAACTCTCTATAATCAAAGATGTAGAATGCCCTGAATGCGGTGGTGATATCATCCTTCGAAGTAGTCGTAGGGGTCCGTTTTATGGCTGCTCAAACTACCCTAAATGCACCTTTATCTCAAAACATGAGCCAACCAATGAAAAATGCCCTGAATGTGGATATAAGATGAGTAAACGCACGCTAAGGGGTAAAGAGATCTATGAATGCATAAAATGCAAGGCAAAAAAACCTCTTAAGACTTAAAGCCAAGCCATGGAAAAAGAAACTCCTAAAAATATCATTTTTGGTCCGATCTTTTCGAGGCGATTTGGCAAGTCTCTTGGCATTGACCTCTCACCCCAAAGCAAGCAGTGTAATTTTGACTGTCTTTATTGTGAGCTTGAGGGTAAGCGTGCTATAGAAAATATGCAAGAAGTCATAGAGGTAAATACTATTATTGAAGCACTTTTTTCGCATATTAGCGCTGATTTAGATGTGCTTACCATCACTGCAAATGGCGAGCCCACTCTCTATCCACATTTATTTGAGCTTATTAGCAAGATCAAAAGCCTAATCCCTCCACAAATAAAAACATTAATTCTTAGTAACGGATCTAATTTTGGTGATCCTAAAATACAAGAAGCCCTCAAACTCTTTGATATTGTAAAATTTAGCCTTGATGCGGGGAATGAAAAAGAGTTTTTACGCATCGATCGCCCACATAAGCATATAGACTTAGAAAACATCAAGACTGGTATCTTAGATTTTAGTGCGCAATTCCAAGGTGAGCTAGTAGCAGAGGTGCTTTTTGTCAAAGATGTTAATGATGGGGAATCTAATATCTTGGCCCTATGTGACTTTTTTGCTTCATTGCCAAGGCTAAGCCGCATTGACCTAAGCACCATTGATAGACCTCCAGCCTACCCAAAAGAACCAATCAGCCATGATAGATTGCAAAATATTGGTGCTTTTTTCCAAAAAAGACTAAATATACCTATCAATATCCCACAGAGGAAATCTTCTGAAACCTTGAAACAAAATTTAGATTCTACAGAGCTTTATAATCTTATCAAGCGTCGTCCTATTGAATTTTTTGAAGCCAAAGAAATGTTTAGTGAAAATACACTAGAAACACTGGATCATCTTATAAAAGAGCATAAAATCTTCTTACAAAAAACTAATAATTTATTTTTCTATACAGCAAAAGAAGTCAATCTTTAAAATTAAAAAAATCAAAAAGAAGATAACCTGGGGCTTTCCCAGGTTACTAACAAGAAGGTTCTTAATATTAATAAGAAAGTTTTACAAATGCTACTGCATTGTGTTGTTGCCGTGCTCTATTAAAGCCATTTGACACATATCCACCACCAACTTTTAGCGCAAAGCCATTTAAACTACCTTTTGCTTCAGTATCAAAAATAGTCACAGAAGCGATAGCAGAAAACTCATCATGGCTACCTTCTGAATAAAGCACATCTAGATCAAACCATTGGCTAGTTACACCAGTAAATAGATACCATGTACTTGCATTAGCACCAAAGTAACTAGAAGTATAATCTATCGGAGTTAGATATCTACCATAGAATCTTGTCACATTATTTACAGAGTAGATTCCAGCTCCACCGGTAGTACCATAGTAACCAGCACCCAACTTAAAGAATCCACCAAATAATAATTCTTGATCACCCCAGAAAAGCATAGTGCTATCACCATTTGCACCAAACTCATTCTGCCACATAAATCTTAAAGCTGTTGTTGATTGTACAGGGCCATCCTCACCAAATACCAAAGCAAGTTTAGTACCTGCTTGGATAGTACCACTACCATAAGTATAATAATGAACAAATGGATTGATTTTTAAGAAATCAAAGTCAAAATCCATACCAAGTGCTAGGATCTCATTACCAATTCCAAATCCATGATAAGTAGATGAATAAGGAGACCAACCAAATAGCTCAGAAGCAATTCTGCCTGGCTGATAACCATAGGTTGTAAAATCATTCATCCAAGTAGCCCACATGCCAAAGCTTTTAACATTCCATTTAGCAGCTACACCTTGCTGATATGAAGTAAGCCAATCTGATTCTAAGAAATCATTATTAAAGCGACCTACTGCGATTTTCAACTCTTCAGTATCATATTTTAAATATAAATCTGACAAATCAATATAGCGTGTGCTATAAAGATGAGTAGCTTGACTTTCTGTCCCCCAAATAGGCACACCACTATAAGCACCAAGTCCTAGGTGTAATGCATTAAATCCAAAGTCCATTCCCAAATGGCCAGTAAATCCAGCATAACCAACCTTATCACCTACACCATCCCAGCGATTGCCATTACCAAATCCTTGATCATAAGCCGCACCTACATGACCAAAAAAGTTAAAATCCATAGCTTGCATACTGCCTAGTGTCATACCAGCTAAAGCAAGTGAACCAAGAAATTTATTTTTCATACTCTCTCCTTGAAAGGAATTCTAAGGAAGAAAAATCTTGCTAACAACAAGACAGCTCTTCTTAAAAACCATATCGGATGATTTACTAAAAACTTAAATATTTTAATAATAAAACTTAGCAAAAATCAAAAGACTGCTCTGTAATCCTGCTGTAGAAATACCTGAAATAGTTGATGGAGCAACCTTAGAAAAAACATAACCCAAACCTACATTAAGTTTCATATCTCTATATTTCCATGCATTATAATCAAGTATAAGAGAGTATTCCTGATATCGACCAAAACTAATCATACCATCCAGACGAAATGGCAGTGAGCTTTTCATTAAATCAATGCTTCCAAAAATATAACCATTTAAGAATTGTCCTGCACTACCACTAGAAAAATAAGGGCTTGGGAATGCCATAGGTGCATTAATCACTTTTCCATAATAGCGAGTAGGATCACTAAAGGTATAAATCCCACCATTTCCATAAGAAGAGATCACGCTATAAATCCCTGCACCAAATTCAAATATACGATACCCAAAAGTCTGATCTAGCCATACCAAACCTGCCAGTCCATCACCAGCACCGATGCTTGCTGCAGGCTGCTTAGAGGTATTGCCTAACTGAAAAATCCCTCTTAACACACTTTTAGAATGCCAAGCACCAGAAAAATCCGTCTCATAGCTAAGCTTTCCACCTGCTTGAAATAAGATTCCATTTCTTCCTGGAAGTCTGTTTGCAGGCAGTTGAGTATCCAACAATAAAAATGCACTAATATCCATGCCATGGGCAAAATAGCTAAGCCCTCCAGCTAGCACTTCACCCCAAATCCCCATAATATTTTGCTTAGAATAAGGGTAATAGCTATAAATTGCATTAGTACCATAAAGCGTAGAAGAAGTATTTCTATGAGCTCCTGTATAAAGCATAGAATCAGCAAACATAGCCCAATAACGCATCTTCCCACCATGAGTTGTAATCACACCAGCACCACCCTGGATATTACCACTCATATAATCAAATTTCAAAAAGTTAGAGCTAAAGCGACCTACTGCAAACTCAAGTCGAGAGTTTTTATAATGCACATAAGCCTCTGAAATATCTCCACTATTACCACCCATAACACTTGAACTAGACTGAGAAGTAGATGAAGTATCCCAAATAGCCCAACTACCAATAGCACCAAGACCAAATCTCCAGCCATTATCTAGTGCAAAATCTACTCCAGCATGAGCCATCAAATTTCCATAACTATGTTTTCCTGGCGAAGCGATACCTTGATTATACAAGCCTCCCAATTCTCCAAATGGCGTAATAGTCAATTTAACAGTATCATCATCTTGATCTTGGGCTATTAGTGGCGTACAAGCCAAAGTTGCCGCCATAACACTACAAACAATCTTCTTCACTCAATTTCCTTATTTATTTAGAATTATTTAAAATAGAACCTGAATTCTATCACATATTACATGCTAATCTTAAAATTATTAATGATTTTAAGATTTAAAATCACGTTCAAATTCCTTCAAAATCTCTAAAAATAATCTCATATCCCAAGAATCAATCATACCAATATTTGCGATCCTAAACATATCCAATCCCGCAATCTTTCCAGGATAAATGGTAAAACCCCTATCCTTGCAATAATCATGTAATTTATCAAAATCCATCCCATCTTTTAACATCACAGCACTAATAATCACTCCTGCGCCATTTTTAGGGTAGACTTCAAACCCTAGCGATAATAATCCCTCTCTTAAGACTTGATTTGATTCTTCATAGCGCTTATAACGATTTTCTAAGCCCTCCTCTTCTAGCTCCCTAATAGCCTCATCAAGTGCATAAATAGTCTGCACTGGTGGTGTAAAACGCATCTGATGATTCTTTTTAAAATACTTATACTGACTTGCTAGATCCAAATAAAGGCTTTTAGCATATTTTGCACCCTCTAATAAATCATCATTAGCTATTACAAAGCTAACCCCTGCCATCCCCTGTATATTTTTATTACTTGAAGCAATGATCATATCCACTTCTTTTAAATCTAACTCATAGCATGCATAGCTGCTCATGCAGTCTGCGATAATCTTTATACCCAATGGCTTTGCTAATTTTGAGATTATTTTTAAATCATTGATCAATCCACTTGTAGTCTCTGAATGGACAAGCGCTAGAAAGTCTGGCCTTTCTTTTTGCAAGAACCCTAAAAGCCCATCATAATCAATCAACTCTAATACATCGCTCCTAAATTCTATGAAATTTAGATCATGCAATCTAGCAATCTCACACATTCTCTCACCATAAGCCCCATTATTGATAATTGCTAATTTATGCTTGCTAGATACCAAAGAGCTCAAGGCTGCTTCTACAGCTAAAGTACCAGAGCCACCAAATAGCACACAAGAAGCATTATTTGTATTTTTAACAAATCCTAAAAGCCCCTTGCTCACCCTCTCCATCACATCTCCAAACTCCCTTTCACGAGGACAAATATCAGGTATGATCTGGGCTTTTTTAACTCGGCTAGATATACAAGCAGGTCCTGGATTTAGCAAAATATTTCTTTGTTTAAAATCTTTCATCTTAGCTCCTTATCTTTCAATCTTGGGATAATGCTCTGCTCTGCTCTTTGTAGGTGTTCCCTATCATCTATCTCACACCATATCCCATCCTCTATCTTTAATGCCTCTAACCCCACCAATAAATACTCATAATCACAAGCCTTATTAAAGTCTAAATCAAAAAACACCTCTCTACTAAGCTTGCAAATTCCTACTAACTCTCCATCTATATGATCTAAATCTTTTTTATTCTTACTTAATGCCACCAATCTAGGCAAAATGGTATCATCACATTCTAAAAAAACTTCATCCCCACTTTTAGTAGCATTACTAGCAAGAATAAGATTTGCACTTGGATGATTGATGATTGTCTCTAGCATTCTTTTTTCATAAAGCAGATCTGATTCTAAAACTAAAGTATCTTCTTTTAAAAAAGCTTTTGCGCACTCCAAACTCTTAGTACTGCCAGTATTTTCATAGGCTTCATTTTTGATCACTCTTATTTTAGGGGTCTTAAAGCTTGCATTGATCTCTAATGCCAATCTCTCATAATACTCTGCCCTAAATCCAGATACTATGATCACCTCGCTGATCCCACATTCAAGCAAAAGTCTAATGCTACGTCCCACCAAACTTTCCCCAAGGCCTTTTGGCTGTAAAAACCCTTTTGGCCCATCACCCTTTAATGCTCCTAGACGGGAGCCTAGTCCTGCTGCTAAAATGACTGCTTGCATTATCTAAACCTTATTTATTAAAAAATTTTCTAATCTATGGGCCACTTCCTTAGGAGTGATCTTTGGTCTGCCAAGTGGCTCTTTGCTGCCTTTTTTTATTTTCATACCTATAAAATACGCACCCCCAGAATCTAGATTCATAAATTCTTTCAATACCTTTTGTAATTCATCTAAGCTTTCTACCCACTCTATAAACTCATAGCCACTAGCCCTAGCTATAAGCTTAAAATCTATGTTTGATGATAAACCAAACTGGCCACCTGTAGAATCATGACTTTCATTATCTAGCAAAATATGGCAAAAATTGCCCATATTACGTTCTTTAGCATAGCGCGCATTGACAGCTAGACTTCCTAGTCTCATTAATAGCGCTCCATCTCCATCTATACACACGATCTTTTTATCACTTTTTAGCATCATGCCAAGACCAAGTGTACTGACACATCCCATCGACCCGACCATATAAAGCTGGTTTGGCCTATCACCAATTTCATAAAGCTCCCTTCCACTCTTCCCAGTAGTAGCTAATATCACAGCCTCATTACAAACTTGTGCAATCTTCTCTAGCGCATCTATACGCCTTATCATAGTGCTCGGGCCTGAGTGCTCCACCCTCAAATCCAGCTTTTGTAAAACCCCTTTTTTAACAATAAAGAAATAGGGTTTCCCTTCTTGTAAAACCTTGCTTGCATGTTGTAATTGTCTTCTAGCATCGCAAGGATCCTTGCTTAGAAAATCATATTCTATTTGGCAAACCTCTAAAAGCTTGTCTGTAATCCTGCCTAAAAGCTCATGCTGAGGCTCATCGCTATTTTTACCATCCTCATCCCTCTCACCCCTCAAAGAGACAAAACCAAGGATGGGTATATCAAAGGTATAATTAAGCGAGGTTAGTGGACTTAGGGCATTAGAAAGTCCAGAGTTTTGCATCAATACTACACCATAACCCCTCTGAGCTTCCCTAGCCCTAGCCATGCTAATCCCACTAGCTATAGCAACCGCCTCCCCTTCATTATTGGCCATTACAAAACTTTTTTGATTGATTGCATAGTTTATCAATGGACTTAAAAAGCTGCAAGGCACACCCACAAAATCTCTAAATCCAAACTCCTCTAACAAGCTTCCAAACTCTAGCATATCCATAAATCCACCTCAAATCGTCCCAGGAATTAGAGATAAAATCTCATTAACACTCATACATTTAGATTCAGCCTCTAAGCTTCTATCATTTTCTAAAATGCTTTTAGCCACCTCGCTCATAGCCACGAAAGAAGAGCGAAGCATGTGATTAGCATAGATAATAATATTAACCCCAGCCCTAGCCAAATCTTTTGCCAAGATAGCATTAAAGCTTGTGGGCACGACAATCACAGGCGTGATAGAATCCTTAGCCCTAAAAGCCTTCATAAAGCTTAAAATCTCCTCTGCATCCTTATGCCTGGAGTGAATCATAATGCCATCAGCACCAGCCCCAATATAGGCAAAAGCTCTCTTTAGCGCATCTTCTTGCCCCTTATCTAGAATCAAACTTTCAATCCTGGCAAAAATCATAAACTCATCGCCCACTCTTGCCTTCTTCCCCTCACTTATTTTGTGGCAAAAAACCTCTATGTCCTCTTGAGTTTGCTCCACTTCATTGCCAAGCAAGCTATTTTTCTTCAATCCTGTCTTATCCTCAATCACCACCGCAGATACACCCAAACGCTCTAACGTCCTCACTGTAAATACAAAATGCTCTACCTTTCCTCCTGTATCTGCATCATAGATAAGTGGCTTGTGAGTGACTTCAAAAATTTCATTAATCCCTTGGAGGCGCACGCCAAGCTCCACTGCCTCTATATCTGGCTTACCCCTAAGCGTGGAATCTGTCAATGAGCTAGACCAAAAGCCATCAAACTCCAATCTTTGGCCATCAATATCTATGCAAGTATTTTGTGCAATCAGTGCAGATAAGGCTGAATGGGTTTCTAAGATTCTCAATGGTGATTTTAAGCTCAAGAGTTTTTTCAAGCGTCCTTGCCTATTTGCCGTGGTAATGCCCAGATTTTTTAAAGCCCTTTTAATACCAAGTACATTAATCTCCTGAGAATAAGGGATTTCAATCAATCTTGGATGGGTATTTAAATCTACTTTTTCTTGTGGATAAAGCTTATAGAGCAACTCTATCACCTCTTGACGATAGCATCTTAAATACCCACTCTGCCAGTCATCCCCATGCACGACATAATCTGGGTGCAATGCCTCTATATTTTGCCTATAGCTTGGCGTATTTTGAGGCACTATAGAATCTATTAAATTTAAATTCTCTAGTACCATCTTTCTTTGATCATAGTCTAAAAAAGGAGCCTCTTCCATCTTTGCTATAGCCTCATCACTTAAAAGCCCAACTACTATGCTTCCAAACTTACTAGCCTCTTTAAGAATATTAATATGCCCTGCGTGTAATAAATCAGCTGCCATTGCCACATATACTATTTTTTTCTTATTCACCTTTACTCCTTAGACTTTCTTTTTCGCTCATTTTGCGCCAATTATCTGGCTTTGAAATATCACCACTCACCTCATAAATCCCCTCTAATCTATGCAGCTCATCAATCATGACATGAATGGCTTTACGATTTTTGGGGTAATTCTTTAATGTATTTTGAGGGTAGTGCTTTGCATTTTTAAAGATTCCATCATAAACAAAGCCTGCTGCATCGCTATTTTGCATCAATCTAGAATCTATTTTCAAATCCCCAGTGGCATTAAAATCCTTAAACATCAAAAGCGCATTAGAATGCCTACCTAGCTGATTATTGTGATTGTTTTTCATTTGATCATACGCATCATAAAGCCCATGATCTGAAGCGACGATGATTCTTGTTTGATCATAAATGCCATGATCTTTCATCCAGGCAATCATTTTACTAAGAGAAAAAATCGCACAAATTTCATTATCAAAGTGATAATCCATATAGCTATTTAAGTTGTATTGCATATATTCTTTGGGCAGCTTAGTGTGCATCTGCAAGGTAGGTAAGCAAGAATTTTCCACATCTAGCCCTGCTGGCTGATGAGTGATCATGCTTTTGATGTATTTAAAGGTTGGTCTTTTAGAATCTAAAGTCATCAAATCTGGAAAACTTAAAATATCAGATGCGCTATCAGCGACGATATTTAAGCGCTTGATCTTTGCACTTTTGGCAAAACGCCAACCATAATCTATATAAAGCTTAGCTCTCAAGGAATAAGGTGCTATCTTAAAAAAGCCATAATTAATAAGCTCTGGGATAAAATCAGCTGGAACTTCAGATAAATAGGCAAGCTCTTTGCTATATTTTTTAAAAAAATAATCTCTAAATGGCTCACCATAATACAGATTTGTATTCTTAGCTAGCTCATCTTTTTCTATCTTGGCTGGCTCTGGGTTATAAAGTATATTTTCATATCCAAGATGACTAAAATCTGCAGCAATCTTTAAAAAAGCTTTTTTAGATTCTGCTTGGATGATTTCATTGTTAATATCGCCATGATGGCGCTTATAAATATCAAATAAAGCTGCCCTATCCCCACCCACTAGAGAATGTGTGGTAAAAAATGTAAAGCTAGAAGTAGCCAAAGTATTAGGAAAATAGCTAAAACCAGAAAGCTCGCTAGCTAGTTCTGGATAAAGCTTTATAATATCTAAAAGATGAGACCCGCTAAAAGCATCCAACACTAAAACCAAAACATTTTTCTTATTAGAAAAACTAGTAATTGGCGTAGTATCCTCTATCTTTTGTGTATCTGTTTTTATCTCTGTGGTTTTTTCATGACTATAAAAAATGATCTTTGCTGCATAAAACATCCCAAGCAGCCCCAAAGTGATAGCCAAAACATAGAGAATCTGCTTAAAAAACCTATAAAAATAAAGCGCTATGATTGCTAATAGCATCGATAAAATCCCTACTAATAAATCAACTAAAATTAGTCCATGCTTAGGGATATTAAAAACCTCACGCGGTGCTATAAAATTCATATGATCTAAAATGCCATATGGCTTATTTAAAAGGATATTAAAATCCAAAATAAAGTTATAGATCAAAGCAATAAAAAATAACACACAAATGCCATACACCACTAAAGAAAAGAATCTACTCAAATAAATAAAGCTAAAACCATAGATAAACAAAAAACTATAGAGCAAAAAGCTGCCAAAAAGCACACTAAGTGTATGTGGCATCTGATCTTTTTGAAACTGGCTAATATCGCTTGCATACAGTAAAAAAGGGTTATATACAAAGATCAAAAAAGACATAATGATGATACATAGCATCAAGATCTTTTTATACTGCTCTCCTATCTCCCTAGATGGCCTAAAAATTTTAAACATCATTTCTGCACCCTTAAAATCAAAGTCTTTAAAAGAGCAAAGGCCATGCTAGTAGTCCAATACAGCAAAAGAGCACTTGGCATTTTATAAAGCAATATCAAAAATAAAAGCGTAATAATCACGCCTTGTAATCTAGACTTACTGCTTATAAAAACATTCCACAAAGTAAGAACACTCATTAATAATGGCAATAAATTAAAACCAAATAATAAAGAATCTGGCTTGCTAAGATCCTCAATAAGCCAAAAGCTAAGATGATAAATCTGAGGTGAATGAAACTCAAGTAAATTAAGCACTGCTAGAAAAAATGGAATCTGTAAAATCAATCCAAAAAGTGCCTTTAATGCATGGATAGGATGATAATGGTTTTGCCTATAAAGCGTGCGGATATAAGCATAACGCTCCCATCCCTTAAACACTCTTTTAAACTCTGCTATTTTGATATCTAGTCTTTGCTTTTTATTTTCATTATCTAAGGCTGCCCTATCTGCTATAAAAAACAACTTTAGCAAAAATAGATTCACACAAAGGCTTAATAAAATAATAGCCAGACCAAAACTATGCGTAAGGCTGTATAAAAAATCAAGCAATAAAGAAAGCAGGCCTTCTAGCGGAAAGATAAAAATATCATACAACATCAAGCCCTCCTACCAATCTGATCTAGCAATGCATCAATCTCTAAAATCCCATCGCTATAAACCTTCTTATCACCAAGTTTTTTAAATAGAATTTCTTTATAGATTTCAAGTAGAGTTGATGCAGCTATCATCCCTGATTTGCCAGGATTGCTCCAAAGAAGTTTTTTAAGCTTTTTAACCTCTTTTTTATATTTGATATCATTCTTGCTTTTTAGTATTTTAGAAATATTCTTAAGCTCTTCTATTTTAAGCCCTATTTTTAGCTTTTTAAAAATCTCAAACTCCCATAAACCCCCAACATCCATGGAATCATACCCCGAATGGTCAAAATCATACTCTATGGAAAAAACTGGCTTTTCAAACAAGCACAGATAATCAAAGATGATCCCAGAAAAGTCAGATATCATCAAATCACTTTGCATCATTGCAGCAAGATTAGAAGCACTCTTATCAAAAACTACGCGCTCCTCCCCTCTAAGCTCTTTTTCCAATCCTTCTATCAAGGCAGATTCTGAGATAAAGCTTTGAGGATGAGGACGGATAATTACTAAAAACCCAGAATCTAAAAGTGGTCTTATCAAATTCATACCATACTTAGATAGCAAAGCCTCCCTACCCCATGAAGGTGAAAGCAGAACAATCTTTTGACCCTTTTTTATGGATTTAAAAAACTTCTTAGAGCTAGAATGCAAACTAAGCCAATCAATATAGGTAGAACCAATATTTCTTATAAGCTTTTGAGGGAGATGGTGGGCCTGCTCTATGGAGCGTATAAAGCTTTCTTGTATACTTGAATTCACAAGCACAGAATCAAAATAATCCATTCCAAATGTTCTATAATTTGGCGATCCAAGCGAGTGAACAATATGGCAATAATGATGCACCCCCTTACTGCGCTTAATCTGCAAGACATCAAGCCCAGGGGTTGTCATCACTACAATATCTGCGCTTAAAGAGTTTAAATAGGCATAAGCACGATTGCCAGTGCCGATAAATTTGGTATGGAATTTTTTCTCTTTTAAAAAAGGATCAGAAGCATCGGAGGTAAGCAAGATATAGGGATATCGCAATTTATGAAGCGCATCTAAAATTGGCCTAAAAACGCCATAATACTGCTTCCCTTCAGAATAAAACACTAAAGCATAACTATTCTTATGCTTTAAAAGTGATCCCCCCCCCCCCCGCTAACTAAAGCCATCAGTTTATAAAATAAATTTTTAATAAAAAATATGGCAGAAGCAAAAATAGCCACAATCGAGCTTACAAGAAGCGATCCTGTCGATGGATCTAAATAGGCAAAAGCATTATCCATCAAAGCTATCAATACAATAACTATCCTCATCTATACTCCTGTAAACTCAATAAAACCTTATAGCTAAAAAACATTTTATCAAAAGTCCACATTATTATTTCAATATTTTGTGCATAAAGTGTTGAGATTTGATTATGAGGAAGATGCAAGATGCTAAGAAATAAACTTTGTAATAAATGGGCAATACTACCTTCAAACAAAATGCCCAAATGTGGATTTTTAGCACTTGTACTTGCTAGCAATGCACTTGCCTCATCTATAAGCATAAATAACTCTTTTTTCTCCCTTATGCCCCTTTGAAGCAGCATCTTAATGCTATTTAAGTACTCCCTTACATGGGCTAAATTTATTTTTTTCATTAAAGCTGGCTTCATGTAAGATTTCATTTCATCTAGCAACTTCTCTTTGTTGATTTTTGCAAGATCAAAATCATCTACACTCACACTCCTAGATCCCTGTATGAAAGCACCCCATCCAAGATTTAGCACCATTTTTGGCTTAAAAAGCATAATGGCTGTTTCTAGATTCTGCCTGGATAGAAGAAAAATAGAATCAGCATACACGGCACGATTTGAATTAGCCCTTACAGGATGCACATTTGGCGGCAAATCCACCCCTTCATCTCCATAATAAGAACCCTGTGCATGCTTGCTCATGCCCTCTATATAGCCACAATCAATACCACACAAAAGGACTTCAGATCCCATCTGCATAGCTAGAGCAGCTCCTGCATTCCCGACAAATGGTGCTGCACACTCAATCACACTAGATTCAAACATGTAGCTAGAGCTACTTCCTCCACGTAGGAAAATATAACCCTCCTTTGCTAGGGCCAAAGCACTAGGATTTACCATATTTCCACACAAAAGTGTGGTATCGCCAAGTGGCGCATCACAAAGAACATCTTTTAGATAATCAATCCTTTCAATCTCGATTTGAAAATCTGGTTGTATCCCATAATTTTTAAGCACCTTCAGCGCAGTACCACAAGAAAAAATAATCATCCTATCTTGCATCTTTTTGATAAAAGGAAGCAAAGAATCCAAACTAGGACCATTACCTATGACACAAACAGGAGCGTTGATGCGCTTTGGATATGAAAGAACCTTATATTGATTATTTTTAAGCGAATTGGCTATGCCAATCATCTCATCCTCAAAACTACCCCATCCACGTTTATTGCTCAAAAACTCTTGATTTAAAAGCTCTCTTGCTGCATCTAGCTTCTGGCTTTGATACATCTGCAACTCTAAAAGCATAAAATTACTGCTGATTTTACGCGCAGCAAAATAATGCCTTAAGATTTTTGGATCTATGATTTCTTTCACAAAAAGATAGAGAGCCTTGGGGCCAACCTGATCAAAAAGTGCTGGATAATGCACAAAATAACAACTAATACGAAACAAATCGATATTTTCTTCAAAAATAAAAAGAGAGTGAAAAAAAGCACCCCTCTCTCTTAATAGCTCTAAAAACAATCCGCCCAAAAGCCCATAAACTGCTGTGCTTGGAAAAAAGTTTGTCCCCAAATGATAGTGTGGCTTGCCACCTAAATATTGCAAATTTTCTATCATTTTATTAACGCCAGCTCCTGTTATAGGTAGCTTCTTCTCATCAATAGGCACCAGCTCTATCTCATTACCTTTTAGATTCCATCTGGGGTTATTGAGTGGACTTACAGCGATTTCTTGATGCACTTCAGCCATAACATATTTAGATTCCATTTCCGGATAGGTTAGGCTTGAATTATGAAGATTGATAATATTAATACCCTTGTGATTACACAGCAGGTTATAATCTTGTGGTGGTTGCTTTAGAGCTTCAAAAAGTCTAGGGGAAGTATGAGAAAAGAACTCCATATTTTGGGCGAAGCGTTCAGATAAAAAATGCTCTAACTCCTCTAGCCTATCTTGATCTAGGAGTTCTAAAAGTCCCATTAAAAAATATCACAAATGCCCAAAAAGGGCAAAAATCTATTTAAGTGCTTTTTTAGCCATGGCAACTACCTGATTGAAAGCTGCCATATCGTGCATTGCCATATCTGCAAGCACTTTTCTATCCAAATCAATATTAGCCAGTTTTAACCCATGCATAAATTTAGAATAACTTATATCATTCATTCTGCAAGCTGCATTGATTCTTACAATCCAAAGACTTCTAAAATCTCTTTTTTTCTGCTTTCTATCACGGAAAGCATAGCACATACTTCTTTCTAGCTGTTCTTTAGCCTTTCTAAAATGCTTTCTTCTTCCGCTATAAAAGCCTCTTGCTAGCTTTAAGATTTTTTTATGTCGTCTTCTTCTGACAAATCCTGTTTTTACTCTCATTATTTTCTCCTTGACCTAAAATTAGGTGAAGCCCATTAGGGCTAATCTTTCCCTGCTATTATCATAAATGCAGGAGAGCCTACTTCCAAATCCACCTCAAGCTAAATTAAGCTTGACAAAGTAGATTTTTTACCGAATCAATATTTGCACTATGCACATGGTGTGGTGCTCTCAAACCAGCCTTACGCTTAGGGCTTTTTTTAGTCAAAATATGACTTCTAAAAGCGCTACCACGCTTGATGAGATTTTTTTTAACTTTAAATCTCTTAGCTGCACCACGATTTGTCTTCATCTTTGGCATTGTTATCTCCTTTCATAAGATTATTTTTTAAGATTCTAGCCTAGATTTGGCAAATTATTTTGATTTTTGTGCTTTTTCCTGCTTTTTAGGCACAAAAAGCCAGGCTACAAATCGCCCCTCTACTCTAGGTTCTTTATCTGGTGTGGCGATATCTTCCATCATCATTCCCACGCGATGCAAGACATCAATCCCACCCTGCGGATCACTACTTTCACGCCCTCTTAAAACCACTTTAAACTTAACATGCTTCTGCTCAGCGATAAACTCACGCGCATGCTTGACTTTATAGTTAATATCATTTTGAGCAATTTGAGTAGAAAGCTTAATCTCTTTAATTTCAATCTGCTTTTGCTTTTTTCTGGCTTCTTTTTGCTTCTTTTCCATCTGGTAACGATACTTACCATAGTCCATTACCTTGCAAACTGGAGGATTAGCATTGGGTGATATTAGCACCAAGTCCAATCCTTTTGAATTGGCTATCTCTTGGGCTTGAGCAGAAGAAATAATCCCATAAACTTCTCCATCATCCCCTATGCATCTAACTTCTTTAAAATCAATATCCTGATTTAGCAAAACTTCTTCTTTACTCAAAAACTCACCTCGCTCATTTTGTTTTTTACCATTTCTAAAAACTCCACTTCTTTTAACTCATATTGTTGTTTTTGATGCCTATCTCGGATAGCTAGAGTTCCACTTTGTTGCTCCTTTTCTCCAATGACAAGTATCATAGGCACACGCTGCTTTTCTGCATTTCTTATTTTTTTGTTTAAGGTTTCATTCTTATCCATGATCTCTGCATATGCACCCAAAGAAATAATCTTAGAGCGTAGCTCTCTAGCATAATCATGCTGAGCTTCAGAAATAGGGATAAGAATAACTTGCGTAGGAGCGATAAAAAATGGAAACTCCCCTCCAAAATGTTCAGTCAAAATCGCACAAAATCTCTCAAAACTTCCCAAAATAGCGCGATGGACCATTACGGGTTGTTGAGCTGTATTATTTTCATCTGTATATTCAAGCTTAAATCGCTCTGGTAAGTTCATATCAATCTGCACAGTACCACATTGCCATTTTCTTCCAATAGCATCTGTGATTTTAATATCAATCTTAGGGCCATAGAAAGCTCCACCACCCTCATCTATCTTATATTCTATCCTATGCTCTTGTAATGCCTCTCTTAGCGCCTCTGTAGCACTCTCCCAAATGGCATCTTCCCCGATAGATTTCTGAGGTCTTGTAGCCAGCTCCATCTCATAGCTAAACCCAAAAGCACGCATAATCTTATCTGTAAAAGAAATGATTCCACTCACTTCGCTTTTAATCTGACTGGGTCTACAAAAAATATGCGCATCATCTTGAGTAAACTCTCTTACTCGCAAAAGCCCGTGCAATACTCCACTTTTTTCATGCCTATGCACTACGCCATATTCATAAAATCTAAGTGGTAGCTCCCGATAGCTCCTAGGCGAGCTTTGATATACTTTAATATGCCCTACACAGTTCATTGGCTTGATACCATACTCTACATCATCTATGATTGTAAAATACATATTCTCACCATAGTTTTCATAATGACCACTAGTTTTCCATACGCTACTCTTTAAAAGCTCTGGACCCCTTACTGGCTCATAATCCCTAACCATCAAGGCTTTAGTTAAAAGCTCTTCTATCCTACGACGAAGTCTAGCCCCCTTTGGTAGCCAGATAGGCAGTCCCGCACCCACCTCTTCATCAAAGCTAAAAAGTCCCATTTCCACAGCTATCTTTCTGTGGTCTCTTTTTTTGGCCTCTTCTATTTGATTGATATAGGCATTCAAGCTTTCTTTATCCGCAAAAGCGATGCCATAGATCCTATGTAGCATCTCTGCTTTTTCATCTCCACCAAGATATGCACCTGCTAGTTTAGTTAGTTTAAAGCTATGCAAGAATCTAGTATTAGGCAAATGTGGTCCGCGACAAAGATCTTCAAAATCACCCTGCTGATAAACACCAAATACATCGCCCTCAATCCTCTTCATCACAGCGAGCTTTAATTCATCATCCTTAAACTTTTTCATCGCTTCATTGCGACTTAAGCTTGATTTGATGATAGGAAGCTTTCTTTTAGCAATCTCTTTCATACGCTTTTCTATATTAGCCAGATCTTCTTCTCCAATCTTAGCTGCAGTCTTAAAATCATAATAAAAGCCCTCATCCACCACCGGACCGACAAAAAACTTCGAATCAGGATAAAGCTCTTTTATGGCTTGAGCCATAAGGTGAGCACAAGAATGTCTAATAATACTAAGGGAATCTACAGAATTATCAAAGAGTATTTTCTCACCATCTAACCCACGCTCTTTGGCAGTCTGAGTATCAATAATTTCATCACCTATCTTAATGCCTATAATCTCTGACATATTTTATTTCATATCCTTAAAATTTTTAGCAGCAATTGTAGCACAAATGATAACAAAAAAATACAAGTTCATTACGCAAAACTACACAATTCCTGATAAAGACTATCGCGCTCAATGGGCTCAAATCCAGCATCTTTTATTTGAGAAATCATATCCTCACTACTCATACCATTTTTACTTTTAGCTCCACCTGCACTCTGTATGCTCTCATTTTCAATAGTCCCATCCATATCATCAGCACCAAACTCTTGAGCCACTATAGCCAAATTCATACCCAATGTAGCCCAATAGGCCTTGATATGTGGAATATTATCCAACAAGATTCTAGCAATTGAAATTGTCTTTAAGATCTCTTGCCCACTTGGCTGCTCTTTGATGTTTAAAAAATTATTTTGATTCTGATATAAAAGGGGTATGAAAGCATTAAAGCCTCCTTTACGCGCATTTACAATACTAAAATCTTGCTGGATAGCTCTAAGTCTTAGCATATGATCAATTCTATGCTCACGATTTTCAATATGCCCAAAAAGCATAGTTGCATTACTCATTTTACCCATCTGATGCCAATGATTGTGAATCTCAAGCCAACGTGTGCTATTTACCTTGCCCTTGCAAATCACTTTGCGCACCTCTTCATCAAAGATCTCAGCTCCACCTCCAGGCATTGAATCCACTCCTGCATTTGCCATATCTTCTAATACACGCTGATAGCCTTTTTGAAATCTCCTATCTAGATAATCAACCTCTGCTGCAGTCATCGCCTTTAAATGAATCTGTGGCACAGCCTTTTTAACTGCGCGAAACATATCCAAATACCATTCATAAGAGTAGTTAGGACTATGGGCTGATACAATATGCACTTCTTTTGCTCCACGGTTATAAGAAGCAATTGTTTGCCCAACAATCTCATCAATACTCATCTCATAAGGATTTGGATTCTTCCTGCTTGCAGAAAAAGCACAAAACCTACATACATCCGCACAGATATTAGTTGGGTTAATATGGCGATTCATATTAAAAAATACTTTTTTGCCATAAAGCTCTTTGCGTCTAGCATCTGCTGCCTGACCTAGGGTATAAATATCATAGTCATACAGTGCGCTAAATTCCTTAGCACTTAGATTCTCATGATTTAATGCTTTTTGTAAAATATCCATCTCTTCTCCTTAAAAATCCCAGCTTATCCACCAGTATGATAAAATGCTCTAGCAGAAATTTTTTCTACTTCCATCACCTCATCCCATTGGTTTTTTTCTGGCTTATTATATACAGCCCTATTTAAAACCTCTTCAAGCTCTTTTTCATCTTTTGACATCAGGGCTTTTCTAGCATCTACACTATCTTGATAATAAAGACAAGGGCAGATAACCCCATCAGCAGTCAAGCGGATTCTATTACAGCTTTCACAAAAATCATGATTATGCGGTGCAATCACACCAAAAACATACCCATCTTCACACTGATATAGACGCGCTGGACCCATGATGTGCTTTTCTATCTTTTTGAATGCATATTTAGTGGCCATAACCTCTAAAATCTCTTTTTCTTTTAGACCGGCAAGACTAGAGTTTGCATGGATATTTTCCATATATTCGATAAAGCGGATAGAAATCTCTCTTTTTTTTGCGAAATCAAAAAGATCAATAATCTCATCATCATTAATCCCTTTCATAATCACACTATTTAGCTTCAAGCCAAAGCCAAGCTCTCTAGCTGCCTCAATCCCACGCAAAACTTGTGGCAGGGCATCTCTTTTTGAAATTTGCAAAATCCGCTCAGGCCTTAGGGAATCTAATGAAATATTAATCCTCTCCAATCCCGCTTCTTTCAGATCTTTGGCTGCCTTTTCTAGTAAAAAGGCATTTGTAGTTAGGACAATAGAAACTGGTTTTGAAACTAGCTTAGCATAATCCCTAATAGAGGTGATAAAATCTGGCAAATCCTTGCGCAAAAGCGGCTCACCACCTGTGATCCTTATCTTTTTGATCCCCTTATCTATCCCTACTTTTAAAAATGCAAGAACATTTTCAAGTGGTATATACTCATCCTTATCAAATGCATCCATTGGCGTATCTGGCATGCAATACTGACAACGAAAATTACACTGTTTGGTCACTGAAACGCGGATATAATCAATCTCCCGCCCAAATGTATCTTTTAACATTACAATTCCTCAAAAACTTTCACTCATAGCCTTGATAATCAAAAGTAAAAATTTAAGCTAAATAGCCCCTTAGATCCAAAAGCCCCATCTCCAACGCCAAAGGCTAGAATCTAAGTGAAAAATTCAAAAATCTGTATAATCATACTATTTTTATTTAATATTTCTAGCTTACTCAAAGCTTAAAACTAGGATAAGTCCAAATAATGAGCCTAACAACAAATACCAAAGCTTCTATTAAAACTTCTTGTGTGATCTTGTGTGGTGGGGCTAGCAAGCGTATGGGACAAGATAAAGCACTATTGCCTTTTGATGGACAGGTGCTAGTAAAGTTTATGTTTGAAAAATACAAGCATATTTTTCAAAATGTCTATCTTAGTGCTAAAAATACTTATTTTAACCTGCCTACAATCCTAGATTCTGCAATCTATCTTGAAAAAAGCAATAAAAGCCCCACGCACTGCCCTCTTATAGGATTACAAAGCATTTTTGAGAATCTAAAAGATGAGTGGATATTTGTTGCTAGTATTGATTCCCCTTTTCTTAGCACAAACTCTATTTACAAACTCTTTGATCTCAGGCAGCCAGATAGCCAAATCCTGCACTTCCAAACCCCATCGCACACCCATTTTTTAAATGCCTTTTTTCATATAAGCCTACTTGATTTAATAACCCACAATCTCAAACACCATCTCTATGCCCTTAGTCATCTCTATGCTAATGCCAAGACTATAACACTAAAGCTAGATGATGAAAAAGAGCTTATCAATCTTAACACTAAGCAAGACTATCAAAATACGCTAGAATCTATATTCAAAGAATAGGTAAATTTAAGGAGTATAAATGGCAGATGATTCTGATAAGCAAGAAGCCCCATCCGCGCAGAAAATCCGGAAAGCTCGAGAAGAAGGCAATGTAGCCAAAAGTCCAGAGTTAGTAGCTTTTGTTGGTATAGTAGTGGGTATTTTTGTCATTTTTGCACTCTTTTCTTTCTGGCTGGATAATCTTAAAGGAATCTACATTACCTGCCTTGAATTTTTCAAAATTGACTTTGAGTTTAACAATATCTTTGGGCTTTTTTTAAAGCTTTTATTGCATATAGGATTGATGCTCATGCCTATTTTTGGTGCACTCATGATTGCTGGGATTATAGGGAATATTGCTCAATTTGGCTTCTTACTAGCCCCAAAAGTCCTAAAGCCAAAGCTTGGCAAGCTAAACCCCATTAAGGGATTGAAAAATATCTTTTCACTTAAAAAACTCCTTGATGGGATGTTGATCACAGCCAAAGTATTTATCGCATTTATCCTTGGGGGCGGACTTATATTATTATTCTTACAAAGCCTACCTCATGTAACCATGCTTAGTATTTTTTCTCAAATGACATGGGTAAGAGATAAGGCCCTCATCCTTATAGCTTCATTGCTTATTTTATTTTTTGTCATGGCGATGAGTGATTTTCTTATCAAAAAATACCAATATATAAAATCCTTGCGGATGAGCAAACAAGAAGTCAAGGATGAATACAAACAGCAAGAAGGGAATCCTGAAATCAAAGCCAAGATCAGACAAATCATGATGAAAAATACAATGGGCAAAATGATGAAAGCCATCCCCACTGCTAATGTAGTAGTCACTAATCCCACCCACTATGCCATAGCACTTAGATTCGCAGATAATGATCCAGCACCTGTAGTTGTAGCCAAGGGTGTAGATCATCTAGCCATTAGGATTAAGGGCATTGCCAGAGAGCATGATATAGAGATTATAGAAAATAAGCCATTAGCCAGAGAGCTTTATAAGCAAGTAGATCTGGAGCAACCCATCCCAAGAAGTTTGTTTGAAGCAGTAGCCATGGTGTTTGCTCAAGTTAAAGCCATCCAAGAGCAACATAGGCAAAATATCTCAAAAAATCCCTAATCTACCAGATATAAGGTATGGGATATATACTTTATTTGCTTTTTATATAGATAGTTTGCTAAAATGGCTAAGATTTTGGACGATTAAACTTTATATTAAAGAATATAAATTTTGAGGTGATATGGTGAATATGAGAGTATTTGGCAGCCTAGCACTATCATCTTTATTTGGTGTTAGCTTTGGTGCAGATATTACCAATGATGTTTATAATCTTAGAAATGTCACTAAAAATGATTCTGGCACTTTTACTATCCAAAGCACTCAGACCTATAAATCAAGCAATGGCTCCTTCACACAAAACTATAGCAATGCAACCCTCATTTTTGGCAATACTGCTCAGAATACAGGAAGTGGTAAAATCTGGTTTGGTGGGAGTGGTTGGCATGGTGGATCTGTAGGTTATATCACAGCCAACTTTCATGCTAAAGATGCCTACCTAACAGGTACGCTAGGATCTGGAAATAGCCTTAAAACCGGTGGTGGAGCATCCCTTAATTTTAATGCTAGCAACAATATTACCATGCAGGACTTAAAGCTGCAATTTGACAAAGCAGGTACTCAAAACTCTCAATTCAACCTTGCTGCCACACAAAAAATCATAGCTAAAAATCTGACCATATCTGATTCTAGTGGAGGTACTGCAAGCTTTAATGCCAAAGACTTTGACTTTCATGCCAAAAATATCACTAGCGATGGTACGATTAAGTTTACAAGCACTAATGGCTCTCAAAGTGGCAAGGTTACGCTAGATTCGCTTAATATTTCTAGTGGATACTTCTACTCTGATGGCTTTAATGGGGATTTAGATATAAAAGCCCTTAATATCAATAATACTACCTTTAAAACTAAGCATCTTGACTTCTCTAGCATCACTGCTAGCAATACTAGCTATAAAGAAAGTAAAGATTCTACTGGCAATACGCTAAGCTTAAATGGCAAATGGAATCTAGGCAATGGCACGATTAAAAATCTAAGCTCTTTAAACTTTAGCGATACCCTCACTCTAAGTGGTAATGTCAAGCTTGATAATGTCTCAAAACTCACTCTCAACACGCTAGATCTAAATGGTGGGAATCTAGATACCACTGCTAGCAAACAAGCAGATATTGTAATTAATAACCTAAAGATCTCTAAAGGTACTTTTAAAACTGTCCACTTTACAAATCAAGCACTTAGCATCTCTCAAGGCGCTTCTTTTAATCAAACAAAAGATGATACTCAAGGCTATGCAGATATTACGACCACTGGGACATATTCTGTAGCTTCAGGGGCCTTTAGCTTTTCTAGTCAGATGAGCTTTATCAAGCTTAATAATCTTAATGCTGAAAGCTTGAGTGCTAAAACCTGGGGTGCTTATAATTCTAGCATTACATTAGATTCTGTGAAAAATGCCAAAATCACCACACTTACTCTAGCACAAAACTCTAGTGCAGATACAGCCTACCCTACTTTTGATGCGACCAAAAGCAATGATCTTAAACTTGAGATTGAGAATCTAAACTCAAATCGCGGTATTTTTAAAACATCAAATACCACAACCACCACCATTAACCACGCCAACCTCTCTAGCACCACTTTTGAGACCGCGCATTTTAAGGTCAACTCCATTAGCACTGAAAATAATGCCAGCTACAAAGAAAATACTGCTTCTTCAAGCTCTAACCTCACTACCACTGGCAAATGGAATCTAATCTCAAACTCCACTTCCAACAACACAGCAAGTCTTAATAATCTTTCTTCAATAGATTTTCAAGGTGAGCTTTATATGCGAAGCTCTGCAGCTGGTGGCACGAGTCTTAGCACAGGCAGTATTAGTGGGGATGCAAAGTTTAACACAATCACTCTAGCCCTACTTAGTGGCGGGGATATAGGATCTAATAACCTGGATTTAAGTGGTGTTAGCTCTAAAGTCAGCATCAATACGCTCACTGCTACACGCGGGAACATCAAAGCAAATACGGACTTCAACATCACTACGCTAGATGTCAAAACTGCTGATTTCACTGCGACAACAAGCCTTGAAGGGAATGATTCTACAAACTTTAATATCACTAATCTTCAAATCTTTGGAGGTTGGGGGTCTACCAATAAGGCTACTGCCCTCTTTAGCAAAGGTAAAACACTAAATATTGATAGTGCTAAAATTTCAGACTATAGCACGCTAGATGCTAGCACAATCAATGATGTGCAGATTAAAAACTTAGAATCAAGATATGCTACAATCAAGGCAGGAGAGAAGCTAAAGATAGAAAATGCCAAGTTTAGCAATAATGAAACCTATCTCTACACTGATGCTAACAAGGGCTCTACACATATTGGCAATATTAGCTTAGATAATGGTGCTAAGCTTTATATCAAACAAGGCAATAATCTTAGTGCAGATAATTTAGTGATGCAAAATGGCTCAAGCCTAGTCGCCCAAGCTAATAATACCAATGGAAATATGTCTGGCGATACCAGCATTAAGCACATTAGCTTTAATGCCTCAAGCATTTATGCTAACAACCTTAGCACCGAAGATATCACCATCACAGGCGATGGCAATAGTGGGGCAAATATCTATCTGAAAAATGATTCCACTGGGCTTTATACCAACCTAGGTACTGCCACACTCACTGATGGCTCTAAACTTAGCGTGCATGGAAATATGAGCAATGCTGGATCGCTAAAAATCACTCTAAACCCAAATAACTCTGAGCTTATCCACACTACTGGTTATTTTAACTTTAATATGGATTCTGATCCTAATAAGACTATCACCATCACTGATGAGAATGGCAGCCCTCATACTATATCTGCCCCAAAATCTAGCATTGATGTTTATGCCAACTCAAAAACACTTATCGCTGGTAAAACCTATACCCTAATCCAAGCTGATGGTGGTATTGGCTTCCTTCAAAACAACAAAACCTATAATACAAGCTCTAGTGGGGAAGATGCAAAAACATATGCCAGCCTTAGCAATATTTTTAAACAAAATGTCTTCTTTTATGACAACTCAAGCGCCTCTGGTACGACCTCTACCACCCCGCTTAATGTCAACTATCAAGTTAATATGACCCAAAATACCCTAAGCTTTTCAATAGCCAAAAGTGGAATCTATATTGATGCAACACCTTTTATCAATCCTAAATGGAGCGAAGCCTCATTAGGGAGCATTGGCGGTGCTGGGGGTCTTTTTAAAGACTATACCCTTACACTCAAACCAGATAAGGGAATGGATGAAACTGGCAAAGAACTCCCTGTCATCTACTATATACAGAATCTTGACTATCATAATATCTTTAATCCAAATGCTACCTTTAGCGTAGATGCGACTGGATCTGATATTGCTCTTGGCAAAAATCGCGATACTGCTGGAGAGGTAGGCAAAATCACAATTGGTACGCTAGCTGCAGCATCACATATGAATCTTAAGGGTAAAAATATCTATCTTGGTGGTGAGATCATCCTTGGTGATGGTGCACTCATCTCTGGCCATTTGAGCTTAGATGCCACTGTCAATCAAGGGGATGATGCTGGATTTATCGGATCTAATGATGCCAATCATAATGCAAGCATCACAATTAAGAATCACTCCTCGCTGACTGCTAAAGGCAGCAGCTTTGCCTATCAAGGCACAATCAATCTTGCTGGAAATGGCAGTGTTAGTGATAGCGCACTTTTAGATTTAAGCGCTATTAGCGGTACTAAACATGCAATGATGATTGATGCTAGTGGGACAGAAATAGATTCTACAAAAGGCATTTATATCCGCAAGCTTACCACCAGAAGCGCAAACTCCAATAATGGTGGTGGGATTAAGATTAGTAATTTTAAAATCTCTGAAATGGAAGTTTTAAGCGGGAATAACACGCAAAATGACTTTAGTGATATTGGAAACTCTCAAATAGATACGCTTACCTTTAAGGCTGGATCAAGCAATGTTGATAGATCCATCCTTAACTTTGCTAAAGGCAATCTTGAAGTCAAAGACCTAATCATGGAAGGCTATGGCACACTCAAAGCCCAGAATCTTGATAGCTTTAAGCTTAGTGGCTCTCTTAGCGCTAAAAACTCTGAACTGATCTTTTTTGATTCCACTCAAAAGGCAAAAAGCCAAGAAATCAAATTTGAGAATATCAAGCAATTTGAAAGCTCGACACTAACCACCTCTCACTTCAGTGCCTTTGGTCTTGGTATCACAGAGCTTGATGGCAAGCAGGCAAGCTTTAATCAAAGCAAGGATGATGAGCATGGCTATGCAGATATCAGCATCACTGGGCATTATTCTGTAGTCTCTAGCTTTGGCCTAGCCTCTAGCACAAATATGAAATTTACCAAGCTAAATCACTTAAAGGCTGATAAGCTTAGCGCTCAAACTTGGGGAGCCTATGGATCAGAGATTATTCTTGATGATGTTAAAAATGCAGAGATTACAGCCCTAAGCTTAGTACAAAATAGCGCGGGTGATACTGCATACCCGACTTTTGATGCGACCAAAAGTATAGGCTTAAATCTAACAATTAGCAATCTAGATTCTAGTAATGCCATCTTTAAAACAGATAAAACTGGCAGCATCAAGATCCAAAGTATTAAAGCCAAAAATACAGATTTTGAGACAGTGGGGCTAAAGGGTAGCAAGATTGACTGGAATGAATGGAGTCCATCTAGCACTGCTAGCTATGAAGCAAATGACAAAGGTCTTAATCTAAGTGGGAATCTTAGCGCTACTACACTTAGCCTAAATGGTATAGCACTAGATGCAAGTAAGGCAAAGTTAAATATTAGCCAAAGTTTTGATTCAAGTAAGATTAGCAGAGAGGCTATTTTTAATACCATCAATCTAGCACAAAATGCTAATGCTACTTTCAATAATCTTACCCTGCAAAATACCCTAAACTACTATAATGATAATACCATCCAAATCAATGGCAATCTCACTTTAAAAGATGGTAGCAATCTTAATCTAAATATTAGCAGCAACTCTTTAAATCCCATCCAAGTAAGTGGACATACTGATATTTACTTCAAAGCCGATGACAGCAAGAATCAAAGCTTCTTTAACATCCATAATCTTGAAAATCTCTATGGCTTTGAGTTTAATACCACTTATAATCTCTTAGAATCAAAAGGTGGCATTACCTATCACTTTACAGATACCAATGGTAGCAGCAGCAGTGGTAGCAATATAGGCTATGCGACACAAAAATATATGGCATTTTATAATAAAAATGGTACAAGACTTGATGGCACAAAAGATGAATTCAACTTCAATGGATTTATCTATATTAAAGATGCTGGGGCTAATGCGATTTCTTTTAAGATCATCGATCCAAATGATGCACAATATAATCCATACTCTAAAGATCAGATCCAATACTACCTCTATCAAAAAGGTGGACAAGAATGGGTAGATAAGATAGAAGCACTAGGAGGGGAAGCTATCCCCTATCTCCAAACCCTTATGATTGATAAAAAGCAAAATCAACTATGGACGACCCAAGTAGTACGCGATCATGGCCTTGATTACTTCACCAAGGTTGTTCAAACCCTCCAAGATGCAGCCAATCAAATAGGCTCACCTACACGTAAATCTAGCTCTCTTGATGCTCTGCGTCTAGCTACAGATGTCAATAAAAATAATC
>CASFYB010000002.1 GCA_949298825.1 uncultured Helicobacter sp.
ATTAATCACATCACCATTAATGGTTAGGGTGCTGGCATCAGATTTAAATGCAACTTCTGTAGTAGCATTCCCGCTTGTATTAAGCTTGCCATTGATAGTACTATGATTATTATCTTTTAGATTAATATTTACTATACCACTTCCTGATGTTTTAATTTCTTTGTTTTGACCACCTACGCTTAGGGTACTACCATTGCCACCATCAAAAGTAATATCTAGTTTTTGAGTAGCAATCTCATTAGTTAGGGTGTTGTTTGTAGAGCCACCATTTTTATCCCCTAGGATTAGGATATCTACATTTTGCTGGTGTGAGCTTGAATCCAAAGTAATTGTGTTTGTGCCACCTAGCTTTATGCTATCTATTAGGGCAGTACTACCTTGTAGATTAAGAGAACTACCACTATTTAGTGTAAAGTTAGTGCTACCTCTTGAAGTATTCTCTTCTCCTCCTTTAGTAATATTACCTGTGATTTTAAGAGTAGTATCGGTAGTTTTGCTAGCTGCACCTCCTTGGCTTGCTTGAGCACCTACTGTGATGCTATTTTTTCCATTAGCATTTGAAGTATTTGTAGAAATATTATTAATTATATTATCTGCATTTTTGCTATCAAATGTGATGCTATTAGTGCCAGCACCTGTTACAGCAAGAGAATCGATACTATTCTTACTTCCGCTAAGTGTAATATTAGAGTTTCGCGCATTAGCCGTGACTGTGCCAATGGTATTGGTATCTGCTTTAGAATTGATAATATTGTCTCCAGAGGTGGAGGAGATAGTATCTATTGTAAGAGATGAATTACTCTTAGCACCATTAACCCCAAACTCTATAGTATTAGTATTCTTAGTACCACTATTAGCACCACCATTCAAAGTAGTTTGCATACTCTTAATATAGATATTCCCACTATTTGTAGTTATCTTATTAGTATTAGTTGAATTACCAT
The DNA here is from genome assembly GCA_949298825.1 of uncultured Helicobacter sp. Lineage (GTDB taxonomy): Bacteria > Campylobacterota > Campylobacteria > Campylobacterales > Helicobacteraceae > Helicobacter_H. Next base: position 945 of record CASFYB010000002.1, read on the forward strand.
TTCCTTGTGCAATCAACTCATTAATCTCAGCATTCATACTATCTGTAGTAATACTAATACTACCTGTACCACCACCAGCTACAATGACTTTATTAATACTAGTATCAATACTACTTGTAGTAATACTAATATTTCCACCAGTATTGCTCAACTCATTAATCTTAGCATTCATATGATCTGCATCAATACTAATACTCTTACCTGTACCACCACTATTTCTAATATTAACAGATTTATTTTCATTACCTAAATAAAGTGTATGATTGCTTATCTTATTATCTCCACTATCTTTTTGTGTACCACTACTCCTACAATTAGTACAACCTTTATTAACATCAGCATTACTTGCATTACTACCTTGAGTAATGCTAATACTTCCACTAGTATTAGTAAGATCTCCTATATAATGACCATCTTTTTTAAAATAAATATTAATCACACCACCAGCCCTCGCACCAGTATCCGGATCAGCTTTTGTAGTTGCATTACCATTAATAGTTCCATTACCTTCAAATAAAATATCATTCCTACCAGCTTGATTATAAGCTGTAGTTTCAATATTTCCTGTGATAGATTGAGAACCATCAGTATCTTTAAATATAAGTGCATTTCTACCACCACGATTATTACGATGAAGCGCAGAAATATTCCCCTTCATAGAACCTTTTTCAAATGTAAGATGAATACCTTGATCTAAGTCTGCATTTGTACCTGCAATAATCCCTCTACCATAACTAATCACATTACCTTCAAGTACAATATCATCTTGAGTATTATTTTTAAAAGTAATATTCTTTGGTAACTCATCACTAGCATCAGTAGGAGTACCATTTAATACATTTCCTATCATCTTAGAATTATCAAAGCTTAACTCTAATTTCTCACCATTAACAATTCCACCAAGTTGTGTTTGTCCACCCACATTACCCTTAAGCGTAGCATGAGTAATACTAAGTGTCCCACCAAGTCTACCTGTAATGATATTTCCTACAATAGTCTGACTAAGGCCTTTAATACTCTCTGATGCATCATCAACTGTACTTGTACCCATACCACCTGTAAACTCTATCTTAGCATCCTTAGCACCATTAATAGTAATATCCCCTTCAATATTAGCTCCATTCTTCATAGTAATCTTGCTAGTAGCTTTAGGATTGTTAAATGTAACTCCATTTTTTATATGACCACCAAAAGTACCATTAAAAGTCGCCTCTTCTCTACCATTAATAGTTAGATTTGCCTGCAATGCATAACTAGACTTTGTAAGATTATCAATAGTTACACTAACTTCACTACCATTTCCTTGTGCTAAATTTGCCCTAAGACTTCCCTTACCATCATTTACACTTAGCCCATAACCATCTGTAATTTCTAATTTAACCTTATTATCAGTCGTACCACCAATGATAACTACATTTTTATTATTTGTATTTGATGCTGTACTACCATTTTGTTGTGCCGTATTAAACCAAATCTCAAGATTCTCTGGTTTACCAGCTTGAGCATTACTAGCATCAGTAGCACTATATAAAGGAGTGTAATATTTATCATCTTTTTTTTCCCATTGAAATACAGGAGTAAGAATAGTTCCACTACCACTACCACTAGTTTGATCTACAATAATAGTAGGATTTGCATATACCGCACTAGTTAATACCAAGCTAAGAGAGCTTGCAATAAGTGGTTTAAAAAATGACTTTGAAGGAGTATTAGAGAGGTTTGAAGTATTAGAGTCTAAATACCCGAGAATCTAAGAGGTGATTGTAAATAAAGTTTGCTTAAAAATTTCTGAAGTGGATAAAAATTATCAATATTTTTCGGCTAGGAGGATGATGGGATGATAGGTAAGCGTATTTTTAAAATCGTATTCAAGGCTTTTTAGCATTGATTTTTTGATATAAAAGTTTGGACTAAGAGAGTTTACGCCTGTAAGCTTAAGATGTCTGATCGCATCTAGTGGGGTGGCAAAGGAGATAGATTCTATCCAGTCTTTGGAATAAAGAATCTTAAAGCCTAGATTTTTTAAAATCTCATTGAGTGTATCTAGTTTTAAATAATCAAGGCTTAGGGAAGTAAGTGCGGTGATTTCTTGTAGGTTTTGTGGGCCAAATGTAGTGATGGCGATCTTGGCATTTTTGGCACAGATGGAGGTGATGTTAGAAAAGAGGATCTTAGCATCCATCCATTGCATGGCGGCATTAGAGATGATGAGATCAAAGTGGGGGTTTTGATAGGAGAAGTGCTTTAAGATAGGGGTATCTTGCATATCAAAGCACATAAACTTGATAGGACTAGCAAAGTCGCTACTAAAATCAAAAATATCATTGCAGATAAGCTCTTTGATATCTAAGGTCTTTGCAAGCTTCCTAGAGAGCATACCCCCACCAGCACCAAACTCAAAAACCCTATCAAACCTATCGCCCCAAAGCTTGATCATCTCATCAATAAGCCTATCTTGCATACCATCTTGGATGTGGGCTGCTTTATGATAGCTGGATCTTGCTTGGTAGAAATGCATATCAAGACTTTAGATCAAGGATGTCTTGCCAGCTAGAGAATGCGCCAAAGATAAAATGTGGCAAAGAGAGAAAGCGAGTCTTAGTCTTAGAGAGATCCCAGCTAGAGATCTGCGCACTTGTAGGGAAGATCTTATCATCTTTGCTGATGATAGCAAGATCCCATGAGATAGGGGCAGGATCTTGATGGGATAAAAGCTCATAGATAAAGCCAAGCTCTTTTTGCAGATCCTTAGTGCTATTTAGTCTGATATTTGGCGGAGGGGTAGATTCTAGTACATTGTGATAAAAGGTAGTTGGGTTTATGTTTCTTGCTGTGAGTTTGAATATTTTAGGAGGGATGCCATTTTGCACATCTATGGCTTGTATAGTACCATTGATAGCGATTTTGCTATCAAGATAATCTAGCTCTTTAGCAAAATAGCTAGCCACCCCTACACCCATAGACCAGGCGATAAGAGAGGTGTTTTTACCCGCACTAAGCATATATATCTCATCCCAGCTAGCTAGATCGCCATCAAGCTCTAAACTCTCATAGCCATGGATGAAAATAAGACTAGTGTGAGAATCTAAACTAAGATGGCTAAAAAGGGTTTCATTGCCCCCTATACCGCTAAAAAATAAGATGAGATTTTTGGTTTTGTTGGTGTGGTTGAGGAGTTTTATTTGCATTAGATTCTCTTGATTTTTAGGATGTCTTTGGCAAGTTTTAGGCAGGATAGGAGGTAGTCAATATCCTCAAAGCTAAGACTAGCATTTAGGCTTAGGCGGATCCTAGCTAGGTTTTTAGGGATAGTGGGGGCTTTGATAGCTGGGGTGAAGATCTTGCAGTTTGCTAAGAAGTGGGATAGCTCTGTGGCCTTTTTGTTTTCATAGGCTAGGATGGAGATGATATGAGCATCGCCTAGGAAGGGTATGTCATGCCTTTTTAGCTCTTCTTGTAGATGTGTAGAGATATTTATTAGATGGGATTTTTTAGCTTTAAGGGAGCTTAGGTGGGTGATGATGTATTCACTCCAGCTGATATTAAGCGGAGGGATGGCAGTTGAGTAGATGAAAGATCGAGATTTGTTGATAAAAAGATCCCTGTAGCTAGGAGCACAGATTATAGCCCCGCCAACAGAGCTAATAGCCTTGCCAAAAGCAAGGATGATAAAATCAACATCATCAATAAATCTAGAATCTAAACCTAGCATATCATCCCCATAGATCCCAAAGCTATGTGCGCAGTCAATGTATAAATAAGCATTTAAGGACTTTTTGATCTCAACGAGGCGCTCAATATCACAAAAATCCCCATCCATACTAAAAAGGCTTTCTGTGATGATGATAATATGGGGGAATCTTTTTTGGTGTTGGAGGATGAGGGAGGTGAGCTCATCATAGTCTTGGTGAGAGTATCTGAAAAACTTAGCACGAGATAGCCTAAGTCCATCAAAAATACTAGCATGCACATAGCTATCACATAAAAATAGCACACCCTCAATGCTAGCTAGCGCATCGATGATGCCAATATTAGTATGATATCCACTATTAAAGAGAAGGGCAGCTTTAGGTGGAGTTGTGCAGGTTTTGTTAAATAGGTTTTGGAGGGTGGTTTCTAGGGTTTGAAAGGCTTTGTGATTGCCACTAAGGCTGCGGGATGATGAGGATGAGAATATCGGGCTATTAGATTCTAATAAAGAGGGTAGGTTTTGCTCTAAGAAGGCTTGTGTGAGCTTTTTATCATCTTGGATGCCAAGATAGTCATTAGATGAGAGATTAAGCATGGCATCTTTGATATAAGAGCCTGGATAGGCAGGGTGGGCTATGAGAAAGTCAAGCTCTTTTTGGTGGGTTTGTTTACTCATGGGTGATGTTATATATTTGCTAGAACATCTTATTTCTTTAAGAGATCTTAAATTATTTTCTGATTCTAGATTGGCGAGTATTTGGTGTATTTTTTCCTGCATTTTGATACTTACTTTTTTGTTAATATTTTAACAAGATTACACGATAAAAGGAAAGTGATGCAAGAAAAGAATCTACTCTCTCTTGATTTGGAGCATATCTTTCATCCATGTACGCAGATGAAAGACCATGAAAAAATCCCCCTTATCCCCATCTCTCATGGCAAGGGTGTATGGCTTTATGACTTTGAGGGGAGGGGGTATATTGATGGTATTTCTAGCTGGTGGGTCAATCTTTTTGGCCATGCAAATGAGTATATTAGCAATGCATTAATCAAGCAGGCTAGAACTTTGGAGCATGTGCTTTTAGCAGGCTTTACTCATAAGCCTATCATCGAGCTTTCCTCAAGGCTATGTGGTCTTTTGGATGAGGGGTTGCAGAAGTGTTTTTATGCTGATAATGGCAGCTCAGCAATCGAAGTGGCTTTGAAGATGAGCTTTCATAAAGCCAGGCTAAAAAAGCAAAAACGCCATAAATTTTTAAGCTTGAAAAATTCCTATCACGGAGAGACTTTAGGAGCTTTAGGCGTAGGGAATGTAGAGCTTTATAAAGATATTTATGGGCCTATTTTATTAGAATCTTTAAGCACAGGGGTGCCTGCTTTAAATAGCGATGGAGATAAGGAGCTTTTGGAGCTAGAGGCTTTGTTAAAAAAACAGGGGGATGAGATTTGTGCATTTATACTAGAGCCATTAGTGCAGTGTGCTGGGAATATGCATATGTATAGTGCAAGCTTTATCAAAGAGGCTTGTGCTATGGCTAGAGGTTATGGCATTGATATTATTTTTGATGAGATTGCAGTGGGGTTTGGTCGCACAGGGAGTATGTTTGCTTATGAGCAGTGTGGTGTAGTGCCAGATTTTTTATGCCTTTCAAAGGGGATTAGCGGAGGGTATTTGCCATTATCTGTGGTGGTGATGAGTGATGAGACTTATCAAGAATTTTATGCGCCTTATGAGGAGGGGAGGTCTTTTTTACACTCTCACAGCTATACAGGTAATCCTCTTGCTTGTGCTTGTGCTTGTGCAGTTTTAGATATTTTTGAAAAAGATGATGTTATAGCTAGTAATAAAAAAAAGAGCGCTAAGATTATAAAAAAATTAGAAGCATTAAAGGGGTTTAAAAATATCAAAAATATCCGATACAGGGGTATGATTTTTGCCTTTGATCTGATAAGCACAAAGCCTCGTGCTGGGCTTGTGTTTTTTCAGGAGGCTTTAAAATATAGCCTTATTCTCCGTCCACTTGGCAATACGATTTATTTTATGCCGCCTTATGTGATCAGCGAGGAAGAGATAGATTTTGTTTTTGAGGGGATTGGTAGGATTTTGGAGGATTTTTAACTTTTGTTTTTTAAGGAAAGGGGAGTATGAAGAGTATCAAGTTTAAATTAGGTTTAGCTACAGCATTGATAGTATTTTTCATCTTTGCTATCATTGGCATTGTTAGCTATAAGACGATAAAAAATGGTTCTATTGAAAGGAGTATTAAAGAACATACAGATGCAGTAAAGCTAGCTGAGCTGCCAGTTGAAGCTACTAGAAAGCGTATTTTAAATAGTATCCTTGAGGTGGCAAATGCTATACGATTGATCCCAGCAGAAAAGCTAAAAGATGAAGAGAGTGTGATCAAAAATCTTGCTCCGATGTTTGCCCCACTTCGTCAAGGTGGAGGATACTTAAATGTGCATTTTGCACTAAAAGGTGGTGGGCTAGTTTATAGCAATCATCTTAGCGATAAAGAAGGCAAGATGTATAAATACTGCCCTAAAGCTGAAGAGTGTGATCCTAGAGTGGATGAGTGGAGGGGCTTTGCTATTAAAGAGAAGCGCGTGGTGGTGACTTCTGCATATTATGATGAGCCTACAGGTGAATATTGCTTTACTTATGCAGTAAATATTTATGATGCTAGCGGGAGATTTCTGGGTGTTTTAGCACTGGATGATAGGCTAGCAAATCTTCAAAAGGTTTTTGATACTATGCCTGGCCATATCGTGGCTATTGATAAAAGTCGCACAATTTTCTTATCTACAGATAGAAGAAATATTTTTAAGCCAGATGCTGATTATGCCAAGATTTATGATCTAGCGCTTAAAAATCCATACTTCCAGCCTTTCTACTATACCTATACCAATGGTCGTCAGAAGCTAGTAATTTGTAGGGCTATTAGCATTGCTAAGCAAGCACCTTATGCAGTATGTAGTATTGATGATGTTTTAGAGATGATGGAGCCTATTGAAAAGGCTGCTAGGATGCAGGGTGCATTGATGTTGATATTTGGTATCGTGCTAGTGGCTTTTGTGTATGGGCTGGTTTATTATTTCTTAAGGCCATTAGAGAGCATACAAAGTGGGCTTATGGATTTCTTTGCCTATCTGAACCACAAAAGGGATGTGGTGCCTAAGATCTTGATAAAGGGTAATGATGAGTTTGGGATGATGGCTAAGATTTTAAACCAAAACATCAATGAAGTGAAGAAAAAGATCACGCTAGATAGAAGTGCGGTTGATCAGAGTATACAGACAGCCAGAGCTATAGAATCTGGGGACTTGAGCGTGAGGATCGAGGCAGATCCTGCTAATCCACAACTTATAGAGCTAAAAAATGTCCTAAATCATACACTAGAGATATTGCATAAAAAGATCGGTAAGAATCTAAATGAGATCAGTAGGGTATTTAATGCTTATAAGGGGCTTGATTTTACCTCAAGGATAGAGGCTCCACAGGGGGATGTTGAGTTTGCTGCTAACGCACTTGGTGGGGAGATGTGCGCGATGCTAAAGACTTCTGATGACTTTGCTAAGATGCTAAATAGGGTATCTGGCGAACTTGGTGTGGTGATAGCTAAACTTAACTCTGCATCAAAGATCCAGGCAGAGACATTATTAGAGACGACAAAGTCTGTAGAGCAGATCAACCAAACCATGGATGAGGTCAATGCCAAGACTACAGAGGTTATAGGGCAGTCTGAGGATATAAAAGAGATTATAAAAATCATTAGAGATATTGCTGATCAGACAAACTTGCTAGCCTTAAATGCAGCGATAGAAGCAGCTAGAGCTGGTGAGCATGGCAGGGGCTTTGCTGTGGTGGCTGATGAGGTGAGGAAGCTAGCAGAGCGCACTCAAAACTCACTTGTAGAGATAGAGGTAAATACAAGCGTGCTTATTGGCAGCATCAATGAAGTAGGAAGCAGAATCAAAGATCAGACACATAGCATTTCACAGATTAGCACAGCTATTAAGAATCTAGAAAAGATCACACAGGAGAATCTAGGTGTAGCAAGTGATTCTTCAGATATTTCTAATCAGGTAAGCTCTATTGCCCAGGAGATCTTGCAAGATGCCAATAAAAAGAAATACTAGTTTTTAGTATTTCTTCCCCCCCCCCTTTTTTTTAATATTTTAGAACCATTGGATTTTTAACTATCTTCCCTGTTTCCCTGTTTCCCTGTTTCCCTGTTTCCCTGTTTCCCTGTTTCCCTGTTTCCCTGTTTCCCTGTTTCCCTGTTTCCCTGTTTTGCGCCTGCCCCCATTTTACCCCCACATCCTTATCTTTGCCTATCTTTTCTGGCTTTGATTTTTAAAAGACTGATTGTGATGATTAATACTTTTTTTGCTATTTAGCCTGTTTGAAGATATTTTAGATTCTATGATAATTTAAAAACACATATTGTGTTTACTTTTTAAGGCTAGAATTCTGCCATCTAAAATGTAAGGAAAAATTGTGATTGTGCTTGAAAATATTCAAAAGATTTATCCCAATGGGTTTTGTGCACTTGAAGATGTGAGTCTTAAGATTGCTAAGGGTGATATTTTTGGGATCATTGGTTATTCTGGAGCGGGGAAGAGTACATTAGTGCGACTTATCAACCGTCTTGAAGAGCCAAGTGGAGGGTCTGTGATAGTAGATGGAGAGGATATGCTAGCACTATCAAAAAAGGAGCTGCAAGAGCGTCGGCAAAAAATTGGCATGATCTTTCAGCATTTTAACCTCCTATCTTCTAAGAATGTATTTGAAAATATCGCCTATGCACTAAAGATCGCTAAATGGGATAAGGATAAGATAAGGCCGCGCGTGCAAGAGCTTTTGGAGCTTGTGGGGCTAAGTGATAAGGCTAGCTTTTATCCCAGTCAGCTTAGCGGGGGGCAAAAGCAGAGGGTGGCTATTGCTAGGGCATTGGCTAATCATCCTAAAATCTTGCTTTGTGATGAGGCTACAAGCGCACTAGATACACAGAGTACAGCATCGATTCTAGAGCTTTTAAGGTCGATACAAAAGCGTTTGAAAATCACTATTGTGATGATTACCCACCAGATTGAAGTTGTAAAGAGTATTTGCAATAAAATATGCGTTATGGATAGAGGCAAGGTTGTTGAAAAAGGGCTTGTGCAAAATATCTTTTTAAACCCAAAAAGTAAGGTGACAAAAGAGCTAATAGCCCACTTGCCAGAATATGACTGCAAAGAGATACTCCCTCATATCACAGATAGCGCTCATACTTATGAGCTTACCTTTTTAGATGGGAATCAAAATGAGCCTATTATCAGTCAAGCGATCAAGAAGTTTGATATTGATGTGAATATTTTATTTGCAGATTTTAATAATCTTTCTAAAAAAAGCTTGGGGCGTATGATCATAGAGATTAGGGGTGATCAAAAGGCGCTAGAGTGGATCAGATCTCATAATGTAGAGGTGAAGAGCTTTTTAAACCCAACACAAAAGGATGAAAAATGAATGCAATGATCAATCTTTTATTAGAAAGTACTATTGATACTTTGATAATGACATTTTTTTCATCCTTTTTTGCTTTAGTTTTTGGTTTGCCACTAGGGATCTTTCTTTTTGTCACTAGTAAGGGGGGGATTTTGCAGATGCCTAGGCTAAATCAGATTTTAGGAATGATGGTTAATATTACGCGCTCTTTTCCTTTTATTATTTTAATCGTGCTTTTATTGCCCCTATCGCGTTTACTTATCGGTACTAGTATAGGCGTAGGGGCAGCCATCATTTCATTATCTATCGCTGCTACTCCATTTGTAGCCAGACTTTTTGAAGGGGCACTTTCAGAGATTGATAAAGGATTGATAGAGGCATCTTTGGCCATGGGGGCTAGTTATTTAGAGATTATAAAGATGATAGTCACTGAGACCCTGCCCTCGCTATTGCAAGCTTTTATCAATGCGGTGATTTCTATTATTGGATATTCAGCGATGGCAGGGGCTGTGGGTGCTGGTGGGCTTGGGGATCTAGCCATCCGGATAGGCTTCCAGTCTAGTCAACCTGATGTTTTATTTTACACTGTGGTGATTATCATCATTATGGTGCAGGGTATTCAGATGGTAGGTGATTTTGCGTGCAAGAGATTGCGCAGATATAGATAAGGAGTAATTTTATGAAAAAGTTTTTTGGTATTTTGCTTGTAGGGATTTTAGGTTTATTTATAGGGTGCTCAAATAGCACGGATAAAAGCAAGGTGATCAAAGTGGGCGCCACACCACAACCTCATGCCGAGATTTTAGAAAACATTAAACCTCTTTTAAAATCTCAAGGATATGATTTAATAATTGTGCCTTTTAGTGATTATGTGACGCCTAATTTAGCGCTATCAGATGGATCTATTGATGCAAATTTTTTCCAGCATTTGCCTTATTTAGAAAAGTTTAATAAGGATAAGAATCTAAACTTAGTTTCATTAGGAAAAGTTAATTTTGAGCCACTTAGCATTTATTCTAATAAGATCAAGAATATTGGGGAGCTAAAAACTGGCGATACGATCACTTTGCCAAATGATCCTAGCAACTTAGCCCGCGCATTGATCTTATTGGATAATTTAGGAGTGATCAAGCTTAAAGATCCTAAAAATCTACTATCTGGTGTGCAAGATATCATCCAAAATCCTAAAAAGATCAAGTTTTTGCCACTAGAAGCGGCTATCTTGCCTAAAAACTATACAGAGAAAAACATCGCCGCAGGTATTATTAATGGAAATTATGCTTTGCAAAACAATCTAAAAAATCCTATCGCTCAAGAGGGCGCCAACTCCCCTTATGCAAATGTAGTAGCAGTAAGAAAGGGAAGCGAGAATGAGCCTAAATTAAAAGCATTGATCAAGGCCTTGCAGAGTGATGAGAATAGGGACTTTATAAAAAATAAATATAAAGGCGTAGTCATACCGGTATTCTAAGTCTATTGACTTAGAATCATATTTAGATGCATTTTCACCCCTGTAGATAGAGCGCTATCATCGATGATGAATTTATCAGAATGGTTGTTGGCTATATCTTTTTGATCGGGGTGATCAATGCCAAGGAACATAAATACAGATGGCACTTTTTGTGCATAGAATGAAAAATCTTCACTAGCACCTGGATTCCAATCAGAAATACTGGCATTTAGATTCCATGATTTGAGGCTTTTTACCGCCCAGTTAGCAAGCTTTGGATCATTATAGGTGACAGGATAGAAGCGTATGATTTTTACTTTGGCTGCCCCGCCAGCAGCACTTGCTGTGTGATTGATCACTTCAGGAATTCTTTTTAAAAGTGTCTCTCTAATATCGGGGTTATTAGACCTGATAGTGCCTAAGAACTCTGCATATCCTGACATAACATTAGGAGCCTCTCCTGCTGTGAGTTTGCCCACAGTGATCACCCCCATCCCCTTTGTAAGATCAATATTTCTAGAGACGATTTGCTGCATAGAGGTGATGGCATTGGCTGCTATGAGTATCGCATCAACACCATTTTGTGGCATAGCACCGTGTGATTGCTTACCGATGATCTCTGCTTTAAAGCCATCAGCACTATTGAGTGTGATGCCCTCTCTTATTAAAATCTCCCCAGCCTTTAGATTAGCCATGACATGGATTCCAAAGACATGTTTTATTTGATATTTTTCTATAAGACCATCTTCTACAAGTGCCTTAGCTCCAGAGCTAGGTACATCTTGAGCGTTGAAAGGATCATGTAGGGAATCTCCCTCTTCTGCAGGCTGAAAGATAAAAATAACACGATGATTGATCTTATCTTTATGCTTTGCCATGATCTTTGCAGCGCCTAGAAGCATCGCCATATGCGCATCATGCCCACACATATGGGATACAAAGGTTTTTTGACCATGATATAGACCTTCTTTTTTGCTTGCATAGGCTAGATTGGTATTTTCTTTGATAGGCAGGGCATCCATATCAGCGCGTAGAGCGATGGTATTGTTTTTTTGAGGATTGAGGATGCCAATAACAGCGCTAGGAGCATTTTTCCAGTTTGTCTGGACCTCAATCCCAGAATCTTTCAAGATTTTAATAATTTTTGCTTGGGTATTTTTTTCTTGATTCCCAAGCTCTGGGTTTTGGTGGAAGTAGTGGCGTAGGGCGATGACTTCTTCATTGATTTGTTTTACTTCAGGATCGACCCATTCTGGCATATTGGCCAGCATAAGGGATGAGAATAATAGTGGTGTTAGAGCTTTTATAATCATGCTTCCTCTTTATCAAGTAGATTAAAGGGCTTTTGCCCCATTTCATAAAAGTTATTTCCATAGCAATCAATGGCCACAATCGCAGGGAAATCTACCACTTCAAGCTTTGCTACTGCTTCTGGCCCAAGCTCGCTATAGGCTAATACCTCGTATTTTTTGATGCTTTCAGAGATCAGTGCAGCAGCACCCCCTACAGCTACCATATAGACTACACAATGCTTTTTCATCGCTTCAATCACTTCAGCATTTCTATAGCCCTTGCCTATCATCGCGCTTATGCCTTGCTCTATGATAGTGGGTGTGTATTTGTCCATCCTACCACTTGTGGTAGGTCCAGCAGAGCCTATGGCATGGCCGGGTTTAGCAGGACTTGGACCTAGATAGTAGATAGTCTGGTTTGAAAGATCAAAAGGGAGTTTTTCATTGCGCGCTAGTGCTTCAGTCATTACTTTATGAGCAGCATCGCGCGCACATAGTATGCTTCCTGTAATAAGCACATTATCTCCGGCTTTTAGCGTTTTTACTACTTCTTTATCAAATGGCGCGGTAATCTTAATAGCTTGCATATTCCCTCCTTAAAGTTTGGTGTGTGCGTGGCGTGCGGCATGGCAGTTGACATTGATAGCTACAGGAAGTCCAGCAATATGTGTGGGATACCATTCGATATTGACTGCAAAGGCAGTGGTTTTCCCGCCTAGTCCTTGAGGCCCCACACCAGTTTTGTTAGCCAGATCTAGGAGTTCTTCTTCTAGTGCGGCATATTTTGGATGAGGGTTTTTGGAATCTACAGGCCTAATGGCAGCAAACTTTGCTAAAAGCGCAGCCTTTTCCATTGTCCCTCCTATGCCCACCCCTAGCACCATAGGTGGGCAAGCATTGGGACCAGCAAGTTTTACTGCTTCTAAGAATAGCTTTTTTACCCCATCTAGTCCATCTGCTGGCACTAGCATTTTTAAAAGGCTTTTATTTTCACTGCCAAAACCTTTGGCCGCTACAGTAAGCTCTAGGGAATCTCCAGGGACTATTTGTGTATGGATCACAGCAGGTGTATTATCCATTGTGTTTTTGCGCTCAAAAATAGGCTCATTGACTACTGATTTTCTTAGATAACCATCTTGATAGCCAAGAGCGATACCTTTTTGGATAGCTGCTTCAAAATCCCCACCTATAATATGTACATCCTGTCCCACTTTGGCAAAAACGACACTCATTCCAGTATCTTGACAAATGGGCATCATATTTTTTTGAGCGATTTGACCATTTTTTATCAATGTGTCTAGTATGCTTTGACCAAGCGGGGAGCTTTCTTTTTCTTTAGCTTCAAAAAAAGCTTTTCTAATATCAGGAGTTTGAATGCAGCAGGCTTGTATGCAGAGTTCTTTAATGCTTTGAGTGATTTGATCACAATGTATTTGTTTCATCATCTTTCCTTAAAACCTTTTTTATAATCTTGCTCTTTTAAAGATAATGATTTATAAAATTATGTATAAATTTTATTATAATTGCGTGGTTTTGGGAGGGAAAGGAGCTACATGTTTGGATTTAATATTTTTGAGATTTTAGTGATTTTAATCGTGGCTATTATTTTCTTAGGCCCAGATAAGCTACCCCAGCTTATTATTGATGTGATGAAGTTTTTTAAGATGATCAAAAGAAGCATCAATGAAGCTAAAGAAGGCTTTGATAAAGAATTGCAGCTAAGCGAGCTAAAAAAAGAAGCCCTAGAGTATAAAGCCCAGTTTGAAGAAGGGGTAAATAAGCATGTTAAGGAGTTTAATCTAAAAGATGTGGGCGGTGATGTCAATAAGATGTTTGAAGAGTTTAATGAGCCAAAAATGCTAGAATCTAAAACCACACAAAGCCCCTTAGATGACCCTAAGCCAAAGGTTAAGAGCGTAGGCTTTAAAGAAGGGAAAAAGAAGACTACTACCACTTCAAGCAAGGATAAAAAACCAAGAAAAACCACTGCTAAAAAAACCCAAAATAAAAAAGCCCCAAAAGAATAGAAGGATGATCAATGTTTGAAGATTTAAAGCCCCATATTCAGGATTTGCGCAAGCGCCTTATCATCTCTGTTTCTACCCTGCTAGTTGTTTTTGTGGTTTGTTTTAGCTTTTGGAGGGAGATTTTTGAGTATATTAAGCATCCCATAGAGATTGCTTTTAGTGGGAATGTACAAGGTATGTTGATACAGACTTCGCCAGCTGAAGGGATTATTGTGGCGATGAAGACTAGCTTTTTTGTCGCGCTTGGGATTTGTATCCCTGTGATCTTTTGGCAGGCATGGGAGTTTATCGCCCCTGGGCTTTATAAGCATGAGAAAAAGGTCGTCCTGCCATTTGTCTTTTTTGGTAGTACGATGTTTTTTATAGGGGTGGCTTTTTCTTATTTTATCGCCTTTCCTTATGCGATTAAATATATCTTGATGTTTGGTAATGAAGAGTTTATGGCAAATATCACAGCAGCAAATTATCTTACCTTTTTTACGCGCTTTATTCTGGGCTTTGGTATTGCTTTTGAGTTGCCTGTGTTGGCTTATTTTTTGGCTAAGATTGATTTGATTACTGATGATACCCTAAAGCGTAATTTTAAATACGCAGTGGTTATTATTTTTATCGTCGCTGCTATCATCACTCCTCCAGATGTTTTATCTCAGATTTTTATGGCTTTGCCACTTTTGGTTTTGTATGGTTTTTCTATTTTGATTGTTAAATGCGTAAATCCAGCCCCAAAAGAGCAAGAAGAGCAAGAATAGTTTAAGAAAATTGCTGATGGAAGAGTTTTTATTACAAAGTTATGACTATGATTTGCCAAGTGAGCTTATAGCTGCTTATCCAGCTAACCCAAAAGAGAGTGCCAGGCTTTTGGTATATGAGCGCTCTAGTGGCAAAATCACACATAGTGATTTTGCCCATCTTTTTGACTTTATCCCTAAAGATTCTCTGCTTGTATTTAATGATACCAAGGTGCTTAAGGCTAGGTTGTTTGGCCATAAGCAAAGTGGCGGGAAGATCGAGGTTTTTATCCATAGACAAAGGGGGGCAAATAGTTTTTTGGTCCAGATTAAGGGTAGGGTGAAAAAAGGGGATGAGATTCTTTTGGATGATGGGTTTTGTGCAAGTGTATTAGAAGTGCTTGATCAGGGCTTTAGGGTTGTAGAGTTTTTCAAAAATAGACAGAGGCTAGATAGCTATCAAGTCTATGAGATGCTAGAGGGTTTAGGGCATACTCCCTTGCCACCTTATATCAAACGTGATAGCAAAGAGAGTGATGAGAGCGATTATCAAAGCGTATTTGCTAGGCACTATGGTGCAGTGGCAGCCCCGACAGCTAGTTTGCATTTTTCAGATTCTATGATGGCTAGAGTGAGGAGTGATTATCAGAGTGTGTTTTTGACCTTGCATGTGGGCGCAGGGACTTTTATGAATGTAGAGAGTGAGGATATTAGATTGCATCAAATACATTCAGAGATCTTGCGGGCAAATAAGCAGACTATAAAAGAGATCATGCAGGCAAGAAAAATACTTTGCATAGGCACTACAGCGATGAGGAGTGTGGAGTTTTTGGCTAGGAGAGATGAGGAGAGTGCTTATAGTGGGGAGTGTGATATATTCTTGCATCTAGGGAATAGGCCTGTTAAGACAGATTATTTGCTTACAAACTTCCATCTACCTAAATCAAGCCTTTTGATGCTAGTAAGCTCAATGGTAGGGCTTAATGAGTGCAAAAGGATCTATAGGGAAGCTATCAAGCAGCAATATCGCTTTTACTCTTATGGTGATGGGATGCTTATTTTATGATGGATATCAAAGAGGCTTTTGGGTCATATGAGCAGCTTTTATTAAAATGGAATAAAACCCATAATCTAGGTGGCAATTTAGATTCTGCTTTGATAGAATCTTATATCAAAGAGAGTGTGTATCCACTTGATTTTTTGCCATCATTTCATCGTTGCATAGATGTCGGGTCTGGAGCTGGTTTCCCGGCTATCCCTTTAGCTATCAAATGCAAGGATGCGCATTTTATCCTTATTGAGCCTCGCAAGAAGCGATGTGCATTTTTGCAAATGGTATGCGCACAGCTTGGGCTTAAAAATATAGAGATCATCCCTAGGCGTATGGAGGAAGTAGAGCTTGGCTATGAGGATAGAGCAGATATAATCACTTCGCGTGCATTGATGAATACACGTGATCTGATGGATAAGACTAGGCATTTGCTTAAAAATACAGGTGCTTTTTTGTTCTATAAGGGCAGTGAGTTGGGAAATGAGATTGATTGTGATGTAAGCAAGTTTAGGCGACTTGATCAGAGAATCTATTTTTATCATCAGCTAGAGGAGTGAAGATGAAGTATTTGGTTTTGCTTGTTTTGATAATAGGTGTGTTGTGGTATTTCTTCCGTCCAAAGGAGAAGGATGGCGGGAGTAAGGATACTAGTCTGATGGTAGAGTGTGCTGCATGTGGAGTGTATGTGCCAAGTACTGAAGCTTTGAAGTTTAGGGGCGAGTATTATTGCTCTAAGGAATGTTTAGATTCTGCTAAAGAGGGGGCATAGATGATTATCATTGGGCATGAGATGATTAGATGTGAGGAGTTTAGCCAGGTCTTTGATATCAAAGATATAGAATCTACTGCCAATCTAGTATGGTTTGAGAATCTAGGGGATAAGGGGCTAGAGATAGCGCGATTTTGCCAGGATAATGAAGTGGAGTATGCCCTAAAGATAGATAATCTCACAGACTTGATGCTATATGGGGCATTAGGGGCAAAATATGTGATGATAGAGGGCGATGAGATAGAGTATCAGAGAGTGGCAAATGAATATTTGCTAGATACCAAGATTTTAGTTTTGATTGATGAGGTTAGCCAGATTGAAAAGATAGCTAGACTAGGCATTGATGGAGTGATCTTTAAAAGAGTCTTAGCTGGCTTTTAATTTTGCTATAATTAAACTCTTTTTGTGATGGGGAGATGTCCGAGTGGTTGAAGGAGCACGCCTGGAACGCGTGTAAGGTGCAAGCCTTCGAGGGTTCGAATCCCTCTCTCTCCGCCATTACTTTTCTCACAAAAATCACAGAACAAACCTAAAATAACATAAACACTACTAAAACTACACAAAATGGGACCTTCTAAAGGCCTTTATGCTATACTAAAAATGCATTTTTTATCACTAAACAAACCCAAATCAAACCTAAAAAACATAAAAAAGCATACTTTACTGGGGACAGATTGGGGACAGAAAAAAGCTAAAAAATACCCCAAAAAAGGGGACTTAAAAAATAAGTCTTGGTCGTGTGAGAGGGGACAGACAAGAGAAAAGAGGGAAAAATGGCTAAAAATACTACTTCTAAAAAATACGAGGGGGTACGCTCCAAAGAGCTTAATAATGGAGATATCGCGTACTATGTGAGGTATACCGATAAGGAGGGGGTGAGAGGGAAATAAAAGTGGGGACAAAGGCGGAGGGGTGGAATGAAAAAAGGGCTTTTCTAAAAAGGGGTGAGCTACAAAACCAGACTGCAAATAAAAATACCCAAAAAGTATTTTTTGAGGAAGTGGCCAGGGGGTTTTTGGAGTTGCAAAAGCTTCATGTTAAGAAGAAAAGCTTTTTGGGGTATCGAACAAACACTAACTATCTTGTATTTTACTTGGGTAAAAAAGAGATCAAGACAATCACACTTAAAGAGCTTAATGAGATGGTTATAGATCTGGCCAAAACAAAGGCACCTAAAACAATAAACTTAATACTAGACTTTGCTAAAGGGGTTTTTGGCTTTGCAAAAAAGGAGTACGGGATAGAGAATAAGGCCATTGATGAGGTTAAGAGGTTTAAGACCAATAATAGAGAGAGGTTTTTAAGCCTTGATGAGATAGGGTTTTTGAAGGAAAATATAAAAAACGATGAGGCCTTAAAAATATTTGTCGCACTGGCTCTAAGCACAGGGGCTAGGCTAATGGGGATAATGAGCATTTTAAAAAAAGATATAAACCTAGATAAGGGTGAAGTGATCATCAATGATTTTAAAAACAGTAGTAAATATATAGGTTTTTTGGATAAAGAAACTAGAGCTTTGATCAAAAAAAGGCTAGAAGATATAGGTGATGATGATAGAGTGGTGATAAAGGGTAGGCGTCTGATAGAAGAAGGGCTTAGACCTATTTTAAATCGACTATTTAATGAGGGGGTGAGTGATAGAAAACAAAAAGTAGTAATCCACACCCTACGCCACACATTTGCAAGCCACCTGGCCATAAAAGGGGTGCCTATCCAAATCATACAAAAACTGCTAAATCACAAAGATATAAAAATGACGATGCGCTATGCGCACTTGATGCCCCAAAGTGGCAAGGAATATGTAGAAAACTTGTGGGGATAGAAAGAGAGGCTAGATAAGACAAACCTACCCTAAGGGGTAGGCTTTTATATTAATAGACTTGACTTGTTAATAATAAAAATATTATTATTACTATTGTATTAATAGGCTTGACAAGTAAATAATAAAAAGACTATTATTACTACAAGACTTTTAGTCTTATCTTGTTTTTCATAATAGCCTCCTTTCTTTAAGGATGGCTACTCTGCGAGGCTGCCGCCTCTCAGGAAGCAACCTCAATAAGATTATACTAAAAACAACCCTAAGACTTTTAAATATAAAGCCCTATTTGCCAGCTTTTGAGAAAGATAGTAGACTTGCAGAGGCTAGATCTTAAGATAGATAAAAGTATGGATTTAGCTTATAGGATCATGTATAAAAAATCACGGTATCACTTATGCGGTATCTGGAGGATAAAGCCAAGAAGAGTGCTGGCTAAAGCGCCCTTAGCATCTCTTCAAAACTCTTTTTAAAAGCCTCCATCCCTTCATCCATCAACCTTAAGCTAAGTGCATCAAGATCTATGCCATGAGAGCTGATTTCTTCTATAGTCTTTTTAGCATCGCTAAATAATACTGCATTTGGCTCTATAAGCGCGGAATCTTCTTTGTTAAGGAGGTGGGCTTGTATGGTTTCTAGTGGTGCTGTGTTGATGCTATGTGGGAGTTTGAGTGCTTTTACATAGTAGTCAGCTTCAAGTGGCTTGCCATCAGATCCTATGCTTCCTGCTTTCACCCCACTGGAGGCAAAGAGTGTGCGTATCTCATCTACGCCCAAAGCCTCGATAGCCTCATAGCATAAAAGTGCATTGGCAATACCAAGCTTAGCTTTAAGGTCGCTGAGGTTTGCATCTACTGCTCTATCAAACCTAGAGACAAAGACGCTAATCACCCCATGCCACTCCTTGCCCTCCTTGCCCTTTCTACCGGTTTGGAAGGCTTTGGCACATTCTATTGCCTGTTCTTTAGAAAAGATCAAAGTAGCATTGACTGAAATATCATCCTTACTAAGCTCGCTCATGATCTCATAGCCCTCTTTGCTAGCAGGCACTTTTATCATGACATTTGGCATATTGATCATTTTATATAGGCGTCTGCCCTCATCAATACTAGCCCCCACATCTTGAGCCAAAAAAGGATCGATCTCAAGGCTTATATATCCATTGCCATTTTTGTATTCACTTTTTAGTAGATTGGCAGCTTTTTTGATATCTGCACAGGCTAGATTCTCATAGATCTCTTTGGCCTGCATTTTACTGGCTTTAAGACTTAGGATATCCTTAGTATAAGCATCACTTTTCAAAGCATTAGCAAAGATGGCTGGATTGCTTGTCGCTCCATTGAAATGTCCTGATTTGATATGTTTTTCAAACTCATTTTCCAAAAATCCTCTCTCTATAAAATCACACCATAAGCTAAAGCTTTTCATTATTTAGGCTCCTAAGTTTATTTACTCTAATTGACAATTTATAAATGCAAAAATTATATAATAAAAATCGTCTAACCTAAAAGCAGATTAAATCACGGCTAGTAAATGCATAAAAAGGAGTCCTCTTGGGAGTAAATATCTTTAAAACTCATCTATCTCTAGCGCTATGTGCTACTCTAGGAGTGTTAGGCGCAGCAGATATCAAACTCACGCTTAAAAAAGATGGTGAGAGTACTCCTGAGGGCTATCCTGTCCAGTTTAAGTACTCCTATACCAAAGATGGGTCAGGTCAGAGCGCGAGCTCTCCTCCAGGACCGCCAAGTGGTAGTGAACTTACTATAAATAAAGAATACTTCTGGTCAGATTCCACAGGGAATACCCTCTCGCTTAAAAAACCTAGTAATACAGATGTAGCCACAGCGATTTTTAAAGCCCCAGGTAATAATGATAACCTACTTTTAGAAAATTTTAACTACGTCTCTGTAGGGGATGACCTTACTACTAAGGGTCAGGAAGAGACTTACTTTGCTATCCTTAATGGTCCTACACCCTTTACTAGCTTCACGCTCAATGGGGCTAATATCTACTCTGGGTCTAATCTCTTTGTAGGTCCTCTATCTAGTGATACCTCACTTAGTCCGACAAAAAATATCACCGGTGGTTTTGCTACAGTGTATCTAAAAGGGACTATCTCTGTAGATGCTAATGCCATCGACCAGGCAGATACAAAGGGCAGTGGGAAAAAGGATGCTTCCATCACTTTCCGCAGCGAGTATGATGGAGCGCTTTATAATATCACTAGTGATTCCACACTTAATCTCACTTCTACCACAGGGACTAATAAAAGCTCAGTATCCTTTGAAGTAGGTGTGACCAAAGACTCTACACTCGCGCAGAATCAAAGCGTGCTCAATCAAGGTAGCATCAATATCACCAATACTAAGGCTAATACAACCTTAGGCACTATGAATGAAGAGAAAAATACGATCAGCTTTAATGGAGTGGATTTGCAAAATGAAGGCAAGATCAATCTCATCAACTCCACGCTTAGCTTTAAGGATGCAGCTCTTGTTATCAGTGATTCTAGCTCTGCGAAGGTAGGATCGATCAATATCCTAGCTCAAAGCCAAGAAAAGAGCAAGCTCTCTAGTAATAGTGGTATAAATAATCAATCCTCAATCTACTATGATAGCAATACTCCTGGGAGTGTCTTCAAGCCTTTTGAGATCGCTTCACAAAGTATTACCATAGCAGGTACTAAGCCTAGTGATGGAGATGAGAGTGAGCTTTTTGGCGCTAAGCTAACTATCGGCATTACAGATAATAGCACACCTTCCCTCCCAGATCATGCAGCTACCCTGCTTCTTAGCGGGACTAAGGATGCTGCTATGAGTATTATCATAGGGGCAGATTCTGGTAATGATAAGTACACATCTCTTGTCTTTGGAGATAGCACCCATCAAATCAAAGATCTGGATATAGGTAATCATGTCTCCATCACTGTGCAGAGTGGGGCAAAGCTAGATTTGACACAAGGGGTTACTGAGAATCGCACTATCACGCTAGAGCCTATTAAGCCAGGAGGGAAAAGTGGTATTCTTAGTGATGGACTAGATTTTTTTAACCATGGGAGTATCACGCTAAAGGCCAATGCGACTAAAAATAGCACAGACTACACCACACTAGATGCTTCATCTAAAAAGATAGTCCTCACAGAGTATGCAGAGACTAAGACTACTTGTGTGATAGGGGAGAGTGGGGAATGCGGGAATATCAATGATACTAACTCTATCCCTAAAAATGCCACACTAAAAACAGAGACCCTAAAAGATGCAGGAAGTCTCAATATCACAGGTGGGCGCTCACAGATCAAAGCAAATGTCGCCTATAACTTTGGAGATCTCAATATCTCAAGCGGAGGGATCCTAGATCTTAGCCAGATCACTAAGGCTCAAGATGGCACAACAGCTGCCTCTACTATGAATGTTTCTGCTGGCTCAAGCACTACGATCTCAAATACCAATGCCATAGGCTTTGTCAATGCGGGTGTGGTAAGCTCAAGTGGCGGGGTGATCGATACGCGCATAAAGTTTGATAAAGACTGGTATAACAACAAGGCAGAGGCGAATACTAAGCAAAATGGTCAAAATACTTCTAATGCTAAGAATCTCATCATCACAGAAGCACTCAAAGCTAAGGTCTCTGATGATATGGATGATAGTGGGATCAAAAAAGATTCTAATAGGGGCTATTTATCTGAAGGATCTGTCTGGGCACAAAACCATGAAAAAAGAGCAGAGTTTGTCGCTGCATCTGGCACGACGACTATCCGTGCGAGCGGTGTGCAAAACCTGGGTCTAACCACTGTGGCTAAGGATGCTATGCTAAACCTTGCATGTGTGGGCACAGACTACTGCTATAATGGCGGATACTGGAGAGATGCAACAGATGGCATAGTAGCCGCACCTAGCCTCACAAAAAGTGCTAGCAGTAATGATGCAGATAGACTAAAGGCCACTAATATCAAATGGGATAATAAGAATAATGGCTCTGGTGGCGGTGAGCTGCGCCTAAGTGGTGGTAGCATCAGCGTGCTAGATTCTTATAAATACCAAGATAGCACTAATGATAATAAGGATAAAACAGAGATTATTTATCATTCGCTGACTATAAATGGCGGGACTTTGAGCGCTTATGGCGGTGGGGCAAGCTACATTTATACGGGTATAGGCAGTGATGCTAACTCTAAAAGCACGGGTGCAAGCCAAGATAAATACCTCACCCTAAATGGTGGGAATCTAGCCTTGATGGGAGATACAAGACTGCTTGCCATCTCTCAAGTCAAGCCTAGTGATGCAAAAGCATCTAGTAGTGAGGCTGACTTTACCTGGAAGATCCCTAGCTCTGCTAGCTCTAGTGCTGGAGGTGAGTTTCGCATGTATGTCGGGGATGATGACTATAAGAGTAATACACGCGGACTATATGTGTTAAGAAGCACAGATAAGGGCATAGAGGCTGGGGTGATCAGATTTGAGAATAGTACAGATTCTAGCTCTACAGCAGTGACTACTACTAGCACAAATAAACCTAGCTTTGTGATTGATCTCTCTAATCTAAGTGGGAAGAATACCATCTTGCTGGATAAAGAGTATAACTTTATGGTGGCTGGTAGTATTGAAAAGAATAATGGCAGTAGTAGCATAAAGATCACTGCAGATGATTTTACAATGAAGCTGTATTTTGGTCAAGGTGCAAAAACTACAAATGGCACAGATAAACCTGCTACAGATTCTCAAGAATATGGCAAAAATGATACTACGCTTTGTAAAAATGATCCGAAATTCTGCCTTAATGCTTCAGATACAAAAAATGAAAATGGCTCTAGCTCATCTGTGAGTAATGGAGAGATCACTATCGGGGGCAATGGCGGTAGTGGAAAAGGTGAAGGAGTAGTCGTGGTAGATACAAGCACTCCTATAGATAGCATCTCTGGCACTACAAACTGGCCTAATAATAATGTATCAAAAGATGCAAGTAAGAATCCTTATGCTGATTTTGTCACCTTTAATAAGATATATAAAGAAGGAAATGGAAACTGCAATATCTTAGGTGATCTAAGTGGGTGTGCGGTCATCGGCTTTAGTGCGGTCAAAAGTCAGACTTTGAAAGAAGATGGCATCGCAGCTGTATTTGAATCTATAAAAGAGCGCGCAGACCAGCTAGATGGCACGAGCAATATGGTGGTAAAAAACTCTGCTAGCGGTATAGATAAAATCGAGCATGTCAATACCAATGCGATGGCTATCTTGCAGGGTGTGGTGGATACAAATGGCGCAGCTAGCTCTAGTGTGCTTTTACGCTTACAAAAGCTACAGTATACAGGGGAGCTAGGCGAGGCAAATAGCGTGGCTAGTGATATTGATAGCATTGATCATGTCTTTTCTATGGTATCTGATAGCGCTGCTGCTGGCCTAGAGCTCACTAATAGGGTGCATTTTAGCTCTGCTTTGAGTACAAATATACGTCTAGCCCAGCGCTCCAACCCATATAATGATAGCTTTGCTAGTGCGATAGCTTCTTTAAAGGGTAAGAGATTTGCAGATGCTAGTGGAGAGTATTTTAACTATACAGATAGATTTGATTATGATCATAATGTATGGGGGCAGATTATTGGCGGTGTGGGTGGATTCTACTCTGGTGGGTATAGCGCGCTTGGAGGATTCTCTGTGGGGTATGATAAGGTATTTAGTCGTGTGCTTTTAGGTGGGTATGCGACCTATGCCTATGCCCATAGTGCGCTTAACTCCTATCATGGTGACCTGAATGCTAAAAGCTCTAAAAACTCTAATAATCTTGAGCTAGGGGGCTACTTGCGTGTGTATGCAGATGCGCATGAGGTGGATGTGGTTTTAAGTGAGACTTTTGGTTTTAATGGTTTACATATCAAAGGGGATAATCTTATCAATCAAAAGGTAGATTTTAATAATTTTACTACTAATGTGGCTGCGCGCTATGGCTATATATTGCCAATCAACCCAGTTGAGGGCTTTTATATCAAGCCATTAGTGGATCTTAATATGCTCTATCAGTATAATACGCAGGCAAATGGAAGTGGAGAGACTGCCATCATCAAAGAAGGCCAGCATGCTACACAGCTAAATCTAGGTGCTTTTGTCGAGTTTAGGAAATATACAGGTGAGAAGAAATTTTTCTATGTGATGCCCGGTATCCAGCAAGATATTTTTGTATATAACTCTAGTGGGCAAATCTACTTTGCACAAAGCGCGCTTAATAAAATCACCTATAATGTGGATAATAACTACCGCACTTATCTAACCGTGATGGGTGGAGGTGAGATAGGTATTAGACAGGATTTAAGCATCACATTTGGTATAGGGGCGAAATTTAGCTGGGATAGATATTTTCTTAATGCAAATGTTGGTGTAAAGTATATGTTTAATACCAACTAAAAGGATACTAGATGCGCAAGAAATTAGCGCAGGCTCAAAAAATCGTCATTAAAATGGGAAGCTCCCAGCTAATTGGAGAATCTGGATTTTTGAATGTGGCTGTTATCGGGCGTTTGGCAGAGACGCTATCAAGCCTTATGAGGTCTGGCAAGGAAGTAGTCTTTGTCACTTCAGGGGCTGTGGCGATAGGGGCTAGAAAGATGGGCTATGAAAATAAGCCAAAAGAAGCAAGAGAAAAGCAGGCTTGTGCGGCTGTGGGGCAGGTGGCATTAATGAGCGTGTATGCTGAGCTTTTTTCACTATGTGGTGTGCAGGTAGCACAGATCTTGCTCACTAAAGATGTGCTAGAGAATGAAAAGCGTAAGCAAAATGTGATCAATACTTTTAATGAGCTTTTAGGGCAAGAGATTTTGCCTATTGTCAATGAAAATGATAGTGTGAGTATCGAAGAGATTGAGAATATCCCTCGTTTTGGTGATAATGATAATCTAGCTAGTGTGGTAGCAAGCTTGATTGATGCGGATTTATTAATTTTACTTTCTGATATTGATGGCTATTATGATAAGAATCCACGCGAGTTTAAAGAAGCTAGGCTTTTAAAAGAAATCAAACAAATAACCCCAGAGATTATAAAAAATGCACAGGGTGCTGGCTCTAGTGTGGGTACAGGTGGGATGTATACTAAGATTGAGGCAGCAAAATTTGCTATTAAAAATGGATGTGAGATGGTCATTGCCAATGGGGAGGATCCTAGAGTGATTTTAGAGATTTTAGAGGGCAAGGAAGTGGGTAGTTGGTTTGTCGCAGGACTCAGAGATGAATGAGCTTCAAGGGATCAAAGAGGCTTCTAGGAGGCTTTTGGGCTTAAGTGAAAAGGAGCGCAAAAAGGCTTTAGAAATCATCGCAAAGGCCTTGATGGATGAGGAGATTTTAGAGGCAAATAAGCTGGATCTAAAAGAGGCAAAGCAAGCCTCTAGTGCTATGCAGGATCGGTTGAGATTAGATTCTAAACGTCTTTTGGCGATGAGTGAAGGGGTGCTAAAGGTGAAAGACCTGCCAGATAAGGTGGGTGAAGTGCTAGAGACAAGGAGATTAGAATCTGGTCTAGAGCTTGAGAAAAGGCGCGTGCCACTAGGGGTGGTGGGTATTATTTATGAAGCGCGTCCTAATGTGACAAGTGATGCTATCGCACTATGTATCAAGTCTGGGAATGCCTGCGTACTTAAGGGAGGTAAGGAGGCTTTAAACAGCAATAGGGCTATTATCTCTGCGATAAAAAAAGCTCTTTGTGAACATGGATTAGAGGTGATAGCAAAAGGCATTGTTTTTATTGAGGATTGTTCAAGAGAGGCGACTTTAGCCTTGATGAAAAAGCGAGAAACTATTGATGTGCTTATCCCACGTGGAGGTGAAGGACTTATTAAAAGTGTGATTGAGAATGCAAGCATCCCAGTGATTGAGACAGGGAGCGGGAATTGCCATATCTTTGTGGATAGGAGTGTAGATTTTAGCTTGGCTAAAAGGGTGATCATCAATGCTAAGACCTCGCGCCCATCAGTGTGTAATTCAGCTGAAAAGCTATTGATACATAGCGCTATAGCAGATGATTTTCTAGCTGATATGGCTAGGGAGCTATTAGATTTGCAAGTAGAGTTGGTAGTAGATTCTAGAGCTTTGAGTATTTTGGAGAGAGCAGGCATTAGTAATATAGGCTTAGCCACTCATGAAGACTATGAAAAAGAGTATCTAGACTATAAAATGGGAATTTTTATACTAGATGATATAAAAGAGGCGATAGAGCATATTAATACTTATAGTTCACATCACTCTGAAGCCATTTTGACAAGTGATATGGCTAGGGCAGAGCAGTTTTTAAAAGAGGTTGATTCTGCTGTGGTGTATGTCAATGCTAGTACGCGTTTTAGCGATGGAGAGGAGTTTGGGCTAGGGGCTGAGATTGGCATTTCTACTCAAAAGCTCCATGCTAGGGGTCCTATGGGTATTGATGTGCTAAGTACATACAAATATTGCATCAAGGGTCATGGAGAAGTGAGGGGCTAGCTAGAATCTGTTATAATTTCAATATCAAAATCTAAGGAGATAATCATGCAAATTATTGCTACAAATGAAGCACCAGCGGCTATCGGACCATATTCTCAAGCTATCGTGCATAATGGTATGCTCTATACTTCAGGACAGATCCCGCTTGATAAGAATGGCAACTTTGTAGGTGGGGATATTACTGCTCAGACTAAACAGGTATTAAGCAACCTTAAAGCCGTCTTTGATGCAGCAGGCGCTAAGCCTAGTTCAGTGATCAAAACGACAGTTTTTTTAGCAGATATGAATGATTTTGCTGCATTTAATGGGGTATATGAGGAATTTTTTGGTACTCATCGCCCAGCAAGAAGCTGCATTGCTGTAAAAACTTTGCCCAAAAACTCTCTTGTAGAGATTGAATGCATAGCAAAGATTGATTAAGTTATCAAACTTTGCTATAATAAAGCTTCGCTTTTTGCGATTATTGAAAAATAAGGAATAGCCATGTATGCAATTTTTAAGAATGGAGGCAAGCAATACAAGGTCCAAGAAGGAAGTATCATCCTACTTGATAAAATGAGCCTTGAGCCAAAGTCAAAGGTTACCTTTGAAGAGGTAATGATGGTGGTTTCTGATAAGGATTCTAAGATTGGCACCCCTTTTATCAGTGGTGCTAAGATCCAAGCAGAGGTCATCAATGAAGGTCGTGGAAAGAAAGTGATTACTTTCAAAAAACGTAGAAGAAAAGATAGTAAAACTAAAAGAGGTTTTAGACGCGATTTTACACGCGTTAGGATCCTCAAGATAGAAGCCTAAGGAGTAAAGTATGGCACACAAGAAAGGTCAAGGTAGTACCCAAAATAATCGCGATTCTGCTGGTCGCCGCTTAGGTGTGAAGAAGTTTGGTTCTCAATTTGTCCGTGCAGGAAATATCATCATCCGTCAGCGTGGTACAAAAGTACACCCTGGTGAAAATGTAGGTATGGGCAAGGATCATACGATTTTCGCTCTTATTGATGGTGTGGTAAAATTCCAGCAAAAGACAAAAGATAGAAAGAAAGTTTCTGTCATCCCTGCATAATTTGCTTTAACCCCATATCCGCTTAGCGGATCTTGTGGGGTGGATCAATGAAGCATTCACAAAGTCTACTCTCTTATTATTTTCTAAGATTTAAAAGCCATAGGCGTGCTTATTTTTCTTTTATCGCCTTTATCGTCCTGTTTATTATTTCAAACCTCGCTGTATTTATTGCTAATGATAAACCCATAGCTATTTATTATCAGAAAAAGTGGTATTTCCCTATTTTTGTGGAGTATCCTGAGATCGTATTTGGCGGAGATTTTGAGACAGAGGCTCGCTATAGCGATGAATATGTAAAAAATCTTTTAAAAGATGCGTTTGTGCTTCATCCTTTGGTGAGATATAGTTATGATAGCATTGATTATAATTTAGATTCCCCAGCGCCTACATCTCCTAATTTAAAACATTGGCTAGGGACTGATGAGATGGGTAGAGATGTGCTATCAAGACTGATTTATGCCTATAGGGTTTCTATTGATTTTGGGTTGTTGTTATGCTTTTTTAGCTTGATTATTGGTGTTTGTGTTGGCGCACTGCAGGGGTATTATGGTGGCAGGGTTGATCTTTTGGGTCAGCGTTTTGTAGAGGTTTGGAGTGGTGTACCACTTTTATTTTTGCTCATCATCATTTCAAGTTTTATTGAGCCAAATTTTTGGTGGATATTAGCCTTGGTGCTGGCATTTTCATGGATGAGTATTGTTGGGGTGGTGAGGGCAGAGTTTTTAAGACATAGGAATGCAGATTATATCAAGATTGCCAAAACCCTTGGTGTGAGTACAGTTAGGATCATCTTTACACATCTTTTGCCAAATGCCATGGTTTCTGCAGTGACTTATGCGCCTTTTGTGATGGTTGGGGGGATTGGCATTTTGATGAGCTTGGATTTTCTGGGGTTTGGTATGGAAGTGGGGAGTGCGTCTTTAGGGGAGCTATTAGAGCAGGGTAAAAATAATCTCTCTTCCCCGCATCTGGCTTTGGTTGGATTTATAGCCAGTGCATTTTTGCTATCTATACTTGTGTTTATTGGCGAGGGGATAAGATTTATGCTTAGCGAGAAAAGAGGAAAGTGATGCAAGAGCCAAAACCCTTTTTGCTTGAAGTGCGAGCGCTAGAGGCTGGATTTAGCAGTGGCTTTAGATTAGAAGGGATAGACTTTAGGCTTAATGAGGGAGAGTTTTTAGGCATTGTAGGGGAATCTGGCAGTGGTAAAAGCTTATTGTGCAAGCTTATCTTGGGTCTATCAGGGATGCTTGGATGCAGGATAGATAGAGGAGAGATTAGAGTTTTTGGTAAAAATATCTTAGAAAAAAAGGATCTAAAATCATATCTTAGAAAGCAGATTGCCTATATTCCGCAAAATTGTTTTGATGCGCAAAATCCTCTTAAAAAAATCAAAGTCCAGTTTTTAGAAACCTTAAAGCTTGCCTATCCTAATATGGATAAAAAAAGCCTAGAGGCAAAAATGATCCAATCTCTTAAAGAGGTTAGGCTAGATCCTGCGCTTTTGGATCGATATCCTTTTGAGCTATCAGGTGGGCAAAATTCAAGGATTTTGATTTTGCAAAATATCTTAAAGGCACCAGATATTTTGATTTGTGATGAGCCTACAACAGCGCTTGACCCAAAGGTGCAAAAAAAGATTCTGGATTTTTTATTTACAGAAGCAAAGAAAAATAATATTGCTGTGATTTTTATCACTCATGATATTGAGTTATTAAGGGGGTATGTAGAGAGGGTGGCTGTGATGCAAAATGGAAGGATGATTGAGCAAAATGAGATTAATAAGCTTTTTTCCTCCCCTAAAATGCCTTATACAAAGCTGCTACTTGATTCTATTAAACTGCCTAAAAAAGCATCAAAGCCAGATAAAAAAAAGGTGCTTAGTATAAATGGGCTTTGTGCATGGAGCGAAAAAAAGGGACTTTTTACTACGCGTAAGAAAGGTTTGGTCTGTGATGTGAGTTTTGATTTATATCAGAGAGAGATTTTAGGAGTGATTGGGGAATCTGGTAGCGGAAAAAGTAGTCTTATGCTTGCTTTGATGAATCTTATTAAAAGAAGTGGGAGAGTGGACCTTTTGCTTGGGGAGGATGAGTTTTATAAAAAAGTGCAGATTGTCTTGCAAAACCCTTTTGCTTCGCTTAATCCCAGATGGAAAGTAGAATCTATATTAAAAGAGGCAAGCCATCTTGGCAAAAAGATAGATTATCTTAAGAGCTTGGAAGATGTGGGATTGAAAAAAGATATTTTGGATCGATATCCTTTTGAGCTATCAGGTGGCGAGGCACAGAGAGTGGCTATTGCTAGGGCTTTGTGTGTGAGGCCAGAGATCTTGCTTTTAGATGAGCCTACAGCCGCGCTAGATAAAAGTACGCAAAAAAAGATTCTAGAACTTTTGCTTGTTTTGCAGCAAGAATACAATCTTGCATATATTTTTGTCACCCATGATTATCACATTGTTGATGCAATTTGTGATAGAGTGATGGTCATAGAATCTGCATGTATAAAAGAAATTATTGATATTTCAGATTTTAGGGTTAGGTTTTGAGAGGACTTTATATATTTTTATTTTTTTGTACTATGGTATTTGGTTATAGCATACAAAGCATTGATGCTAAGATCAAAATCTCAAGCAAAGAAAAATATGTCAGACATACTATAGATCTTATCGCAGATGCACAAAAGCAAATGCGCTTTAGCTATCCTTTGAGTGAAGAGGCAGAGATCATACCGCTGCTTTTTAGCATCAAAGATAAGAGGTATCAAGTTTATTTGAAAAATAAGCGTGTGTATTTTAATATCCCCAATCTTAAAAAGGGTGAAAGATTGAGGATGATTATTTATTATAAAACGCTGAATAATCAGCAGTTTTTGCAAACCCAGCGCCTTTTTATCCCACATTTTAAAAATGCTTTTAATGCGAGTGTGAGCGTAGAGGTAGATAAGGACTGGGAGATTTTCTCGCATAATGCCTTTTTGAAGGGTCAGAAATACACTTGGCAGGGTAAGATCCATACAAAAGACTTTCAAGATTATCTCTGGCTATCTTTACGCGAGGCAAATTTTAAGATTGATGTGACTAATTATGTCTATAGTACGCAAAATATCTCTAGAATCAATCTTGTGATGCCAAAGTATTTTAAAGATAGCGGGCTTAAGATAAAAAAGCTAAATTTTACTTCCACACCGCAGGCTAAAATCATCCAAAATACCAATAATACGATGATAGCCTTTAGGGATATAAAGGCTAGGGACTTTAAAGTAGAGATGCATGCAGAGATCTCAAGCACCCTTTCTGAATCGCGCAAGCAATATCAGAATCTAGATCCTAAAAATTTCCTTGGTACGCCAAAAAAGCATTTAGGGCTTTTGGCCAAAGAGATTATCGCTAAAAGTAAAGAGCCATCTTATATAGCGCTAGCTAAATGGCTGCATAGTCGTATCCGGTATGATGAGAGCTATATGGGTAAACATATGAGTAGTGAGCAGGTTTTAGCAAGCAATGTTGGGGTTTGTGAGCATTATGCACAGGTTTATGCTGATATGTTAAATGCGATTAATATCCCTGCAGTATTTATCACTGGAGTGGGGTTTAACCCCTTTAAAAGGGCATTTGAATATCATGCGTGGAATCTAGTATATATAGATTCTACATGGATTCCCATTGATGTGACTTGGGGGCTTTTTGATGGGATTTTGCCTGTATCTCATATCTTTTTTTATGTAGGTTACCAGCCGCTTTTGATGTATGAGACTTATGAGGTGAATATCTCATCTACCCATTCAGAGACAAAGCAGGATATTAAATTTATCCCCAAGTGATAAGAAAAAGCTAAATTAATAAAAGTTAAAGCAAAAATATTGTAGAATCTACAAAAATTTTATGTTAAAAAGGTTGAATGATGAAAAAAGGTATCCATCCTGAATACGTTCCTTGCAAGGTAACTTGCGTTACTAGTGGTAAGCAAATAGAGGTAATGAGCACCAAGCCAGAGTTAAGAATTGATATCTCTAGCTTCTGCCATCCTTTCTATACAGGTAGTGATAAGATTGCTGATGCTACAGGACGTGTTGAGCGCTTCAAACAAAAATATAACCTCAAATAATCCCTCCTCGTGCTTTATCTGCTACCTACACCTCTAGGGAATCTTAGGGATATCACCCTAAGGACGCTAGAGGTCCTTAGTGTGGCCGATGTGATATTATGCGAAGATACTCGCATAGCTAAAAAGCTTTTGATGCTTTTATCTAGAGATGCATTTATCGCTACAAACTTTCCAAATATCAATGAACAAAAACCTATATTCTGCTTGCATTCTCATAATGAAAAAACATTCTTGCAAGATGAGGTGTTTGCAAAACTGCAAATAGATTTACAAAATCAAACTGTCATTTACATGAGTGATGCTGGTATGCCATGTATCAGCGATCCTGGCACAAAGCTAATAGAATATGCTAGGGATAGGGGCATTAGGTATGATGCATTGCCTGGAGGTAGTGCAGTGGTGCTGGCTTATGCGATGAGTGGTATGGATGGTGATGGGTTTATTTTTGGTGGTTTTTTGCCTCATAAAAGAGAGGAGCGCAGAAAATGTTTGATGGAATTTTTTGAGCGCTTGGATATGGATAAAAAGATAAGAGTGGTTTTCTATGAAAGTCCGCATAGGATTTTAGATGCTTTGAAAGATGTTGCTTTTGTGGATAGTCAATGTCAGGTTTTTGCTATCAAAGAGATGACAAAGCTTAATCAAAAGTTTTTCCAAGGTAGGGTAGATAGGGTGCTAGAAGAGCTAGGATCTCAAAATATACAAGGAGAGTGGGTTTTGGTTTTAAAACCTCAAGAAAGATCTAAAGAGGTTTTGGGTTTATCAGAGATTAGACAGATGGATATCCCGCCCAAAATCAAGGCTAAGCTTATCGCTAAAATCAGTAATGAAGATGTAAAGACGATCTATCAAGAAATCATTAATGGCAAGTAAGGGGGTGCTATGATAGTTTTTGGCAAGCAAAGTGTGCTATATATTTTACAACATGCTCCAGATATTATTGAAGAGATTTATTTTTCCAAAGAGATTGAAAGGGGTATTTTTAATCAGTTTGCAAGGCTAAAAAAACCAATTTTAAAAATAGATAACAAAAAAGCACAAGCACTTGCTAAGGGAGGGAATCATCAAGGTTTTTTCCTCAAAATAAGGCCACCTCTATCAAGCAGTCTTGCAGATATTAAAATGATGGATAGGATTGTGGTTTTGTGTGGCATCACAGATGTGGGGAATATAGGCTCGATTATACGTAGTGCTTATGCTTTAGGAATAGATGGCATTGTGCTTTGTGGGGTGAAAAATATAGCCTTAGAAGGAGTGTTTAGAAGCTCTGTTGGATCATTCTTGCATATGCCTTTTTGTATTGTGGAAAATGCCCTTGATGTGATTGCTACTTTTAAGGATGTGGGCATCAAGTGTTTGGGTGCAGATATGGATGGAGAGAGTATTGAGAGATATGAGGCAGATGGGAGATGGGCTTTATTTTTAGGAAATGAGGGTGATGGATTAGGGCGTAAAATTATGGGAAAACTTGATACAATATTAAGCATAAAGATGCGTGAGGGTTTCCATTCTCTAAATGTTGGGGTTGCTGCTGGAATCTTGATGTATGGTTTGAAAGGATAGATATGGATTGTTTGGAAAAATTACAGCAAATTGGCATTAAAAAGATCAACCAAGAGACACGTATTTCTGTTGGCGTGCTGGAAAATATTTTAGAAAAGCGTTTTGATAAGATTCAGCGTGTATGGGTAGTGGGCTTTTTGCCAATTTTAGAGCGTCAATATGGGGTGGATCTATCTTGGTGGCTAGAAGAATATGATGCCTATTATCTTGCGCATCAGGATGAAAAACAAGCTAGTGTTTATCGGATAAAAGAGCTAGAATTAGATACCCAGCGCCAAAAGTATGATAACTTTCAGAGCCTATTTCAGCGCTTTAGCATTAAAAAAGCATTAATTAGCATAGGTGTTTTGCTTTTGCTTGTATTGATGGTGTTTTTGTATAAGTTTTTTTCAGATTCAGAGAGTGAGAGTGTCGGGTATAGTATCGTAGAAGAGCATGGCATGGATGCTGATGGGAATAAATCAGATATATACTCTCAGCTTGGTGTGAATGCTAATGAAAAAGAACCAGAGCCACTACCTCCACTCCCTATGCCAAAAGAAGGTGAAGTGATGATCACTCCAAAGGGAGATCTATGGTTTCAAATCCTTAACCCCAATACTCAAGATAAGCAGGATAAGACGATCAAAGATACCTTGATCATGCCAATCCCAGAAGAGGGGACATTGATCATCTTTGGACATAAGGGCTTTAGCCTTACTTATAAAGATGGAAGCAAGGAGTATGATGGAGGAGGGCCTATCCGCTTTATTGTTGAGAATGGTCGTTTGAGATATATTAAATACTCTGATTATATTAAAAAGCTGGGTATCACGCAGCCAAAAAGAGATTTTCAAGGTTCTGCAGATACGACTTTAGAGGAAGCCACAGATGATGCTTCTAATGAGGTAAAGAATGAGGAGCAAACTGAAGAAAATACCAAAACAGAGGAAGATAGCTCAAATTAGGTTTTGTGATGAAAAAAGTTTTCTTATTTATCTTGGTTTTTTGCCTAGGCTTTGGTGCTACAGGTATCGAGCTACTAGATAAAAGAATTCGTAATTTTATAGGAGATGATGTCTATAGGGTCAACCAAAATTTTATTCAAAAAATTTTTCAAAATCCTGAAGATTTTTATGAGGATGGTTTTTTAAATCATAAAAAGATTTTAGAGACACTCAAAAATAATGGCCTATTAAAACTTAAGTTTGATTCTCCTAAAGAGGTTAATATTGTCTTTTCTTCACCCACAAGCCCTATTTTTCTCCTTCGTACGGTAAATAGTGTCTTAGCTTCGATGGGATATTCATACTTTGAGGTGAAAAAGGCCGAATATGATGAGGGGCTTTCTAGTATTGTTTTTGGCTTTATGAGTGAGTATATGATTGACCCTTTGATAGTTATTGAAGAGATGAATAAGCGCGGTTATATTTTCAACAATGTATTTAAGCTAAATGCACAGGCTTGGCAATATGATGTGACTTTGATTGATTCTAAAATAGGGAATGCTTATAATATTGATATTGGTGATAGCTTAGATTTAAAGGAAGTGGGAGGAGAGTATTGGTTGCAGATACCAGAAGTCTCTGGAAATATTAATATCACTACTAGAGTTTCTGATTGGAAGCCAAAGATTGTCTTTTTTGATAAAAATCTTCAGATCATTGATATTTTGAAAAAAGAATCCAGCGTCAAGAGTATTACTTTTAATGTGCTAAAAAATATACGCTTTATTTTAATATCTGATGTGCAAAATCCCATTGTGATTAAAAATGGAATCAAAGTAGAGTTCAAGGGCTTTAAGTAGAGAAATAAAGATTAAAAAAGGAGATAATCAAGCCTAGCTTGATTATCTAAAGAGGCTTAGAAGCTATAACTTACATTCATCATAATATGGCTTCTATCATCTGTGCGAGAAGCTTTTAATTGATTGTCTTTATATGGTGCAGCATTGGGATTAATTCCTGTTTGATCGTTAATTACAAATTCTTTATGCGTAGTTACACTTTGCCATTCAAGTTTAAGCCAGATTTTAAAATTATCATTAAAGGCATAGGTAAGATTAAGCGGTATAGCATATTCATTAGCTCTGATGGCATGAGTAATGCGACCGAGTATATCCCAGCTAAACTTCCCATGTGTGGCTCCTACATAGATATAGCCTGTTTTTGCATCTTTAGTGATAGCATTAGTAAGCGCACCAAAGTCATAAACTGTATTTGTCCAGAAGTCCCATGGTCCAATGGCGGCATTTCCATAAGTTCCAAAATGAGCATTTGCATTGCCAAAGTTTTGGTACCAGCCAAGCCCAAAATTAAAATTATTTATATCAAAACGTTGTTGTATGGCAAGTGTTTGACCACCTTTGCCAGCGATGAATTGATAACGATAATCTTGCTGAGCATAAGTAGTGTGAAAAGGTGACATGAAAAAGATCTTGCTTTGAGATCTAAAGCCACTACCTTGGAAGCCAGGATTACTATCATAGCCAAGCTCTAGGATTGGTGTGAAGTAAAAATCAGGTGAGAACTGCAACCATGGAGAGATAAAAAAACCATATGCACTATAACTTGGTTTAAAGATATGAACTCCATAATAGGTATTGCCATGTTTTTTTGGGGTATAGAAATCATAAAGCCATTCTGAATAGGCAAAAGCACGTCCATATGAGCTAAACCACCAAAGATTGAAGTTTTTGTATGCATAATCTATCTCAAATCCTTGAGTAAAACCACTGTGAAATTGGGCTTTACTTTTATAGCGTCCAACTTTTATCTCAACGCTATGATCCCTAATTTTAGTAGTGTAGTCTAAATAAGCATTATAGATAACAAAGTTGTCTGCAATGTATTCTTTACCAACTATAGAATCCCCTCTACCTACACTAAAGAGCTCTGAATAGGTTTTATTACCACTTGCATCTTTTGTAAGATCAAAAATAACCCCACCACCTAATACACCAAATGATCCAGTAAGGCTATGTCCAGAAGCTTTTTGTTCATCAGTTAGAAAGTCCATATCAACTTGGGCTCTAGCTACAACAGATCCCCAAGTATCAGTTGGATAAATATTGGGAGATTGAGCATTGATACCTTGGTTATTAAAACCTATTTTTGTAAAAAATTCAACTCCTCCATGTGCTTGATAATCAAAGGCTTGTGCACTATTTAGAAGCGCTAATAAGGCTAAAGAACCATAAGTTTTTTTCATTGTTTTACCTTTGGTATTTAAGTTGGTTTTTAAGTTTTAAGGATATGCATCCTTTTGCTATTATAGACATATTTACTTTTTGTTAGCTTTAATTATGGCATCAAATTATTTTAATGTGTAAATTTTACACATTAAAATAATTAAAACTTTAATTTTATATTTAGATAAAAATTATCTAATAATAATTATTTCTTTTTGAAACATACATACTTTGCTTGGGATTCTTGGGATTATTAGATTCCAAAACCTAAATTTTTTTGTCCATCAAATTGATTTTTCATCTCTTTTTGAATCTGGGTTAGAAAATCTTGGTATTCAAAAATAGGCTTTGTTTTTAGTGCTACAAGATAGGCTGTATTTTTAATAACCATGATGATCTGTGCTCCACTTAAAGGAAATTCTGCTAGTTTTTTGACTAGATTTTGGGGAGAGCAGGTCTTTTTGTTTTCATCTTTGAAGTTGGCATTTTTAGGGAGATTTTGCTCCCAGATTTTTGTCCTTTGCTCTAGATTTGGGCGTTTAAACTCGATTTTATAGTTAAAGCGCCTAGAAAAGGCCATATCAATATTTTCTAAAAGATTGGTAGTGGCAATAAGGATATCTTCAAACTTTTCTATCTGCTCTAAAAAGATATTTTGCATTTGATTGTGCATTTTATCAGCACCACTCCCACTTGAACCTCTTAAGCTTAGAAACTGATCTGCCTCATCAAGCAATAAAAGGGGAGGGTTTTTTAGCTGCTTGCTAATCTCTTTATAATCATCAAATATTTTTCTTACATTTTTTTCTGATTCACCTACATACATAGATAGGACTTTGGAGCAATCTAGGCTCAATACTTGCTTTTTAAGGCTTTTGGCCAAAGCAAGCGCACTCATACTTTTCCCCGTGCCAGGTGATCCATAGAGGATGATTTTTGCATCCATGCCCTTTTTATCTTTGATGCCCCATAGTTTTAAGAGTTTGGCTACTTCTGGTGTAGCTTGATGAAGGATGGTTTTAAAGATCTGATGAGTGCTCTCAGGCATCACAACCTGATCTAAGCTAACTTTTGGGTCAATAAGCTCAAAGATATCTTGCTCTTTTATGAGGTTTTGAAGTGATATTTTATTTTGTGTGTTTTTTTGCTTAGGGTGGAGGATTTTTTGCAAGATTTCTTCTCTGATATAGAATGTACGAGAGAAACCACCAAATGGATTTAATAGCTCATCATAATCTAGAAGCTTTTTTTCTAAAAGCGTGCTGTGCTCATCAAGCAAGGCACGATTTTTTATCTTTTCATACTCATCTTTGCTAATAAGTTCTATAAGGCTATTCATATCGCGCAGGTTTTCATTTCCACCAGAGTACTCCTCTTTAAGCAGGGCAAAAAAGATGATTTCTTCTTTTGGGTTAAGTTGATTCTCGCTAATAAGGCGCTCCAGTGGGATAGGATTTTTAGTAATTTTTAATCTAGCTGCAATCTTTTCTTCTGCAAGCTTGAGGATAGAGGGTGTTTTGCTTGGTGTGTTGGGCTTTTCGCTAGCGAGCTTTTGGATTAAAGAGACGCGAAAGAATTGATCTTTAAGGTATTCTAATGGATCATCATAGGGGGTGATTTCTAAAAATTCTGTTTTATCATCCTTGCCTTCTAATAGTCGCAGGAAGCTCACGCTCAAGCTTATCTCAAGATACAAAAGCTCTAGCAATCCAGCCTGTGTATTATCTAATGGCATAAAGCTATTTTCTGTAATATAGCCTAGTTCAAAAAGTTTTTGAAAATGAGGAAGATAAGATAGGGTGTCTTTTTTGTTTTGAGGGGCAAAAATCTTTAGTATAAGGGCATTGATGGTAGATTCTTGTATGCCTGATAGGTAGTCATCCAGCATACTTTGGAGGATTTTGATTTCATTTTCTTGGCACTTTAGACTCTGAGCTAGCCTAGAGTTCATCCCTTGTGTTAGAAAATCATCAAGTTGATTAAAGAGATCTTGCATTTAGTCCTCCAAATCATAGCTTTCAAAATCTGTGTAGTCATGATTTTGTACTGCTATATTGCTCTCTTGGTTTTCTATACTGCCCTCTTGGCTGCCCTCTTGTGGCTTTGTAGATTTTTTATCTTTTGGGATGAGGATTAGCGGTGTGCCTTCAAACTCAAATTTTTGACGTAAAAAGTTGACCAAATACCTTTTGTAGCTAAAATGCAGGGATTTGGGTCTATTCATAATGAGGCTTATTTGTGGGGGATGGGTATCATATTGTGTTGCATAGTAGATTCTCACCAGTTTGCCATGATCGCTTGGTAGTGGGTGGCGCTTAGTAGCTTCTAGGATGGCTGTATTTAGTTGACTTGTAGGGATGCGATAAGAAAAGTTTTTATAAACTTGCAAAATTTTTTCTTTTAATTCTTTGATATGGCGCTTATTAAGTGCGCTAAGAGTGATGATGGGAGCAAACTCTAAGAATCTAAATTTATATTTTAGCTCTGCTATGATCTCTTTGTACTCTTTGATTCTAATATCCCATTTATTTAATACGATGATAACACCTAGATGATGCTTATCTGCCAGTGAGCTTATACGCTCATCTAGCTCGACAAAGTTCGTGCTAGCATCTAAGATTAAAAGCGCGATATCACTTTTTTGTAAGACTTTATTGGTGCGATCTAGGGCATATTTTTCAATCCCTTTTATCTTGCCAGCGCGTCTAAGACCGGCAGTATCGATAAAAGTGAGGCGAT
Organism: uncultured Helicobacter sp.; assembly: GCA_949298825.1. GTDB lineage: Bacteria > Campylobacterota > Campylobacteria > Campylobacterales > Helicobacteraceae > Helicobacter_H. The sequence continues at coordinate 40,358 of CASFYB010000002.1, forward strand.
AATCTTGATAAATAATGCTTTCATCAACAGGATCTATCGTCGTCCCAGCCACATTGCTTACCACGCTTCTATCCTCTCCAATAAGAGCATTTAAAATAGAGCTTTTGCCTACATTTACTCTCCCAATAATCCCAATAGATATTTCTTTTAAATCCGTTTGATTATCTTTCAGATCTTGTATTTCTGGTAAATTTTCCACCCATTCTTCAAAGCCGAGGTCCTCATTAGCAAGATCTTGGCTAGCATCTTTTAGCCCCAAAGTATCCAAAATCTGTGTGATAAGAAAGTTTACCCCACGATTATGGCTAACTGAGATATAAAAACAAGCTTTTGCCCCAAAACTTTCAAACTCATAGGCAGCCTGTTTTTCTTTATCATTATCGATTTTATTGACGACTAAAAAACAGGGTATGCCTATTTTTTGAAGTTGGTAGAAGAGTTTTTTATCTTCATCATCAGGGATGTGCTTGCCATCTACAAGATAGAGGATGATATCAGCCTTTGTGGCAATAAAGAGTGCTTTTTGTTTGACATGTAAAAAGAGCTCACTTGAATCATCAATGCCACCTGTATCTAGGATTTCTACTTTATGGCCTAATAGATCAATTATTTTTTTATTGATATCGCGAGTGGTGCCAGAGATATCAGAAGTGATGGCAATGCGGCTTTTAGCCAAGCGGTTGAAAAGCGAACTTTTACCAACATTAGGCTTTCCTAAAATGGCAATTTTTTTCACACATAATCCTTGAGATAAACATTCATTTCTAATGATAGCTAAAAGTTTTCAATGGCATTTAATCTAGTGAAGAAAGTGGCATAAAAATTGCTTAAAATGATGATAAAATGAGATTTCTAAAATACAAAAATGGATTTAAGTGATGAAAAGACTTCTTGTAATGCTGGTTTTGATGTTTGGTAGCTTTGGGTCTATAATGGCCAATGATATCCCTGATCTCTCCAACCTTTCTGTAGATGGGACACAAAGTACTGATGCAAACCCTAGTGCAGATCAAAATGACAATAAGCCACAAGATCCATCTGATGCCTTACCAGATTTGCAAATACCATCTTTAGATGCCTTGCCTCAAGATGATAAAAATGCTCAAAATCCACAAGAAGCCTTGCCAGATTTAAGTGCACTTCCACCAGCACCAGATGATAAAAATGCTCCAAAACCTGAACCTAAAGAAGATACAATAGAGCTGCCCAAAGAGAAGTTCTCAACAATGCCAGAAGAGAAAAAGGGTATTATCAAATCAGGTCCAGGTGTAGCTAAACAAGAAGCAGAGAAAAAAAAGCTAGAAGCTAGAAAGGCCAAAGAAGAGGCAAAAAAAGCCAAAGAAGAAGCCAAAGAGGCTAAAGCTAAAGGTGCTAAAAAAGATGGGGTAGCAGCAGATGCTAATGCACTTCCTAATATAGAGGCTGCAGGAAAAAAGGATGCAAAACAAGAGTCAAATATTCAAGGTCTTGGAGATATTTTAAATATTGCTAATATGAAAGGAGCGTCTGATGCTCCTGTTGCAGTGCCAGGTGATAGTGCGCCCAAGATAGATAATAGTGCATCTGAAAATAAAGAAGAGCTAAGTGATGAGGCATATCTTAATGATGAGGATGATGTCAAGACAGATAAGGCTGCTGCTAGTGCTAATCTTGCAGAATCTAATAATGAAACCAAAGAGCCTGAAGGCAAAGTGGCTGACAATAAGCCTGCTAAGGCCATGAGTGCACCTAAAGTCCAGCTAGAGGAAAATACAGCTAGCTCTAAGAGTGATGTAAACAAAGAAGTAAGCTTTGTGCAAGAAGATTTCTATGAGCTAGATGATGATGATTTTGAGTTTGAGACACGCAGCAAAGGTAAGGATAAAGAATATATATTGCGCGTTATGAGTCTTGATTTAGAAGCATTTGTCAATGGTCAGAGCTATGATGAAAAAAATCAGGTTCAAACCTTTGGTGTTAATGATAATTTCACACAGATTCTAAGCAAAGATGGCAAGATTAAGGAGTATAAGTTTTATCAAAAAGGTGCTAAGAAAAATACTATCTTAAATACGATGCGTATGCCGCTAGAAAAGATTGACTTTGATACATTTAAGATTGTGGCTAAGTCTTTGCCACGCCTTTTTGATGCAACTGCATGCAAGGTGATCATAAAAAAAGAACTTAATGCTACGCTAAATCAGAGCAAAGAAGTGATTATGGATTTGGATATCAAAAGAGAGCTAAAAAATACTACAAACTTCAAGCTATTTTTAGAATGTCCAAGATAGGCATAAGCCCAAGAAAATGAGCATAAACCTTTTAGAAAGCACATGTGTTGGCGCTATATATGCAGCCTTAGTGATGTTAAGGGATAGGGGTGATACTCTAGCTGGCAAAAGTTGTGTGATCTTTGGTGATGGGGAGCGTGCTAAGATCTTAGAAATCCTGCTTAAAAGTGTAGATGCTAAGGTGATAAAGCTATCTGAATGCAATAGTAGAGAGCATAAGGTTGTCTTTGTACTAGATTCTCAAAATATGAGGCTTTGTGATGTGCAGGATCTTTTAAGCTTGCAGTGTAAATGTCTATGTGAGGTATCTGGAGAATCTAATAAGGCTATTTTAGAGCCTAAGGCGCTAGATCTTATCCTTCAATCAAGGATTTGCTATGCACCTGCTATTTTAAACTCTAAGCTTGCAGAGAATGTGCTAGAAATATTTGAGGATAAGGAGATTGAGATTTTAGAGCTAGGCGAACTTTTAAAAAATATTATTTTAGAAAGAGAAGAAGATATGCAAACTTTGCAAGCTTGTAGTGACTTGATGCAAAGAGTTAGCAGCCATGCTAAGGCTAGATTTGAGCCTACAAATTTTATGCTAGGTGCAGAGATTTTAATCAGGATATAAAGATGAGCTTTTTTGACTGGGGTTTTATCTGGGCGCATAAGATGGATTTCATCCCGGCAATTATTTTGAGTATAAAGCTATCTTTTTTTGGTATTTTGGGTGCTATGATTCTGGGGTTTGTGGCTGCGATTATTGAGTTTTATCAGATTAGGGTTTTAAAATCTATTTTTAGAATCTACCTTTCTATTTCTAGAAACACTCCATTGCTTATCCATTTGTTTTTTCTTTATTATGGATTGGGACAGCTTGGTTTTAGGCTAGATGCTTTTAGCTGCGCTGTTATCGGGGTGATTTTTCTTGGTGGTAGCTATATGTGTGAGAGTTTCTTATTGGGTTTTAAATCAGTGGCTAAGATACAAAAAGAGAGTGCTCTGGCTTTGGGGCTTTCACACGCAGAGATTCTTCGTTTTATTATTTTGCCTCAAAGCCTAGCAGTTTGCGCACCATCCCTTGGTGCCAATGTGATTTTTCTGCTTAAAGAAACCTCTGTGGTAAGCGCTATAGCACTAGCAGATATTGTTTTTGTCACTAAAGATTTGATAGGGACTTATTATAAGACTTCAGAAGCTCTTTTGATGCTTATTGTGATTTATCTTGTTTTGCTTTTACCATTATCGATTTTTTTTGTTTGGCTAGAGCGTTATTATAAGCGGGCATTTTTTTAGGAGTGGGCATGGAAGTTTTTTTAGATTCTGTGACATGGATGCGTTTGGGAGAAGGGCTTTACCATACACTTTATATTGCTTTTATTTCCATCCTTATTTCTATCCCATGTGCTTTTTTTATGGGGTATTTGATGGCCTATGGTAAGGGATGGGTTTATTTTTTATGTAGATTTTATTTAGAGGCTGTGAGGATTGTGCCTATTATTGCATGGCTCTTTTTGGTTTATTTCTCTTTGGCTTTTATATGGGAGCTTTCAGCGGTTGGTTCTTGTATTTTGGTTTTTAGCCTTTGGGGGATAGCAGAGGGGGCAGATTTGGTGCGTGGAGCGATAAGCTCTATCCCTAGCCACCAGTCTCAATCAGCCCGGGCTTTAGGTTTAGGTGAGTTTAAAATACAGATTTTTATCATCATCCCCCAGGCTTTATTGCAGCTTATCCCAAGTGCACTTAATCTTTTTACGCGTATGATTAAGACTACAGCACTTGCATCGCTTATAGGGGTGAGTGATATTTTAAAGGTGGCTCAACAGATCATTGAAGTGGGTGCTATTAAAGCCCCACATCTTAGTTTTTGGCTTTATGCTTTGGTGCTTTTGACTTATTATGTGATCTGTGCTACTTTGAGCTTTTTTGCTAAGAGATTAGAGAAGAGATTAGATTTTAGGGGGTAGTATGCTTGAGATAAGAAATTTAGCTAAAAGCTATGATGGTAAGAATTGGATTTTAAGGGATATTTCTTTGGAGGTTAAAAAGGGTGAGATTATTGTCATCCTTGGGCCTAGTGGATGTGGTAAAAGCACATTTTTGCGCTGCTTAAATGGGCTAGAGATGATGAGCAGTGGAGAGATTTTTTTAGATTCTAAATTGGTGGGGAAGGATGATTGGAACTATGTGCGTCAAAAGATAGGCATGGTTTTTCAAAACTATGAGCTTTTTTGGCATATGAGTGTGATAGATAATCTTTTGCTTGCACCAATTAAGGTTCAAAAAAGAAAGAAAGAAGAGGTGCTAGACCAAGCTCAAAGGCTTCTAGCAAGAATGGGGCTTGAAGGGAAGATGCATGCTATGCCGCGTGAGCTTTCTGGTGGGCAAAAACAAAGAGTGGCAATTGCCAGGGCATTGTGTATGCATCCAGAAATATTGCTTTTAGATGAGATCACAGCCTCATTAGATCCAGAGATGGTCAAGGAGGTACTAGAGATTATTCAGGGTCTTGCTAATGAAGGGATGACGATGATTATTGTTACACATGAGATGCATTTTGCTAGGCATATTGCAAATAGAATCTTATTTTTTGAAAAGGGTGAGATTTTATTAGATTCTAGTTCAGAAGAGTTTTTTATGACTAATAACCCTCGCATTAGAAAGTTTCTTGATACTTTTGAGTTTTGATCTAGCAAGGCTTTAATACCTGGTCTTGTAGTAAAAATATCGCAAGAAAGAATAGATTCTAGGAAAGAGATAACATAGCTTAGCTTTTATGCTTGCATAGGGCAAGAATACCTTAACTTGTTTTTTGTCTTTAGGGTTTTTATAAAGTAGATTGATGATACCAGATGATGCACTAGAGCGCAAGGTTTTATTAATAAGGTGCTCAAAAGCAGCATTTTTGTATAAGGATTGCAGGGCTTTAAGGTAGTTTAGCTGGGAATAGTAGGTTTGGTAAAAGGTTTTTTCAGAATGGATGTTAAGAAAGCTGCTTGGATGGCTTATAGAGTAGTGGCGGATGGTGTGATAGTAGGTGATGGTATTAGTATGGGCAATACTCTTAGCCCTCAATAAAAGCTCAAATCCAAATTCCATATCTTCATTGATCACCCCTTCTCTATAGCGCAGGCCATCTGCAAAAATATGGCTTTTAATCAGACAGTTTGTGGCATTAAACACAAAGTAAGAGGTTTGAAGTGAGGCAAGAAAATCAGTTGTTTTTATGGGTTGATTTGGGGTTATGGAGCTGGGGATATAGTGAGTGAGGCATCCTTCCTCATCCATAAAAATACTTTTTCCTCTAATAATATCAGCTTTGCTAGTTTGATAGAGATTGAAGAATTTTTGTATAGCGGCTATATCTAGGGCATCATCAGAATCTAAAAAGGCAAAAAAGGAGCTTTCAGGACGTATGATTTTTTGAGTATAAATTACTGCCCCCCCCATTAGTTTCTATCTCATAAGTATTTTGTTTGGTTTGATTGAATTTGATTTTATTAAGCACGAGGTCTATGGCGATATTTCTTGCCATGCTAGCACCGCTATTTTGCTTAAGATCAACAAGGCTTACATTGGGATATTTTAAATATTGCTTAGCAATATTTAAGGAGTTGTCACTACTGGCATCATTTACTAGGATGATCTCTAGATTTTTATAGGTTTGATGGATGCAGCTTTCTATGCAGTTTTTTAGGAATTTTTGTGTGTTGTAGATGGGGATGATGCAAGAGATAAGAGGAGTGGCTTGCATTTTTTCTCCTTATTTTTTATTTATTGTAGCAAAACTTAAGGGTTAAAGAATCTCATAGGATTGATAATCATAACCTTCAGGTTTGTAGGCATAGGCCTTGCCATCTACTTCTATATAAGGATGGCTAAAGTTGCTTTTAAGCATATTGGCTGGCATTGGGGTTAGCTTTGGGGTATTTGTATGATTTAGGGCCATCCAGCACATTTCCCATTGCCCAAAACAATAATCTAGTGTTTCTTTGAAGCGTTTAGATTTTATATCTAGGTTTTCTACTAGTTTTGTTGCAATCACATCATCCACATCACATGGGACCCAGCCAAGGGAATGGATATAAAATTCTGACTTAGAGTGCTGATTGGAAGTAATATTACTTAGATTATTTGTAGCACTACCCATAGCACCAGAGTAAAAACTATATCCAAGCCTTATGCCAAAAACCTCTCTTGCTGGGATGCCTATGCTTTTGCACATCGCTACAAAGATAGAATTTGTGCTTATAAGGGATTTTGATATGGTTTTTAGATCTATACCATTTTCATCTGCTGTGGCTATCCATTCATAAATAGCTCTTGCTTTTTGCATCGGAGTTTTGGCATTTTTAGTGCATTTTAGGGCTATTTCTTGCACTCTGTTTTGGAGCTCTTGGTGCAGATAGGAGGCTATCTCTTGTTTATTAAGCTTGATTTTTGTGACTTTGTGGTAGCTTGGCACCTGTATTGTAAAGCTGATATTTATATCTGCTTGAGGGGTATCAAACTCTGCATAAAGTGTGGGAATGTGCATATTGCTAATAAAAGCTTGCTTAAAATTTCCATCCCAAGAAAATGGAGAGATGATGTTTTGATACTCTGTTTGCAATGGCAGGGGAATCCAGATTCTAGTATTTTTGCCTTGTTGCTTTAACTTATGCTTGAGTGTGATTTTGAAGATTCTTTTTTTGGGCAGGGGTTTTGGGGAGATGTGATCTGTGCTATAGACTGGGCTAAGAGAGGCTAGAGTGGCTAGGGCAAGTGTTTTGGCAAAATCTCGTCTTTGCATCAAAGTCCTTTTAAAAGATTTGTTTAATTAGGTGGAATGGCATTTGCTTTAAGAATATCAAATAAATCTTAAGGATGAGAGATGCAAAGTGGATATTACAATGCAGTTGGTGGAATGGTAACACAATTTAACCGACTGGATTCTATTTCTAATAACCTGGCTAATCTAAATACAAATGCCTTTAAGCGTGATGATGTTGTGATAGGGGATTATTTGCGATTATATGAGAGCTACCAGCATCAGCTACCACTTGAAAATCACACAAGAGAGGCAGCCAAGTTTGTCAATCGTGCGCTTGATAGAGTGCCTATTATTTCAGATTCTTATACAGATAGAAGTTTGGGTGCGATGGCTCAGACTGAAAATCCGCTAGACTTTGCACTCAATAAAGAGAATCTGTATTTTGCCATCTCTACCCCTGATGGCATAAGATATACCCGTGATGGCAGCTTTGTGGTTGGTGATGATGGCTATTTGTCTACAAAAGATGGATATCGCGTATTATCACGTACTGGGCTTGATGGAGAAGAGGGGATCATGATAGATGCAGGCTCAAATATCGAAGTGGATAAAAATGGCAATGTTCTTTTTAGGGGATTGGATAATGATGCATTAAATGCTCCTGAAGTGGTGAATGCACTAGCAATTGTTAGCTTTGGTAATCCAAAATATCTAAAAAAAGAGGGCAAGAATCTATTTTCCCTGCCTAAAGATAGGATAGAAGATAGGATAGAGGTACCAAATAGCGGGGCATTGGCACAGGGATTTTTAGAAAAAAGCAATGTTAATGCAGTGATTGAGATGACAAATTTGATTGAGACTAATCGCTTGGTAGATATGTATTCTAAAGTCTTAAAAACACATGCTGATGATCTCAATACAGATGCGATCACAAAACTAGCTGCAAGAGCTTAATAGGAGTTAGAAAATGATATTAACTGGTTTGATACTTGCTAGTGTGGGCGTGGTAGTTACTATTGATGGGATTTTGGCTTAAGGGATGGAGATTACTAGCTCAGCAGATTTGTTTAAAGGTTTATGGAGTTTAGATTTATTACATGGCTTGCCTAAGTTTTGGTGGCCAAATCCTTTTAGTATGGAATGTGTTGTAGGGGTTGTGTTGACACAAAATACTAAATGGTCAAATGTAGAGAAATCCTTAAATAATCTGCGTCAAATCGGACTTTTTTATAATGATGATGAGACGCTTAGAATACTAGCTTGTATGCAAGATGAGATTCTAGCCTCTCATATTACTTCAAGTGGCTTTTTTAATCAAAAGGCTAGGCGCCTTATCTCTTTAAGTCATACTATTTTGCAGGATTTTTCAGATTTTAATGGCTTTGTGAAAAATGTGGATAGAAATTGGCTTTTGGCACAAAAGGGAATAGGGTATGAAAGTGCAGATAGTATTTTAAACTATGCTTGTGGGCATGAGGTTATGGTGGTAGATAAATATACACATAGATTAATAAGCTCACTTGGCTTTGAGTTTTTTGACTATATGGATTTGCAGGATTTTTGTCAGAGGGGGATTAGAGAGTGTGAAAGTGAGCTTTTAGCACTAAGTGGAGCGCAAAATCTTGCTCATCTTTTTATGCTTTTTCATGGTCTTATTGTTGAGTTTTCTAAGAGAAAAATACAGCTTCCAATCCGCTCATAATGTTATAATTTGCTAAAAAAGCAAAGGAAACTTATGGAAAGATTGCATAGTATTAATGGTTTTAATGAGGCAAAACAGGTAATTGTTGGCGGGGTAAACTCTCCGGTTAGAGCATTTAGCTCTGTGGGGGGGATACCTGTATTTATCGAGTGTGCTAAGGGGTGTAAATTAATTGATATAGATGGGAATTCTTATGTTGATTTTGTGCAGAGTTGGGGGCCTTTGATTTTTGGTCATTGTGATGATGATATTGAATTAGCAGTGCTAAATAGCATTAAAGATGGACTTTCTTTTGGTGCCCCTACATTAAGAGAGACTGCCCTAGCTAAGCAGATTATTAAAATGTATGATGGTTTAGAAAAGATCCGTCTTGTAAGCTCTGGGACTGAAGCGGTGATGAGTGCTTTGCGTTTAGGACGTGCTTATAGCAAGAAGGATGATATTTTAAAATTTGATGGCTGTTATCATGGGCATAGTGATAGCTTGCTTGTGAGTGCTGGAAGTGGTTGTGTGACTTTTGGTAATCCAAGCTCCCTTGGTGTGCCAGAGGATCTGGCTAAGCATACCTATGTGGCGCGTTATAATGATTTAGATTCTGTTTATGAATGCTTTAAAAAGGGAAATATAGGCTGCGTGATTATTGAGCCTATTGCTGGGAATATGGGTCTTGTCCCTGCTGATTTGGATTTTCTAGAGGGCTTGAGAAAAATTTGTGATGAGTTTGGCGCGGTGCTTATTTTTGATGAAGTGATGAGTGGTTTTAGGGCATGGAGCAATGGCATTGAGCATTATAGTTGTGTGCATGCTGATCTTTATACTTTTGGCAAGGTTATTGGCGGGGGGATGCCACTGGCTGCTTTTGGCGGGAAAGATGAGATTATGAAGCTTTTATCCCCTATTGGCGGGGTTTATCAAGCAGGAACGCTATCTGGTAATCCTGTGGCCACTTCAGCAGGACTAGCTGCGTTATTAAAAATAGAGGCAAATCCACAAATCTATCCTATATTAGAAAAATTAGCTTTGAGGCTTACAGAAGGGTTAAAACAGGAGGCTAAAAAACGCAATATTGCTCTGCAGACTTGTGTGCGTGGAAGTATGTTTGGCTTTTTCTTTAATGAAAATGAGGTAAAAAACTTTGATGATGCAAAAAAGAGTGATATAAAAATGTTTGCTAGATTCCATTCAGCGATGCTAGATAGGGGGGTTTATTTTGCATGTTCACAGTTTGAGACTGGATTTATTTGTACGAAGATGGATGAAAAGATCATTGATGAGGTGATCATGCAGGCAGGTGAAAGTTTTGATGAGATTATCTCTCAGGCTTGATTATAAAAAGAGGTGTGATGAAAGTAGATTCTAAAGAGGGAAGAGGGCAGAAAATCGTACGTGGGGCTTATGATCTAAGCCTTGGGATTTCCATCATTGTTGCTATTTTACTTGGGGTGGGGATTGGGTATTTGATGATGAAGATCTTTGAAGTAAAATGGGTTTTTTGGCTAGGAGTATTTTGGGGAGTGGGAGCTGGGATTTTAAATATTTATAAGGCCTATAAGCGTGCGCAAAAAGAGCTAGAAGAGCTAGCTAAAGATCCAAAATATGACCCAAAATACACGCAAAAAACTTAATCAACTAAGCCTAAAAGCCATTCTTTATGCTCACCCTCTATCTCTTTGCCTAGTTTGCTTAAAAGATTGGTGCGGATAGAATAGAGGGCATCAATATCTAATGCTGCCAAAATATCGGGGCTGATTTGTGTGGACTTTAGATCTTTTTGTCCCTCTTTTTCAAAACGATTGAGAAGAGTAAGGATGTCTTGTTTTAGATCCTGCTTATTGATAAGCTCGCCATTTATCCATTTAGATTCATTATTTTCAAGCATTGGCTAATTCTTTTTTTAAAGCATCCATAAAGACTGGAGTATAGCTCCTATCTTTTGGTAATTTTTCTAAAAAGCCTTGCAGGATTGAGTAATAATCTTCAAGGCTTAGCATACCTTTTAAAAGCTCGTATTTGAGGTATACCCAGTAGGTATTAAGGACATCGCTTTGACAGTAGGTTTCTATTTGGTTTATTTTTTCATTTATGTTTTTGCTCTCATCATAATAGATATGATGTACAAAGTCTCCGCTAATATCATACTTCCCAGGGATTGATAGCATAGAGCAGATATCATCAAGCCTCATGCCCCTAACTGCACCAAAATGCCCCAGCGTATCTAATAAATCAGTGTGGAATCTTTCGCTATAGCGTTGTCTATAGTTTTCCCATTTGTTTTTATTAAATTTTGGATTATCGCTTTCATAGTAAGCGGTTGCAGAGAGGTTGTAGCGCATCGCCCTTAGCATGATGGTAGGTAGGTCAAAATTGCGTCCATTATAGCTTACTAGACGGGGGTTGTGCTTGTTGATATAGTTTAGAAAATCAAAGATTAAATCACGCTCATAAGAGCTAGAATCTGGCTTTTGCTTTTTGCCAAAATTCCCTACCTTGACAAAGTGGCCAAACTCATCTGCAATAACACTAGAGATAGCCACTATTTGATGCAAGTGAATAGGCAGGAAATCACTCCCGCTTTTTTCTCTTTGCATATCAAAAGCCATCTGACAAACCTCTATATCGCTTTTATTTTCAGAAAGTGTGCCTAGAGTTTGTCTTAATAATTTAACATCAGGTACTGTTTCAATATCAAAAATACAAATCATAGAAATATTATACCAGCATTATAAAAGACCTTTTTTGAAAATAGATGATTTACATTTTTTTATTATTATTGAGTAATTATGAGAATTAAGTTAAGTTAAAAATATTACATAATCACTCTATCAATCAAGGAAATCAAATGAAAATAATAACAAAAACCATAATAATAACTATAATGACAGTTACATCAATAGCTGCTATGGAGAAGGAAGAAGGCAAATCACTGGAGGCTATTGTCTCCACTTCTAGCTATATCCCTACACTTACAAGTCAGGCTCCTGGTAATATTAGCAGCATTACTGCCAAAGAGATAGCTTTGCAAAACTCTAAGCAGCTAAGTGATGTGCTTTCAAAAAGTGCTGGAATCCGTCTAGATAAGGATACAGGGTTTAATGGTCGCCCTCAAATCTTTATGCGTGGTATCCCTTATGGCACTATTTTGATGATGGATGGGGTGATTTTAAATGATTTAGAAGGCGAGATTAGAATCTTGCAGGCTATTAGCACGCAAGATATTGATCATATAGAGATTGTAAGAGGTGCATTTTCAAGCCTTTATGGTACTGGTGGGATTGGCGGAGTGATTAATATTATTACCAAAATGCCAAAAAAGCTAGAGATGAGCGCCTCTCTTGGGTATGGTAATGAGATTGTTAGAAATAAGGCTGAAAAAAATTTTGTTAAAGGGTATTTTAGTATCGGTGATGTATTTTTTGATGGACGTTTAAGGCTTAGGGCAAGCTATGGTTTTACTAGTTCAGATGGGTCTTATAGAAGAGAGGCTTATGCATCATTGGGGGCAAATCAAAGTACAAATGCTACCTTTAATGATGGTAGTAGTATCAAAAATGGTGATGTTGTGGGCTGGATAGGGCGGAGTGCTTATCTTACTCAAGATGTGCGCTTAAGGGGTGAGTATGATTGGAGTGATACGCAGACAAGCTCTCTTATCCTTTCGCTTTCTACTCTTTCTGAAAATCAGCATAGCCCTATTTCTCATATCAAGGATAAAAATGGCACGATCTATGGCTATGAGATTACAACAAGCAGCTCTAGTGGCTCTGGGAATCAAAATAAATATTACAATCCTTTTCTTGGATCAGGATGGGGAGGCTTTAGACAGGAGTATAATATTTTATCCTCTCTTGGTCATAAAATTTATTTTGGTGAAACAGCAAGCCTTGAGCTTAAGCTCTCTTCGCTTAATCTCATTAACTACTGGAATGATGGCTGTAATGGACAAAACTGCAAAGTAGCCACACTGCCAGATGGTACAAAAACGCCTGATCCTACCATCCAAGGACAAAATGCTTTTATTTTTGGTGGTCGTGGCTATAGTGTGGATAACTTTGCCTCAAGCAATTATCTTGATATCATCTATAGCAATGAGATGAGCAAAACTCATAGTCTAATAGCTGGATTCCAAGCTCGTTATTTAAAAAGCCAAAATTCTCGATCTTATGGGAGTAATTTTGCAGCAAGAAATTTTTATGATTATTATGATAAGCTGATCTCAGAGGATAATAGTCAGGCTATTGGTATAGCACTTTTTACTAGCTGGCAGGCAAAATGGCTTTCTAATCTATCTACTAATCTTGGAATCCGCCTAGATTATTGGCATAGTTTTGCCCTCTCTACCTTTGATAGGACTTCTGTAGATCCAAATATACAAAATTTTAATGGGATACATACATTTTTCCCTTCTCCAAAGTTTGCTATCAATTATAAACCTTGGACTTATACTACTTTAAAAGCCTCTTTGGGCATGGCCTTTAGGGCGCCTAATGCTAGACAAATGTTTGCTCATGCTCATATTGGAGATAATCAGATTAGCAATCCTAATTTGCGTCCAGAATATGGTGTGCAGTTTGATTTGGGGATTGAGCAAAAAAATCCTTATGGTGGGGTTGTGAGAGTGTATTATTATCAGACTGAAATGTTTGATTCTATTTATAAAAATGGTGCTGGCACATCAGATAATCCTTATCAGAATCAAAATGGTGGTCGTGCGCGCTATAATGGTATTGAGCTAGAGGTAGAGCAGAAAATATATGGGGATTTAAGCTTGGCTGGTAGCTATACTTATACTCATGCTATTTTGCTTTCAGATCCTAGCAACCCTCAATATAATGGCAATATCATGCCTAGCATCCCGCCACATATGGGAAGTCTTAATCTGCTTTATGGTGGAGATGGCGGGGTTTTTGGATCTATTGGTATGCGTGCACAAAGTGCAGCTTTCACAAGTATAGAAAATAAACCAGTAAAGTTTGAATTTGGCAATATCACAAGTCGCCTTGTTTTTGATGCTAAGATTGGCTATGAGTTTAAAAATCAGACCCGTCTTTCTTTGAGTGTGCTTAATTTTACCAATGCGCGTTATTATGATTATTATCGAGGGAGTGGCGCAAGCTTTTATATTGAGCTTGGATCGAGATTTTAATTGTGAGAGATGATTATGAAAAAATATTTCATTATTTTTAGCCTATTTTTAGTCCAGATGGGTGCAGTTGAGTTTGAAGATTATTTTGGCAAGGGGGAGATAGATTTCATCCCTAAGAGAACTATTTATCTTTCCACTCATATAGAAGTGCCAGCTATGCTTGATATATGGGATAGAGTTGTGGGGATCTCTAGCTATGCTTTTGATGATGATATTGTGCAAAAAAGTGCTCCACTAGCTAGATTAAAGCGTTTCCCTACTGATCATTATGCCGGGCTTAATATTGAGGAGCTTAAAGCATTGGGTATAGATTTGATTGTCACATATCCAGCAGATCTAAAAAGCATTGCCTTTGCCAAAGGATTTGGCATTAGATTCCTAGCTTTACGCACACAAAGTATTGCTTCTTTACTGAAGGATATTGATACACAGGCAAAAATTTTCAATAAACAGGCTTTGGCAAAACCTAGATTAGAGGCTATGAAAAAAATGCTTGATTTTGTATCTAGGCGTATTGATGGCATAGAGAAGATCTCGGCTATGGAAGTGTTTTATAAACCCAATCAGCTTAGCGGTAAGGAAAGTATGGATTCTGATATTTTGCGCCATGGAGGGGTAGAAAATATCGGGGAGCATTATATCTTGCAAGGAAGGGCTGATGTGAATATGGAAAATATCATCAAGGAGAATCCAAAAATCATCTTCCTTTGGTGGCTTAGCCCTTTGAGCGTAGATGATGTGCTTAATAATCCACTTTTATCTCGCCTTGATGCGATAAAAAATAAGCAAGTCTACAAGCTTCCAGCATTTGATATCGCAGGGCCTAGAACGCCACTTATAGCACTCTTTATTGCCATGAAGGCTTATCCTGATAGATTTAGGGATGTAGATTGGGATGAAGTGGTTAAAAAGTATTATAAAGATGTATTTAATCTTGAGCAAAAAGACTAAGAGGTGATACTCCCTCTTAGTTTATTCGATATTGGTATAGACTGCTTGGACATCATCATCTTCTTCGATCTTATCAATGAGTTTTTCAGCTTCTAGTAGCTGCTCTTCATTGAGTGTGATTGGAGAGTTGGCTATGCGCTGGAGACTGGCTTTAGATAGCTCGATATTGAGGCTTTCAAACCCTTCATTTAGCTTGCCAAAATCAGTATAGTCCCCATATGCAATATATGTGATTCCATCTTCATTTTCAATATGGGTTAATTCCTCTAGCCCATAATCAATGAGTGTGAGTTCAAGCTCTTCTGTATCCATATCTTGAGGTTTTTTAAACTCAAAAACACTTTTGCGTGAAAACATAAATTCCAATGATCCATTGGGCACTATAGTGGCATTTGGTGTTTTGTTAAAATAACTTTTAAGATTAGCAATTGTACGAGTGGGGTTATCTGTGGTGCATTCAATAAATATCAAAACACCATTGGCTGCCTTGCCTTCATAAGTGATCTCAGAGAAAGTCCCATCCTTACCACTAGCACGTTTGATGGCTGCTTCAACATTATCTTTTGGCATATTTTGTGCCTTTGCATTAGCAATTGCAGTACGCAATTTAGCATTCATCATCGGGTCGCTACCGCCTTCTTTAGCAGCCACAGTGATTGCCTTGGCCAGTTTTGGGAAAACTTTACTCATTTTATCCCATCTTTTTTCCTTGGCTGCTCGTCTATATTCAAATGCTCTTCCCATTTTCTCTCCTTAGATTCTGTTGTTTTTCATAAGTTTGGCTAGCTCTTTTGTATGATAGCTGATAATAATATCTGCACCTGCGCGCTTAAAACTAGTGAGGGTTTCTATCATAGCGCCTTCATAGTTGATAAGATTGGCAGATCCAGCATATTTTAGCATGGCATATTCGCCACTGACATTATAGATGGCTAAGGGCAAAAGACTTTTTTCTCTGATATCGCGCACTATATCTAGGTAGGCTAAAGCAGGCTTGACCATTAAAATATCTGCACCTTGCATTTCATCTTGTAGGCTTTCTAAGATGGCTTCTCTGCGGTTAGCATAGTCTTGTTGGTAGCTTTTTCTATCACCAAAGCTAGGTGTTGAGTTTGCCACATCTCTAAATGGACCATAATAGCTGCTAGCAAATTTTGTCGAGTAGCTCATAATAGGAATATGGCTAAATCCAGCCTTGTCTAAATGGGCACGGATAGCTAGCACCATCCCATCCATCATCGCGCTAGGTGCGATGATATCAGCCCCACTACTTGCTAGTACTACAGCTTGCTGTCCTAAGATCTCAAGTGTGCCATCATTATCTACAGTTTGAAGTTTTGTATCCAAGATCCCACAATGTCCATGATCAGTATATTCACAAAAACACAGATCCACACTAATGATCATCTCTGGGAAGTTTTGCTTAATAGCGCGTATGCTTTTGGCTATGATGCCTTCAGGACTAAGTGCGCTAGATCCTATGGAATCTTTATGAGAGGGGATGCCAAAAAGGATAATATGATAAATATTAAGGTTGATTAGATTCTCGCATTCTTTTAAAATATTATCTAGACTCATTTGATAGATATCTGGCATTGATGGGATCTCATTTTTTATCCCTTCTCCTTCTATCACAAATAAAGGATAGATAAAATCACGCAAATCTAGTCTTACTTCTCGTACTAATTGGCGCATATTTTCTTTTAAGCGCATTCTTCGCATCCTAGCAAACATAACTACTCCTTAATACAAAATACCAATCTCCCGTAATAAATCACGTAGATAGCGCATTTGGATATTTTTATCAAAGCACCATTTAGGCGCTAAAAGACTAGGCTCATGAGCTCCAGAGCTAATACGCTGAATGACTATTTCTGGTGGGATGATTTTTAAAGATTCTACAATAAGATTGCCATAATCTTGCAGGCTAATAGGGGTGTATTCCCCTTTTTTGTACATTTTGGCTAAGTGGGTATTTTCAATCACATAGAGTGGATGGAGCTTTAGGCCATCTACACCCCAAGATAGTACGCTTTGCAAAGAATGTAGCATCATTTCTTGATTCTCATTAGGCAGCCCATAGATAAGATGAGCACAGACTTTTATGCCCTTTTCTCTGGTGGTTTTAAAGAGTGCTGGAGCATTTTGCATATCCTCAGCTCGATTGATTAGCTCTAGGGTTTGATCAAAAACACTTTGGACTCCATACTCAAGCCAGATCTCAAATCCGCGCTCTGTATAGCTAGATAATAAATCTAGTAACTTTGACTCTATGCAGTCTGTGCGTGTGCCTATACTAAGACCTACGACATTGGGTAGGCTTAGGGCTTTGTCATATAAGGCCTTAAGCGTATCAAATGGAGCATAGGTATTGGTATAGCTTTGAAAGTAGATCATATATTTTTGTACATCAAATTTTTCTTTATGAAAGTTAGCATGCCAATAAAACTGCTGCTCTAGTTGAGTGAGTTGTGTGCTTAAGATGGGATTATTTTTGAGGGTAAAATTCATTTTAGTTTTGATCGTGGAATCTAGTGTTTTTAAACTAGGGGAAAAGCTTTCATTACAGCAATATATGCAGCCCCCACGTGCTTTGCTTCCATCGATATTAGGACAAGTGAAGCCTTGAAGTGAGATGGGGATCTTGCGCACACGAGTGCCAAAGCGCTCTTTAAAATATCTCCCGATAGTGCGCAAAGTGCGCATTTGAGTGGAATCTTTATTGATGCTTGGATTTTGTATAGTCATCAATATAGTTTCCATCAAAGCAGGCTTGACAAAAAGTCTTATCACCACAAGCAGCCTTTAGTGCCTTTAATGACAAGAAACCAAGAGAATCAGCCCCGATAAATTCACGCACTGATTCTAGATTGTGGTTAGCACAGATTAGATCTTTGCTATCAGGCGTATCCACTCCATAAAAGCAAGGAGCTATAGTGGGAGGTGCTGAGATGAGTAGGTGGATTTTGTTAGCACCAGCTTGTCGTAAAATCTTGATGATCTGACGGCTTGTCGTCCCTCGCACAATAGAATCATCTATCACAATAATATCTTTACCAGAGATGATATTAGAAATTGGATTAAGCTTTAGACGGACTTTAAGCTCTCTGGCTTCCTGGGTGGGCTCAATGAAGGTCCTTCCTACATAGTGATTTCTAATAATACCAAGCTCAAAGTCAATACCGCTTTCTTTGGCATATCCCAGTGCAGCAGCAACACCGCTATCAGGTACGGGGATGACCATATCAGCCTTTATTTTATGCTCTCTAGCTAGCTCACACCCCAAGTTTTTGCGCACACTATAGACATTTTGAGAAAATACTGAGCTATCAGGACGTGCAAAATATACATATTCAAAAATGCAAGGGTGGGGATTGGGATTAAAGATTTGTAGGCTTGTGATGCGCGGGATGGAGTTTTGATTATCACTAGTTGCTAAGCCTTCAAAAATTAGCATCTCTCCAGGCTCTATCTCGCGCATATATTCTGCGCCTACCAGGTCAAATGCACAGCTCTCGCTAGCTACGATATATCCTATAGAGCCATCAGGGTTGATGATTTTACCAAGACTTAAGGGACGTAGTCCATAGCGATCACGCACGGCAATGAGTTTGGTCCTAGATAAAAATAATAATCCATAAGCCCCATCAATAATTTTAAGCGCAGAAATGATTCTATCTTTTAGGTTAGGGGCCTTATCTTGAGCGATGAGATGGATGAGATTTTCAGTATCAATATGGCTTTGAAAGATTGCCCCATTATTAATAAGATGCTCTCTAATATCCTTGGCATTAGTGAGATTTCCATTATGTGCGATGGCGATTTCACCAAGATTGTATTTTGCAAATAATGGCTGAGAATCAGAAAGTGAGGCAGAACCAGCTGTAGAGTATCGATTATGGCCAATGCTAGCACGACCTACTAGAGTTTGTAAAGACTGCTTATTAAAAACCTCTGTTACTAAGCCTTTATTTTTGTGCGTATAGATTTGTTTGCCATCGCTGCTGCTAATCCCACTGGCTTCTTGACCGCGATGTTGCATAGCAAAAAGCGCATAGTAGCTTTTAAGCGCAGCATGATCTACATTATAAGTACCCACAACAGCGCATTCTTCATTCCAGTGTGATTGAAGAGAGGCTTCTTTATAGGGTTGTTGGCATATTTGGTCGGACTTTTCCATTTATGATTTCCTTATATTTTGGGATTTATTTTCTTGAGATTTTGGAGGTACTGGACAGAAGTTTTCAACTATGCAGTTATGGATAGTAAAATGATTGATGCCATCAATATGAGCATAGCTGATCTCAAAATTTTGTGCTTCTAATGTATTTTTAATAATATACATACCAAGACCAAAGCCACCTTGTTTAGCCTTGCGCTCACTATCATCTTTAAAATATGGCTTAAAGTATTCGTTGAAATCTTTTTTGAGTGCTTCCCCACGATTGGAGATGATAAGATTGTGGTATTTAGATTCGACATAAACTTTTTTATCACTACCATATTTAATGGCATTATCCAATAAGTTTTTAAGCGCCATTGTAAAGAGCTCAAAATCGACCTTAATGATATCATTGGGGGTATTAAGGATGATGGGGTCTGCTTCAAGATTATCAATAAGGAGCATTTTTTTAGTATGCTCGATGATATCTTGGAGCAAGAATTCTTGTTTGTTGATATTTAGATTCTTGCTAGTAAGCTGCTCGATTTTAGCAAATTCATCAATAAGGGTCTGAAGTCGTTTGAAGACAGAGATAAGACGTTCTTTATGAAGATTGCTATCAATCATTTCAGCTGTGATTCTACCTTTTGTAATAGGGGTTTTTAGCTCATGCATGATAGAGCGCAGGAATAATGCACGTGATTTTCCAAGTGCATCGATCTTTTGGATGGCATTATTAAACTCTCTAGCTAGCTCGCCAATCTCATCTTGCTGCTTGATTGAGCATTCAACATTATTATCCCCATTGGCAAAGAGTCTGATTTGAGAGCGTAGCTTTTTGAGTGGTAAAAGACTTTGGATAACAAGTATAAAGACAAAGACAAGTAAAAAGATGCCAACAAATGTGATTAGATAATAGGTGCTTTGATGGGTTTTTGAAGCATCTTTATATAAAGTGATTTTGCCATAGGCTTCTAGTAATACATATAACTCATTATTTACAATTAAGATACGAGGAGGGAAGATGATATTTAAAATCCCTGGAAAGCCATTTGGCAAAATGAAAAAAGGTGTTGGAGCACGACTTAGAATATCTTCTTTGACTTTTTGATTCTCAGTAACTTCAAAGCCAAAATCATGCAAGATCTTTTGGATGCTCTCTAAGCTACCATTCATCGCTACTAGCTGCTTTAAGGTAGCATCAACCTGGCGTGCCTTATCAGTGGAGTTGCGCGTCTCGGCATCTTTTTGGAACTTAATGAAGTAGAAAGAAAAGGCAAAAAAGCTAACAAGTGCAAAGGCAAAAAGCAGCGTAATTTTGAGAAAAATGGAATGTCTCATTATGCCTCAAGCTTGTAGCCTACACCTCGCACAGAGATGATATACTTTGGTCTTTTAGGATCATCTTCAATTTTTGCCCTCAAGCGACCAATGATAACATCAATGCTTTTATTGGAGCTTTCTGGATTGATAGATTCAGATTCTATAGCTATAGCTTCTCTAGAAAATACATGACCTTTTTTGCTAATTAGAAGTGTTAAGATCTCATATTCTGCGCGCGTAAGATCGATTTTTTTATCCTTGAAGTATACTTCTCGACTTTCTTTGTCAATTTTAAATATGCTATCCTTGTCTTTTGGCTCACTTTTAACTTCTTTTTTATTGTAGCGGCGCAAAAGAGAGTGGATACGTGCTAATAGCTCTTGAGGGTCATATGGTTTTGGGATATAGTCATCAGCGCCGTATTCTAGAGCCTTTACTTTGTCATCCAAATCACTTCTTGCAGATGAGATGATAATAGGGATATTTTTTTGTTTAGCTACTCGCTTGCAAACCTCAAGTCCATCAAGATTAGGAAGGGTCAAATCTAGGAGCAGTAGATCATAGTTATGCGTAGCAATTGCACTCATTCCTGTATAGGGCTCATCATAGTTGGTTACTTTAATATCGTGTTGTTCTAAAAATTCGCTTAGAATCTCAGCAAGCTCCATATCATCTTCAATCATTAAAATATTTAGCATCTCTATCTCCAGTCATAAAATTTAACTTTTACTCTAAAGGCCGTATCAAACCTTAAAATATTAGCATTAAAAAATAAAAACTAGTATTAATTTTGTAATGCCTCATCAATTAGTGAGAGTTGATACTCCAGATAGTTAATCACTAAGTCTAGCTTAGAGCTTAAGTCCTTAGTTTGGCTACTTTGCAGACCTTCAAAAAGCACTAAGGTTTTCTCTCTTAAAATCTCTAAAAATTTAGAATCTATATGAAGAGTGATATTATTTTCTGGCACTTTTTGTTCAAAATCTTCATCAGAAGGTTTTTTAGGAAAGCTATCTTCAGTAGTAGAACTACTTGGTGCTGTGGCAAATTCATCTAAGGTTTGCTTGATTAAGTCCTTTAATTCCATTGCATTAACCACCTTTCAAAAGTTTTTAAATCATCATCACTATGAGCACGAATAAAAAAATCTTTAGCTTTTTGATTGACACCACTAAAGCTTTTGGTTGTTTTTTTAAGACGTTTTATAGCCTGCTTGGCTTCAAAGTTTTCAGGATCTTTTTTTAAGATCTCCTCATAGATAGTCAGTGCTTCTTCTTTAAAACCTTGAAGCTCATATATGCTAGCTAGCGTAAGTGTTTTAAACAAAATATGCCCTTAGTTTTGGTCTTTGAAATTCTTATTTTACCCTAAATTGTGATAGTTTGGGATATTTTATCTTAGAGAGATTGTGCCTTATGGGGAATTGGTAAGAAATTAATTTAGATCAAGAAAATAGAAAAATGATAGTTTTATAATATCCTTGCCCTAGAGGCTAATAAATAAATATATCAAGGATAAATATGTTAGAACAAAAAACTAAAGAACTAATTAATAGCACCATCCCAGCCCTAAGAGATCGCGGAGAGGAGATCACGAAGGTGTTTTATCGTGAACTTTTTGGGAGATACCCAGAGGTAAAAGGGATGTTTGATATGGAAAAACAAGCTAATGGCACTCAGCCAAAGGCTTTGGCACTTGCGGTTTTAAACGCAGCAAAAAATATAGAGAATCTTGATAGGATTTCTTCTTCTATCAATACTATAGCCAAAGTTCATGTAGACTTGGGCGTTAAGCCCGAGCATTATCCTTTAGTCGGAGAATGTTTGATAGCTGCTATTAAAGAAGTGCTAGATCCTGACCAAGAGGTTTTGGAAGCATGGGTTAAGGGTTATAATATCATTGCTGATTATTACATTGATATTGAAACCAAACTTATTAATTCTTAGCTTTTCTTAGCTTTGTTGATTTTGACTAAGGGCAAGATGCCCATTAGTTTGCCATTTCTGTATCCTGATCCAAAAAATTTGGATCACTAAAGCTATTGGCATGAAGGTTACAAAACGCATTTTTTAGTGATTTGAAAAACTCCGGATTTGATTTTTCCATATCATTTAAAAAATGCTTTGTAGCTAGACGAGCAATAGGTGGCTTATCAGAATCAGGCTGCTTGGCAGGGCAGTTGCAATCAGGAGCAGTTGTGATATTTTGTGAAGTGACAAAATCAATACTTTGACGTTCTCTAATATGGATAAGAGGACGGATCACAAAAAGGCCATTTTCAGCTCTATAAATAGGTGGCATAGAGCGCAAGGAACCATTATAGGTAAGATTCATAAAAAAGCTTTCAGCAGCATCATCTAAATGATGAGCAATAGCAACTTTATTATATCCATGCTCTAGTGCATAAGAATAGAGCGCACCGCGTCTCATGCGTGAGCAAAAACTACAATATGAGCTACCTTCTCTACGTTTTTCTTTAATCGTGCTGGCAATACTTGTGTGATAGATCTCATGAGGGATCCCTTGAATATTGCAGATCTCAGTAAGGTAATCAAAATTCTCTCCCAAACCATAATGGATGGTGAGGGCTTTAAACTCAAATTTAAAAGGTGCATGACGTGCCATGCGCTCTAAAATGCATGCTAAAAGAATAGAATCTTTGCCTCCGCTCAATCCCAATAAAACCCTATCACCTTCAGTGATAAGGCCATATTCTGCATTAGTTCTTCCTACGATATTAAGAATCTTTTTGCTAATCTCATATTTTGCTGGTTTTTGTGACATTATTTTTCCTGTAATGATTTGATATATTGATGTATTTTATCATCGCTAATAAGCTTTGTATTATACTTAATGATAATGCATTTTTCAGTTTCATTAATATAGGCTTCAATCACTCCATTGGTACTTGCAATCTTATCTAGGATGGAATCTAACTTTTTAGTATAGGGTAGGTAGAGATTTTTTGCATGTTGAGGATTATCCAACATAAAGATAGATATAAGCCAAAATATACAGATAAGAATCACACTAATACAGATATATAAAAGTCCATAGTGATGATAAAGCAGAGCCCCAAACATACCCCCTACAAATGAGCCTAAGTAAGATGCGGTTGTGAAGTTTCCAAGTACAGTACCACGGATATGGGCTTTGGCATATTTGCTTACAAGGGATTGCATGATGGGCTCAAGCATCGCAAATCCAATAAAAAATATCAATACCGCGACAATAAATAACCCCAATGAGTTTAGATTATCTGCAATACCAATGGCGATATAAGAGATAAGGAAAAATGCAATGCCTAGGATTAAGACGAGTTTTGGACGGTTTTTTTTCTCAGCCAAAATGCTGGCAGGACCAAGAGCAAGTATTCCAATTAGGGCACTTGGCAAATAGATTTTCCATAAATCAGATTCTAAAAAGTTGAAATGATCAACAAGTATAAGGGGGATGATCACAAAAATAAGTGTCATAAGCATTTTTTCTAAAAATGAACTTAGATTCATAAGCCAAATATTTTTGCCCCTTAGGCTTTGAGTTGTTGATGGATTCTTATCAAATTTATAGCTTAGCTTGGGAGAATCTGGCACAAAAATAAAAAGTATGATAAGCGAAACAAAGGTAAAAAAAGCCGTGATTAAAAAAAGCCATTTTGCTCCAAGACTAGCGCCTATTAAAGGACCTACAATCATTGCTAGCACAAAGCTTAAAAAGATCCCTCCGCCCATAATGGCCATAGCCTTAGTACGTTCTTCTTCTTTAACTAGGTCGCTTACTTGGGCGCTCACCACCCCTCCAATAGCCCCTACACCTTGAAGGAGACGACCTATAACAAGTAGCTCAATATGCGTGGCAAAAGCACAGATAATAGATCCAAGTAGAAATATCAAAAGACCAATAGCTGTGATTATTTTGCGATTAAATTTATCGCTTAAAATACCAAATGGAGTTTGAAAAATAAGCTGAGTAAGATAGGCACCACCTACAACTAGTCCTATTAAAAAAGGAGCACTTTTCTCAAAGCTATTTGCATATAAAGAAATAATGGGCAAAACAATAAAAAGCCCAAAAAATCGTAACATAATAATGCCAGTAAGAGGTAATACTTTTTTAAACATTGATTTTCCTTAATGATAATTTAGCTAGAATTATAACTTTTGGAAATTAAAATTTGAGGTAAAAATGCAAGACAAATCGCAATTAAAAATTATTGCAGCTAGTGGCAATGAGGGGAAGATTGCAGAGATAAAGCAGATTCTTAGAGATTTTGAGGTTGTCTCGATGAAAGAGATAGGAATTTGTGTTGATCCACAAGAGAGTGCTGATAACTTTTTGGGCAATGCGCTCATAAAGGCTACTGCCTTGCAGGATAGCCTTATAGAGCATGGTTATGAGGAATTTTTAGTTTTGGCTGATGATAGTGGCATTTGTATTGAAGCGCTAGATGATGAGCCTGGCATCTTTTCAGCACGTTATGCAAATATAGAAAAAGGGATTTTAGAAAATGCAAGTGATGAAGAGAATCGTGCCTGTGTGGTAGAGAGGTTGCATGCTAGGAATATATCTAGCTCACTGGCTAGATTTGTAGCTTGTGTGGTGCTTATAGGCAGAGTAAGGCTAAGAGATGAGATGATAGATCTTAACTTACAGGCATCTGGAGAGTGCAGGGGCGTGATATATGATAATGAAAAAGGTGAAAATGGCTTTGGGTATGATAGTATGTTTCAGCCAGAGGGCTATAATGTAAGAATGGCAGAGCTAGATTCTGAAGAGAAAAACTTAATCTCTCATAGGGCCAAGGCTTTGAGGGCACTATCTTTAGAGTTAGATTCCAAACTTAAATAATTGAGGTTTTTAAGAAGTGGCAAATTTATTGCTAGCAGGTTATAAACCTATATTTCAAAGTTCAAATTTTTATCTAAGTTCACTAAAGCGTCGTTATGGAGAGAGGAGCGGTGGATACTTAGGGACCCTAGATCCCTTTGCTAAGGGTATGATGATTCTAGCTTTTGGGCAGTATAGCCGACTTTTCCCTTATTTTTCTAAAGCTAAAAAGACTTATCGTGCTACATTATGGCTAGGATTACAAAGTGATAGTCTGGATATAGAAAATATCATAGATATCAAGCAGGCTAAAGAGAGTACGATAGAAGAGATTGAGAGTATTTTTAGCAAACTTTTAGGCAGGCATAGCTATATCCCACCAAAATTTAGTGCAAAGCATATTAATGGAAAACGAGCCTATGAACTTGCAAGGGCGGGTATTAGCTTTGAGCTAAAAAAAGTAGAAATGGAGGTTTTTAGCCTTAAGTTTTTAGGATATAGTCATCCTTTTATCCATTTTGAGGTTACTTTGAGTGGAGGAGGCTATGTAAGAAGTATAGGAGAGATGATAGCTAAAAGATTGGGAGTTTTTGGGGGTCTATCTTCTTTGGAGCGCATAGAGGAATGCGGGATTTTAACTGATGGATATGAGAGGAAACTAGATCCCCTAGAAGTCCTTAATCTACCGATTCTACATGGAGAAGAGATTGGCGGAGAAGCCTTTAGAAAAAGAATAGAAAATGGACAGAAAATTTGTTTAAAAAATCAAAAAAATGGATTTTATGTACTTGATTTTGAGGATTTTTTCTCTATAATTGAGATTAAAGAAAATAATATTTTTTATCGTCTTAATAGGATTTATAAATGTTGATTTTATCAAGAAAGGCTGAGGAGAGTATCGTCATTGGTGATGATATTGTTGTAAAAGTAATTTCAATAGATAGGGGGAATGTAAAGCTTGGCTTTGAAGCACCACCTAAGACATTGATTTTACGCGCCGAGCTTAAAGAAGCAATTGAACAAGAAAATAAAAAGGCGACATCTGAAGCTAGCAAGGATGCACTAGATGTGCTTAGTAAACGTATTAAACATTAAGAAATAGAGACTAGAAGTGGAGTTTAAAGCCTTTGGCAAGCTAAATATTTTTCTAAAGATTTTAAGCAGGGATGAGAGGGGTTATCATTCTTTAGTTTCTAGATTCTGCTTAGTTAAAGGCATATGTGATGATATTTTTATCAAAGAGGCTGATAGGTTTAGCTTATTTGGGGACTTTTCATGTCCTATAGAGGATAATCTAATCACCAAAGCCATAAAGGCCTTAAAAAATAGGCTTCCATTAAAAGAGGCTGGTTTATTGGATTGCCTAAAAATACAAGTGGATAAGAAGATCCCAGAAGGTGGTGGGCTTGGTGGAGGAAGCTCAAATGCTGGTAATATTCTTTATCATCTTAATAAGGAATATTTTGGCCTGCCTGATGAGATTATGTTTGAGATATGTAAAGAAGTGGGCGCTGATGTTAGCTTTTTTTACTCTCAAGCTTTGAGTGCAAATGTCAGTGGGATTGGCGAGGTGATAGAAGAGTTTGTTGAGCCAATATTGGAGTTTGAGGTTTTTACACCTGATGTATACTGTAATACCAGAGAAGTTTATAATGCCTTTGATAATCTAAGTAAGAGTGATAAGGGATGCATAGATTATGATATTAAAAAGTGGGAAAAAGAAAGTAGTTTGCAGATTCTAAACTCTTATAATAGGGAAGAGCTAAATGATCTTTTAAAGCCAGCATTAAATCTATATCCCACACTTAAAGGTATAGAGCAAAAGCTTGGGGATGAATGGTTTTTTAGCGGCAGTGGTGCTAGTTTTTTTAGATTAAAGATATAGGGGTTTTTGCTTTGAATATTATTGCTAAGAATAAAAAAGCTTTTTTTGATTATGAGATTTTAGAAAGCTATGAAGCTGGAGTAGAGCTTTTAGGCTCTGAGGTGAAGGCTTTGCGCAAGTCAAGGGTAAATCTTAAAGATAGCTTTGTCAAGATTATGAAAAATGAAGCTTTTGTATTTAATATGCATATTTCTTGCCTAGAAACTACCTATGTGCATTACCGTCCAAATGAGACAAGAGAAAGACGGCTTTTGTTGCATAGAAAGCAGATTGATAAGCTTTTGGGGATGGTGAGTGAACAAGGGCTTTCTATCGTGCCTTTAAAGGTTTATTTTAATTCTCGTAATTTTGCTAA
Source organism: uncultured Helicobacter sp. (assembly GCA_949298825.1). Classification (GTDB taxonomy): domain Bacteria; phylum Campylobacterota; class Campylobacteria; order Campylobacterales; family Helicobacteraceae; genus Helicobacter_H. The sequence continues at coordinate 67,714 of CASFYB010000002.1, forward strand.
GCTTGAGATTGCCCTTGTAAGGGGTAAAAAACTCTATGATAAGAGAGAAAGTCTAAAACAAAAGATACTAAATCGTGAAGCACAAGCAAGTCTTAAAAATTACGCTAAGGGATTATAATTTTAAAAAATAAAGAGGTGCACGTGAAAGAATGGGTTGATTATGGGGTTCTTGGATTCTTGCTTTTTTTGTCCATAGTGGTTATTAGCATCGGGATTGAGCGTATATGGTTTTATGCGGTAGTGAGAATAGAGGATTATGATGATAAAAGAAAGCTTGAATTAGACTTACAACGTCGCTTAACATTGATTGCAACAATTGGGTCTAATGCACCTTATGTAGGGCTTTTAGGCACTGTGGCAGGGATCATGATCACTTTTATGGGGATTAGCGATGCTTCTGCTATGGATACAAGTGAGATTATGAAGGGTTTAGCACTAGCTTTGAAGGCCACTGCTATGGGACTTTTAGTAGCTATCCCTTCTATAGTATTTTATAATCTATTAGTTAGAAAAAGCGAGATCATAGCGACAAAATGGGATATTTATAATAGCCCAGTCGGGCCTAATAAGGACTTCAAACCTAAAAGATTGGATAAATAAGATAGAATGAAAAAGATTGATTCTTTAAACCTTGTCCCCTTTATTGATATTATGCTTGTGCTTTTGGTGATAGTATTAACTAGCGCATCTTTTATCACCACTTCACGTATCCCAATAGCCGTACCTCAAGTAGAGCAAAACTCTTCTAAAAATCATCAAGAGTTGAAAAAAAAGCAAGTAAGTATCACTATTAGTGAAAATGGTGAATATTTTATCGATGAGAAAAAGGCAAGTCTTAGCGAGCTGAAACGGGCTATGTCTACCTATCCTAAAGATACGCCAATCGTGCTTCGTGGAGATAGAGAGAGTAATCTAAATAGTTTTATACAGATTTTTGATGTGCTACAAAACTTAAATTTAAAAGAAGTTTATGTAATCGTGGAAGAAAAAAAGAATCTAAAATAATCATAGAAGTGGTGGCTTGAGGCGGAATTAGAATGCTTATCGATACTAGACAAAACTAATATAAAAATCCGTTATTTTCGGTGTTTTGTGAGGTTAAGAAACTCTAAAAATATTCTGGAAATCTCTCGTTTTTCTATAAATCCAGTATAAAAATGCTGGAGAATCTAATGAAAAAATAGAACCTTTTTTCTAATGAAAAAGACATCGAAAGATTGCGTGTCAAATCAAGTCAATACTATGCAAAAGATATGAAAATGAAGAGTGATTTTGTAGTGCCTATCAGTCATCAAATGCTAGAGGTGCTAGAGAGTGTAAAACCTCTATCTTGTGCTTCAGTTTATGTCTTTCCAAGTGATATTTCAAAAACTAAGCAAATGAGTGAAAATACACTTAATTATGCAATCAAAAGAATGGGATTTGGAGAGGAAATGGTTTTTCATGGATTTAGAGCTACAGCTTCAACCTTATTGCATGAGAATACTCCAAACCATAAGATTGCTAGTGAAGTTATAGAACTATGCTTGGATCATAAGGAGAGAAATAAAGGAGCAGTGGGAGATGTAGGTTGGGTAATAGGTTATCTAAGTTTTACCCAATTCTTGACTCGTTTAGTTTTGCTCTTGCACTTTCCCAATCAGGCATATACATGTAAAGATAATTGTAAAAATCTTGATTATGGTATGGGTATTTTATATGGGCAAGTTCATGCAATATAACATATTCTATGCTTTTTTTAGGTTTCTTAATCAACTCAAGATTGAGAGTGATATGTAATGAACCAATTTTGCAACTTCCCCATCTTGTTTTCATTGTTCGAATGGAGTAGGTTTTAAATTTTAATCCAAGTTTTTTGCTGTAATCAGAAAGAATTTCAGAAAAAACGCTCTTTGCTTTTTCCCTATACCATTTGTGGATTGCAAATTCCCTTGATCGGTAGTCTTGAGTGTTTTTAATATGAACATATAGGAATTTTCCTCTTAGAGCAACATCTGTTTTTGTATCTTCAACAATTTTAAGACGATATCGCTTTCCAAGATAGAGAAAATCTTCACCGCTAACAAGTTGTTTTGTTTGGGTTTGTCTATCTTTGAAAAAACTTAGTTTTTCCTCAATCCATTTTGCTCTTTTTTTTAGAATGTAGTCAATTTCTTTTTGCGAGGTATCAGGTGGGATACTTAGGATAACTTCCAAACTTGGGGTTACCCTAAGAATAGGATTTTTGACAGCCTTTTTTTGGAGCTTAATTTCCATAATGAGATATACCAATTAACATGATTTGCTCCTCAAGCGTATTGAGTTCTTCATGGCTTGCATCATATTCTTTAAAGATAAGTTCTTCAATGCAATCAATAATTTCATTTCTCGTATCTTGATTATTTTTCCAATTTGGTTTTTTGCTTTTCTCAATAAAAGTCTTGTCTATACCATTTGCAAGTTGAATTATTGTCTCATCACTTATGTCAATAAAAATATCTCTTAGGCTACCATAAAAAGCCCTAGAAGAAGAGGTTTTGAGTTCTTTTGGATATTGAGTTTCTTGTTGGTTTTGGTGTGTTATTAGGGTTTCATAGATTGCTTTAATTTTATTAAATCTTTCACTTTCTTCTAATCGTTCTTTGTTGTAAACATCGATTGTTTTTTGTATTTGCTCAGAAAGTTTGTCAAAAAAACTAGGATCACTTTCTCGGTTTTCTCTAATATACTGAGAGATTGCCCCATGGATTTTATCGGCTTTTGCTCTATCATTTGGTTGTTGATCTACACTTTCTAAAAAACCTTCTTCAAATATTCCTGTAAGTTCAACAATTGTTTCTACCTTGTCTGCTCCAAGAAATCTATCAACCAAGTTTTTAACTCTTGTTTCATAAAGTTTAAAATCAATTTTTTCGTGGTAACGCTGTTGTGCGGAAGTCTTAAGATTGAGATAGAACTTTAAATCATTTTTGTATCGTTTTATTTCTTCCTCACTGATACTCTCCTTGTATCGAGGGAGTGTTATTAGTGCATCAATAGATCGTGCAAATAAACTCAAAAGCTCGTAAAATCTCTCTCTTTTTTCTTTGGTATCTAAAAACTGCTCGTAAATCTCTAGAGGCTTCCCTTTTCCCCTAAATTGCTCAAGCTCTGCAAAGAAATCTGTTAGATTTTGATGATTTGTTTTAAGTTCTTTTAGAATATCACAAATACTGAAAACTACATCTTTGATATCGTCTTCTTCGAAATTTGCAAGATCACGATAAATCTTAACTGCATTATCCATTTCCTTATTGATTCCACGATAATCAATAATAAAACCTCTATCTTTATTGCCATAAAGACGATTGGCTCTAGCTATCGCTTGAAGAAGGCTATGTTCTTTAAGTTTTTTATCTAGATATAAACATGCCACTCTTGGTGCGTCAAATCCAGTAAGAAGTTTATCAACAACAATAAGAATATCAATCCCTCCATCTTCAAACTCTGCCACAATTGCTTCTTCACTATCATAAGCACTTAAGAGCTTTCTCCACTCTACTATAACTTCATCACTATTTTCTTCATTTACATCGGTGTATCCACATCTTGTATCAGGTGAAGATATAACAAAAGCTGTTTTGATTTCTTTATATTCTTCTTTAAATATTTTGTAATATGCTACGGCATCAGCCTTGGAGCTTGTAGCAAACATTGCAACAAAACCATCTTTTTGAAAATTTTCCCTAAAATGTTTTTGTATGTCAAAGGCAATCCATTCCAATCTTGATTTTGCAGAGAAAGTGGCTTGTTTGGTCTTCTTCTTGAGATGTCCCTTTTCCTGCTCACTTAAATCTTCACCAATAACTGCAAATCTTTCATCGAGATTTATTGCATCAGCTATGGTTTGCTTGGAAATTCTTCCTTCATAGTAGAGTGGCAAGATTGCTTTGTCTCTCAAGGCTTGCTCTATGGTGTATTTGTGAATAAAATTCCCAAACTTTTTAACCGAACTTTTTTCTTTCGAAGTCAAAGGTGTACCTGTAAAACCAATATAACATCCATTGGGGATAGAATCTTTCATTGTATTGTGTAATAAACCATTGTGACTACGATGAGATTCGTCAACCAATAAAAAAATATCTTGAGCATCAATGACAAGATTGTGCTTCTCTGGAGATTTGAATTTTTGGACAAGAGTGGTTATTACACTTTCGCCTTGTTTTAATAATTCTACAAGATGTTTTCCACTTTTTGCTCTCTTTGCCACAATGCCCGTCTTTTGAAAGGTTCCATGAATTTGCTTGTCAAGATTCTTTCTGTCTGTGACAACGACAATGCGACTTTTTGGAATATTTTTTTTGATTAGAGAGGCAAGAATGGACATTGTAAGAGATTTTCCACTTCCTTGAGTGTGCCAAACTAATCCGCCCCTATTTTTAGAATTTTCATTATTTTGTATTCTTTCAATGCTATTTTTTACGGCAAAAAATTGCTGATATCTTGCAATTTTCTTTACTCCACCATCAAAAATAATAAAAGATTCTATAAGCTCTAAGATTCTATTTTTGTGCAACAAAGAAGCAAAGAGCTTATCTAATGCATCTGGGATATTTACACCATAGGCTTGTGGTGTAAAAGGATTGTTTTCTTTATTTTCTTCTTCCCATAGGCTATAAAATTCACTTGAGGTAAAAATCGTGCCATATTTGGCTTCTTGGTTGTTTCCAGCAATACAGATTTGAACAAATTTGAAAAGTTGAGGAATTTCTTCATTTTCATTTTGATTGCGAATAAGTTGAGAGATACCCTCTTGGATATTTATATTTGATTTTTTAAGCTCAATCACACAAAAAGGGATTCCATTGATGAAAAGCACCAAGTCAGGGCGACGCGTATCCCCCTCTATATCTAGCATCTTTCTTTTTATGCTAAATTCTTCAGTCACACAAAAGTGATTATTGCTAGGATTGTCAAAATCGATATATCTAAGGTTTTGAGATTTTTTGCCTTTTTGGCTCTCTGTCTGTGTGGTCGTGCCATATATGAGTAAATCAGTGATTTCACGATTGGCTTCTTTAAGCCCTTTATCAAGAGAGACATCAAGCTCTTTGATAGCTTTGTCTATAGCAGTAGGGGAGAGGTGGATAGGCTCTTTGCTAAAATCATGCGTATTTATCTCTTTTAGCTTTTTTTCTAAAATATCTTTTAAAAGGACATTTGAGAGATTGCCACCTCTAAGCTCTAGGGCTTTTTCTTGTGAGATGTATTCATAGCCTAGTGCTTCTAAAAACTTAATACTTGGCTTTTGGATAGTTGCGTTTTCAGTGGTAGAGTAGGTCATTTTATTCCTTTCATTTAAATGGCAATCCTCGTTTCAAGGATTTTTTTACAATGTCATATTCATCATATTCATCAGTGTTTCTAATATCATTTAACAAGAAACTTAACGCTCTTTGCTCATCCTCTGTAATATCAATTTTTGTAATCTTGAAATATGAAAGAAATTTCGTTCCACGCAATGAAGTAAAAGTTTCTTCCAATAAGTTGATTGTATGATTGTCTTTTTCCTGATCTACAAGGCAAATTTTGATTTTTCCTAACACATCCCAATCACCCTGATCTGTTTTCTTGTATATTCTAAATGTTGTTTCATACCCTCCATCATCCCAACGATCTCTCTCAAGATAAATATGCTGTGCTATGTTTGGTTTTGTTGTAAAGCCCTGAATACCCAAGATCCTCAAACATTCATCCTCACTTTCTAAATTTAATATAACACTTTGTTCTTCCTCTTCTGTTTTTACTTCACTCTGCAAAGAGGGTATTGCTTCGTGTGTATTGTCAGTCGTATTCTCATCAATCGTATTCAACTCTTCAGAATTGTTTTCAAAAACATCTTGATATTTTCCATACTTCGCCTCAAGAACAACTTTTTTGATTGCCATTTTAATAACATCATCAAGAGGGCTTCCTTCTCTATAATCCAAAGGCACGGCATAGTTTGCTTTGTCATTTTTTAACATTTCTTTAGATTGCTTGACTTTATCAGGATTCTCATCATCATAAACAACAATGGAAATTCCTTTTTTTGATTTAAGAAGCGCCATTGCTGGAATGTCAGTTTCCCCATCTCCAATATAAATCATATTTTCAAAACGAATTGCTCTACTTTCTTCTGCCATTGTTTTGTTGATTTGCGAATCCCAAGCATTCAAGATTCCCTTGCTGATTCGATAGAGATATTGAGTCTTTGAAGTATAGTCAAGTGCTACTGCAGGCCAAGTTGGCTTTCCATATTGATCAAAAATAAAAGATGATGCAAAAATTGCTTCAAATTTATCTGCTATTTTTGTTCCCTCAATCATCTCCCTTGTACCTGATGAAATAATATAATGCTCTAGCTCTACGCCTTGTGATTTGGCATAGTCCTTAATCCTGTCAAAATATTCCTCTACACCTTTAAAAAAATCAACATTTTTTCCATAATTTTTCAGAACATCATAAGTGATTTTTGTGTTCGTATCATCGGCCTTGCGAATAATCAAACGCATATAAGCAAGAATCTCGCTCATATTATTGTCTTCAGCCTCTTTTTTAACCTGCTTCCAAAAAGCATCTTTGTCTATTCCAAGCTCAGGAAAAAATGAATTCTCTTGAATATTTCCTCTTGCCAAAGTTCCATCAAAATCGTAGGCTATTGCCATTTTTATCATTTGTTTTTCTTCTTCCATTATTTTGCCTTAAAGTTTTATTCTAATTTTACCACTAAGCAATTTTTGCATAAGCCCCCTTTTTTGGGATTTAAGAGATTCTAATTTTTGCTCTAAGAGTGTGATTTCATTATCTGCCTCACTTAGAATCTCTGCAATTTTTTCTTGCTCTGCAAGGAGTGGAAGCGAAATCAATACCTTATCCTTAATGGTTGTTGTACTTAAATTTGGTTGAGCTCCTCCAGACAATAGCAAAATAAAATCTGACTGAAGCAATAAACACTGAAAGAGAAAATCACTATTTAATCTTTCTGAAGGTTGAAATTTTCCAATTCGCTGATTTAGATACAGAACAACATCTTCTTTTAATTTGCCTATCTTTCCTGTTGTTGCTCCAGATAATGCAACCAAAATATCATTTTGATAAATTGCAAATTTATTCAAATTCTTATTCTTGTAATCATCAAATGAAAAATAAACCATATCTTCAAGTGAAATCGTATTGTTGCTTTTTATATTAGATATCCGAACTATGGGGGATCCACTTTCTTTGAAATTTTTGGATTGAAAGGCAAAACCATTACAAATCTCACACACATCCCCCAATCTCACTACTTCCCAATCCTCACTAAATCCCTTAAGGCGTGTTTTGGCTGTGAGGAGGGTTTGGCAAAGTCCTTTTTTGAGGGCTTGTTTCTCTACGATAAGGGTTTCAAAATTTTGGATTTGAGTGTCCCAAGTGCTTAGAATCTCTGCGATTTTCTCCTGCTCTGCAAGGGGTGGGAGAGGAATAAGGATTTTTGATAAGTTGCTTTTAGAGATTCCTAAAACAGAAATTCCACACGCCAACCTTTTGATTTGCTTATGAACTTCATACAAATAAAACATATACCCTTTGTATCCATTTGCAAAATAATTGTTTTTATCTCTACACAAAATGGTATGTAATCCTGAAACTGTGGGGTTAGAAAGATTTTTAATCTCGATACTTTTTCCAATATCATCATAATCCTCTGAAGCATCTGCAATGACAAGATCGCCATTTTTGACAAAGACAATATCCTCTAAGTCTTGTGCTAATTTTTTTGAATCAATTGAGGGCAAAGTGTCCTTATCCATATCAAGAAAATGCTGAAATTTTGTGTGAATATCTCCATAATGAATATAAGCAATGCCATTGATACATTCTTGAGGTTCTGACAAATCACTGCGTGATTTACTATAAGTTTTTAAAAAATCACACACATCCCCCAATCTCACCACCTCCCAATCCTCAGGCAAGACTCCAAGTTCTGTGTGTTTATAGCCTTTGGGAATCATTTGCTCTCCTTTGGGGGAAGTTGCCCCCAAAGAGAGGGCAACCACTCAAACATACTAACATTTGTATATTGTCTAAAATCTTTAATTCTCATGCCAACCCCAATTCTTTGAGATAGTTATCCATTTTTTTCTGAGTTTGTTCAATCTCTTTATCAAGCTTTGCAAGTTTCTCTAGCGTTGCAGGGATATCTACCTCCTCTTCTTCTTGGAAAGTATGCACATATCTTGGGATGTTGAGGTTGTAATCATTTTCTATAATTTCTTTCATTGTGGCAATATGGGAGTATTTTTCTACCTCTTTGCGTTCTTGATAGGTTGTAAGGATTTTGGCTATATTTTCCTCAGTGAGCTTGTTTTGATTTTTACCCTTTTTAAACTCTTTGCTTGCATCAATAAATAAGACATCCTTGCATTCTCTATTCTTTTTAAATATCAAAATACATGCTGGGATAGAGGTTCCATAAAAAAGATTTTCAGGAAGTCCAATAACAGCATCTAGCAAATTGTTTTCAAGAATTTTTTTTCGAATTTTTTCTTCACTACTTCCACGGAACAATACTCCGTGAGGAAGAACAACGCCCATTCTTCCATTTGGTGCTAATGAGGCAAGCATATGAAGAACAAAAGCGTAGTCTCCTTTAGTCTTTGGTGGGATAGCATAGTCTTTAAAGCGCTCATATGTATCATTCTCCGCATGTTCAGCCCCCCATTCTTTGAGGGAAAATGGAGGATTTGCAACAATAACATCAAATGTTTGGAGCTTATTTTCTTGTAGGTGTTGAGGGTTGATGAGAGTATCTCCCCGTCTGATTTTAGCATCCTCAATTCCATGCAAGAGCATATTCATTCGACAAATTGAATGGGTTTGTGAGTTTTTTTCTTGTCCAAAGATTGTGAAATTTTTATTGCCTATCTCTTTGCTTGCTTTGATAAGCAAAGAGCCTGATCCACAAGTTGGATCATAGATTGTATTTGATTCTCTAGCTTGGACAAGTTTGGCTAGAAGCGAAGAAACTTCACTTGGAGTAAAAAATTCTCCTCCTTTTTTTCCCGCATCACTTGCAAATTCTGAAATTAAAAATTCATAAGCATCACCGATAACATCTTGATTTTCTAGCTTGCTAGGAGAAAGATCGATTTTATCATTGGAGAAGTTGTTTAGTAAATTTGAAAGGGTTTTGTTACGCTCTTTGTTGTCTCCAAGAAGATTTGGATCATTAAAGTCAACATGTTCAAAAATATTGCCAAGCTTGGTTTCATTGTCTTCTTGGATATATTGAAAGGCAGTATTAATCATCTCCCCAATATTTTTTTCATCTTTTTGAGATAACAAGTAATCAAAAGTGCTTTCTTTGCGCAGTTTAAATTTTCTTCTCTGAAGTTTTCGTTCAAGCATTGTTGGGTTGTCTTTGCATTCTTTACGAATGTTTGTTTCTTCTTCTTTGTAGCTGTCAGAAAGATATTTTACAAATAAGAGACTAAGGATGTAGTCCTTGTATTTTGAGCTGTCCATACTTCCTCTAAAGCTATCACATGCATTCCATACTACCGAATTGATTTTTTCTTTTGTGGTTTTCATTTTTGTACTCCTTGTATTGCTAATTGTTTAAATCTTCCGTTTCTCAATGAGATTTCTGTTTTTATTTTTTCTTGCAATAATGCAATCTTCTTGTCTGATTCACGGATAAGTTGAACAATTTGTTTTTGTTGTTCTATACTTGGTAGATACATTTCTAACTCCTTTAGATCTGCAAGTCTTAGAAACGACATCATTGTTCCATTGGTGCTACACTCCTGAAAATATCCTTGGGGAATTGGAGAATTGAAATAGTGGGTAAGATATTGGGGTAAGAGTCTATTTGGATCTGTCTTCACAACAGCCATAACCGAAGAGAAGACACGGCCAGCGTAGTCTTTTGTAATATATACCGCACTTAATGGGGCTTTGAGTCTGACAAGCACATCACCTTCTTGTGTCATGTTGTCTTCAGAAATAGGTTTGGAAAAAGTGATGTGCTCTGTATTTTCCAAATTAAGTGTGCCAAAATCACCAAAATCAGAGATTTTGATAACTTTATAAGAAAAACCTTTGTCATCTTCTTGATTTTGCATTCGACTTAGTTGTAAGCCAGAATGAAAAGATGCTAAACTTTCAAGTTTTCTCATTTGTCCTCCTTGTGTTTTAATTTTTAAGGCAATGAAATTATATCACATTATCATATAAAAAAATGTTTTTTTTATATTGGACATAATGAGAAATCAGTAAATAAGTTCTAGAATACCGCAAATAACAATGAGTTAGCATAGCAAAAACAGGATTTCTTAGTAAATACTTCCCCTCATATACATATTATAACCTTGAAGCATCGCTAAATAGGCTATGCAATCTAATTCAAGGAGCAAATATGCTAGAAAAAATAAAAGCTTTCAATTCTATGGATCTCATAGAGCAAATTGAAGCAATCAAGTCAATCATCACAGACGCCAATCATCTCTTTTTGGTAGATAAGAGTGAGGAGAAGTGCTTTATCTTCTTAGATGACAAGAAGAAAACCCCACAATCCTATTTTCTCAAACAAACGAGGAATATCCAATCTTTTCAGTAGCAATCAGTGATGAAGGCAATTCTCTGCTTATTGATTACGCCAATGGCTATGAGGTGGAATTGGAAGTCCAAAAGATTGAAGAAGTCAGCAAAGAAACCATCAGAAACATTTTGGAGGGAGCGTAATGGACTTTTATATCTATGTGACTTCTGAAACCATTAAGGGTTTGGAGAAGAAAGTGAATGAGAAGCATAAGGAAGGCTATATCAAAAGCTCTCCACTAGTGCTTGGTTCATTATCTCTAGGTAATCAGATAAGAGAGCTTTATGTTCAACCAATGCAATTAAAGGAGGAAAAACAATGAATATCATCAATCAAAGCGACATTATCAAAGCACTACAAAAGAACTCAAGATTTGATTCCTTACTTCACCAATGCGATACATTCTTAGGGATTGGAGAAGGAGTTAGTGAGGTTTTGGAGTACTTTAGCAAAGAGTGTGAAGGGAATGAGTTTTTTAGTATCGGAGCAAATTGTGAGACTCCAAGTATTCTTTCTTTGTCTTCTAGTTTTGAGACTACAAGCTTGGTGGATAAGCAAGTAGATACCATTCTCTGTAATCCTCCACTTAATGAGTATGAGGCTTATTGCAAGAGGATTTTAGAGGAGTGCATTGCAAAGCGAGTGGTTTTAATTTTGCCGATGGAGTGGAAGGAGAGTGCAGAGATTAGAGCCTTTGCCAAAGCCTACAAATTTGAAAGTGAGCTCATTGGTGCTGTTGGTTATATCCAAGATAATAAACGAGCAAAGGCTGAAATTATCCTCTTTTTCCGCTCCTACTTTTCTGAAAGAACAGCACTAGAGCATCAGCTTAATAGAGAATATGAGCTAGGCGACTTATTCAAAGAGCTAGATCACTATCGCTTTTCTTTAATTGGTGAAGAGAGAAAAAGAAAGAGTGAAGAGATTGCCAAAGAGTGTGAAGGAATGCAAAATGAAGCAATCTTGGAGTATCTATTACAGCGATACGAAAAAGAGCGTGAAGATTTCTTTGCAAACTTTAAGCACCTAAGCAAAATCTCCTCACTTTTCCTCTCCACTATCAAAGTCGAGAATGGAAAGCTCAAAATTGAGTAAAACTAGGCAAAGTCTTTGCCCAACCCACATCTCCCTCTACTACGCTTATAGAAGCTAATTGGGTAAATTGGGTAGTAGGAGTCCAAAATCTTTTCTATTTTTCTACTCTTGAAAGAAGAAGCAGAAGAGGATGTAAGTTGGAGATAGAAAAGTAGAAGAGTAGAAACAATATTGGAAAGCATGGGGTATTTTTTACCCAATTCCCTATAAGTCCCAATAAATGGGGCTTTGAAGCTGGGTAAAGGCTTTACCCAATTCTATATTGAGGACTACAATATAAAAAACATTCGGTTTTTCAAATGTAAAGTTGACTTGCTATATAGACTTTAAAGCAGTTGCAACCCCTTGTTTGTGATGTTTGGATAGTATGGCTTATACTGGATTTGTGTGAAAAGCAAGAATATAAGTTTCAGTATAAATTTCCGTGTTTTTTCGGTAATTTTTGAGAAGTATTAAACTCTGGAAGTGCCTATTTATGGGGTTTTTAGAATTAAGTGGTGGCTTGAGGCGGAATCGAACCACCGACACGAAGATTTTCAGTCTTCTGCTCTACCGACTGAGCTATCAAGCCATAAATTCAAGTGTTAAGCTGCAATTATAGCTAAAAAAATTAAAAAATCAACCTTGTTAAAAATAAAAGCAGGTATAATTTTGGGATTTTAAATAAATATGGTTTTATAGACAAATATAGAGGAAAGATATGAGACTTATTTCTTGGAATGTTAATGGTTTGCGCGCTTGTATGAATAAGGGTTTTATGGACTTTTTTAAGGCTATAGATGCAGATATTTTTTGCCTACAAGAGACAAAAATGCAAAAAGATCAGGCAGATTTTAGCTTTGATGGTTATTTTGATTATTGGAATAGCGCTGAAAAAAAAGGCTATTCAGGCACTCTTATCCTTAGTAAAAAAAAGCCCATAGCAGTTAGCTATGATATGGGTATTGAACATCATGATAAAGAGGGAAGGATTATTTGTGCAGAGTATGAGGAGTTTTATCTTGTTAATGTCTATACGCCAAACTCTAAGCGCGAGCTAGAGAGATTGACTTATCGTATGGAGTGGGAGGATGATTTTAGAAAATATCTTAAGAGCTTAGAGGAGAGAAAACCTGTAATAGTGTGTGGTGATTTAAATGTAGCCCATAAAGAAATAGATTTAAAAAACCCAAAGACAAATCGTAGAAATGCTGGCTTTACTGATGAGGAACGCGAAAAGATGAGCATATTATTAGATTCTGGGTTTATTGATAGTTTTAGATATTTTTATCCGGATTTAAGGGATGCTTATAGCTGGTGGAGCTATATGGGTAAGGCCAGAGAGAATAATACAGGTTGGCGGATTGATTATTTTTTATGCTCTCAGATTCTAGGCCAAAGGCTTAAAGATGCTAAGATTTATCCAGAGATTTTTGGAAGTGATCATTGTCCAGTTGGTTTAGAGTTAAAGTAGTTAAAGCTCAAAAATAAATTTTTGTGATAAAATTTCAAAACTTAGCATTGTAAAAGATTTAAGGAATTTTATGAGATTATTGGTTGTAGATGATAGTTCGACTATGCGAAGAATTATTATAAATACACTTCAGCGTCTAGGGTATAATGATGTTTTAGAGGCCGCTCATGGGCTTGAGGCTTGGAGTATTTTAGATAGAAGTGATAATATTGATATTTTGATAACAGACTGGAATATGCCTGAGATGAATGGCTTAGAGTTGGTTAAAAAAACACGATCAGATTCTCGCTATGAGGATATTCCTATTATCATGGTGACTACAGAGGGTGGGAAGGCTGAGGTTATCACTGCTTTAAAGGCTGGTGTGAATAATTATATTATTAAGCCTTTTACTCCTCAAGTTTTACGAGAAAAGCTAGAGGCTGTTTTAGGCTTGAATGACTGAATTTTATAATGAGCTTTATATACTACCTAGCGCACTTGATGAGCTTTTTGCTGATTTTATTTTAGACTATACAAAAGAGGCAATTGAAGAATTGCCTATAAAAGATATTCCAAAGAATCTCTATTTTTCTCATTTTATTTCATCGCAAAATGCAACTTCTGGCACTAGCATTGGACCTTTGGATCAGTCTGCTATTTTGGTGCGTAGTAATTTGGAGTTAGATTCCTTAGTGGCGGCATTAAAGGATTTTTCTATCCTTTTATCTAAGCGCATGGAATCTTCTATAGATTTTAAATATGCTATGTTGAAAAAAAAGAATGAAGATTGGATTGAAAAATACCGACAGAGTATTGAGCCTTTATGCATAGGAGATTTTTATATCCGTCCTAGCTGGCATACTCCATTAGCAGATTCCAAGTTTGTATCTATGGCAAATAGGGAGATAGTAATTAATCCAGCGCTTGCTTTTGGATCAGGACATCATGCTACGACATCTATGTGTATTGAAATGCTATCAAAGATAGATTTGTCAGATAAAAAGTTGCTTGATGTGGGCTGTGGTAGTGGTATTTTGGCTTTGGTGGCTAGAATGTGTGGGGCAAAAGTATCCTTATGTGATACAGACTTGCTAGCCATAGAAGAAAGTAAGAAAAACTTCATGAACAATGCAAAAGAAATAGAAGAGATTTGGCAAGGGAGTATTATGCCAAGTAAGGGGAGTTATGATGTGATTGTGGCTAATATTTTGGCAGATATTATCAAAATATTATATAATGATTTTTACCAAGCCACAAGGCAATCATCCATACTCATATTATCTGGGATTTTAGATATTTATGAGAGTGGGGTTTTAGAGTGCTTTAAGGGCTTTAAATTAATAGAGAGGCTCCAAAAAGATGAATGGGTTGCCCTCAAGCTAATTAAAATATAAGGGGTAAAAATGGCACAACAACCAAAAAACACACCCAATAAAACTAATAAAAACCCACTGCTTGTACTCATTATTTTTGTCATTGCAGCAGTGCTACTAGCTCGATTTACTAGCAGTGAAGGTGGTGTTTTAGATAAGCTTAGTGGGGGAGTGAATAAGAATATTGATTATTATGAGCTAAAGCAGCTAATCAAGGGCAATCAGGTTAGCTCTGTTAGTATTGGCCAGACTGTTATCAAAGCTCAAGGCATTAGCAATGGACAAAAGGTATATTACACTGCTAAAAAGGTCCAGGATGCTTCATTGGTGCCTCTTTTAGATGAGAAGAATATCAGTTACAGTGGCTTTAGTGAATCAAACTTTTTTACTGAGATGCTAAGCTGGATTCTACCTATTTTGGTTTTCTTTGGGATTTGGATTTTTATCAGCTCAAGGATGCAAAAGAGTATGGGCGGCGGGATTTTTGGTATTGGAAGCTCAAAAAAACTTGTCAATGCTGAGAAGCCTAAGGTGAAATTTGATGATATGGCTGGCAATGCAGAAGCAAAAGAAGAGGTCGTAGAGATTGTAGATTTTCTTAAATACCCAGATCGCTATGCCTCAGTAGGGGCAAAGATACCTAAGGGAGTGCTGCTTGTCGGACCTCCAGGCACGGGTAAGACTTTGCTTGCTAAGGCTGTGGCTGGTGAGGCGAATGTACCGTTTTTCTCAATGAGTGGTAGTAGTTTTATTGAGATGTTTGTGGGACTTGGGGCTAGCCGCGTTAGAGATTTGTTTGAAATGGCTAAAAAAGAGGCTCCTAGCATTATATTTATTGATGAGATTGATGCGATTGGTAAGTCTCGTGCAGCTGGTGGGATGATCAGTGGAAATGATGAACGTGAGCAGACATTAAATCAGCTTTTAGCCGAGATGGATGGTTTTGGTTCTGAAAATGCCCCTGTTATTGTGCTTGCTGCTACAAATCGTCCTGAAGTATTGGATCCAGCCCTTTTAAGGCCAGGTCGCTTTGATAGACAGGTGCTTGTTGATAAGCCTGATTTTAATGGCAGGGTTGAGATTTTAAAGGTGCATATCAAGTCTGTGAAATTAGCACGGGATGTGGATCTGCAAGAAATAGCTAAGCTTACAGCAGGTTTGGCTGGAGCAGATTTGGCAAATATTATTAATGAGGCTGCACTTTTGGCTGGAAGGGCAAATCAAAAAGAAGTCTCTCAAAAGCACTTTAAAGAAGCAGTCGAGCGTAGTATTGCAGGTTTAGAGAAAAAGTCACGCAGAATCTCTCCAAAAGAAAAGAAGATTGTTGCCTATCATGAAAGTGGGCATGCGGTTATCTCTGAGCTGACACAAGGATCAGATCGTGTCAATAAAGTCTCTATCATTCCGCGTGGGATGGCAGCGCTTGGCTACACGCTTAACACCCCTGAAGAAAATAAATATCTTATCCAAAAGCATGAACTGATTGCTAAAGTGGATGTGCTACTTGGTGGAAGGGCTGCTGAAGAAGTCTTTTTAGGTGAGATTTCTACTGGTGCTAGCAATGACTTAGAGCGTGCTACAGATATCATCAAGTCGATGGTAAGCTATTATGGGATGAGTGAGGTAAGTGGTTTGATGGTGTTAGAAAAACCTCGCAATGCATTTTTGGGCGGGGGACTTGGGTCTAATCGTGAATTTAGTGAAAAGATTGCAGAAAGTATGGATGAATATATTAAAAATACTTTAGATTCTCGCTATCAGGCTGTTAAGCAGACTTTATCAGATTACAGAGAGGCTATTGAAAAGATGGTGAGCGAGCTTTTAGAGCAAGAAGTTATTGATGGTGCGCGTGTACGTGAGATACTAGGCGAATATGAAAAGCAGCAAGGCATGAAGAGTAGACTTGTAGAGCGCGAAGAGATTTAAGCCTTAGGAGTGAATATGGATAATACGCAGATTCTGGCAAAGGAAGGCAGAAGTGGTGCTATTTTTTTGACCATCTTATTTGTATTATGCTGTTTTTTTGCTTTGGAGCATTTGGCTGTATTTCTCATCCTTCTTCTTTGTCTGTGGCTTTTTATGTTTCGTAATCCAGAGCGTGTTATACCTAGATTGGAAGAAGCCTTTTTATCTCCTTGTGATGGCAGGATTATTGATATTGACTATCAAAAAGACAAGCTGATGATAAAAATGCAGATAGCAGCCTATGATGTGGGTATTATCAGATCGCCTTACAAGAGTGAAGAGGTTAGCATTTCTCGACGCTTTGGCTTTCTTGGTGGTTTTGTATCACCTGAGATAAAATCTAGATTCAATGCCTGTATGACATGGAGTGCTGATTGTTTTAAGATGATGATCTATCCTGAGTTCTCATCCTGCAGGGCTTATGGTGGAGCAAAGGTATATGGCGGAGATAGGATTGGATTTTGTAAGGCTGGCATCTTGATTTTAGAGATGAGGCAAGATATCATAGAGCTCAAAGTAAATGCTGGTGATAAAATTAAAAGTGGTGAAACCATATTAGGATATAGAAAATGAATATTAATCCTCTTTATATTCTGCCTAATCTTTTTACGGCAGGAAGCATATTTTTTGGTATTTTAAGTGCGATTTGGGCATCAAGAGGGATTTATGAGGGTGCTTGTTGGATGGTGCTAATATCAATGGTGCTAGATGGACTAGATGGACGTGTGGCAAGATTGACAAACACAGCTAGTAAATTTGGCGTAGAGTTTGATTCTCTAGCAGATATTGTAGCTTTTGGCGTAGCACCAGCATTTTTGCTATGGTTTTATGTGGGTATGGACTATGGGCGTTATGGAGTTGTAGTAAGTGCGATGTTTGTGATTTTTGGAGCAATTAGATTAGCTAGATTTAATATTAGCACTGCTAATTCTGAACCAGGAGTTTTTATTGGCTTGCCCATCCCTTCTGCTGCAGCAATTGTTGTTTTGTGGATTTTGATAGATTTGAAATATCATTTTCTTAGCAAGTTTCAAATAAGCTGGGCTTTACTTATTTTAGGATTTGTGGCTGGTATTTTAATGGTAAGTAATATCCGCTATCCTAGTTTTAAAAAACTCAAATGGAATCTAAAAATTTTTGTTATTGCTGTGATGATTTTAGCAGCAGTTTATATCGCGCCACGTGAGGTATTTGGAATATTAATGAGTGGTTATGTACTTTGGGGGATTGCAAGGTGGCTTTTTGTAGTATTTGTCAAAATTTTATTTAAAAAGACCGCATAGGGTTTTAGATTCTAATTGTTGGAGGAGATAGTATGCAGAAGGTAAATTTTTATATCGATGGGATGACTTGCTCTGCTTGTAGTGCTGGGATTGAAAGATCTTTGAGTAGAAAGATGGGGGTAAAAAAAATAGCAGTTAATCTAATATCTAAAACTGCAAGTATAGAGTTTGATTGTACAAAAATCTCACTTTCTGAAATTTTTGCTTTTATTGAGAGGCTCGGTTATAAGCCTAGTACAGAGGCGTTTGATCAGGCTAGAGATCAGGATATAGATAGGCAAGATATCAAATCTACAACAAGATTTTTTAGCTCTATTTCTTTATTTTTAAATAAATTAGATTCTAAGCTATCGGCTAAAACTAAAGTAATAGCCTCTCTTATTTTGAGCATGCTAGTTTTATATTTAGCCATGGTGCCTATGTTTTATCCAGGGTTGGTGCCAAATATTTTGTTAGAAGCTAAGTTGAATAGCATCTTACAGCTTATGATTACACTTTGTGTGATGCATCTTGGTAGAAATTTTTATATCAAGGGTTTTAGCACTCTTTTATCTGGCATGCCAAATATGGATACACTGATAGCTTTGGGAAGTGGTGTGTCATTTGTCTACAGCCTTTATATGATGGGGGGTATTTTTGGGTTTTATGAGCTAGATTTTATGCCTCATTTGTATTTTGAGAGTGTGTGTGTGATCTTGGCTTTTGTGCTTTTAGGAAAGAGCCTGGAGAACTATGCTAAGGATACATCATTAAAGGAGCTAGATACCCTAGATGAGTTTTATCAAAAAAAGGCCTTGAAGCAGGATAGGGATGGGAGTTATTTTGAAATTGCCTTTAAGGATATTAAAGAAGATGATGTTATCAAGGTATTAAGCGGGGGAATCATACCTGTAGATGGGATAGTGATAGAGGGTAAAAGTAGTATTGATGAATCTATGTTGACAGGTGAAAGTCTGCCTGTAGAGAAGATAGAGGGTTCACAGGTTTATGCAGGTAGCCTTAATGTGGATCAGGTATTGATTATCAAGGCTAGTAAATCTTGTGCTTTTAGTACGATAGCACAGATTTTTGGTCTTACAAAAACAGCGCAAGATAGCAAAGCGCCTATAGCTAGGGTGGCTGATGTTGTGGCAGGGTATTTTGTGCCTATTGTGATTGCTTTTGCCTCTATAGCATTTGTTTATTGGTGGTGGGCTAGAGATTTTGCATTTGGTATGAATGTATTTGTAAGCATTTTAGTGGTTAGTTGCCCTTGTGCGCTTGGCTTAGCTGTGCCTATGGCTATTTTGATAGGTTCAATCAAGGGCCTTAAAAATGGGATTCTCTTTAAGAATGCCAAGGTGCTGGAGAATGCGCATAAGGTAGATGTAATACTTTTTGATAAAACAGGGACGCTTACAAAAGGAAATCTTGAGGTAAATAGGATTTTAGATTTTGGAAAAATTGATAATACAAAGATTTTAGAAGTAGCTAAAAGCCTAGAAGAGGGTAGTGAACATTTAATAGCTAAGGCGATTTTGAAATATGCTTCAGGGGTGAGAAGTTTCCAGGTAGATGGACTTGAAAATGTGGTAGGCTATGGAGTAAAGGGCAGGGTTGATGGCGTAGAGTATAGGCTTGGTAGATTGGACTTTTTTGAGAATCTAGATTCCAAAGCTTTGGAAATTTTAGATCAATATAAAGATAAGATGATAATCTTGCTAGCTAGGGTTGATAGAGATAAAGATGAGCTCTTAGCAGCATTTTTACTAGAAGATAGGATCAAACCAGAATCTAGATATTCCATAGAGCTTTTAAGAAATATGGGAATAAAAACTATGATTTTAAGCGGGGATAGAGAGAGCGTGGTAGCAGGTGTGGCTAGGGATCTTGGTATGGATGATTATAGGGCAAATCTTAAACCCCAAGATAAATTAGAGCAGATTGTAAATCTTAAAAAAGAAGGTAAGCGTGTGATGATGGTAGGTGATGGTCTAAATGATGCGCCTGCCCTAGCCCAAGCAGATATTGCATTGGCTATGGGTATGGGCAATGACCTTAGCAAAGAAAAGTCTGATATTATCGTGCTTAGCGATCATATACTTTCGGTTGTCAATGTGCTTAGACTTTCTAAGGGCGTGCTAAAAAATATTAAGGCCAATTTATTTTGGGCATTTTTTTATAATATAATTGCCATTAGTTTGGCTGCTGGTTTAGGTATAGGATTTGGGATAAACTTCAATCCTATGATCGCAGCTTTTGCTATGAGTTTAAGTAGTATATGTGTAGTGCTCTCTGCACAACGTTTGTATTTATTTAAATTTTTAAAGGAGTAGAAAATGAAAGTAGAATTAAAGGTTTTAGGGATGAATTGTGGTCATTGTGTTGATAAGATAGAAAAATTTGTCGGTGAGCTTGATGGGATAAAGTCCATTGATGTTGATTTAAAAACAAAGGTTGTAAGCATAGAGGCTGAAGAATCTGTAAGTATAGATTCAATTAAGGAAGCAATTTTAGATAGTGGATTTGAAGTAGAATAATGAAGCTTTTTTTTAAGCGTTTTTTCCCCTATATTAAAGACTATAAATTCTTTTTTATTATTGCCATCTTAGCTACAATGCTAACTGGGGCATGCACAGCATGGGGTACTTATCTGGTCAAGCCAGTGCTTGATGATATCTTTATGAAAAAAGATATGCAGATGCTCTATATTGTACCTGCACTTTTGATCCTATCTTTTTTGGGTAAGGGTATAGGTATATTAGTGCAGACTTATTTTATCAATTATATTGGTCTTGATATTATCAAGCGTTTACGCAATCAAATGTTAGAAAAGATCCTCTCTATGGAGATGGCCTTTTTTAATCAAATGCGTAATGGTGAGCTTATAGCGCGCACGACAAATGATATTGGACTTGTTAAGGCTAGTGTTTCTAACTATTTGGCTCAAGCAGCACAAGAATTTTTTACTATTATAGGCCTCATCTGTGTGGTTATTTACCAAAGTCCAAAGCTTGCTATAATCGGGCTTGTCATTATGCCTTTGGCTATTTATCCTTTGAGTTTGATCATTAAAAGGATAAAAAAAGTCGTCCGCAAAAATCAGGAAAAGAATTCAGATATTACAGCTAAGCTATCAGAGATTTTTAATAATATTGAGATTATCAAGGCTAGTAATGGTGAGGCTATAGAATCTCATGATTTTCAAAAGCACAATCAGCAGTTTTTTAAACTAGGTTTAAAAAATGCCCTTCTAGCACAGCTAAACTCTCCTGTTATGGAGTTTTTAGGTGCATTGGCTATTGGTCTTGTGATCTTTATAGGTGGAAGTGAGGTTGTCGCGGGGCATTTAAGTGCTGGAGCATTTTTCTCATTTATGACAGCGCTTTTTATGCTATATACACCTATCAAGCGTCTTGTGGGTATGGTTTCTTCTTTCCAGGAAGCATTGGTTGCCAGTGATAGGATCTTTGAAATTTTAGATAGAAAACCATCAATCATAGATGGAGATAAAAAGCTGAAAGAGAAGATTGAACATTTAAGTATTCAGCAAGTTGGCTTGAGCTATGATGGCACAAGGGCACTAAAGGATGTAAATATTGAGCTATCTTGCAATGATATCGCTGCTTTTGTGGGCAAGTCTGGGAGTGGGAAGAGTAGTTTAGTAAATTTGATTATGCGTCTTTATGACCCTAGTGATGGCAAAATTTGTATCAATGGTAAAGATATACGCAAATTTACCCAACATAGTGTTAGGGAAAAGGTGGCTATTGTCACCCAAAGAATCTTTATTTTTAATGATAGTGTAATGGCTAATGTAGCTTATGGAAATAAGCTGGATGAGGATAGGGTGCTCTGGGCACTTAAGCAGGCTGATGCACTTGATTTTGTAAGTGCGCTTAAGGATGGTGTGCATACTATTTTAGATGAATTTGGGACCAATCTTAGTGGTGGACAAAGACAGAGAATAGCCATTGCTAGGGCTATTTATAAGAATCCAGAAATCCTCATTTTAGATGAGGCTACAAGTGCGCTAGATATGCATACAGAAGAAGCTATTAAGGATACGATTGCAAAGATTGCAAAAGATAAGATTGTGATTTTAGTCGCTCATCGCCCAAGTACGATTGCCTTAGCCAATAAGATCTATCATTTTAACAAAGGTGAGGTTAAATTAGAAGAGGTTGCAAAAAGGTAGAATGGTTGCGGGAGACGGATTTGAACCGCCGACCTTTGGGTTATGAGCCCAACGAGCTACCGGACTGCTCTATCCCGCGATATATAAAATAAGGGAATATAGTTGAAGTGGCTGGGGTAAAAGGATTCGAACCTCTGAATGGCTGGACCAAAACCAGCTGCCTTACCGCTTGGCGATACCCCAATATTCAAAATAAAACTGAATTATATTATTTTTTATAGGACTTGTCAATAGGATAAATTGTGGGCTATAATTTGGCAATCAATAAAGGATAAATAATGAATATTAGTTTGAAGGAAAGTTTGAAACGTGTAAAAGAGGCTATAGCAGCTTATAGAAATGGCGAAATGCTTATTGTGATGGATGATGAGGATAGGGAAAATGAAGGAGATCTAGTCTTAGCTGGAATCTTTTCTACACCAGAGAAGATTAATTTTATGGCTAAGTATGCAAGAGGATTGATTTGTGTATGTATTACCCCTGATTTGGCAAATAAGCTAGATCTTCCCCCTATGGTGGCTAGAAATGATTCTAACCATGAGACGGCATTTACAGTAAGTATAGATGCACGTGAAGCTAAAACTGGTATTTCGGCATTTGAAAGAGATATGACAATTAATTTATTATGCGATGATAATGCTAGAAGCGATGACTTTGTGCGCCCAGGCCATATCTTTCCTTTGGTGGCTAAAGATGGAGGGGTATTAGTGCGTACTGGTCATACAGAGGCTGGGATTGATTTATGCAGGCTTGCTGGATTAAAGCCAGTGAGTGTTATTTGTGAGATTATGAAAGATGATGGGACGATGGCTGGGCATGGAGATAAGTTTTTGCTTGATTTTGCCAAAGAACATCAGATTAAAATACTTTATATCTCTGATCTTATTGCCTACAGGATGCAAAATGAAAATTTGCTCAAGATGATGGAAAGTGGGCCAGTAGAGTTTCTATCTCATCGCGTGAAACGTTATGATTTTTGCGATCATTTAGGTAGGGTGCATTCTGCTTTGGAGTTTATGGAGGATAGAAAGAAGAATCCTTTAGTGAGATTTGAGATCATACATAGTGATTTTGAGCGGCTAAGTGATTATGCTAGTTATTTATATTTATTGCGTTGTGTTGAGAAGCTGGCTAAAGATGGAGGTGTGCTAATCTTTTTGCAAGATAGCGGGGTGAAGGATGGAGTGGTTAAGAACTTTGGTATTGGTGCACAAGTGTTAAAAAGTTTGCATATTAATGAGTTTTATCTTATAACTTCTTCTAAGCGAGAGTTTAGCGCATTGGGTGGTTTTGATTTAAAGATTATTGATTATATCAATATCTAAATTTCTTACTAGCTTGCAATGCTCATTAATAAAGCTAGAATCTAGCATAATGGGGTCAATCTGATAGCCTATTTCTTTTAGGTCTGTGGCTTGGTTGATGCGATCAAGTAGCTTTTTGGGTATGTGCTTTTTTGTAAGTGTTAGGGGTGTTTTTTGATAAAAGGTAGTAAAAGCTTATGCATCAGATGCTCCCATAAGTTCGCTTTGATGATGCGCAATTAGCGGCGAGATGATTGCATCAAGATTGCCAGAGAGCATAATTTCTTCAAGACTATATAGCGTGAGGTTTATCCTGTGGTCAGTTAAGCGATTTTGAGGGTAGTTGTAAGTGCGGATTCTCTCACTCCTATCTCCGCTACCTACTTGAGTTTTACGTGCTTGAGCATTTTGGCTTTGTTGCTCCTCAATCTGGGCTTCATAGATTCTAGATCGTAGGATTTTCATAGCCTTATCTTTGTTTTTATGCTGGGATTTTTCATCCTGGATGGATACGCTAATGCCTGTTGGGATGTGAGTGATTCTTACTGCAGAATCTGTGGTATTGACACATTGCCCTCCATGTCCACCAGCACGAAAAACCTCTATCCTAAGATCGTTTGGATTAATGTTGACTTCTATTTCATCTACTTCTGGCATTAAGGCTACAGTGATTGCAGAAGTATGGATCCTGCCTTGAGATTCTGTCTCTGGGACTCGTTGTACGCGATGGGTGCCACCTTCAAACTTCAGTTTAGAATACGCTCCATTTCCTTGTATAAGCGCGATGATTTCCTTATATCCGCCTACATTATTCTCGCTGGAGCTGATGATTTCTACCTTCCACTTTTGCATATCTGCATAGCGACAATAAGCGCGGAATAAATCCCCCACAAAAATCCCGGCTTCATCTCCACCTGTACCAGCGCGAAGCTCTAGATAGATATTTTTATTATCATTGGGGTCTTTTGGGATAAGCAGGGTTTGGATGATTGATTCTAGCTCTTGTTTTTTTACTTCTAGTTCTTTGATCTCCTCTTTTGCCAGTTCCCCAAGTTCTTTATCTTCAAGAAGAGCTTTATTTTCTTGGATAGATTCTAGAGTTTGTAGATAGATCTTTGCATTGTTTACGATCTCAGATATATCGCTTTGCTCTTTGCTAAGTGAAGTAAGCTGCTTGATATCAGAGATAATCTCTGGATCCGCCAAGAGGGCGGAAATCTCATCATAACGTTTGATAATAGGGATAAGCTTTGATTCAAGCATAAGTTAGGGAAGTTTAGGCAGAAATGGCAATTTTCTTTACAGCAGCATTAAGACGACTTACGCGGCGTGCAGCGGTATTTTTTTTGATGATACCTTTGCTGACAAATTTATGAAGTTCTTTATTAGCAATTTTTAGAGCTTCTTGTGCTTTAGGAACATCATTTGCAGCAACACTTTCACGTACAGCTTTAATGATATTTTTGATTCTAGTGCGGTAATAGCGATTTCGCTCAGTTCTTTTAATGGTTTGGCGGATTCTTTTCTCTGCGGATTTATGATTTGCCATAGCTTAATTCCTTTTAATTTTAATCAAATTTAAAGGGCGATTATGCCATAATTTCGCTTAAATTGTGTTTAATTTATTTAGCATGGCACCCTGTCATGTTGGTTTAAGGAGAAAAAATGAATAAAAGAGTGTTTGGTACTGATGGTGTAAGGGGGATGGCAGGTGAGGATATTACACCATTTTTAGCCCTTAGACTTGGTATTGCTGCTGGATTGTATTTTAAAAAATCCAGCATTACTAATAAGATTTTAGTAGGAAAAGATACAAGAAAGAGTGGCTATATGATTGAAAATGCGCTTGTATCAGCTCTGACTTCTATAGGCTATGATGTGATTCAAATCGGTCCTATGCCTACTCCTGCGATCGCATTTTTGACAGAAGATATGCGTTGTGATGGAGGGATTATGATTAGTGCTAGTCATAATCCATTTGAAGATAATGGAATCAAATTTTTTGATCGTTTTGGCTTTAAGCTTGATGTGGATGCTGAAAGAGAGATTGAGGCGATTTTGAGTGATGAAGGTTTGATTCATAATAGTTTTAAAACTCATACAGAGATTGGGAGTTCAAAACGTATTGATGATGTGATTGGACGTTATATTGTCCAGATTAAAAACTCTTTTCCTAAGAATTTTACAATGCAAGGCATACGAGTTGTGCTAGATTGTGCAAATGGTGCAGTATATAAGGCTGCGCCTACTATTTTTAGTGAGCTTGGCGCAGATGTTATGGTAATTAATAACAAACCAAATGGCTATAACATCAATGAGCAGTGTGGGGCGATTTATCCACAAAATCTTAGCGAAGAAGTGAAGCGTTACCGTGCAGATATAGGCTTTGGCTTTGATGGGGATGCAGATAGGCTTGTGGTTGTAGATGATAAGGGGGATATTGTACATGGGGATAAGCTTATTGGAGCGCTGGCAGTTTATTTGCAAGATACGCAGAGATTATCACAGCCAAAAATTGTCGCTACCTTAATGAGTAATCTTGCTTTAGAGGAGTATTTAAAAACAAAGGGCATTGAGCTTTTAAGATGTGATGTGGGGGATAAATATGTAAGTGATTTAATGAAAAAAGAGAATCTTAATTTTGGAGGGGAGCAAAGCGGGCATATTATTTTTAGTGATTTTGCTAAAACTGGCGATGGTTTAGTTAGTGCATTGCAGGTTATGGGGCTTTTAAAATCTAGCAATATGAAAAGCTCAAAAGTGCTAAATCCTTTCTCTTTACATCCTCAAAAGCTTCTAAATATCAATGTCTCTCAAAAAATACCATTAGATTCTATTGATGGCTATGCAAAGTGGCTAGAGGATATACAAAAATGTGGCATGAGGCATTTGGTGCGCTATTCTGGTACAGAAAATAAATTGAGAATCTTGCTTGAGGGGAAAGACTCTAAGATGTTAGATTCTATTTTGGAAGATTTTAGCGCATTTTTAAAATCTCATTTGCTTTAAAGGATAGAGGGGTAATGAAAAGAAAAATAGTTATTTTTTGTCTTTCTTTTTTTGTGATTTTTATTCTTGATCGGGTGATTAAGATGCTTATTTTAAAGCAGTGTGGATGGAATACCTGCTTAATATGGCAAAGTGATATTTTGTCTTTAGTGTTGGTGTTTAATAGGGGGGTGGCCTTTTCTTTGCTGAGCTTTTTAGGAGAAGGGCTAAAATATTTGCAAGTATTGTTGCTTATGGGCGTGGTTTATTGGCTTTTTAAATACGGACGAGAGCTTTTTATAAGGCATGCTATGGCTTTTGGCTTTATTATTGCTGGCGGCATGAGTAATATATTGGATCGTTTTGTATATGGCGGTGTGGTAGATTATGTTTATTGGCATTTTTATTTTGAATTTGCTGTGTTTAATTTTGCTGATGTTATGATTGATGTAGGGGTAGGATTGGTGATTTTGGCTATGCTTTATGATAGGCGTAAGGCTAGCTCATCGCTCAAAAAATAATCTAATGCATAGATGCGGTTATTTTTTATTTCAATAAGATTGTGAGATTTTAGTATTTCTAGATTCTCTAAAGCTTTGGAATCAAGTAGTGAGATATCTACGCCTACTTCAGATCTAAGCCCTAAAAACAAGCTCTCTAGAAGGATATCTTGAGTGCTTAGGTATTCAATAGAACGTTTATTTGGATGGGTGATATAATCATTGAGGTTTTTTGTAGCCTGAAGGCGGATGGCTGGTGAGTGATCTGTATTATAGCTGCTATTTTTAAGAGCTTTATTAGAGAGTTTCCCTACAGCTCCAGCCCCACACCCTATGTAGTCCATCCCTTGCCAATAGGCTAGATTATGTGCACATTTTTTCCCATTTTTTGGGATAAAGTTTGATACCTCATAGGCATAAAAACCAGAGTGGTTTAAAGCCTCAATGAGGACTTTGTGTTGAGGGGTGGTGCTCTCTTTTTCTCCTCGCTTTTTAAGTCTGGAATCATCTTCAATGCTAAGGCTATAGGCAGAGAGATGGCTGATGGGTAGTTGTGTGGCTAGCATGATCTCTTCTTTGATACGTTTTGGATCATCAAGGGGTGTGTCATAAATTAGATCAATACTAAGGTTGAAGATATTTGCCTTTTGGGCGCATTCTAATGCGTAATAAATATCTTTTTGGCCATGCTCTCTCTCTAGATAGGCAAGTTTATCTGTAAAAAAGCTTTGTACTCCAAGGCTAAGGCGGTTTATACCAAGATCGTGCATTTGTTGGCACCATTGTTGTGTGATGAGATTTGGGTTTGCTTCAGTAGTGATCTCACAGTCTTTTGTTAGAGTAAAGTTTTGTCTAATGGCTGCAAAGATCTTTTCATAGAAGTGAGTTTCTAACATATTTGGCGTGCCTCCACCAAAAAAAATCGAGCTAAGAGGCTCTTTGCAAGCATTTTTTGAGATGTCTAAAATTAGCGCATTAACATAGTCATCATAAAGTTCCTCGCTATTTGTAAAGGAATTAAAAGTGCAATAACCACAACGTGAGGAACAAAAAGGAATATGAATATAAAGAGTCATTGTAATTGTGAACTTTTGTTAATAATTTTTATAGCATAATTATAACTTAAATTTATATAGAAAGGATGAACTATGAAAAAACTATTTTTTATAGCTACTTTGGGTATGGCTGCGTTATATGCAGATCCTGCTACAATTATTAAGAGTAAGTGTGCTGCATGCCATGGCCAGAAAATGGAAAAAGTAGCACTAGGAAAAAGCGCAAAGGTTAAT
This sequence comes from uncultured Helicobacter sp., assembly GCA_949298825.1. Classification (GTDB taxonomy): domain Bacteria; phylum Campylobacterota; class Campylobacteria; order Campylobacterales; family Helicobacteraceae; genus Helicobacter_H. Next base: position 95,702 of record CASFYB010000002.1, read on the forward strand.
ACTATGAGTGCACAAGAGATTGAAGAAGCGCTTAAGGGTTATAAGGCTGGTACATTAAATAAGCATGGTCTTGGCGCGACTATGAGAGGTCAAGCAGCAGCACTTAGTGATTCTGATATTAGTGATTTGGCTAAGTATATTACTACTGAGCTAAAATAACTTCTTGAGAGGGATTTGTTAATATCCCTCCTTACCAATCTTAAGTAGATTTAATTTTTAAGCAATGATATAAATTCAGATCTGGTTTTAGGATCGCTTTTAAAGATTCCACGTAGGGCTGAAGTGTGGATGGTGGTATGTTGTTTTTCTATGCCTTGCATCCGCATACATAGATGCGTAGCATCACAAATAACCATTACCCCTTTTGGTTGCAAGATCTCCATCAAAATATCAGCTAGTTCTGATGTGAGGCGCTCCTGGATCTGTAGTCGTTTGCTATAAATATCCACCACGCGCGCCAATCCCCCAATACCTGCTAAAAACTTATCTGGAATATAGCCAATATGGATATGTCCAAAAAAGGGCAGCATATGATGTTCACACATTGAATAAAACTCAACATTTTTTAGCACAATCATTTCATCAAAGTTTTCTTGATTAAAGGTGCTACCTAGCGCTGTTTTGGGGTCTTTTTCATAGCCATCAAAAAGATGTGCATAGAGTTTTTTGATTCTTTGTGGTGTGTCTTTTAGACCTTCTCTATTTGGATTTTCACCAATTTCTTTGCAAAATGCTTCAAAATCAATCATTTTTACTCCCTTAATAATATTTGCCAAGTAGGGTAGCGATGCGATTTTTAGTGCTTGGATGAGTGCTAAGAGCATCGCTAAAAATATAGGCAGCTTGACGAGTAGGATTAGAATCTATTTTACTGTAATCATTTTGTGCATAGTTTTGTTCTATCTTTTGCAGGGCTCTTATTAAGGGTTTTGGATCCTTCATAAGCCACGCCGCACCAGAATCTGCCATATATTCTCGAGTGCGGCTAAGATACATTTGTAGCAATAGAGTAAAAATAGGCAGGATAAATTGCAAAATAAAAAGGATGTTACGTGCAAGATTGGCCCCTTCTTTGTGATTTTTGCCTAAAAATAAGAAGACCACCCAGTTAGATACCAATAATAAAATATTACTCAAAACCCCGACACATAAAGTGAGGCGGATATCCCCATGTCGTATATGACTAAGCTCATGAGCGATAACTGCTTCAAGCTCAAGCATATCTAGCTTTTGTATTAATGTGGTAGTGAGGGCGATGAGAGAATTTTTTTCATTCCAGCCACTTGCAAAGGCATTCATATAAGGAGCATCAATAATATAGAGTTTAGGGATAAAATGAAGATTGGCACGCTTTGTAAGACTTTCTAAAATAGCAAAGATTTTGCGCTCTAGTGTGCTATCTTGTTTGTGAGTGATTTCTTTGTATAGATTGCCAGCTAGCATAATGCTAGAAAAGTTTGTAATACTAAAAAATACTATGCTGCTTGCAATAATGGCCATAGTGATGCTGGCAGTAGGCATGGCTTGTAAGCTAATAAGCTCATAAAATCCGCTAGATAGGCTGCTGGCATCAATGCGAATAATATCTACTAAAAAACCAATAAGAAAAAATATAAAAATATAGGTAAGAATAACGCAAAAACTTTTAAAACGATTTCTAGCAATAATAAGGCTAAACTCCATATAATCCTCTAATCTAGTAGGATATCGCGATGAGCGAGCTCTTGGATAAAAATTGTAGCATAACTTCCCTTTGGCAGGAAAAACTCAAGCTCAAAATGTGTCTTTTCTTGTATATAGCGAGTTTTAAGGTCTTCTGGATAGATCCAGGCATATCTTCTTGCACCAATTGCAGGTATATTTAAGGGACAGTGAGTATGCAAGGTTTCATTTTCTAGCTCTAAGACCAGATCTTGTGCGCTAAAAAGTTTTGAGCCAAAGAGTGGAGCAGATGGGCAGATTGCACGATTGAAAAAACGATTAGAATCAGTTTTTAAATCCTGTGTGCAAAATAGTTTGCCTCTAGGGTAGTGCTCCATCACATCCCCAGGGAGAATCTTAAAAAAATGAGCCTGGCTTTTTAGCTCTTTTAAAAGCATAGCATCATCTAGCCCTTTAAACCCTTCAAGTTTTAGCGCAGTGTGAAGTTCAGAGTTTTGAAATGAGGCTAGGATGTGGCTTAATGTGATGCGTTTGGCAAGATAGAGGTTGAAAAGATAGCTTTGCAGGCTTGAGAAGAGAAAGTTTTTTAGCGTTTTATTGCGACATGTACGTTTTTTTTGCAAAATCTCAATGGCTTCTATGTGATTATTTTGAAATTTGCCAAAACGTTGATAGCCAAAATAGTTGGGCAAACCATTTTTTAGGATTTTTTGTGCGACATTCTCTAGCATTAGGGCAGAGCTAGGATGGACTTTTTTAAGGCGGATAAAAAAGGAATTACCTCTTAAATGCCCTAGTTTGATTTTATTGCTATGATAGGTTTGTGAGAGGACTTTGATCCCCTTTTCTTCCAGACTAGAAAGAGAGGCAGATAGATTTTTAGCATAGCTTTTATGAAGCGAGATATACTGGATAGTAGTAGCGCTTTTATCTTTTAAACCGGCATAGCCAAAGTCTTTGCAGCCAAGATGAGATGAGAGGATTTTGAGCATCTCTTGAGTGCTTAGGCCTTTTTTGCGTATCTCTAAGATAAGATGTTCTCCTTGTTGACTAAAGGGATAGAGAGGGATTTCTCGTACAAAAAAATCACGTGAGTTTTGAGAAAAATAAAAAGGGATGGGAGCATGATTTAGCGCATATATCTGTGGGATGGGAGCATGGATTTGGATATTATCTGATTGAGTTTTATTCATTTTCTAAACAAGGATGCGAGGTAAAAAGCTAGAAAGATTGGTAAGGATCTCATGGGGGATCGTGCCAAAAAAGTCACACAATGCCCTTACATCTTCAAACACACAGATCTCATCTTGGCTACAGATAGCAGAAAAGCAGTCCATAGAAGTCTTTGGTAGAATCTCAAAACCATCTCTAGTAAAAAGCTTAGCCTTTGTGCCATTTTTCTTGATACCATCATAGCGAAAAAGACCATCTCCATATCCAATATCATAGGTGCTTACAATTTCATCTTGTTGCAGTATGCTAGTGCCGCTATAGCCGATTTTTGATCCTTTGGGAAGATGCTTTGTGGCGATCTTTTCTGCCCATAGGCTAAGGACTGGTTTTAGTTTATTTACTATCTCTACAGGAAAGTTGTAGGGTACATATCCATAAGCAGCAATGCCAATGCGCACAAGAGTATCTTGATGGTCTTTTGTGCGTAGTGCTCCTGATGAGCTAAGGGAGTGGAAGCGCGGAGTGGGTATGGAATATTTTTCAGAAAGCCTGGTAGCATGACCCCTTATATCTAAAAAACAATTTTGTGAGTAATCAAACTCTTTTCCCTCTTCATCTCCATAGCCATTATGTCCAAATACACCAAGAATCTCACAATTCTTTTTTAATATTTTTTCAAAGGCTGTATCCAGATCTTTTTGGTTGATTCCATTGCGATTCATCCCGATATTGACTTTAAGTTCGACTCTTGTATTATCAGGAATATGATCTAGTTGGGCTATATCATGGACTACTGGGTGGAAATTTGTCGGGATGGGACCATCAAAGCGCCCATAAAAAATAGTAATATGTGGAAATAGATGCTCTATGCTTCTGGCTTCTTGGATATTTTTGACAAAGACATTTTTCACTCCATATTGATGGGCTAGTGGTGCTATACTAGATAGACCATGGCCATAGGCATTATCCTTTAGGACAAGAGCAAGCTTATCCTTGCTGCCAATGTGTGCACTTATGCAGTCAAGATTATCTTTGTAATGTTTGGTATTAATTAGAATTTTTGCCATATTTTGGAAGAAATTAAGCCACCCTTAAAGAGTGGCCATTTGAGATTTATTTTTTAGGAGGTAGGCTAGAGATATACTCAGCAAGTGCTTCAATATCTGCATCAGATACATTTTTCATTTGAGCATACATGATAGCCTTATTCCCGCCATTATCAGCTGTACCAGCTTTATATCCCCTAAGATCTTCAAGAAGTTTCTCTTTAGGAAGACCAGCGATAGGTCCAGTTTTTTGACCAGGAGCTACTTTCTGACCATCTGGTCCATGGCACATTTTGCATTTATTGAAAACAGTAGGAGCTTCAGCGCCAAGGCAAAGACTAGCAGCACCAAATAGCACAAGAAGAGTAAATTTTTTCATCCTTAATCCTTTTTATGTTTGAAATTTTGTCAAGCCAAAATGACAAGACAAGCCTGATCATTATACTACAAAAATCAAAAAAGCTTTCTTATAGTTTGGTGCGTGATTGTAAAGCGCGTGATAAGGAGAGGGAATCTACATTATCCAGTCCAATGCCAGTTGGTACGCCTTGTGCAATTTTGCTAAAACTAAGATTGAGATCAGATAATTTGTCTTCTATAAATAGCATGATCGCCTCATTGGCCAGAGTGGGAGAGAAGGCAAAGATGATTTCATTGATGTGGTTATCTTGTATATTTTGGCGCAAGAGGTGGGGGTTGAAGTCTTCTATGGAGCTTAGCACAAAGTAGCGACCCTCATAATCTGTATTTTCTTCTAGTATGAAAATATCACGTGGGTGCAATATAATGCATAGCTGCCCATTTAATCTGTGCTCATCAGAGCAAATCTCGCATAATTGGCTTTCACTAAGCGCATTGCAAGCTTCGCAAGTGCGTGTGTGGCTAATGGCCTCCTCTAGGCAGTGCGCTATTTTAATGCCTAGAAATTTATTTTCTACTCCTAATGTATAGGCCATTTTTAGGGCACTTTTTTTGCCAATAGTGGGAATCTGCTCTAATGCTTCAATAAGGGCATTAAAGGTAGTAAGTCTTGATTTATAATTTTTATTCATTTAATAACCTATTTGATTTGGTGGATGATGCGCTATTTAAGGAATTATAAAATTTTTTGGTAGAATCTGCAACATTATTAGATTTTGATGAGTATTTTAGGCTAGTTTGTAGCCTTTATACTTTTGATAAATATACTTTTTAGATTCCCACTACTATAGTTAGATGTGATGTAGTTAAAGATTATGGAGTAAGTATATAAGATGGAAAGCTTTGATTATTATGAGATTTTAGAGATTGAGAAGACAGGGGATAAGGAGCTAATCAAAAAAGCTTATCGCAAGATGGCTCTTAAATACCATCCGGATCGAAACCCTGGGGATAAAGCAGCAGAAGAAAAATTTAAACAGATCAATGAGGCCTATGAGGTTTTGAGTGATGATTCTAAGCGAGAGATCTATGATCGCTATGGTAAAGATGGGTTAAAAAACGGTGGGTATAGCGGCTTTAGTGGTGCTGATTTTAGTGATTTGTTTGGTGATTTTTTTGAGGCATTTGGTGGGGGATTTGGCTTTGGAGGTAGGAGTGCTAGAAAAAGAGAAAAGTTTCCACGTGATTTAGCCATAGAGATCAATTTAAGCTTCAAAGAGGCTGTATTTGGCTGCAAAAAAGAAATTGAAATAGAATATAAGAGTCCTTGTAAGGCTTGTGATGCTACAGGTTCAAAAGATGGGAAGCTTAGTGTGTGTGGACAATGTGGTGGAAAAGGGCAAGTGTTTGTACAACATGGATTTATGGCTGTAGGTCAGACTTGTCCTAGTTGCGGGGGAGAGGGCAGCAAGATTGATCAAAAGTGTAAAGAATGTAGCGGGCTTGGCTATGAGACCTTAAAAGAGAGTTTTGAGGTTAATATCCCTGAAGGCGTAGATGAGGGGAATAGATTAAGGGTATCTGGACGCGGTAATGTCACAAAAAGTGGTCGAGGTGATTTATATATTGTAATGAGTGTCCAAGAGGATGAGCATTTTTTACGTGATGGGGATAATATTTTTGTAGAAGTGCCAGTATTTTTCACATCAATTGTGTTGGGAGAGAGTATCACTCTACCAACTTTGAGGGGAGAGAAAGAGCTAAAAATCCCTCAAGGGACTAAGGATGGTGAGCAATTTATTTTTAAAAATGAAGGTGTAAGAAATATCCATACAGGAAGTCTAGGTGCACTAGTAGCAGTGATAAAAATCACATATCCAAACAAGCTTAACAAAGAGCAGCGAGAGTTGGCAGAAAAGCTGCATGAGAGCTTTGGGCATCAAAGTATGCCTTATAAAAATCTTTTTGAAGAAGCTTGCAAGAAAATAAAAAGCTGGTTTTCTTAGATTGATGAAGCAGATAAATCTGCTATAATTTAGAAATCAAAATGATCGCGTAGCTCAGTTGGTAGAGCACTACCTTGACATGGTAGTGGTCGCTGGTTCAAGTCCAGTCGTGATCACCACTTCTATTTTACAAATCCCTAAAACTCCATACGTAGAGAAAACCAATAGTTGCGTCCAGGCAAATAGCGCTGGTAGCTATTAACATAGCTAGATCCTTTAGAATCTAGAGCAAAATCAATAAAATTAGTATTTAAAAGATTATTGATGCTAAAGGTTGCTGTAAAGAACTTTAAGAATCTATAGCTTAATGCCCAATCTAGCAAGATGTAATCTTTATAGTATTGGCCTAGAATTGCATGAGGATCACCACCTCTTTTGCTGGGTAGAGTGGGTGTTTGGAAGTTTCCTTGCATCCTTAAATAGGTGGATAGATTCTCATAGCGATAGTTGATTTTTGCCATAAATTTGTGCTTAGGGATGGAATTTACTGCTAGGCCATAGTTGCTCCCAGAGAGCTGGCGTGTGTAGGTAAAGGCATAGGTGGTATCTAGACTAAAGCCATAAAAGGCCTTAGTCTGGATACTGGCCTCAAAGCCTGCCATCATTGATTTACCAATATTGCTAAAATAATAACATCCAGTTGTCGAGCTGCAAGTAAAACCACCAGGGATGCTGGCATTCTGGGTCGTGGTATTAGTCTGGATTTGGTCGGTAAAGTCCGTGTAATAACCTGTAAAAATCATATAAGCTTTTTTGAGATCAAAAATGCTACTAAGTTCGTAATTCCAGCTTTTTTCAGCTTGTAAATCTTTAGTGCCATAATAGTAATAGCCGCTATTATCAATATTATAAAGACCATTATAGCTTTGAGTGAGGGCTGGTATCCTCATCCCACTAGCAATCCCTGCTTTTATGGTAAACCATTTGGTAGGATTGATATTAATATAGAATCTAGGATTTGGCCTTGCTGCATATAAATTTGCATAGTTATAGCGTAATCCTAGAGTTGTTGAGATATAGTCATTAATAAAGTATTGCCCCTCGCCAAATATCGCAAACTGATGCATACCACGATCAAAATCTTGAGATTTGATAACAAGATTCTCATAAAGATAGTAGATGCCTGTGGTTAGTGATATTTCTCCTGCTTTGCCTAAGTCAAAATCACTATTGATTGTAGAGTTTAAGACAATATCTTGGTTGCGTATGAGGCTTGAGTAATTAAGTGGGCCAGTAACATTGCCATAGCCAGAAGTTAGTTGAGGGATTCTATCTGTTAGGGTATATTGAATATAGCTTTGTGTTTTTCCCCAGTAATATTTGCCATCATGATTGATCACAAGATTGGTTTTATTAAAGTCATTGGTTGCACTTGTGCTTTTGCTTGAGGTATTGAGCGTTGTGTTTGTGATATGATAGTGTTCAGCATCAAAATAGATGGTATTACCATCATTAATCACATAGCTTAGTCTAGCTCCACTATTATAGCTATGCCATTTGCCTGGTGAATGCGTAGTGTATGGATTACTACCAGGCTTAGCAATAGGTGAGTAAAAGTAGTTTGCTCCATTATATTGGTAGGCGCCACGCATATCAAAAAATAGTTTATCTTTGATAATAGGACTAGCTAGATAGAGGTTGATACCATAGTTATCACCAAAATTAGCCCTTTGCTCTTGGATGGTGCTATTAAGCTGGATAGCACCAGTTATCTTTTTTGGATTCTTCTTAGTGATGATATTGATAACACCACCCATAGCATCAGTACCATAGATCACAGAAGCAGGACCACGGATAACCTCAACTCTTTCGATCATAGAGGCAGGTGGCATAAAACTTGAGTGAGCACCATTAAAGCCATTGCTATCAAATCCGCCATTGACATTTTGCCTACGCCCATCAATTAAAATCAATGTATACGCACTGCCAAGACCGCGCATAGAGATTTGATTTTGACCGGTTTTTGTTTGCTCGACATATACACCAGGGACATCTTGGATGGCATCGCCTAGATCTTTTATGGGTCGGGTTAGTATTTCTTCAGATGTGATAACGCTAATGCTGGCTGGAGCATCTTTTTTATCTTGTGAAAAGCCAGTTGCTGAGGTGATGATAGAATCTAGATTATAGTCTTGATTGGTATCTTTTATTTTTGTCTTGCTATCTTTTTGGTCAGATTGTTCTTGCTGGCTTTGATCTGTTTGATTTTTATCATTAGGATCAGCATAAGAGAGGCTTGATAGTAATAAAAAATAGGATAAACATGAGATAAAAGATGATGATTTCATAACAATTTCCCCCTACAGTAGTTTTGTTTTTCGTTAAATATAATAATGATTATCATAATTAAACTTTGTGAAGAAATGGTGAAGAATGAAGGGTGAAAATTTATTTTAAACATTAAGCAATGTGATAGAATGATAAAAAGAAATTAGAATTAAGGAAAAGTCTTGAATACCCAAAATATCTCTGAAATTATTTTAGATTCCCTGCCTTTTATTCAGCAATTTCGCCATAAAGTGATGGTGATTAAATATGGTGGTGCAGCACAGGTTAATCTTGAGCTAAAAGAGGGATTTGCTAGAGATATAGCACTTTTATATATGCTTGGTATTAAAGTGGTGATTGTGCATGGTGGGGGTAAGGATGTGAATGCCATGTTAGAGAGACTTGAGATTCCAAGTGAGTTTAAAAATGGTGTGAGGATAACCCAAAAAGAAGCTATGAGTGCTGTTGAGATGGTGCTTAGCGGGTCTGTTAATAAGGAGCTAAGCAACTTTTTGAATGCTTATGGTGCAAAGGCTGTAGGCATTAGTGGGAAAGATGGTGGAATCTTTGAGGCTAAAGAGATGGAAATTGAGGGGGTAAGTGGACATTATACAGGGGAGATTACAAAGGTAGATTCTACTCTTTTGGAGCTTTTATTGCAAGGAGGGTATATCCCGGTTGTCTCTTCTATAGCTTATGGTGAGGGGAAAAGCCATAGGGGTTATAATGTTAATGCAGACTTTGTGGCTTGCGAGATTGCTAAAGCTATGAAGGCTTCTAAGGTCATATTTTTAACAGATACAAAGGGGGTGTTAGATTCTCAAGGGAATCTAATCTCATCTATCAATCAGGGGGAATTTGAAAGATTATGCAAGGATGGTGTGATCACAGGAGGGATGATCCCAAAGATTAGCTCTTGTTTAGAATGCATTAAAAATGGTGTGCAAAAAGCACATATTATTGATGGAAGAATTGAGCATAGCATTATATTGGAGCTTTTTACAAGTGGGGGTATTGGCACAGAAATTTGTTGAAATAGCACTCGAAGTTGCGTCTTTTGGGGTTTTAGCATAAAAAATTTATAAAAACTTGTCAAAAAATTTGTAAAAAAAGTGTAAAATGGCCGGATACCGCAATTTAAGGAATTTTAATGAGAATCAATTTGGACAATATGGAACACTTGGATGGTGATGAGGATTTTGCAACATTATTTGAAGCAAGCCAAAAAAATGATGATGGTGTAATTCAAGAAGCATTTATCATTAAAATTACCGATGAGAATGTGATGGTAGATGTTGGAGAAAAAGTAGAAGGTCGCTTCCCAGTAGAAGAGATCAAAGATGAGAGTGGTAAACTTTTATTTAAAGAAAGTGACAAGATTAAAGTTTCTGTTTCTAAGGGTTTTGGAGAGCGCTTTAGTGTCTCTTATAAGCGAGCTATCAGACTGGAGAAGATCCAAGCAAAGATTAAAGAGCTTGGTGAGGACTATAAGGATAGGGTAGTTACAGCCAAGATTGTACGAAAAAATAAAGGTGGAGTGGTATTAGAGGCTGATGGGATTGAGTATTTTATGCCTAAATTCCACGCTTCTTTCAAAGAAGATAAGGGCAAAGTAGTTGATGTTTGCATTATTAATATTAAGCCTGAGCAAAATAGTATTGTTGTATCAAGAAAGCGCTTCTTTGAGCTCAATCATAAGAATCAAAGCGAAGGTGCTAAGAAGATTATGGAGCGTGATGGCGCTTTAGATGGTGTTGTTAAGCGGATTACAAATTTTGGTATGTTTGTAGCTGTGGATGATGTAGAGGGTCTAGTGCACTATACAGAGATTGCACATCGTGGACCAGTAAATCCTGCTAAGCTTTATAAAGAAGGGGATAGCATCAAGGTTAAGGCAATCGCCTATGATGAAGAGAAGGGACGATTGAGTTTTTCTATTAAGGCATTGCAAGAAGATCCATGGAAAGAAATTGTAAAAGAGCTTAAAGTGGGTTATGCTATTAAGGTTAATGTTAGCAATATTGAGCCTTATGGTGTTTTTGTGGATATTGGCAATGATCTAGAAGGCTTCTTGCATATTTCTGAAATCTCTTGGAATAAAGATATCAAGCACCCTCAAGAGGTCTTAAGCATAGGGCAAGAGATTGATGTAGAGGTGATTGAGATTGATGCGCAAGCTCGTAGGCTGCGCGTATCATTAAAGAAATTATTAGAAAAACCTTTTAGTAAGTTTGCAAAGACTTATAAGGAAGGGGATATTTTAGAAGGTAAGATAGCTACTTTAACTGACTTTGGAGCTTTTATCAATCTAGGTGATATTGATGGATTGTTGCGCAATGAAGATGCATTCTGGGAAAAAGGAAAGCGCTGCAAAGATGCTTTAAAGGTAGGTGATGAAGTAAGGGTAAAGCTTATCAAAATTGACACTAAAGCAGAGCGTATTTCACTAAGCCTAAAGGCACTTGAAGAATCTCCAGTAGATATTTTTGCTAAGAAATATGATGTAGATAGTGTTATTGAGGGGGAAGTTGTAGATATTAAAGATTTTGGTGTATTTATAGCTGTTGATGGCGTAGATGTTTTGATTAGAAATGAGGATTTATTAGGAGTAAATAAAGAAGAACTAAGCAAGGGTACTAAACTTAAGGCATCTATCGCGTTTATTGACTATGCAAATGCAAAGGTACGCGCATCAATGCGTAGATTGGAGCGCCAAAAAGAGCGTGAGGAGATGAAAAACTTTAATTCTGATGAAAAAATGACATTAGGAGATAAACTTAAAGGTCAGCTTAGCTAAGCTTTCTTCCCCTGGTTTTGTGTGATGTAGATGCTAAAGATCATAAAGTTTGTATTTTTAATTCTATTTCTTGCTGGTATCATCTTGGCTGTCTATGCTTTTAAAAGCTTGACTGCTAAGCCTGAGGCCAAGCCAACTTATGCCTATCCAGAAAATGATATTAAAATAGAGATCCCCCAGGAAAAAAGATGGTTTAGCGATATGAAATCCACCCACAAGGATTTTGCTTATCCTGCAACTGAGGTTGAATTTTCTATCAATTTTCTTCAAGATGGATATAAAAAGCAAAAAGATCAAATTGTAATATCAAATGTTGATGAAGAGACCTTTTTTTGTCTTCGTGAGATTTTAAAAGAACAAAACATACATTTTGCTTATAGAAAGACACAAGATAGCCTAGATATAGTGCTATATTTGGAGGATAGTCAAAAGGATCGCTTATTAGGGCTTTTTGATTATTATGCTATACATTATAGTAAAAATTAGCTTTTTACTAAGGAAGGGCGATGCTAAAAAAGGAAATTTTTTTATGCTCAATTTCTAATGTCAGTAGTGGAAATTGTGCAGAAGACTGTGCTTATTGCACACAAAGCGTACATTATAAGACCAATATACAAACTTATAAATATAAGCCCATAGAGACGATTATTTCTGAAGCTAGGGCCTTGAAGTCATATGGAATGCTTGGCTTTTGTCTAGTAACCTCTGGTAGGGGGCTAGATCATGAGAAGTGTGATTATACTGCTAGAGCTGCTAGAGCATTAAAAGATGATGGACTAGATTTGCATCTTATTGCTTGTTGTGGGCGAGCTGATGAAGATTCTCTAAGATATTTAAAACAAAATGGAATAGATAGCTATAATCACAATCTAGAAACTGCCCAGAGTTTTTTCCCAAAGATTTGCACTACACATACTTGGGAAGAACGCTATGAGACTTGTCAAAATGCGCTTAAGGCTGGTCTTGGACTTTGTACAGGGGGTATTTTTGGGCTAGGTGAGAGCTGGGAGCAGAGGATGGAGCTTTTAGATTCGCTTAGATCGCTTAATCCACATTCAAGCCCTATTAATTTTTTTATCAATAACCCAGCATTGCCTATTACTGAATCTACTATTAGCAGGGATGAGGCTCTTGAGTGTATCATAATGGCTAGAGAATATCTGCCTGGAACAAGATTGATGATTGCTGGGGGAAGAGAGCTTGTTTTTGGAGATAATCAGCGTGATTTGTATGAAAGTGGTATTGATGCGATTGTATTGGGAAATTATTTAACCACTAAGGGACGCACACCAAAAGATGACATTGATGAGTTAAGATCTTATGGGCTAAGCATAGCGACAAGCTGCCATAATTAAGGAGTGAATATGAATATTTTTGAAAAGATTATAAAAGGAGAAATACCATCTAAGAAGGTGCTAGAGAATGAAGAGTTTCTGGCCTTTTATGATATCAATCCTAAAGCACCTATCCATGTGCTTATAATCCCTAAGACTTGCTATAAGGATTTTAATCAAATGCCTTCAGATCTTCTTGGTAGGATGAGTGGCTTTATTATAGAGGTGGCTACCATCCTTGGCATCAAAGATAAGGGTTATCGTTTGATTACTAATATTGGTGCAGATGGTGGACAGGAGGTCCCTCATTTTCACTATCATCTTTTAGGTGGTGGTAGATTGAGGTGGGATTCTCTAATTTAGTAGGGATTTTATTTTGAAAAATTTTTCTGCCTATGCTCTACGTCCATTACTAGATACTAGCTATGAAGATAAGCTGGGGTTTGTTTATGAGCAGATGGTGCTTAAAAAAGGAGCGCTTTATTTTGACTGGACGGCTTCTGGGCTAGCTAGTAGGATTATTGAGCGACGCGTTGATGAGATTTTGCCATATTATGCCAATACTCATTCTCAAAGCTCTCAACATGCCTTGTTTTTCCAAGATCTTTATAAAAGCGCTAAAGATCGTATTAGGCAAATTTTAGGGTTGGGAGATGAGTTTGGATTGATTGCTTGTGGTAGTGGGGCAAGTGGCGCGATTAAAAAATTTCAAGAATTAATGGGGATTTATATCCCACCGGTGGCATATGATTATGTGCAGATCAAAAAAGAGCTTTTGCCACTTGTGATTGTGGGTGGATTTGAGCATCATTCTAATGAGATTAGTTTCCGTGAGGGTTTGTGTGAAGTATGGAGGATCCCTCTTTTAGATGACTTTAGCTTTGACTTAAATGCCCTGCAAGCTAAATTACAAGCCCAGAGTGCAGATAGAAAAATCATCCTTTCTTTAAATATCCTTTCTAATGTAACAGGAAATGTCGCTCCTTATGAAAAGGTGATTTCTATAGTGCGTCAATTTAATGGGATTGTAGCTTTGGATATGGCTACAAGTTTAGCACATTTTAAAATAGATTCTTCTTGGTTTGATGCCTGCTTTCTTGCTCCTCATAAGTTGCTTGGCGGAGTGGGGTCATGTGGTATTTTAGCGATCAAAAAAACTTTAATAGATTCTACTAGGGCACCTAGCTTTGCTGGCGGGGGTGCTGTCAAATATGTAGATAGGCATACTCAAATTTATGATAGTGATATTGAGATAAGAGAGGAGGCTGGTACACCACCTATTTTGCAGCTTTTTAGAGCTGCTCTAGCTATAAGTCTGCAAGAAGAGATTGGTCAAAAGCTTATTATGCAAAAAAAACGTATCTTAATGAGAATATTAATGCAGCATTTAGATTCTATGTCTTATGTAAAAGTATATGGACAGAAAGATCATATTGGCTTGCTTAGTTTTAATATTAATGGAATCTCGCCTTTTGAGATGAGCTACTTTTTAAGTCAGAATTACCAGATACAAACCAGGGCAGGTTGCTCTTGTGCTGGACCATATGGGCATGATTTATTAGGGCTTAAAGATGGTTCTTATAGAGGGGAGGATGATCCTTATGGCTGGCTTAGGGTAAGCTTGCATTACACTCATAGTTTAAGCGATCTTGAGAAGTTTTTTGAGGCATTGAGGGCTGGCATTCGTGTTTTTAACCCAAAATTGCTAGAATCTTAAATTTAAGGGAGTTTTTTGAATGCAAAAAGATTCTAAGATTTTTGTAGCAGGACATAGGGGGCTTGTGGGCTCTGCTATCGTGAATGAACTGAAGGCTAAGGGATATGAAAACTTGCTTTTAAAAACTCATAGTGAGTTAGATTTAAGTGATTATCAGGCATTGGATAATTATTTTAAAACCCATCATCCAGAATATGTGTTTTTGGCTGCAGCTAAGGTTGGTGGGATTATGGCTAATAATACTTATAGGGCAGATTTTATTTATCAAAATTTAATGATCCAAAATCATGTCATCCATCTTTCTTATAAATATGGTGTTAAAAAGCTACTTTTTTTGGGCTCAAGCTGTATTTATCCAAAGAATGCAAAGCAGCCAATTAGCGAGGATGAGTTGTTGCAAGGGGCACTTGAATATACAAATGAGCCTTATGCAATCGCTAAGATCGCAGGCTTAAAGATGTGTGAATCTTATAATTTACAATATGGCACAAATTTTTTAAGCGTGATGCCTACTAATTTGTATGGTGAAAATGATAATTTTGATTTACAAAACTCTCATGTTCTTCCTGCTTTGATCGCAAAATTCCATAGAGCTAAAAAGGAGGGTCTGGGATTGGTTGAGATTTGGGGTAGTGGACGGCCTAGGAGAGAATTTTTGCACTCTAGTGATATGGCTAGGGCTTGTATATATGTGATGGAAGAGGTTGACTTTGATGATATAAAAGGTGAGGGAGAAGTAAGAAATACTCATATAAATATCGGCTATGGCTGTGATGTGAGTATTGCTGAGCTGGCAGAGATGGTACGCGATGTGGTGGGGTATAAGGGGGAAATATACTTTGATACCACTAAGCCAGATGGCACATTTCAAAAATTAATGGATAGTTCTAAAATATTTTCTTTGGGTTGGAAGCCAGAAATCGCGCTCAAAGATGGTATTAAACAAACTTATGAATGGTATATAGCTAATGTCGAGTGTTAAGAAAAAAAATCAGGATAAAAAACAAAATATCAGCTTTTTAAATAGTGTGAGGATGATACTCTCTCTTATTACACGCAGGGATAGAATCATTCTTGTATTGTTGCTTGGTGCTACCTTTCTTTTGACTTTTATTGAAACCTTTGGTGTAAGCGTGATTATGCCATTTGTTACCTTGGCTACTAATCCAGATTTGATTTTAGACAATAGGGTAGCAAGTGCCATATATAAATTTTTTGGTTTTAGCAGCCCGGTTAATTTTATGCTTGTTTTTTGTGTGATATTAATTGGGTTTTATCTTTTCCGTGCAGTTTATAATATCCTTTATAATTATGTGCTTAATCGCTTTGTGTATCGTAAGTATCATTATTTTTCCTATCATATTTTTTGTAATACAATTAAATCTGACTATGAAGTTTTTGCCCGTAAGAATCTAGATGATATCAGAAAGGGGATCATCCAAGAATCCCTGCAAGCCTCCCAGTTTTTATCAAGCTTTTTAAATATCTTTGCAGAGATTAGCGTGATGGTTATTTTGTATCTGATTTTGCTTTTTATCAGCTGGAAGATGACTTTGGTTTTGACATTTTTATTAAGCATTAATGTATTATTGATTGCTAAGGGTGTCGGCAAGGCTATGGGGAAGCAAGGGCAAGCGCGTCAGGAGAGCGAACAAAAGTTTTTTAAAATCATTTCCCAAAGTTTAAGTAATTTTAAGATTCTAAAGCTTAGGGCCAAAGAAGAGGAAAACTTCAAGAGATTTGAAAAGGCATCTTTGGGTAGGTCTAGAGCGCAAACGACTTTTCATATTTTTTTGATTCTGCCTAGAAATATTTTAGAAACAGTTGGTTTTTGTTTATTAGTAGCCTGTGTGGGTTATATTTTATATGCCTATGGAGATGCAAAGGCAGTACTACCCATCGTATCTATGTATGCACTAGCACTTTATCGTGTTTTGCCATCAGTAAGTAAGATTTTAGATAACTATAACACTATGTTATTTAATGCTAAAGCTGTGCAGATTATCTATGATAATTTACAAGAAAGCATTGTAGTTGAAGGTAATAAAAAAATTGAATTCAAAAAAAGCATTAAGCTTTCAAAACTTACATTTGGTTATCAGGATAAAAAAGAGATTTTTAAAGACTATGATTTGGAGATAAAGAAGGGAGAAAAAGTAGCTTTTGTAGGTAAGAGTGGTGCTGGGAAATCAACCTTGGTGGATTTGATCATCGGTATTTTAAGACCCAAGGGAGGCAAGATTTTGATTGATGATGTAGAGCTAGATTCTGAAAATATTCGATCTTGGCGTTCTAAAATCGGCTATATTCCTCAAAGTATCTATCTTTTTGATGGGAGTGTGGCAGAAAATATAGCCTTTGGAGAAAAGATAAGCAAAAAGCGTCTTACAGAAGTAACCAAAATGGCAAATATTTATGATTTTTTACAAGAAAATGGTGGCTTTGATATGCAGGTAGGCGATGGTGGAGGAAGTCTTAGTGGAGGGCAAAAGCAAAGAGTGGGTATTGCTAGAGCACTTTATCATAATCC
This sequence comes from uncultured Helicobacter sp., assembly GCA_949298825.1. Taxonomy (GTDB): domain Bacteria; phylum Campylobacterota; class Campylobacteria; order Campylobacterales; family Helicobacteraceae; genus Helicobacter_H. The sequence continues at coordinate 112,595 of CASFYB010000002.1, forward strand.
TGATATTCTTGTTTTAGATGAGGCTACAAGTGCGCTAGATGTAGAGACAGAAAGCAAGATCATGGATGAGATTTATCAGATTGCGCAGGATAAGACTTTGCTTGTTATCGCCCATAGATTGAGTACGATTGAGGGTTGTGATAAAAAGATCACTATTAATATGACAGAATCTAAAAAGGTATCTAAGAAGAAGTAGTCATCTTTGCTTAAATAAACGGATGCTTTCAACTATAAGACTAAAGGCAAGTATAGTATAGACATAGGACTTTGGTATATGATAATGAAGGGAATCAAATATCAAAACAATACCAATTAAAACTAAAAAGCATAGTGCTAGAAGTTTGATGCTAGGGTGAGTTTGGATAAATTTAGCAATATATCCAGATACAAAAAGCATAATGGCCACTGTTATGATAATAGCAACAGTGGCTAGAAAAAGTATAGAGGTATGAGAAATAGCAAGGCTTTCTAGCATGCCTACAGCCGTGATAATGGAATCTAGGGAAAATACAATATCCAAAATAGTAATTTCAAAAAGTATGAAAATAAGCTTTGATGGTTTATTTGATTTTGGAGTATCTTGGTTGTTTGTATCAAATTTTAAATCTTTAAGTTCAACAAGCCCTTTGTAGCATAAAAAGATCCCGCCACAAAGCAAAAAGATATCCTTGCCTGATAGGTGAAATAAGATTGGTTTTGTTAATGTAATTAGCCATGCGATAGTAAAAAGCAAGCCAATGCGTGTGAGCATTGCCAAAAGAAGCCCCAAGATTCTTGCTATCTCTTGCTGGTGTTTAGGCAGCCTGGCTGTAGCTATGGAAATAAAAATAAGATTATCTATACCAAGTACTATTTCTAATAAGATCAATGTTAAAAGAGCAATCCAGCTTTCTGGATTTGCTAGCCATTCAAACATTGTAAAATCCTTACAACCATTTTTTCTTTTTAAAATAAATAACTGGCAGGATTGTAGAGATGATCATGATTGCAATAGCAATCGGATAGCCGAAATCCCAGTCAAGCTCAGGCATATTTTTAAAGTTCATTCCATAGATTGTGCCAATGAGTGTCGGTGGCATCATGGCCATCGTAGCGACGGTAAAAAGTTTGATGATTTTATTTTGCTCGATGTTAATTTGGTTGGTGAAAAGACTTTGGACATTATCAAGGATATTCATATTAACAGCGGTAAATTCAACCAAAGAGTTAAGGTCTTTTAAAACTATATTGATATCCTTTTTAATGGTAGTGCTGATTTTATCACTTTTTAAAAGTGCGGTGATGGCCCTACGTTTATCAAACAAAGAATCACGCACACTCATATTGATTTCTTGAAGATTGGATAGCCTTTGAAGGATGTTGTTATAATCAGCCTGGTCTTTGTTAAACACTTCCTTGCGTAAAACTCTAGTTTCATGTCCTACATTCTCTAGCATATCCGCATCTTTTTCTACTCGCACCTCATAAATTTTGCTAAAAACATCCGCACCATTTTCAAAGTTTTTGGGATTAGCCAAAACGCGTTGCTGAATCTCATCAAATACCTTAAAATCCCCATAGCGGATCGTAAATAAAATTTTGTCATGCAACAAGAAGGTTACAGTTTCATTTTTTAGCTCTAGTTGAGCAGTGCGCATAAGAAAATAGCTATTAATTGTAATACTTGAGTTGTCCTCCCAGTAGCGAGCACTCTGCTCAATCTCTTCTCTCTCTTCTTTAGTGGGGATATCTAGTTTGAAGGTCTTAGAGATATAGGCTACTTCATCAGCAGTAGGGTGAAGCAAGTCAATCCATAAGATCTGTGCATGCTCTATATTGATTTGTGTGCTATTGCTAAAGTTTTCCCTTACTACAAAAGCATTTTTTTTGATAAATATATTCATCATTCTTTTTTATCCAAGACTTCAAATGCAGGCAAGATCTTGCCTTCTAAAAGCTCTAAAGAGGCTCCACCACCAGTGGAAATAAAGCTCATATTATCGCGTTCACCAGCCTTATCTACGGCATCAGCAGTATCTCCTCCACCAATAAGAGAGAAAGCATAAGTATCAGATATCGCATGGGCTATGGAGAAGGTGCCACGAGAAAATTGAGGCTCTTCATAGATTCCAAGAGGACCATTCCAGATGATTGTATTGCTATCTCGGATGACTTGATTAAAAAGTCTGGTACTTGCAGGGCCAATATCAACAGCCATGTAGCCTTCTGGGACATCTTGCGCAGGGGTTGTTTTAATGTGGCGATTAGAATCAAGAGAAGTGGTTGATATCACATCTACTGGTAGATAGATTTTTGTGCCTTTTTCTTTGGCAAGATTTAGGATTTTTTTAGCATCTTCAATTAGAGCATCTTCAATTAGGGATTTTTGCATATTATAACCCAGTGCTTTTAAGAAGGTATTGCTCATAGCACCACCGATGATAACCTTATCTACAACCTGGAGGATATTATAGAGTAGGGCGAGTTTAGAGCTTACCTTGCTTCCACCGATGATAAGGAGCATCGGCTTAATAGGGTTATTTAGGGCCTTTGCAAATGAATCAATCTCTTTTTTAAGTAGGATACCCGCTACTTTTTGTTTGGTGAATTTAGCGATACCATAAGTGCTGGCATGTGCGCGATGGCTTGTACCAAAGGCATCATTTACATAGATATCACATAGTGTGGATAGATTCTTGCTAAGGGCATCATCATTTTTTTCTTCACCCTCATAAAAACGGATATTTTCTAAAAGAATGATAGAGCCTTTATTTTTTTGCAAATCACGAGCGCGTTCAATTGATTCTGCAAATAAGACGCTGCGTCCTAAAAGTCTTTCAAGACGTTTGAGTATATGCTGAAGGGAAAACTTAGAATCTTTACCCTTTGGTCTACCAAGATGGCTAACTAGCGTGATGCAAGCAGCATTGGAATCAATGCAGTGATTGATGGTTGGAAGTGCTTCTCTTATTCTAGTATCATCAGAAATATTAAAATCCTTATCCATAGGGACATTAAAATCAACACGAATAAGAACTCTAGCATTGCTAAGATCGATATCCTTGATGCTTTTGGTTTGCTGCATAAAGTGAATACCAGCTAACATAGTTTACTCCTTACAAAGATTTAAAACATTTCTTTTAGGCGAATTTTACCAAACTCTACGCCGGGTTGATTGTAGGTATTGATATTTAAGATCGCTCCAACCACCGAAGTAAGCAGCTCAAAATAAATAATAAGTCTGCCAACGCTCTGTTCGCATAGCTCTGAGATTTCAATATGATCAGTGGGAATCCCTTCATTTTGAATGGTTTGCATAGTAGCTAATTGCTGCATCCCTAGTAGTTTAGCAAAAGATGTGTTATTGACAAAATTGGTGCCCTCTAAATGAGGCAAGGATATTTTAGGGATTTTGGGTTTGGTATATTTGGCTTGATTGAGACTTAAAAAAGTGATGGTTTTGTCCATAATCCCTTGTGTGATAAGCTGCAAGAATGAATGCTGATCAATACTACCAATAAGCCCAATTGGCGTTAAACTTACCTTTTTGCCATAGGCATCGATCTTGCCCAAAGATTCTCCCCAGAGTTGGACATACCATGCATTAAAATGTTTAAATACATTGGAATAAGAAAAAAGGATGTTAATGGGGTAGCGCTCTTTGTTTTTGGCAAAAAAGATGGCTTTGCTTAAAAGATGGTCTTGCTCTCTTGCTAGGAATGAATCTTGAAAATAGCGAGCAGAATCTAAAAGCTCTTTTGTATCATAGCCAAGTAGGCATAAAGGCAGGATACCAACAGTGCTTAATACAGAGAATCTGCCACCTACATTTTTATCAATCCCAAAGCATTCAAAGTCTGATTCTTTTGCAAATTGCCATAATGGAGAGTGATAATCTGTAATAAAGATAAGATGTTTTTTGTGTTTGAAAAGATGGTATTTGTGGATTACAAATTTAAGAAGAGATGAAGTCTCAATCGTAGTGCCAGACTTGGATATGGTGATAAAAAGTGTATGATTTAGAGAGATTTTATTTAGGGTTTCTTGGATGACAATAGGGTCGGTATGCTCTAAGTATTTAACCTTGATGCTCTTGCGGCTAGGAAGATGCTTAAGCATGGAATCAATTGCTTTTAATCCAAGGGAGCTGCCACCAATACCTATAATAACAATGGTTTTAATTTGATTTAAAAAATCCGCATTTTTTTGTATGTAATGTTGTGAATCAAGAAGGGCTTGTTGATTATAGACTAGTTCATAATAGCCTGTTTTTTTTTGCGCGATTTCTTGAGTAATCAGATCAAAGGCCTTATCTAGCGCGGCACTACTAGGGTTTGCTAGCTGATTATCTAGAGAGTTGGTATTAAACTGTGAAAATCTAAGCATCGGCTTTCTTTTAATAATTTAGGGCATGAGCACACATATCTACCAGTCGGTATGAATATCCCATTTCATTGTCATACCAAGCTAGGATTTTTATAGTATCTTCCATGACTAGAGTTTTGTCTGGGACAATAATAGCACTATAGCTAGAGCCAATAAAGTCACTAGAGACGCATTTCTCTTCATCAACTTTAATAATACCCTTTGGCATATTTTGATTACCAAGCTCTGCTTGTCTAAAAAGATTATTGATACTTTCAGCATCAACTTTTTGATTGAGTGTGGCGCTTAAATCTATGACACTGACATCTGGCGTAGGCACACGTATGGCAAATCCATTAAGCTTACCAGATAGTTCGGGCATTACAAGACCAATAGCTTTTGCAGCACCAGTAGAGGTGGGGATCATATTGAGTGCAGCAGCACGTGCTCTGCGAATATCTTTGTGCTTCACATCTAGGAGATTCTGGTCGTTTGTATAGCTATGGATAGTGGTCATTAGACCATGCTTGATGCCAAGGTTTTCATGCAAGATTTTCACAACAGGTGCTAGGCAGTTTGTCGTACAAGAGGCATTAGAGATGACGGGTTGTCCAGCATATTCTGTGTGATTTACCCCATAGACAAAGGTTGGGGTAGCCTCAGCAGGAGCAGAGATGATCACCTTTTTTATATTGCCTTTAAGATGGGATTTTGATTTATCATATGAGTTAAATTTACCAGTACATTCAATAACAGCCTCTGCTCCATACGCGCTAAAATCTAGTGTTTCAATATCGCGGTTGCTAACGATTTTTATATTTTTGCTATTTCCAATTTGTAGGGTGGTATCATCAATCTTTTTAGCATCACAAAAACGATGAATGGAATCATATCTAATGAGGTGTAAGAGTGTATCAATATCTGCAGTCGTGTTAATAGCAACAATTTCTAGATCATTTCTTTGGGCAATAATCCTAGTAACACATAGACCGATTCTACCAGTTCCGTTAATAGCAATCTTTTTCATTATTATAAACTCCTAGATTTTAGAAAATTTTGCAGCTATCTGCTTTATAAGGACTTAAATCATATTTAAGCTAATCATTTTAGAATTTGTATAGATGATATTATAAGATTATTTCTTAATATTTTAAAGTTTATTTATTCTAAGATGATGGGAAGAAAATTTGTTTTAGATTTAGCCTGGATAAAAGATGAAACAAAAGCATACAATGCGCTTTTTCTTGATTTTTAGAAAAAAAATCTGTAAAATATCGAGTTTTTGAAACAGAAAACAGATTAAAACCGGAAGGAGTTTCCTTAAAATGAATAAAGCGGAATTTATCGAATTGGTAAGAGAAGTTAGCGATTTTTCAACTAAAAAAGAAGCTGAAATGGCTGTAAATGGGTTTGTAGCAGCTGTTGAAAAAGCACTTTCTAAGAAGCAGACTATTGAACTTGTAGGTTTTGGTAAATTTGAAGCAGTAATGCAAAAGGGAAAAGAAGGAAAAGTTCCTGGTAGCAACAAAACTTATAAGACAAAAGATAAGTATGTACCTAAATTTAAACCTGGAAAAGGTCTTAAAGATCTTGTAGCTAAGGCTAAGTAAGGTCCTTAATCCTCTTGGATTCCAAGAGGTTGTGTCCCCGTAGCTCAGCTGGATAGAGCGTACGATTCCTAATCGTAAGGTCGTGGGTTCGAATCCCGCCGAGGATACCATGTAAAATTCAAAGATACTATAAATTCTATTAATAAAATTAAATTTGGAGTAGCTTATTATGGAGCAAACTTTATCAATTATTAAGCCTGATGCTGTTAAAAAGGGTGTAATTGGAAGCATTATTGCTAGGTTTGAGAGCAATGGTTTGAGAATTGCTGCTATGAAGAAGCTCAAGCTAAGCAAGCAAGATGCGCAACAATTTTATGCCGTGCATAAGGAGAGACCATTTTTTGATGGTTTGGTGGAATTTATGACAAGTGGTCCTGTCGTGGTGATGGTATTAGAGGGGCAAAATGCTGTAAGTAAGAATCGAGAACTAATGGGTGCAACAAATCCTAAAGAAGCAGCTGCTGGTACAATCCGTGCGGATTTTGCTGATAGTATCGAGGCAAATGCGGTGCATGGTAGTGATAGTTTGGAAAATGCAAAGATAGAAATAAGCTTTTTTTTCTCTAATCGCGAGATTTGCTAGATTATTAGTTTGTACTGATGAAGGTCGCATTTAGTAAGATTACTTCGCAGTCTAAGCACTTTACATTAAAAAAGGATTCTCTGGTTTTAGAATGCGATATTAGTAGAAAAAGTCATAATATTGCTTTTCTTTCTGGTGTGATTAGGGGGGATATTACTTTAAGGTGTGATTTAAGCGGAGAAGAATTTAATAAACACATTGATCAAGAGTTGGTTTTGTATATTTCAAATGGTATGTGGGATACACAAAGCCAATCAGAACTGATGAGTTTTGATGTCATCGAATTTTTTGATGGCTTTATTGATATAGAATATCTTTTAAATAGTGAGATAGAATCTATCAAATCTGATTATCATATTAAGGAGTAAAATATGGCAGTACCTAAGAGAAGAGTAAGTAAAACAAGAGCAGCAAAGAGAAGAACTCACTATAAGGTTACTTTGGCAATGCCAGTAAGAGATAAGGATGGTAGCTGGAAAATGCCACACCATCGCAACAAATTTAGCGGTCTATATAATTAATCTGGTGCTAGATGATTAAAATAGCCATTGATGCAATGGGCGCAGATCATGGAGTGCAGCCCATTATTGATGGACTTCTTGCCGCGCTTAAGCAAGAAGCTTTTTTTGCTTATCTGATAGGGGATTGTAAGCTAATCAATCAACATTTTAAGGTTGCTCATAAAAATATAGAGATTATTCATTGCGATGATTATATTCGCATGGAAGAGCAGGCTAGCGTAGCTGCTAGACGTAAAGAATCTTCGATTTATGTTGCCATGGAGTTGTTGAAAAATAATCAGGCAGATGCTCTTATTTCTGCTGGTCATAGTGGCGCTACGATGAGTTTGGCAACATTGCGTTTGGGTCGTATAGCTGGCGTATCAAGGCCGGCTATATGTACAATGATGCCCACAATTAAGAAGCAGCCAAGTTTAATTCTTGATGCTGGTGCTAATACTGACTGCAAGCCGGAATTTTTAAAGCATTTTGCCATCATGGGATATGAATATGCAAAGAATGTTTTAGGTTATGCAGATCCTAGAGTGGGTCTTTTAGCCAATGGAGAGGAAGATTCTAAGGGAAATGAGCTGACTAAAGAGGCTTTTAAGCTTTTGCGTCCTTATAGTTTTTTTAAGGGCAATGTAGAAGGTAATGATATTTTTAATGGTAGCGTAGATGTAATTGTATGTGATGGCTATAGTGGAAATATCGTATTAAAAGCTAGTGAAGGGGTTGCAAGCTCAGTATTTACTCTTCTTAAAAGTGAGATTAAAAAATCACCATTAGCAATGTTAGGGGCTTTATTATTGAAGCCATCTTTTAAGGTTTTAAAGCAGCAGACAGACTATGCAGAGTATGGTGGAGCACCACTTCTTGGAGTAAATGGAAATGTGATTATTAGCCATGGTAAGAGTAATGCTAGGGCTATTGAGTGCGCGATTTATCAAGCACTTAAAACCAAAAGAACAGAGATCAATCAAGAGATTGTACGGGCTTTTAAACAGGAAGTATAATAGAGGAAAGTAAGGAAAGATTATGTATGCAGCACTAAAATCTATAGCTTCTTATGTTCCTGCTAAATGTGTGAGCAATCGTGATTTTGAAAAAAAACTAGATACTTCTGATGAATGGATTGTCGAGCGTACTGGTATCTCTACTCGTTATTTTGCACTAGATGATGAGGATACAAGTGACTTAGGGGCTAAGGCTGGAGCTTTGGCTATTGAGCGTGCAGGACTAAGCCCTAGTGATATAGATTTGGTACTAGTTGGCACTCTCAGTCCAGATTTTTTGGGTATGCCATCTACGGCTTGCTTGGTTGCTAAAAAGCTTGGTTTAAGCAATTGTCCAGCTTTTGATATTTCAGCAGCCTGTACAGGATTTATCTATTTGCTTGCCACTGCCAAGGCTTTTATAGAATCTAAAATGTATAAAAATATTTTAATTATAGGTGCAGAAAAGATAAGCAAGATTCTAGATTTTGATGATAGAAGCACTTGTGTGCTTTTTGGAGATGGGGCTGGGGCTGCTGTGATTGGCAGTACAGATGATGTCAAAAAAAGCGTGCTAGATGTGCATATTTCTGGAGATGGTAATTTTTCTTCATTGTTGCAAACTCCAATTGCTAGTTTAAAAAATGAGGCAAAGCAATGCTTGCAGATGAGGGGTAATGAAGTATTTAAGATTGCTGTTAAAACCCTTGTTGCAGATGTTGATAGTATTATGCAAAAAAATAATATTGCACCAAAGGATATAACCTATTTTATCCCCCATCAAGCAAATTTAAGGATCATTAATGCTGTGGGTGAGCGTTTGAGCTTCCAAAAAGAGCAGATCGTTTTATCTGTGCAAAAGTATGGTAATACATCTGCTGCTAGTATACCGATGGCCATGAATGATGTCTATGAAGCCGGGAATCTAAAAAATGGAGATTTGATGCTTTTGGATGCTATTGGTGGTGGTCTTACTTGGGGATCGGCACTAGTCTATTTTGATGGCAAATAGCAGTAATTCAATAAAACCTATATCCACTTTATAATTTTTATATATTTTTGCTTTATAATTACAAGGCCTGAATGATTCGTGTTTTTTAATTGTTCGTCCGTTAAAAATATGTATTTTAGGTAGGGCGCAATGGCTTTGTGTGTTCGGTATTTTTGCTTGAGACTTTTAAAAGTTTAGAATCTGCCGCCTAATAAGCCTCTTCTTACCTTATTTTTTGTAGCTATTGGGCTAAACATTTTAAATAGCGGTTGTTTGGGTTATCATATACACTAAGGAAAATAATGGAATATAGAGTATTAATACTAGGTAGCGGAGGCAGAGAATATGCAATAGGTCTTCATCTTTTAAAAGATTCTCGTATTAAGACTTTATTTTTTGCTCCAGGGAATGGTGCCACACAAAGACTAGGACAGAATATGGATTTTAAAAATTCAGATGAGTTGATCAAAAAAATCCAAGAAAAAGATATCAATTTTGTTATTGTCGGTGCGGAAAATTTTATTGCAGATGGTATAAGCGATGATTTGAGATTAGCAGGTATCAAAGTTTTTGCTCCGAGTAAAGAGGCTGGAAGACTAGAGAGCTCTAAGGCTTTTATGAAAGATTTTGTTACACGCTATAATATACCAACAGCACGTTATATACAAACAGATGAACTAGATTCTGCTAAGGCATTCTTGCAAACCTTGAAGCCACCTTATGTGATCAAGGCTGATGGCTTGTGTGCTGGTAAGGGGGTTGTGATTACTGAAGAGATTACTGAAGCTTTTAAGACTGTAGAGAGTTTTCTTAGTGGTGAGGCCTTTGGTCAGAGTGGCAAGAGGGTGGTTATTGAAGAGTTTATGGACGGGTTTGAGCTCTCTGTATTTGCCATTTGTGATGGAGAGGATTTTATCCTCTTGCCAGCTTGCCAGGATCATAAGAGGCTTTTAGATGGGGATATGGGACCTAATACTGGCGGAATGGGTGCTTATGCACCTTCTCCTCTTTGTGATGAGAAATTGATAGAGAAGATTAAAACTCATTTGATTGCCCCTACGCTTGCTGGGATGAAAAAAGAGGATAATGCTTTTTGCGGCGTGCTTTTTGCTGGAGTTATGGTAAGGGAGCTAGATAATGAGCTTGAGCCTTATTTGCTTGAATATAATGTGCGCTTTGGAGATCCAGAATGCGAGGTTTTGATGCCACTTTTAAAAACTCCACTTATAGATATTTGTGAGGCTGTTTTAAATGGTGAGCTATCAAAGCTTAAGGTAGAATTTTATGATAAAAGTGCTATGGCAGTAGTCGCAGCAACAAAGGAGTATCCATATAATAAGCCAGTAGCACAAAAAATTACATTTAAAGATTATGATGGTAGTTTGGGGCATTTTGTTTTTGCAGGAGTTGAAAACAAGGAAGGGGGTTTGTTTGCTAGTGGTGGGCGAGTGCTTTTAAGCGTGGGTGTGGCTAAAGATTTAAAAACAGCACATGATAATGCCTATAAACTTCTAGAGAGTGTAGAGTTTGAGGGCATGCATTATCGTAATGATATTGGATATAGGGCATTAAAATGAGATTAGATAGCGATAAGATCGAGGAAATGCTTTATAGAGAGAATCTAAAAGTTGCTCCATTTTCTAAACGCGCTTTAGCCTACTTAATCGATGATTTGCTAATTGCCTTAATTTTTTTTATCATGTTTTTTTCTCAATTTTCTAGCGTGAGGGGAAATGAGCTAGCATTGATGCAACTTGTAGGAAGCCTATCTATTTATGCGGTTATTTTGCGTTTTTTTTATCAGAGTATTTTTACCTATCTTTATGGTGCAAGTATTGGTAAGATGATTATGCGCATTAAAATCTTACAGATAGATAGTTTAGATTCTCCAGATATCTTAAATGCTTTAGTGCGCAGCTTTTTTAAAGAAATAGGCCAGGCTTTAATGTATATAACTTATTTTTTTGCCATTAATGATCCACTTGTTAGAACCTTGCATGATAGGATTGTAAAGAGTGTGGTTATCATGCAGGATTAATCTTTGAAGGGCTTTATTGTTTTTCTGATTTTAACCATATGGCTCTCAGCAGAAGTAGCAGAGCAAAAAAAAGATGCCAATGGTAATAAAATCTTTGAGCTTTTAGCAGATAAAGTATATGCAGAAGGTGATAAAGTATATGCAGAAGGCAATGCGGTTTTATTTAATAATGATGTTTATGTAATAGCTAAAAAGATTGTTTTTGATCGGGTAAAAAAGATAGCAGATATTAGCGGAAGTATCAAGATTTACAAAGGTGGGAATCTGTTTGCTAGTTCAGAGAAAACACAAATTCGCCTTGATGATAAATATGCCCTTATTGAGCCATTTTATGTGCAAGATACTAAAAGTGGTATGTGGGTTGGTGCCTTAAGTGCAAGCGATGAAGATGGGGTTTATAGCTTTAAAAAAGCAGTGATCTCTGGTTGCAGTATCGAGCGTCCTATTTGGCATATGAATATTAGCTCTGGTCATTTTGATAGTAAGAAATCCAGGCTTAGCATTTGGAATCCTACTATTTATCTTGGAGATGTCCCTATTTTTTATTTTCCTTATTTAAGAGTATCTACTAATAATGAAAGGTCAAGCGGTTTTCTTTTCCCAGGATTTGGCTCATCAAATCATGATGGTTTTGTTTTAACCCAACCATTTTATATCGCCCCGCAGAACTTCTGGGATATGACAATATCTCCTCAGGTGCGTACAAGTCGTGGTGCGGGTGCTTCTTTAGAGCTTAGAGCGGTTAACTCTTCAAATGATAACTTTTTGCTTAATGTAAAATACCTTTATAGTAATGATACTTATAGAAATTATTGGAATCTAAGAAATAAGCATGTATTTGGTTTTGATTTTTTGCACTCTAGTGCCAATGTCTTGCAAAAGTATTTTGGATTAAAAAATAGTCTTGATAATGGGATTTATCTTGACTTTTTGTATATGAATGACTTGGATTATTTGCGTTTTGATAAGTATAATGCATTGATTACTGATGGTACAAGAGTTTCTAAAATTAATCTTTATTTACAGAGTGAAAATCATTACTATGGGCTTAATTTCCGCTATTTTCTAAACCTTAATAAAATTAGCAATGATACAACATTCCAAACTTTACCAACCTTGCAATATCATAAATACTTAAAGCCTCTTTTTTATAAGGGGCTTTTGTATTCTATTGATTATGAGATGAAAAATATAGCTAGAACAGTAGGGTATGGCTATGTAGAAAATAGTCTTTCTATTCCTGTTGGAATCCAATTTTCTCTTTTTAATAAGTGGCTTTCCTTTGGTGCATGGAGTGATTTTTATGTAAGTAATTTAGCAATATATAATCAGCAAAATAGTTTTATTGGCGCAGGTTTTGAGAATTCAAAAACAGGTAATTATCTTTCGGCTAATTATACTTTTAACATTAATATGGATTTGGCAAAAGACTATAATAAAATTTTCCATATTATGCAATTTGATGTATCTTTTAGTGCACCTTATTTACGATATAGCAATGGATTATTAAACCCTATTTTTTTAAATAGTGCACCTGGTTATGTAGCTAATAAAGATGGTAGCTATACTATTAATGGTAGAATTTATGATGATTATTGGAATCCAATTATTATTAATGATTATGCTGCTGGATCCAGAGTGATAGATCTTAAATTCTACCAGTATTTTTATGGTGCTGGAGGCAGGGAGCTTTTTTATTGGAGGATGTATGAGAGGTTGAATCTAGATGATTCTATTTCATTTTATCGTCTGCCATTAGAAAATAAAATCGGGTTTTCCCCAATAGATGGATTAGATATTTCTAGCATTATTTCTTATTCATTTTTTTGGCAAAATTTCCAAGAAGTTTCACTAAGTGCAAGCTATCGCCATAAATATCTTTATAGTTCGCTCACCTATTATATTAAAAACCAATTCTCTGACTTGACTACTTTGAAGCAGGAGACCACTGCTAACAACTTAAGTTTTTCCTTTAGCAATGACTTTGGTTACTTTGGCCTTGCAGCATCATTGAATTTAAATTTTAATAATCTCAAGCAGTATAATGGGGATCTTTCATCTATCATTACAAATTGGTCAATTGGGATTTTCAAAAATATTCGTTGCTTTGGTTTTGGCTTAAAGCTAGCTTCCACTAGGACGCCTATTTTGACTAATGATTCCACAGCTAGTGGAGGGTTTGCTACTAGTGTTTTAAATAATACTTATCTAAAATTTGAATTTAGCTTCTCTCCTTTGGCACAAAGTGGTCTTACCTATAGATTTTATAATCAATAGAGGGCTTTTAAATTTTGGATAATAGGGGTTATTTGCGATATAATGTATTTTTTTTAAGGGTTAAGTAATGCAAGAGATACAGATTATACATGATGAAACAAATGAGCTTTATAAACTTGATTATGTAGCTAAACAGGCCAGCGCTTCTTTATTTTATCAAAATGGTAAGACAGTGATATTAGCAAGTATTGCTATTGCTAGTAAGGATAGTGATGGAGACTTTGTACCATTTAGTGTTCAATATATTGAGAAAGCTTATGCAGTAGGACGATTTCCCGGAGGATTTGTAAAGCGTGAGGGTAAGCCGGCTGAATTTGAGATTCTTACATCAAGAATCATTGATCGCACACTTCGTCCCTTATTTCCCAAGACTTATCGAAGGGCTACGCATTTAAGTGTTTTTGTTTTGAGTTATGATGGGAAGAGTGATTTACAAATTGATGCTTTAAATGCAGCTGCAAATGTGTTATTAATATCAGAAGTGCCATTTAAAATCCCTGTGGCTGGTGTAAGAGTGGGCTATGTGGATGGATCTTTCGTGCTTAATCCTACGCCAGAGATACTAACGCATAGTACTTTAGATTTGTTGGTATCAGGTAGTCTTGATGATATTTTGATGATAGAGATGAAGGGTGCTTCTAGTGATGGCATAGATGAGGAGAGACTTTTAGAAGCAATCTGTATTGCCAAGACAAAAATCAAGGCTATGTGTGTTGAGTATAATGCAAATATTGCCAAGTATAAAAAGCCTACCCTAGAGCTTGATTTGCAAGATACTCATTATAGTCTTGAGCTAGAGGCGATCCTAAAAGAGCGCTATAGTGAAGAGCTAAGAAGGATTTTAAATCAGATGGCAAAGAGTGAGAGGAATTCTGATTTAGATTCTTTGTGCAATCAATTATTGGAAGAATTTGGTGATAGATATGATTCTCAAATAATCATCCATACGCTTGAAGTGTATAAAAGAGCATTAGTACGTAATCAAATTTTGAAAGATCGTGTGCGTGTAGATGGTAGGAAACTTGATGAAGTAAGGCCAATTAGCATTGATACAAATATCTTGCCTTGTGCACATGGTAGCGCTTTATTTACTCGTGGGCAGACACAGGCTTTGGTTGTCGCGACACTTGGTAGTGAGGGTGATGCACAGACTAAGGAGATGCTAAAATCTAGCATACAGAAGGATTATTTCACATTCCATTATAACTTTCCTGGCTTTAGTGTAGGGGAAGCAAGTATGATAGGATCTCCCTCTCGTCGTGAGCTAGGGCATGGGAATCTAGCTAGAAAGGCTTTAGAATCTTGTATTGTTGATAAAACTCAAACCATCCGTCTAGTTTCTGAAATTTTAGAATCTAATGGATCTAGCTCTATGGCAAGTGTATGTGGGGGATCTTTGGCATTGGCGGCTAGTGGAGTAGAGACAGATGGTCTTATAGCTGGTGTAGCGATGGGGCTTGTTATTGAGGGGGATGAATATGCTATCTTAACAGATATTATGGGACTAGAAGATCATGATGGTGATATGGACTTTAAAGTAGCTGGGAATCATCAATATATTACAGCTATGCAGATGGATATTAAGCTTGGTGGTCTTAGTATAGAAATTTTAAAAGAAGCTTTATATCAGGCCAAGCAGGGTCGTGAGCATATTTTAAAGATTATGCAAGAGGCTAGAGAGAGGATTGTTATTAATGATTCTGTATTACCAAAGAGTGAAGAGTTTAGCATCCCAGCATCAAAGGTAGTTGAGATTATTGGCGTTGGCGGCAAGGTTATAAAAGAGATTATTGAGAGATTTAATGTCAGTATTGATTTGGATCGAGATAAGGGTGGAGTAAAGATTTTTGGGCTAGATCCTTCTTTGGTCTTAGAGGCAAAGGACTTTATCTTAGAGCTTATAGGAGAGAAAAACCCCTATAAAATAGGTCAAGAGATTGAGGGAAATGTTAAGCGTGTGGTGGACTTTGGCGTATTTGTCAGTTTGCCAAAAGGAGGGGATGGTCTTTTGCATGCAAGCAAGTTTGTCAGAAACAAGCTAGAAAAGCCTAATCAATATTTCCAAGAAGGTCAGCGCGTGCGTTGTATTGTAAGTGGCTTTAATAAAGGCAAGATAGATCTTGATATCCTAAAATAGCTTATTTTTGCGATAAATCTGATATAATGAGCCTTTAAATTTTCAAGTAGGGGATTGATCCGAAAGAAAATAAATATTGCAAGGAGTAAAGTATGAAGTTTTTTGCAACTTTATGTTTTGGTTTTTTAGGTTTAGCTTTTGCTGATGAAATGGGCACAAGCATGGTTCAAGCATATTCAGTGCTTGGTGCTGTTGTGGGCCTTGGTATTGCAGCACTTGGTGGTGCTATCGGTATGGGTCATACTGCTGCTGCTACTATTTCTGGTACTGCTAGAAATCCTGGTATTGGTGGTAAGCTTTTTACAACAATGTTCATTGCATTAGCTATGATTGAAGCTCAAGTTATTTATACTTTAGTTTTTGCAGCTATTGCCCTTTATGGGAATCCTTTTTTAGGATAATTCTTTTCCCCCTTTGTGGGGGTTTGCGCTGGTGGTGGAATTGGTAGACACGCCATCTTGAGGGGGTGGTGGGGCAACTCGTGCGAGTTCAAATCTCGCCCAGCGCACCATACTTAAAATATGCCGAAGTGGTGAAATTGGTAGACGCGCCAGACTCAAAATCTGGTGGGGGCAACCCCGTGTCGGTTCGATTCCGACCTTCGGCACCACTTTTTATTCTAAATACCTTAGATAAATATCTGGTCTAAATGTAGAGCTTATTAGCTATTATTAAATTTTATATAGGTAAGCTTTTAATGATTTTATGAGATTATTTATTATCTAAAATTGCTAAGCTCTCATAAATTTCTCTCTGCTATTCATCTTAGTTTAAAAATCACAAATTAGATATAAGTATCATAAATATGATCAAAATATAAAATTCATTTATGCCATACTAGAAAGTGTTTTTATCATCAAGTAAACCTAATCATAAAATTTGATGAGGATAGGGATTAGGAATATCACATCTAATTTTTATTAACTAATTTTAGCCCCATAAAGCCAGCTATAGAATTTTTAGCGTCTAACTCTCGGGCTTGGTCGTATGAAACCGTTATTTTTCTCATTAAAGTGATTTTGGTTTCTAAAGCTAGAATCTTCAGCCCTATTTACATTTTGATATGGTTTAAGCGTATTTCTTAGACTGCGTTTTTGTGCAGGTGACTTTGGACGATAGCTCAATGATCCTTTTCTTCTATTTGGTGGCTGGCCAAATTTATAGCGTACGCCAGCTGATAGTAGCCAGTAGGTATTAAGTCTGCTTAAAAACTCCGTACTAAAATCAGCAAATAGTCTTAGACTATCATTAAAAAATAAAACATCAGTCCCTAATCCCAATGAGATTCTATGGCTGCCCCTTTTAGCATCATTATATAGTGGTATATCAGCATCATCTACTAGAGTGATCTTTCCTCCAAGATTGATATCATAGCTATAGGATAGGAAGCTTCTAGCACGCACAGCAAAATTTTCATACTCATAGCGCTTGACCCCTAAGACTCCTAACTTAGTAATCAATGCAGGTGAGGTATCCAGCCTAGAGATAACACGGTATTTAGAAGTGACATCTACAAAGTCAAAATGGTGGCCAAAAATAACACCCGGAGTAAGTGATAAATAAGGCTGGATGAAAAAGCTAGGGTCTCTTACATAGCCAGTGGCTGTATCATTACGACAAAAAAGCATCCCATCGCTACCTTTTTTACATGTTTCTGTAGTCTTTTTTCTGGCATTTCTAAAAGGAAAGAAACTATAGCCAAATCTAAAATCTGCCATCAAAATATGCCCAAAGAAGTCAACAGGCTCTTCAGACTGATAGAGGGTGTTTTTAAAGTTTGTGATGATGTATTTAAACTTGGCATCTAAAAAAATCGTATCATCTTTGATATAGCCAGTATAGGCACCTAGACCATAGCTATCAGAGATACCATTATATCCATCATCATGCCCATACATCCTAAGAAAGTCAAAGCTACCCCCATAAAAATAGCGCATATCACCCCTATTTTCTCCATAGTCAAAGCCACCTTGAAAGCTATAAAATAGATTCTGTGAGGTCATATTTTTGTCAAAATCATTTTTTTGATAGATCCCCCCTCCATATACTTTTGCCCATGCTCCAAATTGAGTAGGGGGGTAGAGTAGATCATCAATCCTATGATTGATAGAATCTGCTTCAGTGCGGAATATCCTATATGGTGTTGAGAGGAGATTAAAGAGGGTTTTGGCTGTCTGATTTGGCTTATAATCAAGCGCAGTAAGTACCCAGTCTATACCTCCATTTTGCCCTGCTATGGGTGTGATAGTAGGTATATAGTCATAGATTCCAGCGATGGTGGCTAGCCCCATAAAGTTGCCATTGATTTGATCAGCATGGGCTACTATCATATTTTTGCCAGCTACATCAAAGCTTAGACGCTTGCCATTTTGATATATCTGTATATAGTGCAGACCATTTAGATTGGTGGTATTTACGCGATCAACTTCTCCTTTTGGCACATCAGCCATCAGTCTGAAAACCCCATTATTGCCATTGAGCGTATCAATACCCAATGTGCGCATAGCAAAGTCTGCTCCATTAGTCAGCCTGGAATCTGTCCCATCATCTGCGACTTTGGTAAAGTCTACAACCGCGATTTTATCCACATGGCCGTACTGATTTTCTATATCACTAGGGGAGTTGTAGGCATTGAGTGTACGCACAGCAGAGTTAGCTGTTAGAAACCACTTTCCACCTCTATCTAGCAAAAGTTCTGCATTAGCTTGCCCTTGCAGGGAGAATCTACCTTGAAAGAAACTTTGTGGATTGGTAAGATGGATGATCGCATTAGCATCTGCTTTAGAGGAAAGCTCAACAGAAATATCACCTTTTAGCTGGATGATATTATCAGGATTGTAGGTGGTTTTTGTAGTGGGGTTATAGTTGATATAAAATTGCCCTGATTCCCCAAGACTGGTAATGCTTTTAAACCCTACTCCAGAGCCATGCCATCCTTTTGAGGCTTGCATATGTGATACATCAATATAGGTATTGCCATTAAACTGATACCCGCCCTTACCATCATTGACATTGAAAATCCCTCGTGTGATGTAGAATTGATCTGTCGCAGTGACGATGATATTTGAGTTGAAGATAAAATTAACAGCCTGATCGCTATGAGCCCCTCTTGTCATAAAGACACCTTCTATAGGGGGATTCCCACCAGCATCAGGATAGGAGATGAGATTTAGCCTAAAGGTGCCCCCTTCCATCGTATAGGTATTACCACCTAATCCACGGAAAAAGACTGCCGCCCAGCCACTATAGGTACCAAGTGCAGTGAGATTGACTGTAAGTGTGGAATCATTAAGTAGTTTTAAATCATTATAGCCTGACCAGATAGCCCCACTATAGCAGTTAGCATCTGTTGGTCCGCATGGGCCATTTAGGCCATTTAGATTCCCTACAGTTGGATTTGGGGTTTGGTTGAGGTTGATATTGATATCTAGTGTAGCATTATTGCTATAGCTTTGCTGCACTTGCGTTACAGTAGCATTGGTAGCAGCAGATAGCGGTACTACAGAAAAAACAGCACAAATAAAGCAATAAAGCTTGCGCAAAGTTATCGTCCTTGAAAATAATTAGCTAATTTAAGTCTTTAAAGCAAAAGCTATGCCAAAGGTATAATACCTCTTTTAGAAAAAATATAATAAAATAATAAAATTTTATTATGTAGGATTATTCTATGCCCAAACGCAATGATATTAAAACTATTCTTTTAATTGGCTCAGGTCCAATTATCATCGGCCAGGCCTGTGAGTTTGACTATTCTGGGACACAGGCAGTAAAGACCCTAAAAAGTCTTGGTTACCGTGTTGTTTTGATCAATTCAAATCCAGCTACCATTATGACAGATCCAGAGTTTGCAGATAGGACTTATATTGAGCCGATTACTGAAGAGGTGATCGCAAAGATTATCAAAATAGAAAAAGTAGATGCTATCTTACCTACGATGGGTGGACAGACTGCGCTTAATGTCGCGATGAGTATGTTTGAAAAAGGAATGCTAGATGGCATAGAGTTTTTAGGCGCTAAACCAGAAGCCATAAAAAAGGGCGAGGATAGACAAGCCTTTAAAGAAGCTATGCTAAAAATTGGTATGGATCTGCCTAAGTCTTTTTATGCCTATAATGAGGTAGAGGCTCTAGAAGCAGCCCAAAAGATTGGCTTTCCTTTAATTATTAGAGCTAGCTTTACTCTTGCTGGGGGCGGGAGTGGGGTAGCTTATAATATTGATGAGTTTAAGATTCTAGCAAAGGCGGGATTAGAGGCAAGCCCTATTAATGAAATTTTGATTGAAGAATCATTGCTTGGCTGGAAAGAATATGAGATGGAAGTTATACGAGATAAGCATGATAATTGCATCATCGTATGTAGTATAGAAAATCTTGATCCTATGGGGGTGCATACAGGAGATTCTATTACCATCGCTCCAGCACTCACCCTTACAGATAAAGAATACCAGAGGATGAGGGATGCTAGTTTTGCGATTTTAAGGGAGATTGGTGTAGATACTGGTGGTAGCAATGTGCAATTTGCTATCCATCCTGAAAGTGGACGCATGATAGTAATCGAGATGAATCCACGCGTCTCTAGGAGCTCAGCGCTTGCTTCTAAGGCTACAGGTTACCCGATAGCAAAAATCGCAACACTTCTAGCAGTGGGCTTTAGCCTAGATGAGGTGAAAAATGATATCACTGGTACGCCAGCAAGCTTTGAGCCTAGTATCGATTATATTGTGACAAAGATCCCTCGCTTTACTTTTGAGAAATTCCCTCAAGCAGATTCTACCTTGACTACTTCGATGAAGAGTATTGGAGAGGTGATGGCAATAGGTGCAAACTTTTATCAAAGTATCCAAAAGGCTCTTTGTAGTCTTGAGACAGGGCTTTGTGGATTTGATTCTAAAAGTTTGGATTTAGAATGGATAAAAAAGGAGATCAGACGTGCAAATAGCGATAGGATCCTTTATATCGCAGATGCCTTTAGACTTGGTATGAATATAGAGGATGTTTATGAGCTTTGCAAGATTGATAGATGGTTTTTACAAAAGATTTTTGAGATCATAGAGTTTGAAAAGAGGATAAAAGTTGAGATTCTAACTGATAAAAGCTTGATGCTAGAGGCTAAGAAATTTGGCTTTAGTGATAGGATGATTGCTAAGTTGCTTAGTCAAAATGAGGGATTAGAGATTAGCGAGAGCGAGGTAGCACAAAAGCGTTTGGATTTAGATATAAGACGCACTTATGAGGAGGTAGATACTTGTGCAGCAGAGTTTGCTAGTCTTACGCCTTATTATTATTCGGGGTTTTATGATTCTTGTTTGCATCCTTTTGAGGGTAAGAATGATGATAAAAAAGTTTTGATCATTGGTGGTGGTCCAAATAGAATCGGACAAGGGATTGAGTTTGACTATGCTTGTGTGCATGCAAGCTTTGCCTTAGCTGATATGGGGGTAAAAAGCATTATGTATAATTGCAACCCAGAGACTGTGAGTACAGATTATGATACAAGTGATGTACTTTATTTTGAGCCTATTTCATTTGAATTTGTCAGATCTGTATTGCAAAGAGAAAGGCCAGATGGCGTGATCGTGCATTTTGGTGGCCAAACACCACTAAAATTAGCCCATGAGTTAACAAAATTTGGCGCAAAGATCATTGGCACTTCAGCACGAGTGATAGATATAGCAGAGGATAGAGAGAAGTTTGCCAACTTTGTCAAAACCCATAATCTCCGTCAGCCAGAAAATGGAATAGCCAATACCCGTGAAGATGCTTATAAAATAGCTAGAAGTCTGGGCTATCCAGTGCTTGTGCGCCCAAGCTATGTTTTGGGTGGTAGGGCTATGAGGATAGTAGATGATGAGAATGAGCTTGAAAGCTATATGGATGAGGTGTTAATGGTAAGTGCCAGCTCTCCAATTTTAATTGATCGCTTTTTAGATTCTGCTATTGAGCTAGATGTTGATTGTATTTGTGATGGGAAGGATGTATATATAGGTGGAATCATGCAGCATATTGAGGAGGCTGGGATCCATAGTGGGGATAGTGCCTCTGTATTGCCAACTATTAGTATTGAAGAAAAGATGCTTAAAGAGATTAAAGAGACTACAGCCTTGATCGCTAGAGAGCTTGGCGTGGTAGGGCTTATGAATGTGCAATATGCAATTTGTGATGGATTGCTTTATATTGTAGAGGTTAATCCTAGGGCATCGCGCACAGTGCCATTTGTAAGCAAGGCTACTGGTATGCCGCTAGCAAAGGTAGCTACAAGGGTGATGTGGCAAGGTGATTTGAAAGAGGCTTTGGATTTTTATGGAGCATTTTGTGAAGTGGTGCAAAATGATGGAATCTATGAACCAAAACTTCATCATCATATCGCTATTAAAGAATCTGTCTTCCCATTTAATAAGCTTGGTGCTGAGATTATCCTTGGACCAGAGATGCGTAGTAGTGGAGAGGTGATGGGTATTAGCGAGGATCTAGGGCTTAGCTTTGCTAAATCTCAAATTGCTTGTAAAAATGCCTTGCCAAGTTCTGGGATGCTATTTTTATCACTATGTGATAAGCATAAGGCCTATGCACCAGAACTAGCTAGAGACTTTATAGAGCATGGGTTTGAGATCTGTGCTACAGCAGGGACTTATGAGGTGCTAGAGCTAGCTGGCATTAAAGCGCAAAAGATTTTTAAAGTCTCAGAGGCTCGTCCTAATATCACAGATATGATGGCAAATGGGCAAATAGCACTGGCTATCAATACATCAGATAATAAATCAAGTAAAGAGGATACTCGTCTTATTCGTATGCAGGTATTAAAAAACTCAATCCCTTATTTTACGACTATTGAAGAGGCGCGTGTAGCTATTAGGGCACTAGAATCTATGAAGAGCAAAAGTGTGCATTCACCATGTGCATTGCAAGATTTTTTGGCATAAAGATTTGGATTGTCTAGTATTTTTAGCCCAGAGTGATACTACAGTCGGGCTTTTGAGCAAGGATTTTAAAAAGCTTAATTTTATCAAGCAGAGGAAGATAGACCAAAAAGTGCTTATTGAGGTAGCTTCTTTGAAGATCTTAAAGTCTCATACCCGCGTGCCTAGCTGTTTTAAATCCTATGTGCGACGTGCTAAAAAGACAAGCTTTATCTATCCAAATAACAAGGCATTGAGGGTAGTCAAAGATGAAATGCATTTAAGATTCTTAAAACCTTTTTTGTGGATGTATTCTACTTCGGCTAATAAGACTAAGGAAAGATTTGATCTCTCTTGGGCTAGAGAGGTGAGTGATGTTGAAGTGCTTGATTGTAGGGGCTTGAAAGAGGCTAGGGCATCCAAGATCTACAAGCTTTCTAATACAAAAATAAAAAAAGTAAGATAATTGAGGTATATTGTGAGAGCTGATAAATTTTTAAATACAGTTAATTTGGTTAAGCGTCGTGCAATTGCCCAGGATATGTGCGAGAGTGGGGCGATTAGGATTTCTGGCAAGAGTATTAAGCCAAGTCGCGATATTAAGGTTGGAGAGGTGATTGAGATGGTTTATTTAGAGAAGAGCAGATGCTTTTTAGTCTTGCAAATCCCTGATCAAAAAACCATCCCAAAGAATCAAAGCCATCTTTATGTAAAAGAAGTTGAGGGGTGATTAGCCTTTATAGACATTGAGGGCAGCTGGTGCTTGTGTGGTGGGCATAAGCTCGATTCTATTTATATTGACATGCTGTGGTAGTGTCGCTGCGAAAAAAACTGATTGTGCTATATCTTCTGGTTGCAGGGCATTGGCATTTTCATAGAGCTTGCCAGCTCTCTTAGTATCGCCCTTAAAGCGCACAAGTGAGAACTCACTCATTGCTAATCCAGGTTCAATATTGGTTATGCGAATATTTTTATCATATAAGTCAGCGCGAAGATTTAGGCTAAATTGCTTGACAAATGCTTTTGTGGCTCCATAGATATTACCTCCCGGATAAGGATAGCTACCAGCAATTGAGCCTATATTAATAATATGTCCACTTTTCTTCTCTACCATAAATGGGATAAAAAGATGGGTAAGTTTAATAAGAGAGAGGATATTAGTCTGTATCATCTGCTCCCAATCTTCTAATTTGCAGACTTCAGCAGATTCTGCACCTAGGGCTAATCCAGCATTATTAATAAGAACATCAATTTGTTTGATCCTATCGCCTAATTCAGTCTTAATATAATCAGTATCTTTGACATCACAGGCTAGAATCTGCACGCAAGATGTGCCCAGCTCCTTTTGAAGGGCTTCTAGTCGATCAACCCTACGTGCAAGCAAGATTACTTGATGATTTTCTTTGACAAATTTTCTTGCCATCGCTGCACCAAAACCAGAACTCGCCCCTGTAATAAAAACCAACATAAAAACTCCCTTAAATTTTCTTTGAGTATAGCAGATTAAATTATTATTATAAAAAATGCCTTATAATGTAGCTTTAAATAAGCCAGATCAAGGAGAAGCGGTGATAAGTGTGGGGCACAGCCCAGATGCTGATGATTTGTTTATGTACTATGCTATTGTGTTTGGATGGGTAGATTCTGCACTTGGGCTTAGATTTCAAAATTATGCATTGGATATCCAGACACTTAATGAAATGACCTTAAAAAATGAGCTTGATGTAAGTGCGATTTCTTTTGGGCTTTATCCTTTAGTAAGAGAGGAGTATGCCCTGCTTAGGACAGGCATGAGCTTTGGTGATGGGTATGGTCCTAAGCTTATTAAAAAGCGTGGCATAAGCTTAAAGCGTAATTTTAAAGTAGCATTATCAGGTATGCATACATCAAATGCGCTATTATTTAAGGTTGCCTATCCAGAAGCTAGAATCATATATAAAAATTTCTTAGAGATAGAGCAGGCTGTGTTAAGTGGTGAAGTAGATGCAGGTGTGCTCATCCATGAAAGTATTTTAGAATTTGATTCTACATTAGAGGTGGAGCGTGAGATTTGGGAAGTATGGTGTGAGCTAAATAAAGAGGAGCTACCATTGCCTTTAGGTGGTATGGCCATAAGAAGATCCATCCCATTAAATCGTGCTATAGATATTGAAGAGACTTTGATAAAAGCAGTGAGGGTCGCGCTAAGTGGGAAAAAAACCCTATCAAATATGCTGATGCAAAAAAATCTCATCCGTGTAGATTCTGAAAAATTGGATACCTATCTTAAGCTATATGCTAATGAAGATTCTGCATTTTTGAGTGAACTTCAAATGAAGGCCTTAAATAGAATGTTTGAGTTAGGTTTTGAGCATGGGATTTATGATGCAAGGATTGATTGTAGGGATTATCTTATACCTAGGGAGTATGAAGCCTTACGTCATAGTTAATTTTAAACTTCAATGAAAGGAAAGAAATGATTTTTATCGATGCTTGTAAAAGAAAAGAAACACCCTATACACCTATTTGGATGATGCGTCAAGCAGGCCGGTATCTTAGCGAATATAAAGAGGTAAGAAAGCAAGCAGGCAATTTTTTGGATTTGTGCAAAAATGTAGATTTAGCCAGTAAGGTTACTTTGCAGCCTGTAGATATTTTAAATGTGGATGCTGCAATTTTATTTAGCGATATTTTGGTAGTACCGCTAGAGATGGGACTTGATTTGGAGTTTGTAGCTGGGGAGGGGCCACGATTTTTGCGCACTATTTCAAATTATGATGATGTATGCACGCTTAAAAAAGATATTGCTAAGAATCTAGACTATGTGTATGATACAGTAAGTCAAGTAAGATCTTCTTTACCAAAAGATAAGGCTTTGATTGGATTTTGTGGATCGCCATGGACGCTTGCTACTTATATGATAGAAGGACAAGGCACCAAAAGCTATGCTAAAAGCAAAAAGATGCTTTATGAAAGTCCACAGACTTTGCATTATCTATTAAAGCAGATCTCTGATGAGCTTAAGGATTATTTAATGGGGCAGATTAGAGCTGGGGCTAATTGTGTGATGATATTTGATTCTTGGGCAGCAGCTTTGGAGAAAGAGGCATTTTTTGAATTTAGCTGGGGGTATATGAAAGATATTGCTCGTGAGATTAAAAAGCAATATCCAGAAGTGCCAGTTATTTTATTCCCAAAAGGTGTTGGGGCATATTTGGATGGCATTGATGGAGAGTTTGATGTCTTTGGTGTAGATTGGGGTACACCACTAGATTTAGCAAAAAGCAAGCTTGGTAGTAAGTATGTCTTGCAAGGGAATCTAGAACCCTGCAGAATCTATAATGAAGATGCTATGGAAATGGGTGTAGATGAGATCATCTCTATTATGGGGAAGCGTCCAGGACATATCTTTAATCTAGGTCATGGTATGTTGCCAGATTTACCACGTGAAAATGCAATCAAGCTAGTAGAGATGGTGCATAAGAAAACAAGACGCTAAGAAGAAGAGGAGGGGCTATTGTGCTTTGATAAGCAACTTGGTATTATCAAAGTCAGGCTCTCTAGGTGGGGCTGGAGGTGGCTTTGGTAAATCAAAGCGGAATGTATAGCCTAGATTGATAGTATAGGGGCTATAAAAGTAGAGTTGGTTACCTTGCAGTGGCCCTGACTGACCAATACGATAGGTAATATCTAGGCGATGATCTTTATTGAAGTTAGCGCTAATCCCAAACTTTAGGCCAATGCTAAAAGAGTAGCTTTGAAAATTTTGTATATAGGTTAGACCGGTATTTACCCCAAAAATAAAGCCAAAAAGGTTGCTTCCTCTGGCCATCGGATCGATCAGAATATCATAATTAAGTAAAAAAGAGCTTGAATGAGTGGTCATGCTAGAGACATGATAAACATCACTAAACTCAAAGCTTGCGCGAGCGCCTCCAAAGTTACGCGGCAAAGGACTGATAATGCGTGCAAAATCTTGATAGCCAATAATAAAGCCATATCCATAAGAAGTCGTATTTTCAAGACGTTGGCCATGTAGATACTGGATCGGAGTAGAGGGTAGACCTAAAGATGCTCCGATTATAATGCCACTTTTATTCTTTCCTTTGATGAGATCTTGTACCATTGGATTAGCTATAGGTGATAGGGGGGATTGGGCCATAGATAGCATAAAGCAAGCAACTAATAGCGTGAGTTTCTTGATCAAATTATGCTCCTAAAATTTGTTGTGCATTTATTTGTAATTGTAGCAAAACCAGCGTATAAAGTAAATGTGTTGGGAATCTATGGTCTTAGAGGCCATAGATTCCTATTGTTTATATAGGTAAGACGCGGATATTGGAATCTATTTGTTGCTGTAAAATCCCCTCAATGGCAAATAAAGTCCCAGTCGATGCGCTAGCACATCCGCTGCAAGCTCCCATATAGCGTATATATATATCAATATGACCATCACTAGAATCTTTGATATCTAAGATTTCCATATCTCCGCCATCCATCATAAGCATAGGACGGATATGCTCATCAATAGTAGCATTGATAGTTTTGATTTTTTGTATTACAGTCATTTGGTTAAAAGGAATATTCTCACCAGAGGCAATTTTTTGCGCATTTTCCTTAAGTCTTTCTGCTTCCATTTCTGCTCTTACATCTTGGAGTATATCTACTAGATAATAATCTCTCTTTTCATGTCCACCAGGCTTTATACAGCTTTTACAAAATGCACCTGCTTTTGTATATTGAGTGATCTCTTCTGCTGTTTTAAGATCATTTAGGCGGATGACTTCTCTTATAGTAGCAAGACTTACGCGCGCGCATTCACACACGATGATCTCATCTTCAAATTCACTTTCATCTTTTCCTAGATATATCCCAGCAGCTTTTTTAATCACATCATATGCCATGACAGAGCAGTGCATCTTTTGCCCTGGTACGGCCGGAGTATCTGGCTCATCTCGCAAGGCTTTCTCAACATCAATATTTGTGATTTTAACTGCATCTTGTACCTTTTTCCCTAGGCATAGTTCTACCATCATATCACTACTAGCAATAGCTGTCCCACAGCCAAAGCTCTTAAACTTAGCATCAATAATCACATCATTAGAATCTACTAGCCAGTATAACCTAACTGCATCGCCACAAGATTCTGCGCCATAATCTGCAACAATAAGCTTGGCATTTTTTTCATCAGCATCTTTTTGAGTGAGAACGCCTAGATGTGTAGGGTTATCCATCCTCTCTGCTACTTTTTTTGAATACGCATCCCATAGTGCACCACCTACTAAATCATTCTTTGCCATTATAGTCCTCCCTCATATGAACTTGAAATTTTGCGTAGTCTTTCTACGGCTTTTTTAAATACTTCGATTGTGTAATCCATCTCTTCTTGGGTGTTGAATCTAGAAAGTGAGATTCTTACTGCTGTATGGGCTAGCTCTTTATCTGCGCCAATAGCCACCATTACTGGGTTTGCTTCCAAATCTTCACTGGCACAAGCACTACCTGTAGAGCAAGCAATACCTGCTTTATTTAGATCCCATAGCATCGCTTCACCCTCAATGCCTCTAATGCTAATTAAAGTGGTATTAGGCACGCGGTATTTACGATCTCCAACCACGATCACATCAGGAATCTCTAAAAGCGCATCTTCTAGATAATCACGCATTTTAGCGACAGTGGAGTTTTCATAATCAAGATAGTCATTGGCTAATTTCATAGCCTCTCCCATGCCGATGATCCCAGCTACATCTAGTGTCCCTCCTCTGCGCCCTCTCATCTGCTCACCACCATGTAATAGTGGAGTGAGGGATACACCTTTTTTGATATAAAGCCCACCAATACCTTTTGGTCCATGGAATTTATGAGCAGAGAAAGATAGGAAGTCTACCGGGCATTCTTGCACATTTACAGGGATCTTTCCAATAGCTTGTGTAGCATCTGTATGGAAAAGCACGCCTTTTTGAGCGCAAATTTGTGAGATCTCTTTGATTGGGAAGATAAGACCGGTTTCATTGTTTGCCCACATAACAGATACAAGTGCTGTCTCATCTGTGATAGCAGATTCTATATCCTTAGCTTCAATGCGACCATCTTTGTTGATCGGGATATAGGTGACTTTTACACCTTGGGTTTCTAAGAATCTACAAGTCGCACTCACTGCTGGATGCTCTACCTCTGTAGTGATGATGTGCTTTTTTTTGCCTGTAGCTATGAGGTCAAAGTAAATACCTTTTAAAACCCAATTATTGGCTTCAGTTGCATTGGAGGTGATGATAATATCATCTTCTTCATTTGCATGGATTCCATCATAGAGTTTATTAAAAGCTTCATGAAGTGCAGGGTGGACTTCAGTTCCAAATTTATGCAGGGAATTTGGATTGCCATAATGCTCGCAAATAAAAGGAAGCATAAGCTCTTTTACGCGTGCATCTACCATCGTCGTAGCGTTATTATCTAAGTAAATGCGTTTTTGCATCTTTTTGTCTCCTAAGTTTCAGTGAATATAGATTATTTTTTAAATATTAATTGACTTCAAGATGAAGTGCTTGCATTATAATTAAAAAAATACAATAAAAAGATGATTATTGTGCGATTACTGCTGCGATAGCAAAACCACAATCATGAGTAATGCTAAGACTAAAATGATGAAGATTAAAATAGGTTAATTTATTTGGCTGGAGGGTAAGAAGTGGACGCGCATAAGAATCTTTTGTAATAAGGATATCTAAAAACCCAAGCTCTCTCCCTATGCCTGTGCCAATAGCCTTAGCACAAGCTTCTTTGGCTGCCCAAAACCCTGCAATGCTCTGTGGCCTATGATGAGTAAGGGCGATCTCATCTTTAGATAGAAAGCGCTCTAGGAAATGATCTCCATATTTTTGAGCGATTTTTTGTATGCGTGATATGGAGATGATATCAATGCCAATAAGGGGAAGATTTTTTGATCTATCTATATTTGGCATTAAGGTTTATTATTGGACGACAAATTCAGTAAAAAATATATTTTTGATATGACCATCTATAAGAATCTGGTTGATTCTTTGTAAGATCTCATCTTTGATTCTCTCTTTACCCTTGGTAGTTACGATTTCTTCGATAGATTTAGATGATAAAACATCAATAATAATATCTTTCATGATAGTAGTTTTATTATCTACCTCTTGTTGAAGCTTGGCATTGCTTAGCTCAAGGCTGATTGAGGTTTTAAGATATCTACGACCATTTTGTGTGATGAGATTAACTACAAATGGTTTATCAATAGGATAAAGTGGTCCGATATTAAGCAGGTTAGTTTCCTTAGAAGAGTAGGCACTAGCTTTTGGCTGGGCTGCACCAGCTTCTTCATTTTGAGCTTCAGGCTTTTTATCTCCAGATAAAAGTACAATGGCAATCACTCCAATAAGAATTAAAAGGACGACAGCACCAATAATGATAAATAAAAGGGCTTTACTGCCTTTTTTTTCTTCTTGTTCTGTGGTATTTTCTTCAGCCATTTTTTCTCCTTTAAGCGTGGTTCGTATAGTAAATCAAGCCACTTTTACCAAATTTTTTTGTTTTTATTATACTAAAATCTTTAATATTTTTAGGCATCTCATAAGATGAGAAGTACTCAAATACGATGATGCACTCTAGCTTGATTGTCTCTATTAATGCAAAGCATTTTTCATAAATATCGGCAAAATTTTCTCTGATTGGAAATGGTGGATCAAAAAATAAGATTAATTTTTGATCTTTTTGAAAGGTTTGCAGTATCTGAGGTAACACTTCAAAGCTATCTCCTAAAAAACTTTTTAGTTTAATGGTGGGTATTTTGGCTTTAATGGCTTTTATATTTTCATTAAGTATGCTATAGGCATGAGTATCTTTTTCTATAAAATAACTCATCATAGCCCCTCTGCTAGCAGCCTCAAGCCCAACAGAGCCAGTACCAGCAAAAACTTCAATAAAATGATATTGATGTAAGATGGGGGCTAGGGTATTAAATAGGGATTGTTTTAGTATCGCTTTAGATGATCTGGTCCCACTAGATTCTACCATTTTGAGCATATGGCCTTTTAGTAAGCCAGTTTGGATTTTTAGTGTGGATTTTTTAGTATTTTTATGCGCGAGAGATTTTTTTTGCTGCACTTAGTTGTTCTTGTTGGAGGGGTTATTGAGCGTTTGATAGATCTTTGTAGAAAACTCTTGCAAGATGGAATCTATTTTAGACTGCAATTTTGGATCTTTGATATTTAGCAGTTCTTTGGGAAGTAGACTTAGTGGATTGGCATTTGGATTTTTGATTCTTGTGTGGTAGAACTCCTGGATACCACGAAAGAGACTAATGGGTGTAAAGGGTTTAAAGATATTAGCCTGAGGAGTGGAATCAACCACACATACAGGCTTTGGCACATCTATATACATATCAGCGATGATAAAATCACATTCAGCAAAGTCGCATAGAAACTCACCAAGGTAGTATTCTAGCGACTTTTGCAATAGTGTGGAATTGCACATTATGCAAATTCTCATTCATCATCCTCATCATCAGTAGCATAGCCATCTGTGGCATGAGCGCGTAGGTATTGGATGATCATATCTGCTTCTTTATCAGTAGGCATTGCAAATGCGCGCATTGTGTTAAAAACGCCATCCCATTCAATCATGGTATGCTCTTTTGGCGCATGGGCAGAATGGCACATTGAGCAAGTATCATAGTATAAAAACTCAGCATCAGCCCATGCCTTACTCTGATCGTCTGAAAGATTAGCAGTAGCCACACTGGCTTCAAGATTTGTTTGCGTATTTGTCCCATTAAAGCTAATAAGCGGCATCATTAGATTTTTGGTAGCATAGAGTGTTTTATTATCATCTTTTTTGATATAGCCTTGGACTTTTATTGTCGTTTTATCACCAGATTGAGAAACCTCTTCTCCAAAAGTACCACGAGCCATAATTCCAATCTGCTGCCCTTTGGAATCAAAAACAGGGACATTGTCGCCTGTTACATAAAGTGTTTTGCTCATAGTAATGCTAGTGCAAAGTAGTGTTAGTAAAAGAGTAGTTTTTTTCATGGTTATGCTCCTAGGATTTTTGGAGGTAGAGTAGAGTGGTAAGGGCTTATAGCCTCATCTTTCCCTAATTTTCGTATACCGACAAGTGCAGTATTGACTGAAGTGGCTTGTGCCATCTGGCTGGTTGGGCGCGAAGATGTGAGCACATTTACATGGCCAGCATTACAGCGAGGTTTGTCTTCTTGTGGGTTTTCTGGATCATACCATGCACCTTCTTGGATAGCTACCACGCCATTTCGGATATTATCAGTGACATAGGCCCCTGCCAAAAGTCTTCCTCTATCATTATATACTTCTACGACATCTCCATGCTTGATACCAAGCTTTTGAGCATCTTGTGTATTGATCATCACTGGCTCACGACCTTGGATCTTATACATATCGCGTACCCAAGTATTATCAAGTTGACTATGGACGCGGTAGCGAGGATGTGGAGAAAGTAGGTGAAATGGAAGCTCTTGAGCTTTTTTGCTGCCTAGCCATTCTGCTGGTTCAAACCAAGTAGCATGCCCCTTAAAGTCAGGAAGATTAAAGCTAGCAAACTTAGGAGAGAAGATTTGTATCTTTCCACTTTCAGTGGCTAGTTTGTTTTCTGTAGGATTCTCGCGGAAGTCTGCATGGCGTACAAAGCTATAGGCATCCTTTGGTGTTTCAAACTCTACAAAGCCATCTTTCCAGAATTGATCAAATTCTTTAAATGCAGGGCCATCGCTCTTTTCATAAAAAGCTTTAATCCATTCCATATAGCTTTTCCCACCTGTGTAGCGATGTTTGACTTGTTCGCCACCTATTTTTTCACTTAGTAGTGCAAAGATCTCAAAATCATCCTTTGATTCAAAAACAGGCTCAACTACTTTTTTCATCGCATAGATGACATTACGTGAGTAGGTGCCACCAGAAGTGATATCATCTCGCTCTAGTGTAGAAGTAGAAGGCAATACAATATCAGCCATTTTTGCACTTGGTGTCCACCATGGCTCATGCACGATAAAAGTATCAATACGACGTAGTGCAGAGATAAGCTCATTGGTATCAGGTTCATGTCCTACAAGAGAGGCTCCACAAAGATAAACCATATCAATCTTTGGATAAGTGATCTTTTTGCCCTTGAAGTTGACTTCTTTGCCTGGATTTAAGATGGCCTCAGCAACTCTAGATGCTGGGATGGTAAACTTAACGCGATTACGCCCTTGAGCTAAGCCCGGAGTGGTTCTATAGCCAGAGTTGGCCTGACCGCCACCAGCATAGTGCATAGAAAAGCCAAAGCCGCCACCAGGAAGACCGATCTGACCAATCATAGCTGCTAATGTGATGAGTGCCCAATCAGCTTGCTCACCATGTTGAGCGCGCTGCATAGCCCAGTTACCTGCTAGGAAAGTGCGAGTAGAGACAAATAAGTCTGCTAATTCTCTGATTTTTTTAGCAGGGACTTCAGTGATTTTTTCTGCCCATTCTGGAGTTTTTGGTGTTTTGTCTGTGTTGCCTAGTAGATAGGGGAGGAATTTATCAAAACCATCTGTGTACTTAGTGATAAAGCCTTTATTGTATTTTTTGGTTTTATATAGGTGGTGCATCATGCCAAGCATAAGTGCAACATCTGTATTGGGACGTATTTTGATCCACTCTGCATCAAACATTTGAGCGGTTTCTGTATAGATAGGATCAATGCTGATAAATTTGATACCTGCTTTTTTGTATTTAGGATAGTAAGTATCATTAAGATGGTTTGGCACGACATAATCGATGCGATTGCATTTAAAAAGGTCAGTCCCCCACATTACATAAACCTTACAATTAGCAATCATTTCTTCGTGTGTTGTTTGCTGTGAGTAGACTTCCATATCTCCTATGATTCCAGGGTTTACACGGCCAGCAGCACCATTGCTATACTCTCCATCTGTGCCTACAGCTCCACCTAACACAGTATTGAAGAATCTACCTGCTACGATGTTTGAGTTATGCAGTCTGCCTACATGCCCCCAGCCACCATAGCTGGCATTATAGATATTTTCTCTAGGAGTGGCTTGTATTTTTTTGGCTACAAGATCAAGTGCCACCTCCCAGCTTACACGTACAAACTCTTCCTTTCCTCTAAGAGCCTGGTGGCCGGGTCTGCCTTCAAGATAGCTTTTGCGTACGCAAGGGTATTTAACTCTCGTGTCTGAATAGGTCCTATCAATGATCCCTTGAATCATTACAGAAGGATTAGCATCAGTTTCTTGAGGCTCAATGCCCTTTAAGATGCCATCTTCTACTTTTGCATAAAAGGGTCCAAAGTGGGTAGCATGGGGAATTTTTTCGATTTTTTTAAAGGCACCGACAGCACCAAGTGGTTGTACGCTAGCAACTGCTGTCATGCCTGCAGCAGCTTTTAATACATTACGTCGTGAAATAGCCATGAGCACTCCTTTTTTTGTTTTATGGTTTGTTGATATTGTAGCATCTTTCTTGTTATAATTTAAAAATTTCAAATATTATTGATATTTAAGAGGATTATTAATGGCGTGCAAATTCTGTCCTAAAATCAAGCGTTGGGATTTTTTGTGGATGGTGATTATGTGTGCATTAATGTGGGGGGTTAACAAATATCAAACCCATAAAAATGAATCCAAAGTAGAGGCAATGCAACAAGAGGAGTTAAGAAAGACAAGGGAGTTGCAAAAGTCTTGTATGTATGGAGATGAGCAGTCTTGTAAGCAGGTTTATGGAGATTAATAGGGCAAAAGGCCCTATTAAACCTCTGTAATTTTTAATTTAGTTTCAAAGCTTTTGTAGTATTGAAGATTATTGCCATCAATGCTGCCTAAGATCGTATGCGCACCACTTTGCAAGATCCCATCGATGCGTATATCTCTAAGGTGATTGAAAGCGATAAAATCATTTTTGTCCGCTAAATCGATGCGATGCCAAGAGTTGTTGATAAATACCTCTGCTTGATTATGTGGATTAGATTTTGAATCTAGTCCAAAAACTTCTTTTGCTGGTATATTAGAGGCATGGCATAGTGCTACTAAAATAGAATTGGCATTAAGATTTTCCCCAATTAATAGGGTTTGCTTAGAATCTGATAATCTTCTAATCTCTGATCTAAGCTCTAGAGCTTCTGGCTGCACTTCTTTTTTGATGAAATTAGAAAAGTAGGCAACTTTGCTTTGCTCATCTAGATATTTTACTTTGTTAGCGATCTCGCCAATGGCTCCATCTGTGCGTATATATCGGTTTTCTGGGGAGTGGTTTTGTGGAGCCTTATTGCTTTTAATCGGCTTATATGGAGATACAGAGAGATTTAGCTGCATGGAAAAATGTTTGGTATTTTTTTGAGAATCTAATTGTGTAAAAATAAAGGGCGCACCCTGTATTTTTTCTATTTGATAATTTTGGAAATCCCCATTGATAGTGAGGTTGGATATTTTTTGATTATGCGTAGGCATAGGCAGTGGTATGTATAGTTTTAGCTCCTGGGCTGATTGAAATGGCATCTTAGCCTCATAGGATAAGACAAAATGCTTTTCATCTTTCTTTGAGGAAGCCAGTAAGCTAGGCGTAGAAGCAATAATCCCTGTAGCAAATAAGCTATTTTTAAGAAAATCTCTTCGTTGCATATTTATTCCTTATATTGATTTAGTGGTGATTGTTAAAATGGGTTAGCAAGGAGGGGATCCTTGCTAAAAAGTCTTAGAGCACAAGCTCCTCAACACGTTTTCCATAGGCAGGGTCAGCTTTTTTGAAGTGCTCAATTTGTAGTTTTTTAATCTTTACATCCACACCTTCCATCGCTTCTTTGATGTTTTGGCATAGACGCTCTTTCTCTTCAGCACTTAATAGGCGATAGAGATCTCCTGCTTGTGTATAGTAGTCACTATCATCAGCCCTATAATCCCAATCATAGATTGCTGTTTCTTTTTCAAATAATGCAGGATTTAATTTAGGCTCTCTGGCATTTTTATCTTCTGTATATCCTGGGATAGAGCTTGGGTTATAGTTCATATACCCGCCATAATTACCATTTTGCATATAGCCATCGCGATGTGTGCTATGTACAGGCACTTTTGGTGCATTAACTGGTAGTTGAGAATGGTTGATACCTAAGCGATAGCGTGCAGTATCTCCATATGCAAAGAGACGACCTTGAAGCATTCTATCTGGGCTATAGCCAATACCTGGTACGACATTTGCAGGGTCAAAGGCTGATTGCTCTACTTCTGCAAAGTAATTTTCTGGATTCTTATTTAGCTCTACGATACCAACTTCAATAAGTGGGTAGTCTTTT
The DNA here is from genome assembly GCA_949298825.1 of uncultured Helicobacter sp. Classification (GTDB taxonomy): domain Bacteria; phylum Campylobacterota; class Campylobacteria; order Campylobacterales; family Helicobacteraceae; genus Helicobacter_H. The sequence goes on from CASFYB010000002.1 coordinate 148,267, forward strand.
TGACTCCAAACTTTTGTAAGATCAAATGGATGGAATCTATAAGTCTTTGCATCTTTTTCAGGCATGATTTGTACACACATTCTCCACTTAGGGAAATCACCTTTTTCAATAGCTTCAAATAAATCTCTTTGATGAGATTCTCTATCTTTTGCTATAAGGGCTTCAGCTTCCTTGTTGGTCAGGTTTTTGATCCCTTGCATAGATTTCATATGGAATTTCACCCAGAATCTTTCATTTTTTGCGTTAATAAAACTAAAAGTGTGGCTACCATATCCATGCATATGACGGAAAGAAGCAGGGATACCACGATCACTCATTAGGATGGTTACTTGATGGAGTGATTCTGGGCATTGGCTCCAAAAATCCCATGCTGCATTGGCACTTCTTAAATTTGTTTTTGGATCGCGCTTTTGAGTATGGATAAAGTCAGGGAATTTTAAGGCATCGCGGATAAAAAAGATAGGAGTGTTATTGCCTACTAGATCCCAGTTTCCATCTTCAGTATAGTATTTCATGGCAAAGCCTCTTGGATCTCTTTCTGCATCAGCAGCACCTCTTTCGCCTGCCACAGTAGAGAATCTAAAAAAGCAAGGTGTTTTTTTGCCTACTTTGCTAAAGATTTTTGCTTTAGTGTATTTTGTGATGTCATTTGTCACAGTGAAAGTACCATAAGCACCACTTCCCTTAGCATGCACTACGCGCTCTGGTATACGCTCTCTATTAAAATGAGCAAGCTTTTCTAAAAACCAGGTGTTTTGCAAAAGCATTGGACCTCTTGGACCTACAGTTATGCTATCTTGATTGTTAGCTACAGGTGCGCCAAACTCATTAGTTAAAGTAAGATGTTTCATGTTTGTCCTTTTTGTTGATTTGACATAAGAATTATTATTATTTAAAAGTAATATATAGTAAACAATAAAAATTATTTATAGAAAAAATTATAAATATAAGAGGAAAAAAGAAGATTTACAAAGAATTTACATAGCATATAGAGTGATTTTACAATGCATTTTTATACTGGCCTCAAAAATAAAAGGAGAAAAATGTCAGTACTGGGAATAAAAGTAACCAAGAGCTTTAAAAAGGGCTATTTGCTATGGCTTTATTTATTTTTTGCAAATATCGCTTTAGCAGAACAAATAAAGCCTGAACCCTTAAATGGAAAGATACATCCTTTAAGCAGAGAGCTTGGGTCTGGGACTAGAAGTGCTTTTGTAGAACTATTTGGGATTATAAAAAGGGTTGATAAGAAAAAGATTGATGATATTTCTAGATATGTAGAGATTACTAATGCTACTGCAGTTATGATGGGTGCTGTGATGAGGGATTTGCGATCTATGGGCTATATCTCAATGGGCGCAATGAATCCAAGATTAAAGGCCTTAAAGATTAATGGTATAGAGGCTAATATCCAGAATATTAAAAATAAGACTTATCCAATTATGAGGGATTTTTATGTGGTTTATCACAAGCATAGTAGCGAGATTTTAGAGGATTTATTGAGCTTTATCTCAAGCAAAGAGGGAATAGAGATCATTATAAAAATGGGCTATGTACCTTTAAGCAAAGAGGCATATAGCTATAAAAGCAAGAATCTTAATGGTAGCTTGAGTATCGCAGGCTCCTCATCGATCTCTCCATTGATGGAAGTGCTTATAAGCAAATATATGGAGCTAAATAAGGGGGTAAGGATCACTTTGATGCAGAGTGATTCAACTACAGGGTTATCTAGTGTGAAGAATGGATTGAGCGATCTTGGTATGGTATCTAGGAGGGTCTTAGATTCTGAGCTTGAAGGGGGATTTGTGGTAAGTAGTATTGCAAAAGATGCGATTATTATTATCGTCCATCCAGATAATCCCATTGATAATTTAAGTTCAGAGCAGATTTTGAAAATCTATACTTATCAAATCACAAGATGGGAGGAGCTAAGATGAAGGCAAGAGTTATGAAGAGTGTGGCTAAGATGAGGGGTTTAGATTCTGCGAAGTTTTATAAACGTAGAGAAGTGATAGAGAGGCTAGCAGTTTTATTTGTCTATTTAAGTGTGTTTATATGCATATTGTGCGTAGGGGTGATTAGCTACTTTTTGTTAAAAAATGGCATAGATGGGATAAGAGAGATTGGACTTTTTAAGTTTTTGTTTGGAGATGTGTGGTCTCCTCAAAGTAAGGAGTTTGGGATTTTCCCGATGATTGTTGCTAGCTTTTATACTGTAGGGTTAGCGATATTTTTTTCGACTATTTTGGGTGTATTTAGCGCGGTATTTTTGGTCTATTTTGCTCCTAAATGGCTTAATGATATATGTGATCTTATCCTATCAGTACTAGCATCAATCCCATCTGTGGTATATGGATTTTTAGGGCTTATGATAGTAGCTAGTGCTATTAATCTTGGATTTGATGCAAGTGGAAGAGGGCTTTTGTGCGCCAGTATTATTTTAAGCATTATGATCTTACCTACAATTATTGCTGTAAGCAGGGATGCACTTTTGGCTTTGCCAGAGGGGTATTTACAAGCTTCATTATCACTTGGAGCCAGCCTTGAGTATAGCATTATCAAGGTGCTATTAAGGGCAGCAAGTGGGGGTATTTTAAGCGGGTTGATATTGGCTATCTCTCGTGCTTTGGGCGAAAGCATGGCTGTTTTGATGATTTCTGGGAATCAGCCCTTAATCCCACAGAGTTTATTAGATGGGATGAGGACATTAAGCGGGCATATTATCCTTGAGATGGGCTATGCAAGTGGACTTCATCATCAAGCACTCTTAAGCACAGCTCTTATTTTATTTATCATCACGATGTTTTTAAATATCATCTTTGGTCTTATAAAAATCAGGATAGGAGGGTAGATAGATGGATAACAGGGCTTTTTTAGATATTTTTGTGAGACTTGGCTCACTTTTTTGCATATGTCTTATGATTACCCTTTTTATAGGGATGGTTGGTGTGATATTTTTTCAAGGTTTTAGCGCACTTAGCTTTGATCTATTTAGTTGGCAATATAGTGTAGAAAATCTTTCATTATTACCCGCATTGATAAATAGTGCTATTTTGGTGTGTTTAAGCTTGATGCTAGCGCTGCCTTTAGGTGTGGCTTGTGGGATTTATCTTGCAGAGTTTGCCAAAAGATCTGGGGTGATTGGTGCTATGGAGATTTTCATCTCTACGCTCTCTGGAGTGCCTTCTATTGTTTTTGGTCTATTTGGATATTTGGTATTTGTAGTTTTTTGTGGTTTTGGGTTTAGTTTACTCTCTGGTGTTTTGACACTTTTTATGATGATTCTCCCTTTGATTATAAAGACTACCCAAGAGAGCTTAAAGGCAGTGCCTGCGGCCTATAGGGAAGGGGGGTTAGCATTAGGGGCTAGTAGGATTTATGTTGTTTTTTATGTGCTTTTACCCTGTGCTAAAGGAGGGATTAGCAGTGGGGTGATGCTTGCTATTAGTCGTGTGCTTGGGGAATCTGCAGCCCTCATTTTTACAGCAGGTACATTAGCAGAGATTTTTTCAGATACGCTTAGCTCAGGTAGGAGCTTGAGTGTTCATCTTTATGCACTTTTGATTGAGGGGCTTTATACCCCACAGGCCTATGCTACAGCAAGCATTTTGGTTTTATTGGCGATTGTCTTTAGTCTATTTTCAGGATTGATTAAAAAATAAGGATATTGGGATGCAAAAAATTGTTATTAAAAATTTAAATATAAATTATGGTGATACAAGGGCATTAAAAGATATAAACTTAGATATTGATAGAAATGAGATTATGGCATTAATCGGCCCTAGTGGTTGTGGGAAAAGCAGCCTTTTGCGTTGCATTAATCGTATGAATGATGAGATCAAAAACTTTAAAATAAGTGGCGAGATTTATTTAGATGGGATGGATATTTATAGCCTAGATTGCAAAAGATTGCGTCAAAAGGTAGGGATGGTATTCCAAAAGCCTAATCCTTTTGCAATGAGTATATTTGATAATCTAGCATTTGGTCCTAGGGTACAGGGTATTAGCAACAAGGCTGAGCTAGATGAGATTATAGAGACTGCTTTAAAAAAGGCAGCACTTTTTGATGAGGTGAAAGATCGTTTAAATAAAAATGCCCTCGAGCTATCTGGTGGGCAGCAACAGCGTCTGTGCATTGCTAGGAGTATTGCTATTAGACCGGAGGTCTTGCTTTTAGATGAGCCTACTAGCGCACTTGATCCGATCTCTACAGCTAAGATTGAAGAGCTTTTAGGTGAGTTAAAAAAGGAGTATACAATATTGATGGTCACTCATCATATGCACCAGGCACGTAGGATATCAGATAGGGTGGCATTTTTCTTAAACGGCGAGCTTATAGAGACAGATAAGAGTGAGCAAATCTTTAATGATCCTAGGGATGAGCGGACTGATGGGTATATTAATGGTAGGTTTGGCTGATTTTATATCTAAGCTTAGCCCAAGATCCAAGTATTATGATTTTTATAGTGCGTCTGATATTTTTAAGACTTTTGTCATACCTCATAGATTTGAAATGCGATAGCAAAGGGATGTCAGGCAGGAGCAAGTAGGTATGCCTTCTTAAAAGAGCAAAGGCTTCTCTGTAGATTGATTTTTGTAATGTCTTTTTATTGCGCCTAGTAATGGGTGTGAGATCTGGTATTTCATCTATAAAGTTTAAAATAAATATATAGTCTTGATAGGATTTTTTAATTTGTGCGGCATTTGTGGTTTTTGTGATAGAGGAGAGATTATCACAGCAGTAGTGATAAAACACCTTGCTAATGTATATGCCATTATTAAGAAACAATGAGACTAAAAAGGTTTTAAGGCAGTCCTCAGCCATATTAAGACGAGGGATGGGAGGCAGGGTATCTAGGAGTTTTAAAGTTTTATCTATCACATCTTTTTTGATGGCTTTGTTGCATAGATTCCAGCCGCTTGTCTTTAGGATGCTTTTCCAAATATTTTGATTAGAATCAAAATATAATATTTTTTGATTTTTGATATTGGTAGCTTTATCCCTAGGATAAAACCTCATGCCAAAGCATACAATATCAGGATAGTCATAAGGAGCTATCAAAGGACTATTAGAATCTAAGAAATTTTTATTAGATT
>CASFYB010000003.1 GCA_949298825.1 uncultured Helicobacter sp.
TTTTCATTTTAAGTATCCTTTTTTTGATTTTAAAGGATTATTCTACCCCCCCCCCCACTTAAAAATAGATTAAACAAAGGGAAGTTTTCTTCAATAAAGATATGAGAAAAATCTTATAAATAGGGCACTTGTTAATAATCATTTTGTACCTAAATATTTTCTTCTAATATTATTTAATAGTATTGTTATAAGTAACTCTTGATAGATGGGATACTCATAAAAGCTTTAAGAATATAGTCTAAAGAGCTATAGCATATTCTTTTTTTGAAGGCTTATGCTAAAGGTGTCATTTATAGAAAACTTAGCTCAATATTTCATATTTTCTTTTAAAAAACTACCATTATGCAACTCATCAAAAGCCCGCTCCAACTCCACATCATCATTCATCACAATAGGGCCTCCCCATGCTATAGGCTCTCTTAATGCCCTAGAAGCAATATAAAGAATATGGATAGATTCCTCACTTTGATTAGATAAATGCAATAAATCCCCTCCGCTAAGTTTAATAGCACTTTTTTGTGCTACATACTCACCAGCGATCACCCCATCTCCCACCATCATAAAAGCCATCGCGCTATAATCACGCTTAGTAAGCAACTCAAAGCTAGCCTTAGTCTCCAAGCAAATATCATAATAATCCAGTGGCAAATAAGCTCCCTTAAAGCCCTCATGCCCCTCATAGCTACCTGCCAATAATCTCAAATATCCACCATCAAATTTGATCTCTTTAACATCTTTGATACTATGATAACTAGGGGTTGTCATTTTTGATTTTTTAGGTAGATTTAGCCATAGCTGCACGCCTAATAAATGCTCTACTTCTTGCAGTCTCTCTTCATGCAAAATACCAGATCCCGCACACATCCACTGCAACTCTCCATCACCAATAACATCACTATGCCCAAGACTATCCCTATGCTCCATACTTCCCTTCATCACATAGCTAATAGTCTCAATGCCCCTATGTGGATGCATAGGAAAACCTGCAATATAATCTTGTGCATTTTTACTATCAAAAGAATCTAACATCAAAATAGGGTCAAAAAGCTCTGAAGTATGTCTGCCAAGCACACGCACTAGCTCTACACCACCGCCATCTCTGACATTTATACCCTGTATTTTTGAAACTACTTTTTGATAATTCTGCATTTTAGCTCCTCAAAACCAAAACTACTCACCACAAAATTAACAACAACTTTTTAATGTAAGGGCTAGACCTCCTAGCGCAGTTTCTTTATACCTAGTATCCATATCTTTGCCAGTTTGATACATAGTAGCGATCACTTCATCTAGTCCTACACGTGGCGTACTCATCTCATCTCTATCCATAGCCATACGAGCAGCAGATATTGCCTTTAAAGCACCAAAGGCATTACGCTCAATGCATGGAATCTGCACTAATCCATCCACCGGATCACAAGTAAGACCTAAATGATGCTCCATGGCAATCTCTGCGGCACTAAGCACTCTTGCATTATTTGCCCCCAAAATTTGTGCTGCAGCTGCAGCTGCCATAGAGCTTGCCGAGCCGATCTCTGCTTGGCATCCTGCTTCAGCGCCAGAAATACTTGCATTTTTTTTATACAGCGAGCCAATTGCCATAGCGGTTAATAAAAAGTCAATCACGCCTTTTTCATCAAACTTCTCACTAAGATAGCTTTTAAGATATAACATCACAGCAGGCACTACAGCACAGGCTCCATTAGTAGGAGCTGTCACCACTCTACCCCCTGCTGCATTCTCTTCAGCTATTGCAATAGCATATAAAGAGATCAAATCTACCATGGCTAGGGGATCTGAATTTTTTGCCTGAAGACTTGCTAGATAAGGTGCCCTACGTTTTAGCTTCAAAGATCCCGGCAAGATCGCATCTTTGGCATTAGCACCATTATGATAAGAATCTTGCATTACATTCCAAATATCCAAACAATAACGCTTGATCTCCTCTGTGCTATGAAACTGCTCTTCATAAGCCAAAGAAAGCTCAGCAATACTTTTATTATGCTTGCTACATAACCCTAAAAGCTCTTTGGCACTGTTAAATTCTAAATCTAGCTTTTTAGTGCTATCTTTTTTTATGGGATTTTTTAGCTCTTCTTCTGTGGCGACAAACCCACCGCCAATTGAATAATACACTTGAGAAGTAAGTAGATTCTTAGAAGCATCAAATACACTAAGCCTCATACCATTTTCATGCAATGGTAAAAAATCTCTATAAAAAACCACATCTCTTTGATAATCAAAATCAATCATTTTCTTTTGATTAAAATGGATCTTTTTATCCTGATGAGCAAGGTTTAATATAGATTCCTTAAGACTAACACTCAAATCCTTAGCCTTAATACCATTAAGCCCGATGATACAGGCCACATCTGTCAAATGCCCCCTACCTGTCAAAGAAAGGCTACCATAAAGCTCAATCTTAACTTGAGCGATATGATCTATCCTTTCATCTACTAAATCACAAAATAGATTAGAAGCCAACATAGGGCCCACGGTATGAGAGCTTGATGGCCCCACACCAATTTTAAAAATACTTAGATTACTCATCGCTTCCTCACTTATTAATTTTGTGATTCTAGCATCTTTAGATTTATTATCCTATAAGGCCATTAATAGCAGCAGAGATGGTAATAAGCCCTAAAATCAAGATAAAGATATTTTGTGCTGGAGCCTTATACTTATGCAATGCCTCAAATCTATAGATCGCATAAAGTGGCATGATAAACAAAATAATAGCCAAGATAGGTCCACCAATACTCTCAATAATCCCCAACACACTTGGGTTTTTATAAGCTACAAGCCAAGCGATGATAAAGGTAATAATGGCTGTAATTTTATTGGCTAGAGGCAGGGAAAGTTTATTAGAGCTTAGGTCAAATAAGATTTTATTGAGTCCTTCGCGAGCGCCCAAATAATGCCCAAAAAAGCTTTTACCCATCGCGATAAATGCCACTACTGGGGCTACATAATAAATAAATGGTGTATGAAACCTCTCTGCTAAATATGTGAGGATGGATACATTTTGATTCTTAGCTTCAAGCAGATCAGATGGGCTTAGGCAAAGCGCACAAGAAAATACAAAAAACATAACTACAACAATCATTAAAATATTGCTTCGTGCAATAATCTTTGAAGCCTTAGCCTCTGCATCCTTGCCATAAGTCTCCTTACAATGCACAGCAAGAGAAGAGATAATAGGAGAGTGATTAAAAGCAAAAACCATAACTGGCATCACAAGCCACAAAGTCATCCAAAGATTAGAATCAGAGAGTGAAAACTCTACATTTGAAAATAACGCGCCATTCCACTGAGGGATAAGCCACAAGGCAATCAATAAAAGAACAGCAATAAATGGGAAAACCAATGCACTCATCACACGCACGACAATCTTCTCGCCAAAGCTAACAATCACCATCAAAATGCCCACAAGCACAAAAGAAAGGACAAGGCGATTTGGCTCACCTAAGTGCAGCTGCTCAATCATAAACTTCTCAACTGTATTAGTAACACCTACGCTATAAACAAGCAAGATTGGAAAGATCGCAAAAAAGTAAAGCACGGTTAATATCATACCACCAAACTTGCCAAAGTAGTTCTCTCCAGCTACAGTAATATCATCACTCTGCTTAGATCCAGAAAGCACAAAGCGGCATAAAGCCCTGTGAGCTAAGAATGTCATAGGGAATGCTAAAACAAGCATGACTAAAAGTGGAATAAGCCCTCCCATACCTGCATTAATAGGCAAAAAAAGCACGCCCGCACCGATTGCTGTACCAAAAAGGCTTAGTACCCAAAGTGTATCACCTTGATTCCATTGAGTAGACTTCTCTTTCATCTCAACTCCTTATGTGTAAAATCGGTATACATTATTGCAAAAAATCTCGCTTTTTATCTTTTTAGATTTTCTGTTTTACTAAAAGTAGGGCTATAGGTTACTTTTAGTTACAATCTAATACCACAATAGTTTTCCAAAGGAAAAGGAGTAATTTTAATTCAGTAGAATCTTCTCTATTCTTGGGCTAAAAGCTCTAATACGAGATTTGCCTGGTGGGCAGCACAGATGTTGACACGCGGAGCCATCAAGCCTCTGCCAACTTGGGCCTGCTTTTCTAAATCTCCACAGACATAAAGATTCTTAGCGATTTTATGCGTTATAATCGCATTGCTATCCCCATACCCCGCTAAGCCTGATGCACAGATTAAAGGCGATGAATAAAACTTATGAAAATTCTGCATCATAAGACTTTTAGATTCCACATTATCAAAGGCTTCACACACAATATCACAGCCATCAAATAAAGTCGGGAGGTTATCTTTTGTGATTTTTAGATTCTGTGTAGTGACCTTTAAAAAAGGGTTGATTTCTTTGATCTGCTCACTCATAGCCTCAGTTTTTAGTCTGCCTAGATCACACACCCTATAGCTTTGGCGGTTTAGATTACTAGCATCAATCACATCAAAGTCAATCAACAAAAGCTCGCCAATCCCACTTCTAGCTAACATCACAGCAATATAGCTACCAAGTCCACCAAGTCCACAAATAGCGACCTTTGAGGCTTTTAATTTATCATGCAGCTTTGGAGTATGACGCGCCCTCATCATAGAATCTAGCACTTCAGAAGAAGGCAATGAAGCCTTAGGGATGCAAAAAAGCTCATCTCCCTCTTTAAGCTCTAGGGGCTCTTTTGTGGCAAATCCATTGACCACCCAAACATCACTATCATTTTGACTTAAAGCCATAAAAACCTCTTTTGAGGTTTTGCTATCTGTCTGCAAAGGCTTAGTATTAAAAAATATTTTCATCATTTTCCTTTAAAATTATGCATAAATTGATGCAGCTTGTTGTACTCATCTCTATTTAAATAGCGCCACTTACCTACAGGCAAAGCTGAAAGCTGTATAAAACCATAACCCACTCTTCTAAGATCCAAAACCTCTGCTTTAAAATGTGCAAAAAACCTCCTTAGCTCTCGATTTTTACCCTCTGTGATAGCCACTTTAAGACGAGAAAAGTTACTTTGGTTTTTAGAGATATTAAAATACTCAAAAGCCCCAAACTTCATCCCCACGACCTTACTTTTAGCATGCCCTCCAGCCCTAGCATCTTCTAAATCTAGCCCATTCTCCATCGCCTCAATCATCTCTTTAGTAACCCTTCCAGAGATTTTAATGATATATTCACGCACTAAATTTGATGTCATCAAGGCCTCAACGATCTTTTTATCATCGCTTAAAATCAAAAGCCCCTCACTTGCATAATCAAGTCTCCCCACAGGGCTAAAATGTGCAAACTTCTTATCTAGGGAATCAAAAATAACCTTGCGACCCCTATCATCACACCTAGAGACAATCTCACCTTTTGGTTTATGATAAATAATAACAGTAGAAGGCTTAGAGGTTTTGATTTTTAGCATCTTGCTATCGATAAATACACGTTCACCCTTTTGTACACTATCTCCTAGCTTAGCAGGCCTACGCTCAATACTTACACGCCCTGAAGCAATAAGCCCATCAGCCTCTCTTCTAGAATAGCTACTATGATGTGCGATAAATTGATTAAGCCTCATACAACATCCAACCATTCATATTCTTTTAGCTCATCTTTGATACTACTTGAGACTTTAAGCTGGCTGATAAAAGCAAAGCTTTGATCTTGATTGTGCAAGATGATCCTTAATTCTCGCTCGCCACTATGATTCTTTGCAGCATTGGCTAAGGCTGCAAAAATCTGCTCGCCCCTATCTTTTAAATCCACACTAATCTTAAGTGCTATAGGTTCAGAAATATCTGGCTTTGGCTCGCTAAACTCAACTTTGATTTTCTGCTCTTGGGCAGATTTTAGATCCATCACCTCAACCACGCGAATCTGATAGCCCTCATCACCACGTTCAATCTTACATTTAATGGCTATAGGCTCTTCAAGATTGCATGCATCAAGATCATTGAGATACTTTTCAAAAAACATAATTTCTAGCTTGCCAGATAAGTCTAAAATATCCACATATCCATAAGGTTTGCCAGATTTACTCATTTTGCGCTTAATATCTAAGACCTTACCTACAATGATGCAATAAGAACCATCCTTAACCTCATCAAGCATCACAGATCGCACCACACCAGAAGTGGCATTGATCTCATCAGCATATCGCTCTAATGGATGTCCAGAGACATAAATCCCTAAAAAATCAAACTCAAAATCTAATAACAACTCAAGATCATATTCTGGGGTATCAGATAGGCTAAGGCTAGCTCTCTCCTCACCTTCCTCCTCACCAAAAAGTCCAGAGCTCATCTGCTCTTTTACCTTATCTTTAGCCCTAGCTGCCTCACAAATATAATCAAGATTTGCAACTATACAAGCACGCGAATACCCAAGCCCATCTAGCGCACCAGACTTTGCTAAAGGCTCAAACACCCTTTTATTTATCTTTGAAGAATCAATACGGGAAATAAAATCAATCAAATCTTCAAATTTATTATTATTCCTAGCTGCTATGATATTTTTAATAGGCTCATCACCCACACCCTTGATCGCGGATAATCCAAAAACAATCTTTTTGACCTTTTTGCTCTCACCTTCTTTGATGCTCTCCTCAAAATCCTCCACACCAAAGTCCATATCCGAAATATTTACATGTGGTGGCACCACTTCAATACCCATTTTCTCTACTTCAGCAATATACTTAGCCACTGATTCTATTTTACTAGATTCTGAAGTAAGCAAGGCTGCCATAAACTCTTCTTTATAATAAGTCTTCAAATAGGCTGTCTGAAAAGTAATCATCGCATAAGCAGCAGAGTGAGATTTATTAAACCCATAGCCAGCAAATTTGACAATTAACTCAAAAAGCTCTTCAGCCCTACTTCGATCAAAGCCTTTTTGCTGGGCTCCATTAGCAAACTCACCTTTTAGACGCTCCATCTCTTCTTTGATCTTTTTACCCATAGCACGACGTACCAAATCTGCCCCACCCAAAGAAAAGCCGCCTATAGTCTGAACAATCTGCATAACCTGCTCTTGATATACGATCGTCCCATAAGTAGGACGCAAGATTGGCTCTAGCTCATCAAACATATAAGTAATAGGCTCTAATCCATGCTTACGATTAATAAAATCATCCACCATGCCAGATTCCATAGGGCCTGGTCGCCCTAGCGCAATAATCGCGATAATATCCTCAAAGCAATTTGGCTTGATCCTTTTATTAAGCCCTTGAAACATGGAAGATTCTATTTGGAATATCCCTAGAGTATCGCCACTTTGGATTGTTTCATAGACTTTCTTATCATCCACATCTATACTTAAAAAGTCGATCTCTTTGTTATAGCGCTTTTTAATAAGCTTTAGTGCATCATCAATAACTGTTAAAGTCTTAAGCCCCAAAAAGTCAAATTTAATCAAATCCACAGGCTCAAGATATTTCATAGAATACTGCGTCACCAAAGAATCATCATCCTTGCCCACTGTACACAAAGGTGTTTTATGCCATAGCTCCTTTTCAGAATCAAGCACAATAGCAGCAGCATGTTTTCCTGTATTTCTATTTAATCCTTCTAATTGCAGGGCATACTCCCAAACCTCTTTGGCCTTATATTGGGCATTAGTCTGGATAAATTGCTCTATTTTTGGCTCTAGTTTATATGCCTCTTCAAGTGTGATTCCAAGCTGATTTGGAATAAGCTTTGCCATCTCATCAGCCTGCTTTAATGGCATCTCCATCACACGCGCTACATCTCTGATCACACCCTTTGCGAGCAGCTTACCAAATGTGATAACTTGAGCGACATTGTACTTGCCATATTTCTCAATCATATATTCAATAACCTCGCTTCTGCGTCTTTGACAAAAGTCTGTATCAATATCTGGCATACTAATGCGCTCTGGATTTAAAAAACGTTCAAAAAGAAGATCATATTTCATCGGATCAATATTTGTGATTTTAAGACAAAAGGCTACTAGGCTACCAGCAGCAGAACCCCTACCAGGCCCCACAGGGATGCCATTTTTCTTAGCATAATTGATAAAATCCCAAACAATTAACATATATCCGGGGAATTTCATTTGAGTAATGATATTAATCTCTTCTTCTAATCTATTCCGATAAAGCTCATGCCTTTCTTCTGGAACAATCTTTAATCTTTCTTCTAATCCCTGACGCGACTTATAAGCAAAATAATCTGCATCATTATCAATATCTAGCCCTTCATCCTTAGCATATTGTTGTGTAAAAACAAATTTTGGCGGTGTGGGGGGATTATTTTTCTCATCCTTTAAATCAATTTCAAGATTACATTTTTGTGCGATTTCTTGCGTATTTTGCAATGCTTCTGGAATATCAGCAAAAAGACGTGCCATCTCTTCTTTGGATTTGACATAAAGTTCAGAGATCGTATGCTTCATGCGATTGGGATCAGAGATAACCTTACCCATACCGATACATTGCACGATATCCTGCATTTTAGAATCCATCCTATTAGCATAGTGGGCATCATTAGTGGCAATAAGCTTGATGCCCGTTTCACGCGATATACGGATGATCATATCATCTATATTTTCTTGTTTATCAATCCCATGGCGCATGATCTCTAAATAAAAATCATCGCCAAAAATATCCTTATACTCTAATGCCACTTCTTTGGCCACTTCATAGCCCTTAGCCCCTCTTTGTATATTACGCTCTGAAGTATTTAGATGAAAGTTTACCTCTCCACCAAGACAAGCAGAGCTTGCCACAAGCCCACCACTATATTCTCGCAAAAGCTTTTTATTGATTCTTGGATAGAAATAAAACCCTTTAATAAAAGCCATCGAGCTTAAATACATCAAATTTCTATACCCTTCTTCATTTTTAGCAAATAAACAAAGATGGAATCTATACTTTGAAGCCTTGGATGAAATATCCTCATCATTATGGATATAGGCTTCCATTCCTATAATGGGCTTAATGCCCTCAGCCTTCATGGTTTTATAAAAATCAATCGCACCATACATATTGCCATGATCAGTCATGCTCACACTTTCCATACCAAGCTCTTTGATACGCTTAGCGAGCTTTTTGACCTTATTAGCACCATCTAGCATGGAATATTCTGTGTGCAAATGCAAGTGAGTATAGCTCATATTTTATCCCTATTTTTGATATGCAAAATCATAACATTTTGTAGTTTAAGAAAGGCTAAGAGCATCGGCTTATTACTTAACTTTCTTTAGCCATCAATCATGCAAACTTTAATGATTATTAAATAATAATTTTTTCCTTTCTCTAATTTTTGCTATAATTACAAATTTAAAATTCAAAAAAAGGAATGACAATGAAAAAGATAAGCTTGCTTGCTTTAACTGCCTTGCTCTTTAATACTGCGTTGGCTATCACGCCTCAAGAGCTTCTAAAAAAGGCTTCTAGCTCTGGATTAAAGCCTCTACCTGAAGGCAAAGAGCTTACAAACTATCAACTCAAGAAAATGACTGATTTGAAAATCGGCTATAAGACAATCATGACCAAAGAGCAAATTGAGCTTGGTAAAAAACTATACTTTGATCCTCGTCTATCAAACTCAAACTTGATCTCATGTAATACTTGCCACAATCTTGGCCTAGGTGGAGTAGATCTAGTACCCACTGCTATTGGTAACAAATGGCAGCCAAACCCAAGTGCACTAAACTCTCCTACTGTTTATAACTCAATCTTTAATGATATTCAGTTCTGGGATGGAAGATCTCACGATCTAGGTGACCAAGCACAAGGGCCTATCCAAAATCCTGTTGAAATGGCAGCAACTCCTAGTCTAGTAGTTGAAAAAATCACTTCTATGCCAGATTATGTCAATGAGTTTAAAAGAGCTTATGGCAATGATGTAAAAATTACATTTAAGCTTATAGCAGATACAATTGCAATGTTTGAGGCTACCCTCATCACGCCTAGCCGTTATGATGACTTTTTACGCGGGAATGTAAAAGCACTCTCTAAAGAAGAGCAAGAAGGTCTTAATATCTTTATTGATAATGGTTGTGCAGGTTGCCACTCTGGTATCAATCTTGGTGGAAATATGCAACCCTTTGGTGTAGTAAAGCCTTATAAATTTGCTAATATTGGTGGCTTTAAGGGTGATAAAAACGGCATGGTAAAAGTTCCTACCTTACGTAATGTTGCTGAGACTATGCCATATTTCCACAATGGTCAGTTCTGGGATGTTAAAGATGCGATTAAAGAAATGGGTGCTATTCAGCTAGGAATAGAAATTAGCGATAGTGAGGCTAAAAAGATCGAGGCTTTCTTTGGCTCACTTACTGGATCTAAACCTCAAATCATTTATCCTAATCTCCCAAATAACGGAGCAAAAACTCCAAAACCTGCTTTCTAAGACTTTAGATTCTAGGCATTGCCTAGAATCTAACAATCTCACTCCAAACTACCAATCTATACTATCTCTATAGGATCGATATCTATATCAAAGCCACCATGTATCTCTAGCAAATGACGCAAAACCTTTAGGGTCTTTACCTGCTGAGTAGTCCTTAAAAAAATATGATAACGGTAGATTCCAGCTATTTTGGCAATAGCATTTTTCTGTGCACCCACTATCTCAAATACCCCCTCTTTAGCCTCTATACTCATATTCAACTGATGCAAAATCACTCTCATCTTCTCTTGTGCCACCCCTTCAAGCTTGTCTTTAAAGTGCAGGACTACAAGCCTTTTAAATGGGGGGTAAAGATCTTTTCTACCCTCTAGCTCAAAGCACAAAAACTCCTCATAATCTTTCATATATCGTGAGATAAGCTCTGCATTTTTGCTCTGTATCAATACCCTACCATCATCCTTCCTACCGGCACGTCCAGCCACTTGATAAATAAGTGAAAAAGCCCTCTCATAGCAACGAAAATCAGGCATATTTAACAAATAGTCAATCTCTAAAATCACAGATAAGGCTACATTATGGTAATCATGTCCCTTAGCAATCATCTGGGTGCCTATCAAAATATCAAGTTCCCCATTTTTGAAATCATGCATAATAGCTTTTAGCCTAGTAGGTGTGTTTGCATGATCTCTATCAAAAATACCAATCCTTGCTTCTGGAAATATGCTTTGTAGCTCCTCTTTTAGCTGGGTCGTACCTAAGCGATGGCTAATAAATTCTTTATGACCACAGTTTGGACAAGCTGATGGGATAGGCATAGAAAAGCCACAATAATGGCAAAGCATCATCCTTTGCTCATTGTGCAAAGAAAGCGATATATCACAATACTTGCAGCCCACACTCTGGGCGCAGTTCTGACAGATTAACGTCTTAAAGCTCCCTCTTGTAGGGATGAAAATAATCACCTGTTTTTCTAGACTTAATGTCTCAGAGATAGACTGGATTAGTTTTAGAGATAAGATCTCATCAGAAGAATCAAAAATAATAGTGTTTTGACCTTCAAAATGCTTGCCTTTTAAGCGGTATAAATTCCCTTCTCTCTTGGCTTGATGGTAGCTAGTAGGACTTGGTGTAGCCGATCCTAAGATAAGGGGTATCTCAAAAGTTTTAGACAAAAATAAGGCCAAATCTCTAGCATTATAATATGGCCTATTTTGTGATTTATAGGCATCATCATGTTCTTCATCTACAATAATCTGACCTAGATTCTCCAAAGGTAGAAATAAAGCAGACCTAGCTCCAGCAACAACCCTTATCCTTCCCTCCATAAGACCTTGCAAAATCTGTTTTTTCTGACTTTTGGTCACCTTACTATGCCATATGGCAATAGATGCACCAAAAGCCTTTTTAAGGCGTTTACCCATCTGAGGTGTTAGAGCTATCTCTGGCATCAAAAAAAGTGCATTTTTATCATCCCTTATCGCCTTAGCAATAGCATGAAAATAAATCTCACTTTTCCCACTACCTGTATCACCAAAAATAAGGCTAACTCTCCTTTGTGCGCAGAAATCTAATGCTTCAGTCTGTATGGCTGATAGCTCGCTAAGGCAAAAATCTTGGCTAAAAGCCTCATCGCCAGTGCCCCTACTCTGCGCGACCAAAAGTCCAAAAGCCTCTCCATAGCTAGCACAATAATACTGTGCTACAAACTTTGCTAAAGCAATCTGACTAGGTAAAAAATAAAACTCTGTTTTAGCACATGGCTTACAAGGAAAAGATGGTTTTGCTATCTCTTTGATCACAATGCCTAGTTTTTTTGTATTTTTAAGCTCTATTGAAACTATCTCAAACTCGGTACATTCCTCTGTGCTTTCATAGCTAAGCAATGGGGCATTAGATTTTAATAAAGCAATAAGATAGTAATGCATTAGATCTGATCTTGATATTAGTTTTTAGTAATTATATCGCTAAAGGAGGGAAGAAAGAGAGAGTCTCTTTCTTTGTATTTAGATTTTAGTTTTGATTTTATTGATAGCATCTAGGGCTTGATTGAGGGCAGTGGCTACAGATGCTCCATTTTTGGACAAAATATCACCAATAACAAAGATCCCCTCTACACTACTTTCAAAATCTTTTGTAATAGGCAGACCTGCTTCATCTAAATCCAAACCACATTTTTTCAAAAAATCTAGTGGCACAGCACCGCCAATAGCATAAACTACGCGATCAAACACTTCAGAAGTAGAATCATCATAAAACACTTCAATTTGCCCATTATTGTCCTCTAAGCGCTCAATATTAACGCCTAATTTCTTTTTAAGCTTAGAGGCAAAAGCGGCCTTAAGACCTTTTGCATTAATCTCATTGATACGATTAAATTCAGTGCGTCTATAATTTAAAGTCGTATCTGTTTCATCTGCTAGTGCGATTGCATATTCAACAGCAGAGTTACCCCCACCAACAACAAGCACCTTTTCACCCGGGTTTATTCCATTGGCATTGTAGGCCACTTTTTTTAGCAAGGTTGGAGGGATCTTATAGTCTGGCTTATTTGGCTGACCCATCTTACCAATAGCAATAATGACAAATCTTGCCTGGAAAACCTCATTGTTTGTGCTTGATATCTCAAAATACCCATCTTTTTTGACAATCTTTTCAATATCAGTGCTATATTTTGGCTCAATATTATTCTCTTTTAAAAGCTCATCAAACATTGCAAGATAGCCTTCTTTATCCGTATCCTTAAAAGGGATAGAACCTCTTAAATCTACGATCTGACCCTTATAGTCCTTATCCACCCTCTTGCCATCTTTATAAAATTTGCGAATAGTAGAAGAATGTTCATTTGACTTTTCAAATAAAACCACCTTGGCAATACCTGCTTTATTTGCCTCAATGCTAGCAGCAATCCCACCAGGTCCAGCACCAATAATCGCGATATCATAAATATTTTCCATCTTCTTTTTCCTTTTTTAGAGTTTGTTTTTTTCTTTCATTTTTGGCAGCGAGATTTAGTGCTTCTGGACTATCAAAAAGTGCACCGTGAGTGAATTTTTTCTCATCTTCAAACTGCCCACTCTTAAGCCCCCATAAAAATGCAATAAGACCAAAAAGACCAATCAAAATTGACACAAATAGCATTGTAATTAAAAGTGTCGTATTCATATTATTCCAAAAAAAGGTAAAAATTTTTCTATACTTAAGCCAAGTGCAGTAGATAAGAAACCTTTTTGTTTAATAATATAGCGATGGTGAAATCCTTCTATCATCACTCCACCTGCCTTACCCATCCATAAGTTAGAATCTAAATATTCTTCTATATGATCTTTATCAAACTTTGCAAACTCTACACTAAAGGCAGAGATATCACATAGCTCCATTTTAGGGCTTTTTAAAATTTGTGCGGTAATGATTTTTAGTTCAGATGCACTTTGGGCATCTAGCATCTCTTTGGCTTCAAGTCTATTTTTTGGCTTGCGCAATAAAAGCTCACTTTCACCTATCTTAAGACCAATCACAGAATCAGCAATAATAAAACTATGGCCATAATATGGATTCTTCTCATCATTAAAAAGCCTTATGGCATGATCATACTTTAATCTAGCTGCACTATAAGCAAAGCTCTTTGGGCTTTTAGTCTGGATCTCATCTTCATTGCAATCAAGGCAAATCTGCTTAAAATCTATGCCAAAATCACTCAAAATCTTAGCTCGTGAGGCAGATCCTGATGCTAAAATTAAAGGTTCCATATTTAGCCTAGTGATTTTTGTGCTATTTCTAAGGCAAGCTTGAGAGCTAAATCAAGCTTATCTTTATCCTTTCCACCAGCTGTAGCAAAGTCATCTCTGCCTCCACCATTACCCCCAAGAACTAGTGCTACTTCTTTTGCCCATCCCCCTGCTTTAAGTGCATTATTTTTACTACCTGCTACGATATTTAGCTTTTCATTAATGAGCAGTATTGCCACCTTTTCATAGCGATTTTTTGCCTCATCTACAAGCATTTTTATCTCGCCTTCTACATACTGGATGATCACTTTGATTCCATTTATATCCAAAGGCTTTAAATCAACATTATTTTGTCTAGTCTGTAGGCTTTTTTCTAGCTCTTTGTTCTTATCTTTTAGCTTATTTACAGCTGTTATTAGATCTTTTGATTTTAGGATCCCCTCTAGGCTTTCTCGCTCTTTTTCTAGCTCTATATATGCCCTATAAGCAGCATTTCCACAAATAGCCTCAATACGTCTAACCCCACTACTAACCCCGCTTTCTTTTGTGATAATAAAGCTTCCTAAAAGGCCGCTAGATTCTGCATGGATGCCTCCGCATAGCTCACAAGAATCTTCTCCAAAGTTTACCACCCTGACATTTTGTGCATACTTTTCTCCAAAAAGCGCTAAGGCTCCTTTATTTTTTGCTTCATCTAAAGACATTTGGGCTACTTCCCTTTTGAGATTTTTAGCAATAAGTGCATTAACCTCATCTTGCACTTCTTGTATCTCAGTCCTATTTAAAGCCCTTGGGAAGCTAAAATCAAATCTCAATCGATTGGATTCTACAAGGCTGCCTGCTTGAGTTAGGCTTTCTCCAAACTTCTTGCGCAATACTGCATGCAATAAATGCGTAGCGCTATGGTGTTTGGCCACCTCAAATCGCATACAATCAACATTGGCTAATACTTCCATGCCACATCTTAAATCTGCATTAGCAACAACTTGGCTTAGATTTAGCTCAAAAAACTTTTTAGTATCAAGCACTTCTGCTAGCCTCTTTTCTCCTATAAGCTCACCTCTATCTCCTATAGCTCCTCCACCCTCTGGATAAAATGGCGTAGAATCTAACATAACCCAGCCACAACTTCCTATGCCTAAACTCTCAACACGCTTAAAATTCTCATCAAAAAGTGCAAGGATCTTAGCCTTAGATTCCATACATTCATAGCCGACAAAAGCATTTTTACCAAAACTAGAGATAACCTCTTTAAAATCCCCTTCCTTAATAGTATCTCCACTGCCCTTCCAAGAAGACTTAGCTAGTAATCTTTGATTATCCATAGCTTTTTGAAAGCCATCCATATCTAGCTTTAAGCCTTTCTCTTTAAGCATATCTTGCGTAATATCAAGCGGAAATCCAAATGTATCATAAAGCTTAAAGGCCACTTCACCACCAAGCACTTCTTCCCCCCTCTTTACTAGGGCATCCACTTCAGTATTAAACAAAGAAATCCCACTATCAATAGTCTCAAAAAAGCGAGTCTCTTCTAGGCGGCATTGAGAAGAGATAAGATCCTTATTCTCAACCAAATAAGTATAAAAACCTCCCATCAAATCACAAACCTTCTCTACTATGAGGTAGAAAAATGGCTTATTAATGCCCAATAAATAGCCATGCCTTACGGCTCTACGCAAGATCCTTCTTAGCACATAACCCCTTCCTTCTTTATCAAAGTTTACTCCCTGGGCTAGCAAAAAGGCTATTGCTCTTGCATGATCTGCGATCACTCTAAAACTGGCTCCTTGCTCATAAATATAAGTTTTTTTAGCGATCTTTTCTACCTCAGCAATAAGTGGCATAAATAATGAAGAATCAAAATTGCTGCGCTTTTTCTCCAATAAAGCCATCACGCGCTCTAATCCCATACCCGTATCAATACTTGGCTTTGGCAGTGGGGTTAGCGAGCCATCTGTATGTCTTTCATATTGCATAAATACTAGATTCCAAATCTCTAAGAATCTATCCCCATCTCCTCCAAAATAATCCTCACTCTCATTAAAGCTTTCACCCTGATCAACAAAAATCTCGCTACAAGGTCCACAAGGCCCGACATCCCCCATCTGCCAAAAGTTATCCTTATCGCCCATGCGTTTGATTCTAGCAGGGTCAATATGCTTACTCCAGATCCCAAAAGCCTCATCATCACCCTCGTGCACAGTCACATAAAGCACTTCTTTATCAAATCCCAAAACCTCTGTGACAAACTCCCAAGCATAGGCGATGGCTTGTTCTTTAAAATAATCCCCGAAACTAAAATTCCCAAGCATTTCAAAAAGCGTATGATGGCGGCGCGTAAAACCTACATTCTCTAAGTCATTATGCTTGCCTCCTGCGCGGATACAAAGCTGACTAGAAGTAGCCCTAGGGGTAGAAGGGATGGGGATCTTACCTGTAAAAATATCTTTAAACTGCACCATACCAGCATTGGTAAAAAGAAGACTAGCATCATCTGGTACTAGCGGCATAGATGTATATACCTGATGACCCTTGCTTTTAAAAAACTCTAAAAATTTTAAGCGAATATCCATGAGCTTACCTTTGTTGGGGTTTTTGATGTGATTTTATCAAAATTGCAACAAGGTTTCATTACTATGGGTTTATAATTCTGATTTATTTTTGCATTGCTTTTTCTGCTAGAATGAAAGAGCAAATCCAAATGGGAGTACAAATCATGTTTCCTTTTAGCGATGAAGAACTTACTATCCCCGTAAAAATGGCTATTGATAAAGTGCGTCCAATGCTGCTTAGAGATGGTGGAGATATCACGATACTAGGCATTAAAGATGCGAAAGTTTATGTGCAGCTAGAGGGTCATTGCAGAGGGTGTGCAAGCTCACATCTAACACTAAAAAATGGTATCTTGTATCAACTACAAACAGATATTCATCCAGAAATTGGTGTCATAGAGGTCAAACCGGGGGAAAACTGGCAAGAAATCGCCCAAGGATCCTAATGCCTATTAATAGTCCTAAAAAACGGATTTTACTGCGTCAGGCATTTGAGCATTTTGAAGCGCGTAAATATAAAGAAGCGCTAGCATCTTTTTCTAAAGCACTTTGTTTAGATTCTCAAGATTTAGAAGCAAAAATTGGCCTCATCCTCTCTGATATGGCACAAGACTTTCCTCATGAGGCCACTGGATTTTATGAACTTTATCAAACGATGCAAAAAAGCAACCCTAGGTCTCTTAAAAAGCGCATCCAGCAAAATATCCTAGAAGCTATTGAAGGGTTTGATGAGGGGCTTGAGAGAGTTTCTGCGATGCTATGTGATGAGAAAAAGCTGGCCACAGAATCTATTGAGGGCATCCTTTATAGTGATTTCAAGCAAATGTGCCAAAGAGATGGCTTTAAAGAGACATTTGAAAACTTGATCTTTAGTACAAAAATTATTTTTACCACAAAAGAGGATTTTTGTGATTTTTTAGAAAGCCTACTTTCTAATGGTTTTAGTGATTACTGCTTGCAATATATTGAAAACATGCGCCAAAGTGTGGGTTTTGATTCTAAGATTAATGCCATTCTCCAAAAACTTATCAAACAAGAAACTCATTAGGAAAAAGCATGAAAATTAGACATAAAATAGAATTTTTAGGCAAATCTTATACCCATCTTAGCGATAATACAAAGGAGCTTGATGCCTCCACCCTATTTGTATCCACGCCTAGAAATGCCCAATTTATCCAAGAAGTAAAACAAAATAATCAAGCTATCCTAGATTTTAAAGAATTAGCCAAATATTTTGATATCCCTAGCTGCATCATCGGCATCACAGGCACTAATGGCAAAACTACAATCGCTAATATCATCGCCCATACGTTAAAAAAGCTTGGTAAAAAAGTCGGTGTTATAGGTACTCAAGGTGTATTTGCCAATGATAAAACCCTAAAACCAAAAGGCCTCACGACACCAGGGATTTTAGAGCTATATGAAAATCTCTCTTTGCTAAAACAAGAAAATTGCCAGATAGTAGCCATGGAGGTTAGCTCCCATGCTATTGATCAGCAAAGAATCTATGGACTAAACTTTGCTGCTCGCATCCTAAGCAATATTACTGGTGATCATTTAGACTACCATGGGAATCTTGAAAACTATATCCGCATCAAAAATAGCTTTTTAAATGATAGTGGGCTAAAAATCATCAATGCTGATGAAAAAAATATCACCACCAAACCAGATAATGCCCTATATTATGGGCTAGATAATGATGGGCTTGATTTAACTGCTATGAGCTATGATTTTAAATCAAACATAAAAGCGGTGCTTAAATTTAACCACTGCTACACACAAGATCTATCATCAAAACTCTATGGCAAGCACAACCTATATAATCTCATGGCAGCCATCTTGTGTATAGATGCACTTTTTGGTCAGTCTAAGCAATTTAGCACACATAAGATCATACAAGCAGCCAGCGACTTTAGTGGTGTGGCTGGTAGGATGGAAGTAGTAAGCGCCAAACCACTTATAATCGTGGATTTTGCCCACACACATGATGGTATGGAGAAAATTTTTGAAAGCTGTAAAGATTTAGAGATCATCGCTCTTTTTGGTGCAGGAGGAGATAGGGATAAAACCAAAAGACCGCTAATGGGTGCTATGGCAGAAAAATATGCAAATAAAATCTTCCTCACTTCTGATAATCCAAGAAGCGAAAACCCTGAAAATATCATTAATGATATCTTGGCTGGGATATCTGATGTATCTAAAGTGCACATACAAAGCAATCGTGCCAAAAGCATTCAAGATGCTATAGAATATCAAAAAAATCATGCCCCTAACGCCGTGCTTTTGATACTTGGCAAAGGGGATGAGACCCATCAAATTATTGGTGATCAAAAAATTGATTTTGATGATAGGAAAGTAGTCAAAACTCTTATAGAAAAACTCTAGCAAATACGAGGCAAAAGCTCGCCAACAGGATTGTCCAAAAATCTAGCACTTCCCCATGAGTTTTCTAAGATCACGCGTGCTAAATTCCCAGATTTTGGCCTTATCTCACCAATAATGCTAGCATCGCTTAATCCTGCTTCATGCAAGAACTCTAGTGCTCTTTTAGCCTCACTTTTAGGCAATGAAAGCACAAATGCCCCTTCATTAGCCAAACTATAAGCCTCTAAGCCCAAAATCTCACAAATACCTCCTACTTCCTTTGGGATCTTTACTGCATCTTCTTGTATCAAAATATCACAATCAACACTGCTAGCCCACTCATTTAAAACCGCTGCCAGCCCTCCACGAGTAGCATCCCTAAGTGTGTGCAATCTCACATCTGAATGCAATAAAGAATCTAAAAAGCAAAACAAAGAACGACAATCGCTCTTTAAGTCACTCTTTAAATCAATCTCATTTCTAGCACAAAATATCACACCCCCATGTGCACCAATAGGAGAACTTAAAATGATAGCATCACCATCTGCTAAATTATTGATGCTGCAAGGTTTGATCACCTCTCCAATGGCTGTTGAGTTGATAAATATTTTATCCACACTGCCCTTGCCTACGACCTTAGTATCTGCAGAGAGAATCTTTAGATTATTTCTCTTTATTTCTTGTGCCATAGATTCTAAAACCCTTTGTAAGATCTCAATCTCTAACCCCTCTTCTAAAATAAAACCCAATGTTAAAAACCTAGGCCTAGCGCCCATCATAGCCACATCATTACAAGAACCACAAATGCTAAGCTTGCCAATATCCCCACCAGAAAAAAACAACGGACTAACCACATAAGAATCCGTACTCACAGCCAGCCTATCTGCCCTGACATCAAAGATACCTCCATCCTCACCAAAACCTTGTAAAAATGGCAATAAATATTTTTCAAAGACATTTGATACAAGCTCTTGAGTGGCCGCACCTCCACTACCATGAGCAAGTTTTATTCTTTGCATACACTCTCCTTATAAATTTCAAAATCATAATACAATCAAGCATCATAATTCTAACCAAGCTAATTAAAATAATATTTTGCTAGAATCAAAATTAAAAAGACCAAAATGGGATATCATCGCATGCTTGATAGAACCAAATATTTAAATCACCAACAATCTTTTTTCAAGGCTTGAATAGGATGAAAATTAACACTTGGTGATTTCATTTTATTTAAATGGCTTAAAAATTAAAATTTTAGTGATAAGATAGCCAAAACTGGAGATGAAAAATGTACAAATCTTTTCTTATCCTCATCTCTATATGCATCCTACTAGCTGGCTGCACCACCACATACCAAATCACCCCAAAACAAAGCTTTAAACTCAAAAATGGCAGGATAGTACTCAGCTCAACTCTTGAGCACTCTAGCATAAAAATAGAGCTAGCTAGCCTCATATACAAGGATAGCACACCATTAGTCATAGCAGCCTATGCCAAAATCAATACTCCTTGTGATGATGATTCTTGTATTTTTAGCATAGAAAATATCTCTGTAGATTCTAATGGCTTTAGCCCAAGTCTTATTCCTGCTAGGCTTATTTTAAATAGCTCGCTTAACTTTGTAGATACTCTCCAAAGTTTCTCTATCCCCACTCCATTATTTTATTCTCCAAGAGGGCCTGATTTGATCTATTCGCCGTTTTTTCCATTTGGTGGATTCTTTTTTATAAGCAGCAGATGGGATGATAGCTATTTTAGAGAAAGCCAATTCTCAAGACGTCTTTTATTTACGCACTACCTTAAGCCAAGCAATCTAGATTCTAAAGATTTTTCTGGTGGATTTGTCGCGATCAACCTTTTAGGACTTGATAAAAAAGATAGGGATCTATCTATCAAAGTCAAGATAGATTCTGATGTGCATAGTATTTTGCTGCACTTCTCTCCTATAAAGTAGTCAAAGACCAATCTAGGCTTTTGTTATACCTTCTAAGCGCTTCATTAGCCTTAATGAAAACTCCACTTCCTACAAACCCTCTAGCCAATGGGCTAGGATGGGGTGCGGTAATAATACTATGCTTTTTTTCATCAATAAGATATGCTTTTTTCTTTGCAAAATTCCCCCACAGCATAAATACCACCCCTTCACAATGCTTAGATATACAAGCAATAATAGCATCGCTAAATTCTTCCCAGCCAAAATGCTGATGGCTAGCTGCCCTTCCCTTCTCTACGCTAAAAATTGCGTTCAAAAGCAAGACGCCCTGTTTAGCCCAGATGCTCAAATCTCCGTGATTTGGTATTTTAAAATCAAGACTTTGTGCTAGCTCTTTATAAATGTTTTTAAGACTTGGGGGAGGGGGCAAGGGATGGGGCACTGAAAAGCTAAGTCCCATAGCCTGGGGGATCTCTATGCCATTTACAAAGCCACTTCCATGGTAAGGATCTTGTCCTAAAATCACAACCTTAACATCTTTAGGGGGTGTGAGATTGAGTGCATTAAAGGTAAGTTTTGCTGGAGGGAAGATGACCTTGCCTTGTTTTTTGGCTTCTAGGTAATGAGCTTTTATCTGTAGAAAATAAGGCTTATTAAACTCTTCTTTTAAGAGTTCTTGCCATTCTTGTATGATTTTAATATCTGGATTATAGGGCATTACAAGAGTGGGTGCTAAAGCACCCTAATAATTATTCACCAGTAACTTCTAGTGTCTGCTTAGAATAAATTCCCAATAAAGAGAAATTTTTAGTATCCACTGTGTGAATCTTGCTAATACCACCATTTTTAGCCGCTGTAGCAATTGAGCAATCACCAAATGCGATAAATAAAATAGCTTGGCAAGTAGCCTCTCCTTTTTTGCTGCCAACAGAATTGCTAGTTGCATCAACAGCTGTACTTGTTAAATTAATAGGTGCTGAAATGCTAGAATTTGCAACATGGCATCCTGTGAGCAAGAATGCTGCTATAAGAGAGCTAAGAACAATTTTCAACATAAAAAATCCTTTAAGTAAAATTGAAAATAGGGCTTTAATTATATCAAAAATCGTCTGATTATTCTACCGTCACACTCTTAGCTAAGTTGCGAGGCATATCCACATCATTCCCAAGTCTAATAGCCACCTCCAAGGAAAGCAGCTGCAAACCAAGCATCATAGAAAAAAACTCTTCCATATAGCTTTTAGCCTCTGGGATGATGATCATATCATCTGCGCTTTCACACTCCCTAGATCCTATCACACAGATTGTTGCATCTCGCGCAGATAGTTCTGCGATATTGCTTAGCATCTTATCATACAAAAGATGCTCAGATAAAAGCGCGATGGTAAAAAGATTGCTATCAGCCAATGCAATAGGTCCATGCTTCATCTCACCACTTGGATAGCCTTCTGCATGCAAATAAGAAATCTCTTTAAGTTTTAAAGCCCCCTCTAATGCCAATGGATAGAAAACATCCCTCCCTATAAAGAAGAATCCATGCCCATGCAAATAGCGCTTAGATAGCCTTTTGATCCTCTCATGGAATTTAGATTCCACCTTTGTAGCCCTAATGGCACTTAGCATATCAGAAGACTGAAGCTTAACTTGTGCATCACTCAAATGCCCATAAGCCCTGCCCATATAAACTGCTAACATCCATAGCACCAAAACTTGAGAAGCAAAAGCCTTGGTACTAGCTACACCTTTTTCAAGCCCCACTCTTGTTAAAATCGCATGATCACTAAGACGAACAATCGAGCTATTATCCACATTACAGATAGCAAGGCTTTTTTGTCCATATCCCTTAGCCAGTTTTAATGCCTCAAGCGTATCGGCTGTCTCTCCACTTTGAGAGATGCTGATAAATAGCTCATCTTCTTGGCTGACAAACCCCCCATAGCGAAACTCACTAGCAATCACCACATTCACGCGAATTTTAGCCAGCCTCTCTAAAAGATACTTGCCTACCATACCAGCATGATAGCTAGTCCCACAAGCACACAAAGTAATAGAGCGTATACCTAAAAAGAAAGATTGATCTATTTCATCAAAACTCACCCTACCTTCGCTAACACGCCCCATAACAGTCTCTAAAAGCACATTATGCTGCTCATAAATCTCTTTTTCCATAAAATAGCGGAATCCATCTTTTTGAGCCAAGGCCTTATTGGCGCTAAAACTTTGAATATTTTCTAAAACATCAAAGCCTTTTATATCTATCACGCCCATATCACCATCTTCTAAATATACCACCTCAGAGACCAATCCCACAAGAGGAGAATCTGAACTGGCAAAATAAATACCATCATCCCCCTTAGCAATAATAAGTGGCGATCCATTTTTGGCATAAAAAATCTTATCAGGTGCGATTTTACTCACCAAAAGAATAGCATAGGCCCCCTTTATGCGCTCAATAGTGGCATAAAATGCCTTTTGTGGATCTTCTAGGTTTTTTAGATTCTCCTCAAATAAATGGACAATCACCTCTGTATCTGTCTGACTTAAAAAGCGGTGCCCCAAAGCACTTAGCTCTTCTTTTAACTCTTGATAATTTTCAATAATCCCATTATGAACAACATTGCTAAACTCTGCTATATGTGGATGAGCGTTTGCTTCTGTAGGCTTACCATGGGTTGCCCATCTTGTATGCCCGATGCCTACACAAAACCCAGGTGAGATTTCAAAGTCTTTGATTTTAGATTCTAGATTTTCTAGCTTCCCTACTGCCTTAAAAGTATGGAGGCTATTTTGCTGCAAGATAGCAATCCCTGCACTATCATATCCACGATATTCAAGCTCTCTAAGACCATTTAGCAGAATCTCTTTGGCGTTATTTTCGCCTATATAGCCCACAATGCCACACATAATCACTCCTAGCTAATTTTTTTGCATTTTACCACAAGAGACTTTAAGATTAGGATAAGGAGAAATGGCGAGAGGGCAGAAGAATCGAACTCCTCAGCAGCTAAACACTTAGCCACTCAGTGGGTTTGAAGCCCATGACGCCCACCAGAGCGCTTGCCCCCCAAAAGAAGTATTATTTGGGATATGCTAAAATTATAGCAAAACAAAAGGCTCTTCAATGAACCCCATTCTTTCTTCCTTGCCTAAAGTAGACAAGCTTTTAGACCATCCTATATTATCTGAGTTTAGCCACCATCTGGTATTAAAAAACACGATCAAAAAGCATCTGGCATCTTTGCGCCAAGAAATTTTGCTAAATAACCTTAATGAAATCCCATCTATTGACCTCATAGCCCAACAGATTAAAACAGAGTTTCAAAAACTAAGCTCCCCCTCTCTTAAGCCCCTTATCAATGCTACTGGCATAAGCCTGCAAACCAATCTTGGTAGAAGTGTTTTTAGCCCCAAAATTATAGAAAAAATCACCCCCATGCTTAGTGAATACCTGAATCTAGAATACGATATAAATAAGGGTGAGCGCGGAGAGAGATACTCTCATCTTGTCCCTTTGCTATGTGCCATGTTTGAATGCGAGGATGGGCTTATTGTAAACAACAATGCTGCAGCACTCATGCTTATTATCAACACCTTTGCCAAAGACAAAGAGGTGATCATCTCTCGCTCTGAGTTGGTTGAGATTGGTGGGAGCTTTAGAATCCCTGAAGTTATAAAAGGATCTGGAGGGATCTTGTGCGAGGTGGGCGCTAGCAACAAAACCCATCTTGTTGACTACAAAGATGCTATCTCGCCATCTAGTGCGATGATTGCCAAAGTCCATAAATCCAATTTTGCACAGGTTGGATTTTGTTCTGAAGTGGAGTTTGGCGATCTTATAAAGCTGGCCAAAGAGGCTAATCTTATTGATTATTTTGACTTAGGTAGTGGTTTTGTTGATGGGTTTAAGACTGATGAGCCTTCTATCTTGGATATCATGAAGCTAGATCCATCTCTTATTAGCTTTAGTGGGGATAAGCTTTTTGGGGGCACTCAAGCAGGGATTATTTTGGGCAAAAAAGACCTGATTGCCAAGCTTAAGAAAAATCATCTTTTGCGTGCACTAAGGATTGATAAGATTAGCCTAATTATCTTGCAAGAAACCCTCCTTGCCCACTTTAATAAAGACTATGAGCTAATCCCTACCATCTCTCAACTCTCACAAAGCACTCAGATTCTGCAAGAAAGGGCCAATAAACTTTTATCCTTATTACAAGATTCTATTTTGGATATTAGCTTTGAGGTCAAAAAAAGCACAGCTAGGGCTGGGGGCGGCTCTCTACCACTACAAGAGTTCCCCTCAGAGGCCATTGCATTTAAAGTGAAAAATATACAAGATTTTTCTTTTTCTCTGCGTCATTTAGGGCTTATCCATCGCATTTATCAAGATAACATTTATTTGGATGTTTTTTGCATCACTGAGCGTCATTTTAAACCCATTGTTGATGCCATTAAGCATGCCCTAGATAATACAAACCAAAATCCCAACTCCAGCAAATAGTAAACACTTAAGGGAAATAATGAAGGCATTAGGAAATAAGCTTGTTTTAATAGCTTTATTAATACTTTTAGTCCTAGTGGCTCTCTATGCCTTCAAACCTAGCGACAACCCTCCTCAAAAAAAGCCTCTATTATCTATGCAAAAACAACTCAAAACTCTTCCTTCTTTTAAAATTAAAAATGCCAAACTTCCATTGCCAAAAATTTTTAATAGCGGCTCTTTTAGTGGCACGCTTACCTATCAAAATGCCATCTTGATAGCCAGAGAATACTATGATAAAAAAGAATATCAAGATGCTTTAGTTTGGGCACAGAGGGCAGATAGTGTGAGCTATTTAGATTCTGAGGCATGGATGCTTTATGCACTCTGCTTATATAAGCTAGGCTACAAGATAGAAGCCTATGCCACACTTAAAGCCTACCAGATCTTAAGGGCATCAAAATGATTTTAAACATTCATAAGGATAATCTTAATGTCCTATCTAGGGCTATGTGTGAAAAATATCAGATTCTACTACTATGTGATGAGCAAAATACGCCCTATATAGGCTATATCAACCAAACTCCACCCCCTGGACTAAATGAAGTAATAAAGCGCCATTTCCCCTCTCTGCCCAATATGCAAAAAATAAATCCTAAACTTTTTTATCAATATACAAAATTCCTCACACTCCAAGAAGAGATCAAAAATCATATTCATCATATTGGCGCGCTTTTAGACTGCATTATCCTAGCTGCTATCAAGCATCAAGCCAGCGATATACATATTGAACATTTTGGTCAGGATGGGTGGATACGCTTTCGTATCCATGGTGAGCTAGAAAGCTGTGCTATGCTGGATGAAAGTATTTATAAAGCACTCTGCTCAAAAATAAAACTAGAATCCCGCCTAGATATAACCCAGATCAAGGAATCTCAAGATGGGCGTGCTCAAAAAATCATTGATGATAAAATATATGACCTTCGCATATCTGTACTCCCACTTTTTGAGGGTGAAAGCATCGTGATTAGAATCCTCTCAAAACACAAAAAGCACCTTATGCTAGAAGATTTGCACCTAGATCCAAAAAACCTAGATATCATCAAAAATAACATCCACAAAACACATGGTATCATCCTTATTACCGGTCCCACTGGATCTGGCAAATCAACCACCCAATATGCGATGCTAGAATCTCTAAAAAATAGGAATCTAAAAATCATCACCATAGAAGATCCCATCGAGTATCAAATGCCATTTGCCACACAAATCCAAACTAACGAGCAGCTTGGATTCTCGCAAGCACTACGTGCTATTTTGCGTCAAGATCCAGATGTGATTATGGTAGGTGAGATCAGAGATGCCCAAACTCTAGAGCTAGCCTTTAGCGCCGCGCTCACTGGTCATTTAGTCCTAGCCACTCTACATGCCAATGATATTTCTAGCAGCTTTGAAAGACTACTTAATCTTGGGCTTAGCACACACAATATCTTTGCTTCCTTGCTTCTAATCATCTCTCAACGACTCCTAAAACCCCTATGTCCTAAGTGCAAAAAACAACAAAATGGCAGCTGGTATGCTGAGGGCTGTGAATACTGCAATATGCAAGGGAGTTTTGGCAGGGAGCTTGTATATGAGATTTGCGAGATTAATCAAGAGGCAAGAAGTCTTGCTAAACAAAAAGGATTTGAAAGTCTGCCTAGATGCCAAAGCCTATATGAAAATGCAAAGTCTAAAAACTGCTTTTCACAAGATGAGCTAAACAAGCTTTTATGATGAAAAAATACAAAATCACTACCATCAAAAATGGCAAAACAACTACCAGTAAACATTATTTTACATCTGATAATAAAGCCCTAGAATATGTCCAAAAAAAGAATCTAAATATCATCTTAATCCAAGTCTATAATAATGGAAAATATGAGGATTTAAATATAAATATAAAAGATAACACCCCGCCTAAAAGCCTATTTAAACCTCTTAAATCTATGCAGAATCTAGGCTTTTATTTTCATCAAATTGCCCTTTTGCTAGATTCTTTCATCCCGCTAGATGAGGCAATAGGGCATATTCAAAAGATTGCAAAACCTGCCATTAGTGCTAAATTTCAAGATGTGCTTAACTCCCTATCGCTTGGATTTGGAGTGGCAGAGAGTTTTAAAAATTTCGGGTTATCTATATTGCATCATTCTTTGCTTTATATTGGTGAGCAAAGTGGAAGACTTCAAGAAAGCTTTGAGATTATTGCTAAGGATTTATCAGAAAGTGAAGTTGTCAAAAAACGTATTTTAAAAGTTCTTTTTTATCCTGCTGTTGTTTTTTTAAGCATAGTGATAGCATTTAGCATAGCTGTGCTTATGATTATCCCAGAGTTTGCTTCATTTTTTATCCAAAATACTGGTACTCTTCCTTTTATCACGCGCAGTCTACTTGGCTTAGAATCTTTTTTTAGACATTTTGGGCTAATCATACTTTTCATATTTTTAATAAGCATTTTTATACATTTTTGGTTTTATAAAAGGCTTTTTAGCTATAAGGTCTTTATGGACAAATGCTTATTAAGGCTGCCTATTATTGGGAAAATCATACTCTATAACCGCCTTTCTTATTTTCTTCATTCACTCTATTTTTTACAAACCTCAGGAGGAGATTTAAAAAATAGCTTGCAAATAGCCAAAAATACGCTAGATAATGCCCATTTATCTTTGCAAATACTCAAATCTGAAGAATGCCTATCCTCTGGATCTAGCTTTTCAAAAAGCCTAGAGATTGCATCAATCTTTGATGAACTGACCATAGGGCTATTATCAGGAGGAGAAAAAAGTGGAAACCTCGATAAAATGCTGCTTGCTACAAGTAAGCGCTATAAAGAGTTGTGCAATGAAAGTTTGGATAAGCTTTTGCTCTACCTTGAGCCAATATGCAGTCTTATTTTAGCTGCTTTAGTGCTTTATTTAGCGCTGGGCATATTTCTGCCTATTTGGAGTTTACAAAGTCTTGAGCTTGGCTAAAGCGGCTATTTATTGAAAATTAGTTATCATTTTTAAAAATAAGGAGGTTTATCATGAAGGTTACACTGCGTCATTTTACGCCACTTGATATTTGCTCACAGGCTATTCGCACCTGCTGGCAAAGCTTTGATAAAAGCGATAATGGTGGCCAAAAAGATCTAGCGCTTATTGATCGGGTCGGGAATAAAAACAAACATTCCTCCACACTAGAGCATCTCTATTATAATTTTTATATTCAGGATATTTCGCGTGCTTGTTTGCAAGAGCTAGCTCGTCATCGTATGGCAAGCCTTAGTGTCAAGTCTACGCGCTATACACTCAAAGAGCTAAAAGAAAGAGATAGCTTTCTTCCTATAGATGATCATAATAAAAAAAGGGCTCAAGAGTTTTTGGTCTTTACAGAAAATGATGAGGTTAATGATGCTTCTATCTATGCTTTAGAAAACCTTAGAATCTTATTGCACAAAAATATCAGCAATGATATTGCCAAATATGCCATGCCAGAAAACTATAAAACCGAGCTTGCATGGAGCATTAATGCAAGAAGTCTACAAAACTTTTTAGAATTACGCAGCTCAAGACAAGCACTCTGGGAGATTAGACAGCTAGCTTGTGCTATTTATGATGCCCTGCCAAAAGAGCATCAGTTCATCTTTAGTGAAAAAATTCATCATGCAGACAATAACGCTGATTGATACCTTCGGGTTTTTGTTTCGTAGCTACTTTGCCCTGCCTCCATTAAAAAACAAAGATGGTTTTCCCACAGGGCTTTTAATGGGCTTTGCCAATCTACTTATAAACCTTCATAAAGATCGCAAAGGTGGCTATCTTGTCTTTGCACTTGAAGGCAAGGACAACAAAAGAAAAGCCTTTTTTTCTGACTATAAATCCACTCGCCAAGATATACCTGAAGATCTGGCCTTACAACTCCCCATAGCCCTAGGATGGATTAAAAAAATGGGATTTGTGAGTGTAGAAGTAGAAGGGTATGAAGCAGATGATGTTATTGCTTCTTTGAGTAATACTGCAGTTTCACAAGGATTTAGTGTAGAGATTTTAAGCCATGATAAAGATCTCTATCAGCTTATTAGCGACAAGGTTTCTTTATTTGATCCTATAAAAAAGATTCCGATCAAAAAAGAAGGGTGCTTTCATAAATTTGGTGTTTATCCAGAAAATTTTATTGATTATCAAAGCCTTATTGGCGATAGCATTGATAATGTCCCTGGCATTAATGGAATTGGCGCTAAAACAGCCCAAAAGCTTATTGCGCATTTTAAGACATTAGATTCTATTTATGAAAATACTTCTAAGCTTCAAGAAGTGGTCTCTGCAAGGATCGCCCAAAAAGTCATAGAGGGCAAAGAAATGGCCTATCTTAGCAAAGAGCTTGTAAGCTTGAAAAGAGATTTGCTACCTGATTTTGACTTTACATCCACACAAATACCTGAACAAAACCCTCTAGAAAAAATTGTAGATGATTTAGAAAAATATGAATTCCATAAGCTTTTACAACGTGTTAAAAAATTGCCCCTAACCATATCTATGGATAAAATTAGGGCTAAGGGCATTGGGGGGATTGGCTATATCCCGCCTGATAAATCTAAATTTTCTTATATCCCGCATCTTATTACAAAAGCTTCTGAGTTATTTGAGATTTTAGATTCCATCCCTAAAGATAAGCTGATAGCCTATGATAGTGAAAGCAATATGCTAGATGCTGTTAATGCCAAAATGGTTGGTTTTAGCTTTTGTTTTGATGGCATCAATGGCTATTATGTACCAGTAAACCATGGATATCTTAGTGTTGGTGAGCAAATCTCTAATGAGGATGCAAAACGCGCAATAGAGCAGATTTTTACACATCCTATTATCGGGCATAATCTAAAATATGACCTCATCATCGCCAATCAAAACTATCACATCACCCCTCCTAAAACTATTTTAGATACGATGCTTCTAGCTTGGCTTTTAGATAGTGCTGCATTGGTGGGGTTAGATATTTTGATGGAACGATTATTTATGCATAAGATGATCACTTTTGATGCAGTGGTAGAAAAAGATAGCAACTTTGGTGATGTAGATCTAAAAAGAGCCAGTGAATATGCTAGCGAAGATGCTGTAGCAACCCATGCCCTCTATCATAAATTATGTGAAATCTATGAAGAAAAAGGTCTAGAATCTGTCCAAAGACTAGGCAAAGAGCTAGAATACCCCCTTATAAAAGTTTTGATGAATATGGAGTGTGAGGGTATTAAGATTGATGTCAACTGGTTTGAAGCCCTCAATCTTGAACTAAAAACCAAAATATCAGAAAAAGAAAAAGAAATTTTTGCTGCTGCCAATCAAAGCTTTAATATAAACTCGCCAAAACAGCTCTCTGAAGTGCTTTTTGGCTCTCTTGGCTTACGTGGAGTAAGACAGATTAAAGGAGGTTATAGTACAGATGAGCAAACACTAGAAGAAATCTATAATGATCATCCCATTATCCCTCTAATCCTAGAATACAGGGAATACTCCAAGCTTAAAAACACCTATGTAGAACCCATGCTCAAACTAAGAAGCAATGAAGATAGAATCCATACTTCATTTTTACAAACTGGTACCACTACAGGGCGCCTCTCTTCGCGTATGCCTAATCTCCAAAATATCCCCGTGCGTACAGAATCAGGCAGACAGATTCGCCGAGGCTTCATCTCAAGTCCTGGCAAAAAGCTATTAAGCATAGACTACTCACAAATTGAGTTAAGACTATTGGCCCACTTCTCTGAAGACCCTAAGCTCTTAAGCGCCTTTAGAGAAGATGTAGATATCCATCTGCGTACAGCACAAATGCTTTTTGACAAAGAAGATGCTCCTAATAAGCGTCATATAGCCAAAACAATAAACTTTGGCCTTATCTATGGGATGGGCTCAAGAAAGCTTGCTAAAACCCTAAAAATCAAGACAACAGAGGCCAAAAAATATATCGATCGATATTTTGATTCTTTTCCTACGGTAAAAAACTTTCTAAGCATAAAAGAAAATGAGATTATAGAGCGTGGATATGCTGAGACCTTATTTGGGCATCGTCGTTATTTTAAGTTTCAAGGCATTAGCGAGTTTATGAAGGGTAATTTCTTACGCGAGGGCATCAATGCTATTTTCCAAGGAAGTGCTGCAGATTTAATCAAACTTTCTATGATAAAAATTAATGAGCATTTTAAGGATGATAATGATGTCAAAATGCTTTTACAAGTACATGATGAACTTATCTTTGAAGTAGCCAAATCTAAATGTCAGGATGTTGCAAAAATCATTGAAGGGATCATGTGTAATGTTTATGAGCTCCGCATCCCCTTAAAATGTAATATAGCTATCGGGGATAACTGGGCAGAGCTAAAATAAAATCTTAAGCAGCTCAAACTGCTTAAGATTTATGCCAATGCCTTAGTATCATAGGCAATCATTAGTTCTTCATTAGTAGGGATGGCAAAAACCATAACCTTAGAATCATCTTTACTTACCTTCTCAACTCCACGCATAGCATTCTTATCTTCATCAATACTCACTCCAAGATAAGCCAACTGCCTACAAACTTGCGATCTAAAAAATGCGCTATTTTCTCCCACACCAGCAGTAAAGATAATCCCATCTATCCCACCAAGGCTAACTGTAAGCTTAGCAATCTCCTCTGCTACACGGAAAGCCATAAAATCTAGCGCCCTCTTAGCCCCTTCATTCTCATTGTAATTAACCTCAAGAGTATAAAAATTAGAGCTAAACTCTGATAATCCACCAACACCAGATTTATAGTATAAAAAGTCGCGAATCTCATCTAGCCCATATCCCTTGCTTTCCATTAAATAAAGCAAGATTCCAGGATCGATACTACCAGGACGCGTCCCCATAGGCACACCCTCTAGCGCTGTCATACCCATGGAAGTCATTACGCATTTGCCATCTTTAATCGCACAAAGAGATGCACCAGAGCCAATATGAGCGACTACAAAACGTTTAGATGCGACTTCTGGGTAAGAATCTTTAAGCTTTTTTGCAATATAAGCATAGCTTGTGCCATGCATCCCATAGCGGCGTACACCTTCTTTATAAAGGCTATAGGGGATGGCATACATTGTGGCATTACCTTCCATAGTCTGATGAAATGCCGTATCAAATACTGCAACCTGTGACATATCTGGAAACATCTCTCTCATGAGCTTAATAACACGCAAATTATGAGGCTGATGCAATGGTGCTAGAGGGATAAGACTTTCAATATCTGCAATAACCTTATCATCCACCTTAACAGATTTGTTAAAAATTGTGCCCCCATGCACCACGCGGTGACCACAAGATACTAACTTATATTCTTTAAATGTCTCCATGATCCACTTAATAAGATAGTCTAGCACTAAGCTATGATTGTGCGCATCACTTTCACTCCATTTATGCTCACCAATCACTTCACCATTAGCATCTTTAGCCTTAAAGCTAGGGGCAATATCAATGCCTTCTACTTGCCCTGATGCAATAGCCTTATCTTGCTTATCAAAGATTTTAAACTTTAAACTTGAACTACCCGCATTAACAACTAAAATAATTTCTTTCATAATCTCTCCTTAAAATTATTTTATTCACTAGCTAAAACCGCTAAAGCAGAAGAAGCCACGCGTGCCTCTGCATTATCTGCACGAGAAGTTAAAATCACTGGGACCTTTGCACCAAGGACTACACCCGCAACCTTTGCATAAGCCAAATAAACTAGAGACTTGAACAAAATATTTCCTGATTCAATTTGAGGCACTAGCAAAATATCTGGATCTCCACATACAGGAGAATCAATCTTTTTAATCTTTGCAGAGATTGCTGAGATTGCATTATCAAATGCTAAAGGGCCATGCACAATAGCATCCTTAATCTCATCTTTTGCCATTTTACTCAATTCATCTGCTTGTATAGAGCTTGATACTTTTTCATAAGGCATTTCTACAGCACTCAAAATTGCTACTTTTGGTTTAACAATACCAATTTTTTGTGCAAACTCTATGCTATTTTTCATAATACTCATTTTAGCATTGATATCAGGAGCTATATTAATAGCAGCATCAGTGATTAAAAGTGCCTTATGATAAGCAGGCACATCCATTACAAAAACATGAGAAATATTTCTATCTGTGCGCAAACCTGCATCTCTTTTTAATACCGCGCTCATAATATCATTAGTATGCAAATTCCCCTTCATTAATGCTTTTGCCTCACCCCTAGTAGCAAACTCCACTGCTTTAGTCGCGGCCTCAACATCACTACTAGCATCTATGATTTCAAAATTAGAAATATCAAAATTAAATTGCTTAGCCGCAATATTAATCTTTTCTTTATCACCTACTAAAATTGGATCAATCAAACCTTCTTTATAGGAATCTATAACTCCACTAAGGCTAGTTTCATCTGTGGGTTGGGCTACAGCTACTTTGATTCTGCCTTTGGCTTTTGCTTGTTGTAATAATGATGGAAAAACACTATACTCTCTGCCTTCAAAATTTTGCATTATGACTCCTTTTTATAATTTCTCAGTTTGTGCATATAAAACTTTACCAAAAAAATTTTTATTAGAGAATAAAAGTAACACTAAAAATAAATTGTTAAAAAAAATTTAATCTTTATGGATATTAGTAAATCAAAATGGGTTAAAATCAACAAAAACCAAAAATCAATAGAGGTGCCCCATGGATGATATTTTAGGAATCGGCGTAGCAGGCAATTTTGCTGGTCATCTCTCTCAAGCTGGAGAAGATAAGGACTTTAACACAACAGATGATGATGCACCTAAAGGAATATTTCCATTCTATGTCCCTTATGATAATGCAGATGCACTAGGGCGCTACTGCATTAACAATCAAAATATCATCTTGCCATCAGACTCCAATCTCTGTGTACAAGCA
The DNA here is from genome assembly GCA_949298825.1 of uncultured Helicobacter sp. Lineage (GTDB taxonomy): Bacteria > Campylobacterota > Campylobacteria > Campylobacterales > Helicobacteraceae > Helicobacter_H. Next base: position 34,352 of record CASFYB010000003.1, read on the forward strand.
GAGCCAGAAGTAGGGCTAGAGTGTGATCTTATCTATGATGAAAACAAAAAGGTCATTGATATAGTGCCCAACTTTTTCATGGCCTTTAATGATGCTTCTGTGCGCAATGACAAAAATGCCACAAAGCTTTCTCAAAAAAAGAATTTTTCTACAGGGTCTAAAGCCTATGGCAATAAAATCCCTATAGACAATTTCCATGAAGGTGGGATTTGTGATTCTTATACTTTGGCTAGTTTTATTAGATTTGATTCTGAATTAAAGGCCTATGGTGAGGCTTCAAAGTTGATCAACTATAGCTATTTCCACCAAAAGCTTTTAGACTGGCTTAAAGATAGACTAAATAATCAAAAAGATTGCTCAATTTTGGAGGATTTTAGCAAGATACTTCAGTGCTCTAACTATCCTAAAAAAGCACTTTTTGCAATTGGAGCGACCTGTTATAGTAAGCTTGGAGAAACTCGATTTTTGCAAGAAAATGATGAAATATTTATCGTTGTTTTCAACCACAATAAATATGATCTTGCTGAGATTGAAAAAATCCTGAGTGATTCTGGTCGATCTTTTTCTCCTAATAATGATATTTCTATTATTCGTCAGAAAGTTCTTAGAAGTTAGAATCCTTATTTATGTTATAATCACGCTTCACTATATTAAAGGAGTTTTTATGGCTGATGTAAATATCACCCCTGAGGGCATTTTAGAAAAACTAAAAGAAAAAGGTGCAAAACTTGTATGTCCAGCTTGTGGTGGCAAAGATTTAGGTATTGCGCCAGGTTTTGGAAACTTGTCCCTACAAAATAAAATTGATGGTTCTGTCAGCATCAATACCCCTTATGTCCCTGCTGTTTATACTGTATGCAATAAGTGCGGTGCAATGACTCCACATGCTGTTGCTGTTCTTGGAATTTTAAATCAATAAAACTTTGAGGGGTTTCCCCTTCTATTTTCTACTACTTCTATCTTTTTTATTAGGCTTATTATTTTCTTTGAGCATGTTTTTGCTTTTCTAACTCTTTGTAGGCTTCATTGATATCTTGTGCGCTGACTTCTTTCTCCCATACTCCCACCACAATCGTAGCAACTGCATTGCCAAGAATATTACAAAATGTGCGAGCCATGTCCATGATTCTATCTACACCTAAAATTATAGCTATGCCTTCAGTAGGTATGCCAAAGCTAGCTGCTGTACCAGCAATAACAATAATGGATGCACCCGGTACTCCAGCAATGCCCTTTGTTGAGACCATCAAAGTCAAAAGTATCAGAATCTGCTGACTAATACTTAAATCAATATCATACATTTGAGCTAAAAATACGACAGCCAAAGAAGAATAAAGTGTAGAACCATCAAGATTAAAAGAATATCCTGTAGGGATAACAAATGTTACAATGGATTTAGGTATGCGTAGCTTTTCTAAACAACGCATCACTAAAGGCAGGGCTGCTTCACTAGTAGCTGTAGAATAACCAAGTAGCAATGGTTGTCGTAAAGATTTGATTACTTTAAAATAATTTACCCTTCCACCAGCAAAATAAGCAATTAGAAGTAAAAAGATAATAAAGATAAAGATAGCAAAGTGCAAAGAAAATACCAATTTCCCTAAAGGGATCAGCATAGAAAGTCCAAAATTCCCAATCGCATAAGAAATCATAGCAAATACGCCAATAGGTGCACATAGCATAACATAATGAGTAACCTTAAACATTATCTCTGCTGTACTTTGACATATATCAAGGATGATCTTTCCTTTTTCCCCAATATGAGCCAGGGCTACACCAAAAAAGCAGCTAAAAAATATAATTTGTAATAAATCATTTTGAGCTGCTGCATGGATCACATTACTAGGAATAATATCTAATAGATGAGAGATAAAATCAAAGCCCTTTGCCTTATCAGCCGCATTCTCTCCTATTGAAGCATGCCCACCACTTAAAGAGATGCCCTCACCTGGTTTTAAGATATTAACCACAAAAAGGCCTATGACTAAGGCTAGGATACTTGCGATCTCAAACCATAAAATACTTTTACCTCCTAGTCGACCAAGCTTTTTAAAATCACCTGTGCCACAAATCCCTATAACCAAGGTGCTAAAAATTAAAGGGACGATGATCATTTTGATCATACGAATAAACCCATCGCCAATAGGTTTTAAATGTGAAGCGATATCTGGAGATAAATAACCAAAAATGATTCCGAGTGCCAAACCAATGAAAATCTGTCCTGTTAATCCAATTTTTATTTTCATTATCACTCCTTTGATAAAACTATTCTTTAAATAATTTAAGATTAAAACTCTAAAAATGCAAAATTTTTTAAACTGCTTGGCTAAGAAAAAATCACGATAAGTAACATTCCCACTCATAAGCGCTTTTGATAATTGTCTCTAAACTATTAAATTGTGGTTTCCAATTTGTCTTTTTAAAAATCTTTTCTACATTTGCGATTAACTTTGCTGGATCTCCTGCTCTAGGCGGCTTTAGCTCTACACAAAAATCCTGCTTGGTAATAAGCTTTATATTTTCAATGACCTCTTTAACCGAATGTCCACATCCATAACCTACATTAAAGATTTCAAATTCTCCATTTTCAATAGAATCTAAATAATCATGCACACACAAATGCGCACTTGCTAAATCATCAATATGAATATAATCTCTAATACAAGTACCATCTTTTGTAGGATAGTCTGTCCCAAAGATCGCCATTTTCTCACGTTTTTTTGTCGCACATTCTAAAGCCACTTTAATAAGATGTGTAGCATTTTTGGAGCGCTGCCCAAGACCATCATTTTTAAATAAATCTTTATTATCCATACTAGCACCAGCGACATTAAAATAACGCAATATACCTAGTTTCAGACCTGTCTTATTTTGGACATCCTTAAGCCCATCTATTAGGATTCTCTCGCTCATCATTTTACTAGCACCATAAGGATTTATTGGCATAAGATGAGCATCTTCAGTAATACCATTATCCAAAGCTTTAGGCTCGCCATATACAGCCGCTGTAGAAGAAAAAATAAACTTCTTAACCCCGTATTTCAGACATAATACAAATAAATTGGTTGTATTTATCGTATTATTTTGATAGTACCAAAGAGGTAAGCGTGTTGATTCTTCTACGCTTAATGCTGCAGCAAAATGAAGTAGAGTACTAAAATTTTGTTTTTTAAATAAGGCTTCTAAGGAGGCTAAATCTGATAGATCTATTTTTTCTAAAATAAGACGATTAGGATACTTTTTATCAAGATAGTCAAAATTTTCTAAAAAACCGCTAGATAAATTATCAACGATAATAATTTTTTTATCCGTGTGTTTTAAAAAATGTAGTGCTGTATGCGAACCAATATAGCCACAACCACCAGTAATAAGGATAGTATCCATATTTCATCCTTTGTGTTTTTTTAGATTATATCTAAATTAAAAAGTTACAAAAATGCGATAAGATAAATAAAATTTTACCTTGAAGAGATAAAAAGGAGTAATGATGAGTGAGATTACCTTTGATACTCGTACTTTAAGTATGTCTATTCTCGTTAGTCCTTCCATGGCAAACTTTAGTGGTGTGATGCACGGGGGTGAGCTTTTAAAAATACTTGATCAGGTAGCCTATGCTTGTGCGACACGATATTGTGGCGTAGGTGCTGTCACGATGGCTGTAAATAATGTAGTTTTTAAACAGCCCATTCCCATTGGCTCGCTTCTTACTTTTCTTGCTAGTATTAATTACACAGGTAAAACAAGCTGTGAAGTGGGTATTAAAGTGATCGCTGAAGATATCAAAAATAAAAGTGTAACCCACTGTAATAGTTGTTATTTCACTATGGTAGCCATAGAAAATGGCAAAAAAGTAGAAATACCAAGTTTCACTCCACAAACAGAAGATGAAAAACGTCGTTGGGAAAATGCATTAAAAAGACGAAATAAAGTTTAAAGTCTTTGAGCATGCGTGATAGCCACAGCAATAGCATCTGTGATATCTAATGGGCTGATTTCTCCTTTTATACCCAAAAGTTTTTTAACCATAAAGGCCACTTGAGCCTTATCTGCCTTACCATTACCAGTAAGAGCTTTTTTCACTTGCAATGGTGTGTATTCTGCAAAATTTCCAAAATCTTGTAAAATTTTTAGGCTTAGGGCTCCTCTAAACTGTGCTAAAGTAATAACGGACTTAGGATTATAGGCATAAAACATATCTTCAATAGCTACACAATCAATATGATGATTTTTCAAAACCATATCAATGCCTTCTATAAATTCTACGATTCTATACTGAAGGTTTTTCTCTCTCATTTTTATGAACCCAGCTTCTAATAAACTCATTCTTTTTTGTTCAGATTTAATAATGGCATATCCACAATTTCTACTTCCTGGATCGATGCCCAAAATATTCATTTATAATACTCCAAAATTCAAAGTTTGCTATAATGTTACCTAGTTTTTCACATATTTTTCACATCATAGTGAAAAATTTCTAAAAGGGTAAAAATGACACAAGAAGAGCTAGAAAAAATCTTCAAAAAAGAGTTTGAAAAAGATGAATTTCAAGAATGTATCTCTAAAATAAAATATAATGAAAGTGCCTCAAAAAGCGAACTTGCAGTCTTTATCGTGCCTAATATTTATCTAGCAAATTGGGTCAAGAATAAATATGGAGAAAAACTTAGAATCATTTTTGAAAAATATTTTAATACACGTCCTGAAATCAGACTTGTACCAGAACTACAAAAGAAAAATGTGAAAAGTTTAAAACAAATCACACAAAAAACTGAGACCCTACTTAATTCCTCTTATACCTTTGAGACTTTTATCTGTGGAGAATCCAATAAAGTAGCCTATGAAATTGCAAAAAGAATCTCTGAAAAACAAGGCACACTATATAACCCTGTACTTTTTTACGGGGGGACAGGTCTTGGTAAAACCCATCTTTTAAATGCCATTGGTAATAAAGTTGCAGAAAAAAATAAAACAGTTATCTATGTGACAGCTGAACAGTTTTTAAATGATTTTGTAAGCAGAATCACCAATAATACAATGGAAAAATTCCGTGAAAAATATAGAAACTGTGACTATTTACTAATTGATGATGTGCAGTTTTTTAGCGGTAAGCAACAAATCCAGGAAGAATTTTTTCACACTTTTAATGACCTGCATTCTCAAAATAAACAAATAGTCATGACTGCAGATAAATCTCCAAGGCAAATCATTGGACTTGAAGATCGTTTAAAATCTCGCTTTGAATGGTCTACAAACTTTGAAATATACCCACCAGGCTTAGAAACAAAGATTGAGATTATCAAACAAAAATGTTTAATTAATAAAATCCACTTGGATAAAGAAATCATAGAGTTTCTTGCCTCAAATGTCGGTACTGATATCCGTCAAATCGAAGGGACTATCATCAGGCTAAATGCTCAAGCAGCTATCATCAGACAAGATATAACACTAGAAACAGCCAAACAAGCACTAAAAGATCATCAAAAAGAAAATTATGAAAATATCACTATTGATAAAATCATCCAGATGGTGGCAAAATACTTCAACATCAAACCATCTGAAATCAAATCAAAATCTAGAGTATCTAATATCGCTAAAGCTAGAAGGATCACCATCTACTTATGTCGTCAACTAATCCCAAACTCCATGAAAATCCTAGCTCAAGAACTAAATATGAAAGATCATAGCGCTGTAAGCAAGGCTATTTCTACTATCAATAAAGAAATGCAAGCAGATTCTATGCTAAAACTGCGTATCGATGAGATTAAAAAACAGCTTTAATGCCTTATCTTTAGGATTTTTAGATACAATTAATCACATATTTGTACGCAGAAAATCTAAAAGAAATTCACAATCTAAATATAAGATTATTGGAATTTCTTAAGATTTTTTCACATTTTTCACAGCCCTACTAATAGTGCTAAAAAATTTATTAATACTTCCATAAGGGGATACATATGAAATTTACTGTCAAAAAAAGTAGTTTTGAAACTGTTCTCACTCACTTACAAGCATTCCTAGATAAAAAAGATTCTTCACAAATTACCTCTCATATCTTTATACAAACTAATGATGATCAAATCATCCTTAAAGCCACAGATTATGAAATAGGTCTAGAAACAAAAATAGATATCAAAAAAGAACTCGATGGCAGTGCTACAGTAAATGGTAAAAAAATCTTAGAAATCATTAAAAGACTAAAAGATGATGATCTCATTTTAGAAACAGATTCCCAAACAGTTTATATTAAACAAGGAAAAAGCAAATTTAAACTCCCTATGTTTGATAGCAGTGAATTCCCTAAAACTATTTATAACACTGATCAAAAAATCAATATCGATACAAAAAACTTTATCCACTATCTTAAAAAAATATCTCCAGCTATTGATAGTAACAATCAAAAACCTGCACTAACTGGTGCATTACTAGAACTAAAAGATTATTATCTAAACTTTGTAGCTACAGATATTAGAAGACTTGCTTATGTTAGAGAAAATATCCAAAGCATTGAAAGTTTCTCTGTAATCATCCCTAAAAAAGCTTTAAATGAAATAATCAAACTTTTTGACCATGATATGGAAATTTATTATTCTAATACTCAACTTATGATCAAAAATGAGTACTACACATTCTTTACCAGATTAATTAATGATAAATTCCCTGATTATGAAAAAATCATCCCAAAAGAATTTAAATTTGAAATCAGCTTACCAAAAAACCAAGTTATTGATTCAATTAAACTTATTAACTCTCTCTCTCCAAAAGTTAGAATCACATTCAAAAATGGTGAAATACTATTTGAAAGTATGACAACAGAAAGTTCAGAACAAGCACAAACTCAATTTGAATATAATATAAATATACAAGAAGAAATAAGTATTGGTGTTGATTCTCGCTATTTACTTGATTTTCTATCACAGGTTGAATCTGAAAAATTTGAGATTTGTATTAAAGAAACTAATGTTCCTTTTTTAGTACGCGATGATAAAAAATTTGCCACTATCATTCTCCCTATCATTTAACTTAATTAAAGGCTAATAATGGAAAACAAAGATTATGGCGCTAGTAATATTAAAGTTTTAAAAGGGCTAGAAGCAGTTAGAAAACGTCCAGGGATGTACATTGGTGATACAAATATCAATGGTTTACATCATATGATCTATGAAGTTGTTGATAACTCTATTGATGAATCAATGGCTGGCTATTGTAATGAAATCAAAATAACCCTTACAAGAGAAGGTTCTGCTATCATAGAAGATAATGGTCGTGGAATCCCTGTTGATATACATCCAACAGAAAATATACCAGCTGCTACAGTAGTTTTGACTGTATTACATGCAGGTGGTAAATTTGACAAAGATACTTATAAAGTATCTGGTGGTCTACATGGTGTTGGTGTATCTGTAGTCAATGCCCTTTCTAAACATCTCATTATGACTATTAAAAAAAATGGAAATATTTATCGTCAAGAATTTAAAAAAGGAATCCCTGTTAGTGATCTTGAGATTATCGGTCAGACAAAAGAGCAAGGTACGACTATAGAGTTTTTCCCTGATGGGGAAGTGATGGAAGTTTTAGAATTTGATTCTGAAATATTGATTAAACGTTTTAAAGAAATGGCTTATCTTAATCAGGCTATTACTATTCTTTTTAAAGATGAACGTGATGGTAAAGAAGAAAAATTTCACTTTGAAAATGGCCTTAATCAGTTTGTAGAAGATATCAATAAAAAGCCTCTTATCTCACCTATTATTAGTTTCCAAGCTACAGAAGAGGATACAGAAGTAGAAATAGCTCTTGCCTATAATGAAGGATATGATGAAAAAGTCTTAAGCTTTGTAAATAATATCCGCACACCAGATGGTGGGACACATGAAGCAGGTTTTAAAGCAGGTCTTAGCCGTGCGATCATAAGCTATATAGAAGCTAATGCCAATGCAAGAGAAAAAGATTCTAAAATCACAGGCGATGATGTCAGAGAAGGGCTTATAGCTATTATTTCTACAAAAATTATGGAGCCTCAATTTGAAGGTCAAACAAAGGGTAAACTAGGTAGCTCATTTGTAAAACCCATTGTCCAAAAACTCACTCATGATAAGTTAGCAAAATTCTTTGAAGAGAATCCTAATGAAGCTAAAGCGATTATGCAAAAAGCTTTATTAGCAGCACGTGGTAGAGAGGCAGCTAAAAAAGCACGTGAACTAACAAGAAAAAAAGATTCCCTATCAGTAGGGACATTGCCCGGTAAGCTTGCTGACTGTCAGAGCAAAGATCCAGTAGAATCTGAAATATATTTAGTAGAGGGTGATTCTGCAGGGGGTAGTGCTAAGCAAGGCAGAGATAGAGCTTATCAAGCAATATTACCTTTACGTGGAAAGATTTTGAATGTTGAGAAATCTCGTCTTGATAAGATTTTAAAATCTGATGAGATTAAAAATATGATTACTGCTTTTGGTTGTGGCATTGGTGATGAATTTGATATTGAAAAATTAAGATATCATAAAATCATTATTATGACAGATGCTGATGTAGATGGCAGCCATATTCAAACGCTTTTGATGACTTTCTTCTATCGTTATTTAAAACCACTAATTCAAAATGGGCATATTTATATAGCACAGCCACCGCTTTATCGTTTTAAAAAGGGAAAAAAAGAGATTTATCTTAAAGATGAAAAAGCTCTAAGTGAATATTTGATTGAAAATGGAATTGAGAATTTTAATTTCCAAGGGATCGGCTCTAAAGAACTTTTAGAAATTTTGAAATTTATTTCTCATTATAGGAGTATTTTAAAAGAGCTTGAGAAACGCTATCCTATGATTGAACTTATTAAATTTTTGATAGAAAATAGAGATTATATTTCTTTAAGCTTTGAAGAGATGTATACTAAAATCGAGGGATTTTTAAATAGCATTGAGTGTAATATCTTGAGTAAAACTATCAATCAAGATTCTATAGTACTTTATATCCAGACAAAAACAGGTTTAGTAGAGATGCAGATTAATGATTCTTTATTTAGCGATATTTTCTTTGAAGAAGCCTATTTTATATTTAATAAAATTAGAGAAAGAGATTTAAGCTTTTTAAATGGTCGTGATGCTATAGAAGTGCTAGAAGAAGTAGAAGAACAAGCTAGAAAAGGTGCTTATATTCAACGTTATAAAGGTCTAGGTGAGATGAATCCAGAGCAACTTTGGGAAACAACAATGACTCCTGCAAATAGGACTTTGCTTAAAGTTGTATTAGATGATGAACAAAAAGCTGATGAGACTTTTACATTATTTATGGGTGATGAGGTAGAGCCACGACGTGCTTATATTCAAGAAAATGCAAAAAATGTAAAACACTTAGATGTTTAAAAGTTTATTATGCAACATACAGAAATTATAGATGGTGTAGAGATTGTTAAAAATACACCAGATTTTGTTTTTTATAGCATAGCTATTTTAGCTAGTATTATCAGCCTTTTATTATATTTTTTACCTAGCATTATTGCTTTTAAACGACAGCATTCTAGTCGTTATGGGATTTTGATTATTAATATTTTCTTTGGTTGGACATTTTTTGGCTGGATTATTTCTTTAGCTTGGTCTGTAAGTAAGAAAGACTAGTTTTTATGTTTCATGTGAATCATTAATCATGAAAATGATTACTATTTAGGATAAAAATAAATATAGCAAGTTATTTATACAAAGCTAATTAAAAATATATAGAGATTATAGGCTAGTAATAAATAAAATATTCTCATTACCTTGAAACGCCTTGGATATCAAAATATACATAGCAGAAAAAAGAAATACACATTGCAAGGATATTTGATAGAATCTATAAAAAATTAAGGAAAAATATGATTGATGGTCTGATGTATGCAATTACAAATATTAATGTTATATTTTATCTTATTGCTTATTTTATAGGGGCTTTACCCTTTGGACTTTTATTGTGTCGTGTGTTTTTTAATATTGATATTACTAAAGTTGGATCAGGAAGTATTGGTGCGACAAATGTTTATCGTGCTTTGAAAGATACTCATCCTAGCAAGGCTAAAGTTTTTTCAATTCTTACTATTATTCTTGATGCGACAAAGGGACTTATTATAGTTGCTTTTGCTAAAATTTTTGGACTAGATTATTCTAGTCAATGGATGATAGCAATTTTAGCTATCCTTGGGCATTGTTATAGTCCTTATCTTAATTTTAAAGGTGGGAAAGGTGTAGCTACTGCTATTGGATCAGTATTTTTACTTATCCCTATTGAGGGGATATTAGGGCTTTTAGTGTGGGGATTTGTGGGTAAGGTTTTAAAGATTTCTTCACTCTCCTCTCTTTTTGGTGTTTTAAGTGGGATTATTTTTACTTTTATCATCCCTTATATTTTACCTTTGCCTAGTAGTATTAATGTTTTAGATCAGATTCATAGTCATGTACCAGTAGTTTTGATTGGTATTCTTATCCTTTATACTCATATTCCTAATATCAAACGCTTATTTAAAGGTGAAGAAAAAAGAGTACTTTAATGTCAAAAAATATTTTTGAGATTATTATTGAAGATTTTAAGATTAAAGCTATTATTGGTATTTTGGATAAAGAAAGGGTTTGTGAGCAAGAAATCATTATTAATGCAGCACTTTCATATACTTATAAAGATAATTTTTTAGACTATGCAGAAGTTGCCAATTTTATTGCCAAAATGCTTAAAACTCAAAAATATACTCTTTTAGAAGAAGCGATTTTAGATATTAGTGAAAGGTTAAAATCAGCCTTTCCTGTTATTTGCTCGCTTTCTCTCACTCTTAAAAAACCAGAAATTTTAGATTCTTGTATAGTTGGTGTTAGAGGTGGTTTTAATTAGTTTTTAGATTATTAATTTTTACTTCTATAAACTTCATAAATATTTAATAAATATTTAATCATCAGTCATAAAATCAAAAAGATTCTATTATTTATTTTTATTTCAAAAGGTTTATTATGCCAATGCAGTTTTCTGAGGTGTTAAAGCCCCATGAATTACCTGCTGCATGGGGAAGTCCAGCCAAACCCGATCTACCATTAAAAGTGCGTTTTATTTATGGTATTGGTTGGTTTATTTTGCTTATTGTTGGTAGTTTGCAAAATAATCTCATTATCGCTTATATTAGAGAGTTGCAAGGTGAGCTTGGATTATCTCCATTTGAAGCTTCTTGCGTGAGTGCAGCTTATTATATGGGTAATGTTTGGGTTACTGTAGTACTTTTTAAATTTCGTCAGCACTATGGACTTAGAATCTTCTTTTTTGTAATTTTTTGTATTTTAATTGCAGTCAATTTATTAGAGCTTTTTTATAAAGATTTTAGCATTATTCTTATTGCTAGATTTGGCAATGGCTTGGTTGGTAGTGGACTTAGTATCCTTACTATTTTTTATGCACTTGAGATGTTAGGGGCTAAGTTTAGACCTTTGATGTTCCCTCTTAGTGTAGGATTGATACAAATTGGTGCAGCCCTTTCTCGTTTTATTACAGCTTTTATGAGTGTAAATGATTCTCCTTATTTGATGAATTTTTTTGAGACAGGCTTAGTACTTTTAGCATTTGGGGTATTTGTACTTATTGAGCTTCCCCCATCACGAGTAGATAAGTCTTTTTATTGGGCAGATTTTTCTATTATCTTTTATGCTATAGCCAGTGCTATTTGTTGTTTTGTTTTTAGCGCTGTCACTATTATTTGGTGGAACTATGATTTTATTGCTTATCTTTTATGCATAGCTATTTTTTGTTTTGGGGTATTTTTTATTATTGAATATTTTAAAAAATATCCTTTTATTAATTTGAAATTTATTTTTAATATTCATCTGCTTGAAGTAGCTATTTGTGGAGCATTTGTGCGTATGTGTTTGGCTGAGCAGACTACAGGAGCTGCTGGGCTTTTTAGGGATGTTTTGGGATTTAGTGATTATCAGTTATCTAGCTATTATGGAGTAGTGAGTTTAGGTGCATTGTGTGGAGGGATTTTATGTACACTAACTATGCAGTATGTTAGGGTATATGGTATGATTTTAAGTGCTGTAGGTATGATTGTTATAGGCAGCTTTTTGTCTATCAAACTTTCTATAAATATTATGCCTTATGATCTTTATTTAGGACAGTTTTTAATAGCAGCTGCTAGTGTATTTTTTATCGGTCCTTTGATGACAAATGGACTTTTATTAGGACTAGCAAGAGGAGTAAATTATATTATGACTTTTGCAGCAGTATTCTTATTTTCTCAAGGAGTATTTGGACTTTTAGGCTCAAGCTTAATTAATTATTTTATTAAAATAAGGACAAGCCAGCATTTGCAAGATATTATCAATCATACTCCTTTTATATTTGATTTAGAATCTTCTTTAGCATTAAAAGAAGCAGGTGTTTTAGCCTATGCTGATTTATTTTATCTTATAGGGGTATGCAGTTTAATTTTATTTATCATCCTTTTAGTGCGATATATACGTTTTAGACTTATATCCTCTCATCCTATCGGACGTGAGCTAAAAATACTAAAAACTAAAACTATTATGGCTAATGAACGTAGTGTAAAAATTTCAAAAAATTTAGAAAAAATATAGCCAATAAGGAGAATAAATGAAATATTCTTGGCTTCCTTCTAGACCCAAGTTAGTTGTTATTATCCCTGTTAGTATTATTATGATTATCGGGATCTTGATGATTTTATATGCTTGGCAATTGCCACCATTTTTTTTAAACAGAGTGGTTACAAATGATGCTTACATACAGGCTAAAACTACTCTACTTTCATCACAAGTTAGTGGCTATGTAGATAAGATTTATGTACAGGATTTTGAAAATGTAAAGCGTAATCAAGCCCTAATTAAAATTGATGATCGGATTTATAAGCAGAAAGTTCAAGAAGCTTTGGCTAATTTAAAATCCTCACAAGCAGCATTAAAAGGCTATGAGAAAAATTATCAGCTATATCAAGCAAATGTATATGAAAAAAGAGCTTTGATTCTAAGTACAGAGGCTAGCTATGAAAATGCCAAGAGTGAAGCAAGGCGCAATGCTATTTTGGCTAGTAAGGGTGGCCTATCTAAGAGAGAAGATGAACTAGCTCAAGCTAGATTTAAAAGTGCTAGGGCAAATCTTATCCAGGCTAAAGCACAGTATCAAAAGGCTTTTGAAGAGTTTGAGGCTTATAAGATTTCTAAGGCAGAATTAAAGGCTAATATACAAAGGGATTATGCGATTTTAAAACAAGCCATTATAGATCTTGATTATACACTTATTAGAGCACCTATAGATGGGAAACTTAGTGAGATAGGAAGTAAACTAGGTGGATATGTAAAAGCAGGTGATGGTGTAGTTTTTATCGTGCCAAAGATACGTTATGTTATTGCAAATTTTAAAGAAACCAAGCTTAGTAAGATCAAAGTGGGTGCTAGGGTTATTTTTAGTGTAGATGCGTTGCCTAAGTTAAAGTTTGAGGGCATAGTTGAAGAGATCGCACCAGGAATGGGAAGTGAGTTTAGCCCTATTAAGGTTAATAATGCTACGGGTAATTTTATTAAAGTGATTCAAAGAATACCAGTTAAAATCAAAATCACAGATCCTAAGATATCTCAACTTCGTGCAGGTATGAGCGCAGTAGTAAGTGTGTATGATGATTAGTTTTATTAGAAATATTATTTTTATATTAATTGGTGGGATTTTAGTTGGTTGTATGCCAAAGATTTCTAAGCTTCCTGAAGATTCTCATATTGAGCTTAGTTTGAAGCAAGATACACAGATGATTGATAAAAACTGGTGGGATGGATTTGAAGATAAAAAACTTTTAGAACTTTTAGATTTAGCGCATGTATATAATACACAAAATAAGCTTGCTAAAACTAAAATTGATTCTGCTAAGGCTGCACTTAAAATTGCTTCTGCCTCACTCTATCCTAATATCAATCTAAAGCTTAATCCAGAATATAGCAAAAATTTTCTTCATCCTCTTTATGCTTTTGCTGATGTTGGTGTAGATGTGACCTATCATTTAGATATCTTCAAAAAATACAGTCATATAAAAAAGGCTAAAGAGTATGAGCTAAAAGCCCAGATTGCCAATAGCTATGCTACTTCTTTATCTGTAGATATGATCGTAGCAAAGGCTTATTTTAGACTATTAGCGCTAAAAGAGCAATTATTTTTATTAGAAAGTATGCTAAGCCTGCGATCAGAAAAACTTGCAATTATCAAAGAGCAAGAAAAATGGGGATATATTAGTAGCTATGATACTAAGCAGGCTAAGGTTGAATATGAAAGCCTAAAGGCCAAATTACAAGATATGCATTTAGCAATCACTAAGGCTCAAAATGCAATAGAATATCTAACAGGTATAGAAATAAAAGATTTAGATTCTAATAAAGATGTAAAAAGTATTTTTAAATTAAAAACCCCATATCTGCCAAGCGAGCTTTCTTCAAGACTTCTGAATAATCGCCCTGATGTATTGATGGCTGAATTTATTTTAGCCTCAAGTGATGAGATGCTTAAAAAAGCAAGAAAGGATTTTTTGCCTGATTTTAATTTAGATTTTAACTTTTCAGCCATTGGGTTGCATAACTTTACACAGTATTTATTTTTTGGTGGGATAGGAGCATCTGTACTTACGCCTATTTTTAAGGGTGGTGAGCTAGATGGGAAGTTTGATATGGCTAATGCTGAGCGCATGCAAGCAGCCTATATTTATAGAGATGTGGTGATAAAGGCCTATCAAGAAAGTAAAGATTCTTATGCGAGTATAAAATATTTAAATTTAGAGCTAAAGAGTGCAAAGTATGAGATAAAAGAGTTAGAATCTGGATTAAAGCATATTAAAGATCGTTATAAAGAAGGGTATTGTTCATACTTAGAAGTGATTAACTCAAAATATATGCTATTGCAAAAAGAGCTAGAAAATATTAGTCTTAAAAATATGTACTTAGAATCTTTAGTCAACCTCTATGGGGCTCTTGGCGGAAGCCTTGAGCTAAGAGAGGCTATTGATAAATTTAAATAATTAGTGATTATATAGCCACCAAGATAGCGCACGAGAATCCTCATGACGTGTTTTTAAATGTTTAAAATCTTCTTTGGCATGGCTTTTATCCTGTGCTGTTTTAGCATACTGGATATTTCCATTTACATCAAATACGAGATTCTCAGTCCCCATAGATTCAAATCCAAAAAACTCACGTTTAGAATCATATTTTAAATTCGGGTTATTAGTAAAAATAGGCCTTCCAAAACTTTGATATTGAAAACCTTTAGGTGTGGCTAGCTCCAAAAGAGTCGCAGCTATGTCTAGATGCACACCAGAGTTAGCCAGTTTTTTGAGTTTAAGTGTTGGTGCATAGATGATAAATGGGATTTTATGCCAAGTATTAAAGCTTACATTCATAGGAGCATTATTGCTATGATCACCAGTGATGACAAATATAGAATCAGGGATTTTTTCACTCATTTCTTTGATAAATTTCACTACTTGCTTATCATACCAATATAACACTCCAAGATCCTGAGCTCTCCAGCTTTTTATCCCTTTATCTTTGATAAATTGCTCAAACTTTGTTAATGAGATATTATATTTTTCCAGTGGTACATCAAAAGGTGGATGATTACTTGTGGTCATAATCATATTAAAAGTTGGTTTAGAACTTTTAGTAGTGTGGTCTATGATGTAGTCAAAAAGGATATTATCCCATACGCCCCATACATTAGAGGTGGGCTCTGGATATTGATGTGTTTTGGCAAATGATAATAAACTTGCATCATCTATCATTTCATTAAAACCTTGGCTAAGACTAAAGGTATAGAGATTTCTCCATGCACCTGAACCACCATAATAAAATCTTGTTAAATACCCTGCTTTAGAGAAGTTATGCGCAGGGGCAGTAGGCATTGTCTTTAGCGCACCAGCTTTGAGGTAAAGTGGGATACCAGTCTGATAGAGTCCTGTGATTTGAGATTCTAGGCTCCATATGGTGCCATGTGCACTTTCATAAAATATATCTACTTTAGCCCCATGAGGTGAGTTAGCTAGTTTTTTAAGATCTGAGACAAGATTGATTTCATCATATTCTTTACTAAAGGCATAATCACCAAGAGATTCAGAGATGATGTAGAAAATATGACGGATTTTAGGAGAGTTTGTTGGGTTATTAGAGGTTTTAGTAAGCAGGGTTTGCAAATCAGATATTTTGGCATCTGGTTTATTAAAATAATTAGCTATGGCTTCATCTGGTGTGCGTGGGCTAAAGCTCTCAAAGCTTGATTTGCTCCAAAGCCTATACCCTTTATAAACAAGGTAGAGGCTTCGCCAAGCACCCGGAGTTATTTTTTTGAGAAACTCATTTTTTACAGGATGGATTTCTCTATCTAGTGAGATTGCATTCAGACTAAATTGTGAGTTGATAAAATATAACCATACTAAAATCAGCCCAAGACTAGCTAGAGAGATTTTTAAAGCAGCATTTTTTAAAACCTCTTTTTTTTCTTTGGTGATAAAATATTTATAGGCCAGCACACAGATAGCAAAACTAATACCAAGAGCTAGAAGCTTAAAACTAATATTATATTCTCCACTTAGTCCTGTAGCAAGGATAGCGGCCGTATCATCATAGATAAGACCTAGTAAAATAGCATTATATTCTTCGCCATAAATGCTGAAATAAAGCATATCCCCAATACCTACAAAAAGTAAAACAAACATACAAAAATATGCAAAGAAGGCTAGAATCTTTGGGGTTTTAGGTTTGGCATCATAAAAGTCAGGCCTTGCTTTAATACCAAAAAGCCCGATAAAAAAATAAATAATCCCTAGCAAGGCAGCGATGCGATTATCATACATCGCTCCATTATATAAGGTTTGGAGAATCTGAGTAAATTCCCCCCCCCCCACTAATTCGCCCTTATAAATCCCTAAATATAAAATAAAGCCAATGCGCAAACAAAGTAAAATGACAGCCAATAGCAGCGTAAACTTTAAGGTAGCTATGAGATGATTAAAAATAGATCTTGCCATATCAATCCTTTTTGCTTTTTGCTTTAAGTTCACGCCTTAGGGTTACATAAAATTTCATCCACTCATCTAGCTCCATAAGTGGGTGCCCTCCCCATTTAGTATTTGGAGGGAGATTTTTACCTACAGCACCCCTTCCTGCTACTAAGACATTATCACCTATATGGATATGCCCACCAGTACCTGCTTGTCCACCCATGATCACATTGCGTCCAGTGGTAGTAGAGCCAGCCAGCCCGACTTGAGAGACTATGATGCTATGTTCACCAATAACACAGTTATGCCCTATTTGTACAAGATTATCTATTTTGCTGCCGCATTTTATCCTTGTTTGGCCAAATACAGCCCTATCAATAGTACAGTTTGCCCCAATCTCTACATCATCTTCAATCACCACATTTCCATTATGCTCGATTTTGATATGCTCGCCTTCTTTAGTATGTGCATAGCCAAATCCATCAGATCCTATCACGCTGCCTGCATGGATTCTGACATTATTACCGATTTTGCTATCTCTATAGATCACAACATTAGCAAAAATAGTACAGTTTGCCCCAATCTCTACATCATCGCTAATCACTACTCCAGGCATAAGTGTGCAGTTTGCTCCAATTTTTACATTTTTGCCTAAAAATACATTGGGCATAATGCGTGCTGAAGGATCGATAATAGCCTCTTTTCCTGATGATCCAAATTCATCTTTTTTAAAAAAATGAGATATTTTTGCAAAGGCTAGATGGGGATTTTCTACAACGATAGCTTCCATATGGCTTGGCACTTCTTTGCATTCAGATTCTCGTATTAAAACCCATGAAGCTTTAGAATCATGCAAGCCTTTTAGATATTGTTTTTGATCCACATAAATAAGATACCCGCTAGAAGCTAGCTCTAGAGGCGCGATCCCTTTTAAGATGGCGTCATTTTTAAGGTTTTTGGCTGCATTTTCTTCATTGATTTTTTGTAAAACTTCTGATAATTTCATTTATGCCTCCTTGGCTATTTCTAGCATTTTTAAGAAATTTTCTACCTTAAGTGCAGCTGATCCGATAAGTGCACCATTAACATTGGGGATATTTAAAATTTCTTTGAGATTGGAATCTTTAACACTACCGCCATAAAGTAGAGGAAGACTGGTTTTTTGACGTAAGAACTCATGGATAGGCTTTATATCACTTACCTCAGCGCTTACCCCACTGCCAATAGCCCAAATAGGTTCATAGGCTATGATTAAGCCATCATAATCAAGACTAATACCATCAAGCTGGGAGGCTAACATAGATTCTATACTAACTTGCCCTTTTTGACGTGTTTTAAGATCTTCACCAACACAATAAACAATTCTAAATCCAGCATTTTGATAAAAGCTAAATTTTTGGGCTAAAAGCTCTTGGTCCTCCCCCATGGCTCGTCTTTCAGAGTGTCCTAGCATCACACAATTTATGCCAAGACTAGCAAGACCATCTAAGGTAAGCTCGCCAGTAAATGCTCCATTTTGAGCCCCATAGGCATTTTGAGCCCCTAGGCTGAAGTTTGCAGCCTCTAAGCCAAGGGCAAAGGCAGGAGGAAAGATGATAGCCTCTACATCTTTAGAGGAGATAAAGTTAGAATCTAAAGTTTCAAAATATTGTTTTATTTCTTGAATGCTTAAGTTGGATTTGAAATTAGCCGCGATAATTTTTTTCATCAATAATCCTTGTAACCTAAAATATGATTATGAATTTTTCCATCATTTTAGCAGATTCTATTTTTAGCAGTTTTTAAAATTTTTGTAAGCAAAATATTTCTTTTTTACTCACTTTTTGGTGATTGAGGGCGGTTTTTTTGATTAGCTTTTAGTGGGCATGATATTATCTAAAGTATTATTAAATTTTAGGAGCAGATTATGCAGGATAGAGAGATAGAACCGCCATTATTGATGATACCAGGACCCACACCCATCCCTTTTAATGTTTTAGATTCTTTATCCTCCTACCCTATCCCACATAGAAGTATAGAGTTTTGCACTATTATAAAAGAGTGCAATGAAGGGCTAAAAAAGATTTTTGCCACTCAAAATGATGTCTTTATTTATGCATCCAGTGGTACAGGTGCTATGTGCGCAGCACTTGAAAACCTTATCAATCTCTCAGATAAGATTCTCTGTTTGGTGATGGGGAATTTTGGAGCTAGATTTGAAAAGATCGCTAGAAGTAGGGGTGCTAATGTGGATGTGCTGCGCGTGGGGTATGGAGAGATTATAGAACCCCAAGAGCTAGAAGCTATGATGAGACAAAAAAACTATAAGCTAGTCACCCTTACTCATTCAGAGACTTCAAGCGGTGCTGCAAATGATATCAAAACTCTATGCGCGATCATCAAAAAATACGGCGCACTTAGTGTTGTAGATGGTATTACTAGTCTTTGTGCTATGGAGTGTAAAATGGATGAGTGGGAGATTGATGTGCTTATTTCGGGCAGTCAAAAGGGCTTTATGCTA
This sequence comes from uncultured Helicobacter sp., assembly GCA_949298825.1. Classification (GTDB taxonomy): domain Bacteria; phylum Campylobacterota; class Campylobacteria; order Campylobacterales; family Helicobacteraceae; genus Helicobacter_H. The sequence continues at coordinate 53,839 of CASFYB010000003.1, forward strand.
CCACCAGGACTTGCCTTTTTGGCTGCTTCAAATAGAGCGATAGAAGAATCTAAAAAAACACTTTATAGAAGCTTTTATTTTGATTTTTTAGCCTATAAGCAAGCTTTGAGTAAGAACACAACACCCTACACTCCTGCTATAAATCTTATTTTTGGATTGCATTGTGCATTAAAAGAGCTTTTAAAAGATGGTATTGAGAATCTAAATGCCGCGCATAAGCGTCGTGCACTCGCACTAAGAGAGGCACTAAGGGCAATGGGACTAAAACTTTTAGTAGAAGATGATAGTATGGCTAGCTATGCGGTTACAGCAGTTTATCCGCCTGATGCCTTGAGTATCAAGGACATTAGAGCTGGATTAAAAGAAAGGAATATTATTGTTGCCAATGGTCAAGGCGAGCTAGAAGATAAGATTTTTAGAATCGGCACTCTTGGCTATATTAGAGATCAGGACCTGATAACAACCATCAGCGCCCTAGAAGCAGTGCTAAGATCTCTTGGCTATGAAATGACCCCAAATACAGGGCTAGATGTATTGAAAGAGAAATTGAAATGATAAAGGTTTTAATTACAGATTCTATTCATGAGTGCGTGCAAGATATTTTAAAGCCAGTGGCTAATATAGAGTTTTTACCTACTATGAGCGAAAAGGAGCTTTTAGAGATTATTCAGGATTATGATGTTTTGATGGTGCGATCAGCCACAAAGGTTACTGAGAAAATCATCAATGCTAGCAGGCTAAAGATCATAGCTAGGGCTGGCGTGGGACTTGATAATATTGATATATCAGCAGCCAAGCAAAAAGGCATTATTGTCTTAAATTCTCCTGATGGCAATACGATTGCTGCAGCTGAACACACACTGGCCCTGCTTTTTGCCACCACTAGGAATCTATCAGGGGCTTTTAGCTCTACAGCTAGCGGGAAGTGGGAAAGATCTAATTTTTTAGGCAGAGAGCTTTATGGTAAAACTTTAGGGATTGTAGGTTTTGGGAGGATTGGTCAACATGTAGGGAAAGTGGCTAAGGCTTTGGGTATGAGTCTTGTAGTATTTGATCCTTATGCAGATGAGCAAAAAGTACAAAGCCAGGGAGCAAGGTATTTTAAGGAGTTAGAATCTATGTTACCAGAGTGTGATTATCTTACTCTTCATGTACCAAAAACCAAAGAAACCACCCATCTTATTAATGAAAAAACTATAGCCTTGATGAAAAAAGGAAGCTTTATTATCAATTGTTCAAGGGGTGGGATTGTTGATGAGCTTGCCCTAAAAGAAGCACTTAACTCTGGGCAGATCGCAGGCGCTGGGCTTGATGTATATGAAAGTGAGCCAGATATTATTAAATCTCCTATCTTTGGTGCTAGGAATGTTTCTTTAACTCCTCATATTGGCGCAAGCACTAAAGAGGCACAAGAAAAAGTGGCCATAGATGTAGCCAATCAAGTTAAAATAATTTTAGAAAAATTAGAGGCTTGATTGCTGGAGGTTTGATGGATTTAAGGTTGGCGGTTTTTGATTTTGATTCTACTTTGATGGATGGTGAGAGTATTGGCTTTTTGGCCAAAAGACTGGGCATAGAGGCTGAGGTGTCAGAGATTACTAGGAGGGCTATGGCAGGGGAGATGGATTTTTTTGAAGCCCTAAAAAAGCGAGTGTCTTTGCTAAAGGGGATGAGCATCAAAGAAGCAAAAGAAGCACTTAGTAATCTACCGCTTATAGAAGGAGGAAGCAAGCTTATAGCCTTTTTAAAACAAAGAGGTGTTAGGTGTGTGTGTTTTTCTGGTGGGTTTATGTGGGGTGTGGAGAGTGTGAGCAAGACCTTGGGCTTAGATGCTTATTTTGCCAATATCTTGCATCATAAAGATGGCGTGCTTAGTGGTGAAGTGGGCGGGTATATGATGTTTAATGATAGCAAGGGCATTATGCTTAAGCAGCTTCAAGCACTTATGGGCATAGATCAGGAAAAAACCTTGTGCGTGGGTGATGGCGCCAATGATATTAGTATGTTTAAGTGTGCAAAATACTCTGTAGCATTTTGTGCCAAAGATGTTTTAAAGCCCTATGCAAGCCATGTTTTAGATATTAAAGATTTAAGCCAAATTATCAAAATCATAGAATAAATTATTACTAGTTATTATTTTTTGATAAAAATTTTAATTATCATTATTGTTTGTTTATGAGATATGCTACAATGCCTCCAATCTTAAAATGGAGAAAAGATGAGAAAATTATCTATGGCATTAAGCATTTTTACATGCTGCTTGTTATCCAACACGCTTGATGAAGATAGAACAGATCCTGCTAAGACCCCTGCTAGTAAAGAAAATAAAATCATAGATTCTCAAAGTCTTATGGCAATAGAGACTTATGGGAGTACAGAAGTCTCTTTTGGGAATCAAACAATTATTGATTCTGGCTTTATTGATCATACACAGGCTCAAAACCTCACTCAAATCTTTAGTGCTCAAAGCTCTGTAAGTGTGGGTGGTGGAGCTAATATGGCTCAGAAAATTTATATAAGAGGCTTAGAAGATAGACTTTTTAGCGTGAGTGTTGATGGGGCTAGGCAAAATGGCAATGCATTTCACCATCAAGGAAATGTCATGCTAGATGCCTCTATGATCAAAGAGATCAAACTCAATAAGGGTGTGGCTAATGCTTCAGATGGCGCAGGAAGTCTAGCTGGAAGTATAAAAGTCATCACCAAAGATGCCAGTGATTTTTTAAAGGATAATCAAAACTTTGGATTTAAGGTTAAAAGTGGGGTTTTTAGTAACTTTGGCATAGAAGAAAGCCTAGTGCTTTATGGAGGGAATCATAAAAATTTTGATGCCCTTGTTTCTTATGATTTTTTAGATACTTTTTATTATCGCGATGGAGGTTATTTAAAGGAGACAAAAAGCTTCCCTGGAGATAGAGTGCTTGGCTCAAACTCATTGCGTCATAATGTTTTGTTCAAAACAAACGCCTATTTAAGCAAGGAGCAAAAAATTACCTTTAGCTATGGGATGGTGATGGATAGGGCCATAGCACCCTTTAGACGGAATATTGGCTCTGTGATTGGAGAGGATGGCGTTGATTATGCATTGGTGTTATTTAACAATCAAAGCCAAAATCACAATCTTGCCCTTAACTATCAAAAGAAATCAGAAAACTTCCAAATACCAGAGATAAAGGCAGGTCTTTATGCCAATATAAAAAATGTCAAGCTTAGCCCTTACTCTTTGCCTGCTGCTGCGCTAAAAGACCCTGAAGCAAGCTCAGCTAGGAATCTATTTTTAAATAATGTTGGTTTAGATATAAAGTTAAAGCATCAAAAAAGTAAAAAAAGCTCTTTAGAATATGGCATTAATTATCAGAATCTAAGCACGGCTGATTTAGCCCAAACACTCAGAGATCCTGCTCATAGAGGAAGGGAAGTAGGACAGATTTTAGGTGGTTTTGTGCAGGGCGGCTATGAGATGATAGAGGGGCTTAGTTTTGGTATTGGTAGTCGCTATGATAGCTATTTTTATTTTGATAAAAACTCTCAAAACCACCATACTTGGGGATTTTCTCCATCAGGATTTTTGCTCTATGAGCCTTTAGAATCTTTAGATATCAAGCTTAGCTATGGTTATGTTGTACGCGGTGCGCTGCCTGGAGATGCACTTTTGTTGCAAGATAGTGATTTGCGCATCGCAAAGAATCTAAAAGCTGAAAAATCACAAAATGTAGAATTTGATATAGATTATAATGGAGATTTCTTCTTTCTTAGAGGCAGTCTTTTTTATCAGCATATTAGGGATTTTATCAATAGCTATGGGAGATCTAGTTTGGCTGCTTCTGATGTGCTTTTTAGGGATAATCTCCCCTATGCAATCAATGTATATGGTGGAGAGATTGGAGGGGGGTTAAATTACAAGGGCTTTTATGCTAGTTTTGATTTTTCTCGATCCCTGCCTAGCATTAAGGGGCATTTACTGTCAGATACTTATGAGCTTGGGGCTGTGAGTGGAAATACTTATGTGCTAAAGCTTGGTTATGATGCTTTGAAGTGGCATATTTCATGGGTCAGTCGCTTTGTGCAGGCTATAGATTATAGGGGGTATAATATCTATAATGATGAGATTGAAAATATTAATAAAAAGGGTTATGGCATACACAGTATTTATGCCAGTTATACTCCTATCAAGCATCTAGAGCTAAACTTTGCGATTGAAAATCTTTTTAATGCCTATTATATTAGCCAGACCTCGCCATTTAAAGTAGAGGCTGATTCTTCAGCTAGTGAAAGTATGAATGCCATACGCTCAGCACTTAGAGAAAGCGGGATCAATTTCAAGTTTAATTTAAGCTATCAATACTAGGGGTAGAATCTATCTTTTATGATTTTTAGGATTGATGTAAAGTCAGCATGGCTAGGCTCAAAAAGAGACTTTGCCTTAGTGTTTTTTTGATTGCTAGCTAGGATTTTTTTGGCCATTATAAAAAGCTCATCACCATCCTTGGCATGCTCCATTAGTTTATTTTCTAATAGATAAATATCATGAAACAAAAATAAAGATCGCGTAGAAATAGTGGGGATGCCAAGATAGCAGGCTTCTAGATTCATCGTGCCTCCCCCGCCAATAAGCAGATCAATATAAGGATAGAACTCTTGTGCCTTAAATTTTTGTTTGGCAATATAGATGTTTTTATATCCACTAAATTTTTGTTTTAACTCCTCATTTCCATAGCGTGGCATGATGACTATATTAATATTTAGGCTAGCAAGCTTTTTTACACCCTCATAAATAGTATTGAGTTTAGATTTGACATAATGTGCCTTATATTCTTCTTCGCGCACTAAGATAGTGGGGATATCTTTAGATAAGCCAAGGCTATCTCTAAAGTCTTTAGCAGGTTTTAAGTCTTTTAGCCATAAGGACACATCAATAAAGTCATAACTAAAGATTTGATCATGTTCTAGGCCTAAAAGCTTATAACATTCAGAAGGCACGACAAATGGATGAAAAACTAGTGTGCTTAATGGCAAAGAAAGTCTTGCTACAATACTAAGCAGCTTAGAATCTACCCTATGTCCTATAATGGGAGTGTCAGAGAATTGTATAATAGGTATATTTAGGCCATAGGCAGTATGACAGCCCTCCACACTTACCCCAGTGATGAAAATTTTGGGCATACCTATCTTTTTAAAAAGCTCTAAAAACTCTTGCTGGCGCATCAGCCTAGCCTGCAGTTTATCAAGCTTTTCTATCCCTCCATATCCACCTACACAAACTGCCTTTATGCCAAAAAGATCTAAAAGGTCAGCACACTCATCATAGCCTTTGCTTTTTCTTGTGGTGATAATCACCTCATCAAGCTTTTGTAAAAGCGGGATGAGATCTTTAAAAAAGAGCACATATTTAGGATCAGTAATATCAAGCCAAATCAAAAAGAAAAATCCCCACTAGTGCCTTTATTCATACTATTATAAACTGCTTTAACATAGCTTTTTCTAAGTTCGCAATCTAGTATTTTTTCACACTCACTGCAGCTAGTTTTTTGTTTATTTTGTTGGCAACTCTTTAGCTCTTTAAGTTTCTCTTCAAGCGCATGCTCAAAGGAATCTAATCTAGGATCACTCATCTTTCCTCCTTATAGGCTTGTTTTAGAGCATTGATCTCTTCTTTGCTACCCAAAAAACAAGGCGTGCTTTGATGCAGGCTATCACATGCTAGATCTAAGATTCTCCCTGCTCCATCTATGGCCTCTCCCCCTGCTTGTTCATAAATAAAGCTCATCGGGAAGACTTCAAAGAGTTTTCTTAGTTTGCCATTTGGGGCATCTTGTGTAGCAGGGTAGCTAAAAAGCCCTCCGCCTTTGATTAAGATTTGATGTAAGTCTGGGACCATCCCACCAGAATATCGCAAGCGATACCCACTAGCAAAAAGAGAATCTATAAAATCTTTGTGAGTTTTGCTCCAATGTTTTTGTGTGCCTCCAGGAGCATTGAGCTTGCCTTTTTGTCCAAGTTTTGGCGGGGTTAGGTTGATGTATTCTTGCTTGCTGGTTTGTTTTTGATAAAAAAGAGCATTTTTTGTAGCAAAGATGATCTCAATTCTAGGTCCATAGACAACATAGCTTGCAGCAATAAGATTTTGGGCACTAAAGCTATTTTCATAGATTCCAAAAATACTGCCTAGGGCTAGGTTGCTATCCATAAGACTAGAGCCATCTAGCGGATCATAGGCAATATAAAGCTTCCCCTCCCCTCCTAGCGGGCTTGTCATCAAAAGACTTTTGGAATCTAAAATGCCATTTTTACCTATGATTTCAGCCTTTTCTTCGCTGCATACACCAGCTATGCACTCTAAGGCTAGGAGTTGTTTTTCTATATAGGTATCTGCTAGCACATCTACAGCTAATTGAGCATCCCCACTAGAGTTTGAGCTCTCTAAATACTCACTCCCAGAATCTTTTAAAAGCTGGCTAATATGAGCACTAATTTTTTTAAGCTCATCAAAAATAACTTGGATTTTAGAATCTAGATTTGGCATTTTTGCTCCTTGCTTCTTGTTTGTGGATTATATCAAATGCTAAATTTAATATCATCATAAGTGTGTTTTTGCTATGCTTTAAAAAAAGATTTAAGGAAGGCAATGTTAGTAGCCCCTAGTATTTTATCAGCAAATTTTTTATGCCTTAAAGATGAGGTGGTAAGTGTGTGTGAGGGTGGAGCAGATTTGCTTCATATTGATGTTATGGATGGACATTTTGTGCCAAATCTTACCTTTGGTCCGACTGTCTTGCAGGGCTTGAGTGAGGTGAGCACGATCCCTTTAGATGTGCATCTAATGGTAGAGAACACAGATTTTTTCATCAATCTTTTTGCTCCCCTAAAGCCCAAATATATGAGTATCCATTTAGAATCTTGCAAGCATCTTCATCGTACCTTACAGCACATCCGCTCTCTAGGTATCAGCCCTGCTGTTGTGATCAACCCACATAGCAGTGAAGAGAATCTAAAATATATTTTAAATGATATAGATATGGTTTTGGTAATGAGTGTTAATCCAGGGTTTGGCGCACAAAGTTTTATACCTTTTTCACTAGAAAAGATTAGGAATCTAAAAGAGCTTATCTTAGCTCGCAATGCTAATTGTTTGATTGAAGTAGATGGTGGGGTGAGTGATAAAAATATTTCTCTTTTAAAAGATAGTGGCGTAGATATAGCTGTGGCTGGAAGCTATATTTTTGGAGCTAAAGATAGAAAAAGCGCTATTGCATCTTTGAAAAAATGATACATAAACCCAAATACTTAGTCACTAGACTTAAGCCCATCCATCAAGAAGCGCCCCCTCCCCTCCCCTCTCCTAAGCCTAAGGCAGAAAAGAGCTTTTATACCAAGGTTTATGAAAAGCTAAATCAGCCCATTAATAAAAGTAGATTCTTAGCCTTTGCATGCCATATCATGGGTGTAGATAAAGAGGATTTAGCTTTAGAGATGATGCGCTCTTGTGGGCTTTGGGTCGATATACAAGGAGAGGATATCCTATGCTTAAGCACACAGAGGGGTTTTAGTGACTGTGAGTTTTGCTTTGTAGATATTGAGACTACAGGTTCTAAGCCAAATGTCGCAAATATCATTGAAATAGGGGCTATTAAGGTAAAAAACAATGAGATTATAGATAGGTTTGAAAGCTTAGTTTATGCCAAAGAAGTGCCAGAAGAGATCACAGATCTTACTGGGATTAGTGCAGAGATGCTAAGTGATGCCCCTAGCGAAAAAAAAGTGCTGAAAGATTTTAGGGCATTTTTAGGCGATAGTGTTTTTGTAGCACATAATGTTGCATTTGATTATGGATTTATTAGCGCAAGGCTAGAATCTCATGGGGATTTTGGGCTTTTAAACCCTAGAATCTGCAGCGTAGAATTTGCTCAAAAAACCATACTTTCCCCTCGTTATTCTCTTGCTTTTTTAAATGAATTTTTAGGTATTAATGCCCCTGTATCTCATAGGGCATATCATGATGCCTATGCATGTAAAGAGGTATTTAACATCGCATCTTTGATGTTGCCAAAAGATGTTGTCAGCCTGCAGGATGTAATAGAATTTACACGTGGCAAGAAGCTTTGATTTTATGCAGATATACCCGCGCTAATAAGTGTGTGCAAATGCAAAAGACCTAAAATCTTGCCATTTGTATCTGTGATGATTAATGCTTGGATCTTATTTTGCTCAATAAGCTTTAGCGCATCATAGGCAAGCATCTCTGGATTATTGCAAGTTTTGGGATTTTTTGTAGCATAGTTGATGGCCTTGGCATCTAGGTTGAAATCCTCTCTCATCATCGCTCGTCTTAAATCCCCATCGCTCAAAATTCCGCATACATATTGCTCAGAATCAAGAATGATAGCATTTCCAAGTCTGCATTCACTCATTTTTATAATCGCCTCTTTAAGCGGGGTTTGCTTAGTGATTATAGGGAGGCTTTGGGTTTGCATCAAGTCTTTGATTTTCACAAAAAGTCGCTTACCAAGCGCTCCTCCAGGATGAAATGAAGCAAAGTCTTTTTGAGTAAAATCCCTAGCCTTCATTAGACATACTGCTAAAGCATCCCCTAGGGCTAGAGTGAGGGTGGTTGAAGTGGTGGGGGCTGTATTAAGTGGGCAGGCTTCACGCTCGATGAACAAAGGAATGAAGAAATCTCCTTGGGAGGATAGAGGGGTATTTTGATTTTTGCTCATAGTGATGATGGCCTTGCTAAGGCGCTTAAGGTGGGGCATGATGGCTAAAAGCTCATCGCTTTGACCACTATAGCTAATAGCTAGGATCACATCTTTGTCTTCTACCATGCCAAGATCCCCATGAAGTGCCTCTGTAGGGTGCAAAAAGAAGCTAGGAGTGCCTGTAGAGGCAAGTGTGGCAGCTATTTTTGCGCCTATTAGACCGCTTTTGCCCACGCCAGTTGCTATGAGCTTGCCCCCTGAATCTAAGATCACATCAACAATGCCCTTCCAATTGATCTTGTTGCAATCAAGCCTATTTAATGCTAGAGCCTCGGCTTCTAGTACTTCTTTGGCGATAAGTCCAAAATCTAGATTCTGCATGAGGCTCCTTTGTTTGGGTTATTTGACATATGAATGCACAACAATAGTGGGGTATTTTTTAGTCTTTTTGAATAAAAACTTTTTAAGCAAATGTCTTAAATCGGTTTCTAAATTTTTAGCACTATTTAGGATTTCTGGTTTTAGATTCTTAATATGCAACTCTAAAAGCTCTCCAATCTCTTTGCTAAAGGCTTTTTCATTTTTAGGGTTAATGATGCCTAGCGAAGTGATTTGAGAATCTTTTAGGAATTTTTGGCTAGATTTTTCGATCATGGCCATGACGATCAAAAGGCCACTTTCTGCTAAAGTCTGGCGCTCAGTAACCACGATATTATCGATTTCTGTACCCACTTGGTTGTCAATAAAGACCTTGCCACTCTTAATGGATTTAACCTTGCGGATATAGCTTGGATTAACTTCAATTTGATCGCCATCTTCCATCAGGTAGATATTTTTTTCTAAAACACCGCATTTAATAGCTGTTTCTTTATGTTTAGCAACATGGTTATACTCTCCATGCACAGGGAGGAAGAACTTAGGTTTAATAAGACGTAGCATTAGCTTTTGTTCTTCTTGTGCGGCATGTCCACTGACATGGATCTCACTAAAGTCTTGGTAGGCCACACGTGCACCAGCTTTGATAAGGAAGTTTAGCACAGCTGAGACAGACCCTTCATTTCCCGGGATTGCTTTAGCTGAGATGATGACCATATCAGTAGGCTTGATCTTAACATGACGATGCTCATCTGTAGCCATGCGATAAAGCGCACTCATTGTCTCACCTTGCGATCCTGTAGTAACTATCAAAACTTCAGAATCAGGATAATTATTTACCTCATGCGCCTCAATAAAAATATTGCCAGGAAGCTCAATATAGCCAAGCTCGCGAGCAATATCGATATTTTTTTCCATAGATCTACCAATAACTGCTACCTTGCGCCCATATTTGATGCCATAATTAATCGCTTGATAGACGCGGTGGATATTGGATGAAAAGGTGCTCATGATAACGCGCCCCTCAGCACTTTTAAACAGGGCATCAAAAGTAGGCCCTACACTAGCCTCTGATGCAGTCGATCCACTTTTATGCGAGTTGGTAGAATCGCTTAATAAAAGCATGACCCCTTGCTCACCATAATAGGCTAGTCGATGTAAGTCAGTAGGGATGTTATCAATAGGAGTGTGATCGATTTTAAAATCCCCAGTGTGGATGATGATCCCTGCTTCTGTTTTGATAGCCAACGCACTAGAATCAATAATAGAATGGGTTATGTGAATCCACTCAATCTCAAAATCACCAATGGGAATGGGATGGCGCTTTTGGACAATTTTAAAATAAGATCTATATTGTTTTAGCCCATGCTCATCAAATTTATTGCCAATCATGCCTAGAGCTAGAGGTGTGCCATATAGTGGAAATTGTAGCTGTTTGAAAAGATAAGGCACTGCGCCAATATGATCTTCATGAGCATGCGTGATGATGATCCCTACAATCTTTTCTTTAATCGCATGTATATAGCTAAAATCTGGTATGAGGATATCAACACCATGCATATTTTCTTCAGGGAAGCTCATGCCCACATCAATGATGATAGCAGAGTTTTCTGTCTCCATCACCATCATATTTCCGCCAATCTCTCCAAGACCACCTAGAGGGGTGATTCTGACCTTTGCTTTTGTGTTTAGGTTGAGTTTGTAGTGAGGGTTGAGGCTTGATTTTTGGACACGATTATTAGCCTCTACGCCTTTTTTTAGCTCTTTATGGAAGCCTAGATTCCCCCTTTCATTTACGCTTAAAATATCACGTGTCCCATCGATGCAAGGGGCACTTTTTACATCATGAGATTCTTTATTTTTATGGAAGCGATTTTTGCTTTCTTGTTTTCCTTCTTTTGCTTCTCTATCTTCTTTGAAGTTCCATTTTCTAGGGCGCTCAGGTCTTTCTGGTCGCTCTTGATTGTTGCTTTTTTCTCCCTCATCCTTTTTGTGGCGAGGTTTGAAAAAGCGCCTTTTTTCTGGTTTGTTTTCCGGCTTATTCTGGTTTTCGTTATTTTCCATTTTTATCCTTTAGTTTTTCAAAAATTTGGTGATACATTTGCGTTGATAGCTCGTGTGCTCTAGTTTGTTCAGAGATGCCTAAAGAAGCAAATATAGAATCTACAAGCACCCTATCAAAGTGTGAAGTCAGGTTTTTAGAAAGTTTTTTTCTTGGTGCGCTAAAGGCTATTTTTAGAAAGGATTCTAGTTTTTGTAGTTCAAAAAAATCCTTATTTTTCTTTAGCATAAAAACAGCAGATGTTACTTTGGGCTCTGGGTTGAAAGCCTCTTTGGGAACATCAAAAAGATATTCTACCTCTCCCATAGTCTGTGCTAGTACGCTAAGTGCACAAAAATCACTATTGTTAAAAGAAGCGCAAAATTTTAGCGCGACTTCTTTTTGCACCATTACAATAAAACCCTTGCATAAAGGATCCCTAAGTGCCTTTAAAATAATATGCGTAGCAACATAGTAGGGGAGATTTGACACCAGGATGTAAGCTTCTGGATGCAACCATCCAGTGCTTTCTTTGAGCTCACAGACATCCTGATGCACAAGTGTGAAATATCCACTTTCTAAAACCTTATCATACTTTTGCCTAAGAAAAGAACATAAATCGCTATCGATTTCATACGCTTTTAACGGATAAAGTTTAAGTAACTCATCACTTAAATCACCCAAGCCAACCCCAATTTCAATAATCTGCTCGCTATTAAGAATCTTGGGAATGGATTGGACAATTTTTTGGACAAAATATTTATCTTTTAAAAAGTTTTGCCCGAACTTTTTTTTTGCCTTATACTGCATTGTATCTGGAATGCTCCAAAATTTTCTAGATTCTATCATTTTTTTGTAATTTAAAGCTAGTTGCTTTTAAAATTTAAAATATGGGCAAATAGTGCGATTATAGATAATAATCACAAAACAATCAGGGGTATGAAATGAGAAAAGATGGCGGACTTTTTGTATGTGCTGGCAGGGGAGAAGATTTTAGCTTTGCTAAAAGTATTGGCGTGGGACTCATAGAAAGTAGTATTACGCTTACGCAAATTTGCCAAAACCAAAAACCAAAATTTTTAGTTTTTATAGGAAGTGCTGGAAGCTATGACAAAAAAATAAAACTACTAGACTTATTTATTTCAAATAGTGCTACACAAATAGAGATTTCTCACTTGCAAAATAAAAGTTATACACCATTAAAAAATCAAATCAATAGCATTGATAGTGTTTCATGTGAAACTATAAATAAAATAGATTCTTTGGGATTGCCTAGAGCCATAGTAAATTCTAGTAATTATATCAGCACAGATTTTCTTTATGCTCAAAAAATGCGAGAAAAAGGAATCTTGCTAGAAAATATGGAGTTTTTTGCTGTGCTTAGTGTAGCAAAAAGATTTCAGATTCCTGCTAGAGGAATCTTTTGTGTCAGTAATTATTGTGATACCTTTGCACATCAAGATTTTTTGAAAAATCAAAGAGAGGTAATAGAAAAACTCTATTCCTCATTGAATAGTTCTACATAGATCTGTTTTTTATCATCGGTTAGTTGTATGGAGTAATAGATATCTTGTGGCCGAGGTATTTTAAAAGCCCCAATGTCTCCCAAGCTTACAATACTACCTTCTTTCATGGTGGCTCTACAGAATCTTTTTTGAGATTTTTCATCAAGTTTATCTGTTCGGAAATTGTCATAAACGATTTTTGTTTTCATTTTTTTCTCTATAAAAACATCAGAGAGTGTTGGTTGCTTTTTTTGTTGTGTCATAGCACTTACCCAGTTTTGAAGGAGATCTTCTTGTTTTAAGGCTAATTTGAATTGAGCTTTTGTAAGTTTAGAAAAGGGTTCATTTACAGATTCTTCTTGCAATTGAGCTAAAAGCTCGATTGCATCTTTATCATTGCATGCAATGCTTGTGATATCATTCTTGTTGCACCCATTTAAGAATAATGCTCCTATGATTAATAAATAATATTTTTTCATTCTATTCTCCCGCTTCTTGTTGAAATTTATCGTCTAGTTTTTGAGGAAGACATACAAAAATAAAAAGAATAATCGCACCTATAAATGGTACTAGACTTAAAAGTTGCCACCAGCCACTTTTGCCAATATCATGCAATCTTCTTGTTGTAAGTGAAATGACCGGAAATATACCAATAAAAAGATATGTATAAGCAGGGATAGATGCAAGTATTAGAACAGTTTCGTTTGTTTCATCTATTAAACATATCGGTATCATCAGAATTAAATAGATAATGTAGTGTAAAAGTATCGCCAACCAATAATCTTTCCTAGAAGAGATACCCCCATAGTTAAAAGTATTTTTCCACATTTTTAGATATGCTTTTATCATTCTTGCTCCTTTTTAAAGTTTAACCTACATATTTTTGATGAATTTCTCTATTTTTTTCATCATACACTTTTAAATATTTATCTTTAATGATACTTACGCTAGAGTTGGTAAATCCTTGCAAAATACCATCGCCTAGATATCTTTCAAAAAGAGTTTTTCCTTTTTCATCATAGACTACTACATACTTGTTTTTTACTATTGCTGAGCCAATTGCCATTTTTTATCCTTTGTTATTTGATTGCTCAATAGAGCGGATGCTATTCTACCCCCCCCCCCCCCTTAAAAATTGCTTAATTTTACTTTGCCTTGTTAGAATTACAGGATATTTTAGTCAAGGGGCTATATGCACAATATTTATGGTTATACCTTAGAGGAGTTAGAGGCTAGATTCTCCCCATCATTTCGCGCTAAGCAGATTTATAACTGGCTGTATACGCGCTATGAAAATGGGTTTGATAAAATGGAAAATCTACCAAAGTCTTTGCGTCAGGAGCTATCTAGAGACTATAGCGCGCAGAATCTAGAGCTCATCAGACTGGAAGAATCAAGTGATGGGACAAAAAAATACCTTTTTAAAACTCATGATGGGCATACCTTTGAGAGCGTCTTTTTAAAAATGAAGGATAAAAAGAAAGATGAAAACAATCAAGTGATCGAGGGAGAAAAATATACTTTCTGTCTTTCTAGTCAGATTGGTTGTAAGGTTGGTTGCACTTTTTGCTTCACGGCCAAAGGGGGATTTGTAAGAGATCTTAGTGCTGGAGAGATTGTCGAGCAGGTTGTGATTTTAAAAAGAGATAATGCTTTGGCAGCGCACAAACGCGTGAATATAGTATATATGGGGATGGGTGAACCGCTGCATAATCTGGCTAATGTTGCTAAGGCTATCAAGATTTTAAGTGAATTGGAAGGGCTTAGTATATCAGCTCGTAGACAGACTATCTCAACTAGTGGCATCGCTCCTAGAATCAAAGAGCTGGGGAAATTAAACTTAGGTGTGCAGCTAGCTATTTCTTTGCATGCAGTGGATGATGCTTTGCGTTCACGTTTGATGCCGATTAATAAGGCTTATAATATAGAGAGTATTATTGAAGCTGTGCGTGAGTTTCCCATAGATGCTAGGAAGCGAGTGATGTTTGAATATTTGGTTATTAAAGATGTAAATGATGATCTTATGTCTGCTAAAAGGCTTTTGGCACTACTAAATGGAATCAAGGCCAAAGTAAATCTAATCTTATTTAATCCTCATGAAGGGTCTGAATTTCAGCGTCCAGAGATCTCTAAGGTTAAGGAATTTGCCGATTTTTTGGTCAAAAGGGGACTTTTGGCTACGATTAGGGAATCTAAGGGCATTGATATATCAGCAGCCTGTGGCCAGCTTAGAGAAAAAGAAAGCAGCGGTGATTTTAATGTGCGCACTAGAGCTAAAAGCAATAAAATCTAAGTTTATGTTTCATATGAAACAATATCAACTATGGGATAAAGGAAGAAAATGGATATTTTAGATTCTGCTTTGATGATTTTTTTGATCGTGGTTTTGGTTGTGGGGATGGCTTATTTTATTTATATGGTTAGAAAATAGGAGGAAATAAGATAATGTTAGTGCATATTTGTTGTTCTGTAGATAGTCATTATTTTTTAAGTGAGCTGCAAAAGGTTTATCCAGATGAAAAGCTAGTAGGCTATTTTTATAATCCCAATATCCATCCAAAAGCAGAACATGATTTAAGATACTATGATGTAAAGAGAAGCTGCGAGATGCTTGGCATTGAGCTTTTTTTGGGTGAATATGATGAGGCAAAATGGTGTGAGGGTGTGGTAGGACTGGAGGATGAGCCAGAAAAGGGCGAGCGATGTGTGAAGTGCTTTGATATCAGATTGGTTAAAAGTGCAAAAAAAGCGCATGAGCTAGGAGAGAGAAGGTTTACAACCACGTTGCTTTCAAGTCCGATGAAAGAGCAGCAAAGGCTATTTATTGAAGGGGATAGAATCGCACAAGATCATGGACTTGAGTTTATAAAAATCGATGTGAGATCAAAGGGAGGGGTACAGCGTCAAAATGCACTGGCCAAAAAAGACAATCTTTATCGTCAAAATTATTGTGGTTGTAAGTTTGCACTATCCAAACAAAGGGATAAACAGCAAAAAGTCTCGCTTGAGATGATGAGTGATATCTCTCAAAAAGCCCAAGAGCAGCAGCTAGGTGGTATACAAGAGCGCATACATACTTTTGGTTTGCGCGATGATTTAGATGCTAAAAATAGGGGGTACATCCTAGCCCAAAGAAGATTTTTAGTCTATAGGGTATTAAAAGCAAGACTTCTAGATTCTCAAAATCAGATAATACCTAGCTATATTTTAAGCTACTCACATAGTAAAAAGCGCACCAAAATACCAGAAATAATTTGGGCAAAGCCAGAGCTATCATTGCCAAAAAATTTGCTTGATCAATATTTAAAAAGTGATATTTCTTTAGGATTTTGTATGCAAGATTCTGCTATTTTTATGCCACTTTCTGCGTTAAATTTTTTGCTAGATAAGGAGTTTAAAAATATCAGCGAGCTAAAAAATACTCCAATGAGCCTAGATGAAGAGTGCGAGCTGCGCAAAATAGTAAGTGGGGATCACAGTCAAAATCCCATTATCATCATAGATAACGTATTTGATGGTGAGGTGAGCTATGAGATTGAGAGTATTTTTCAAGAGGAAAATATTTTCCGTGTTGTACCCCTTATGTGATTCTGTACCAAAAATTAAGCTTATTTTTGTTAAAATTTTTGACAAATTTTTTTGAAGGATTTTATAGATCATGATGGATATTAATATAATTAAGAAGATTCTGCCTCATCGCTATCCCATGCTTTTGGTAGATAGGGTTGTCGAGCTAAAGGAGAATGATAGTATCTTAGCCTATAAAAATGTGACAACTAATGAAGAGATTTTTAATGGGCATTTTCCAGATCAGCCAATTTATCCTGGTGTGATGATCATTGAAGGGATGGCACAGGCTGGCGGACTTTTAGGTTTTGTTTCTATGTCTGGGCATAATTATGAGGAAGCCAAAAATAAAATCGTGTATTTTATGACAATTGATAAGGTAAAATTTAGAATCCCTGTAGTGCCTGGAGATAGACTAGAGTATCGCGTGAGTGTTATTAAGAGCAAAGGGGCTGTATGGCAGTTTGATGCTAAGGCTTATGTTGATGATAAAATGGTGGCAGAAGCAGAGCTTAAGGCAATGATTGCTGATAGGAAAGAGTGAGGTTTTGGAGTGAGAAAAATTGCAAAAACAGCCATAATTGAGGATGGGGCAATTTTAGGCGATGGTGTTGAGATTGGTGAGTTTTGCGTTATTGGTGCGGGTGTGAAAATTGGCGATGGTTGCAAGCTTTATAATAATGTGACTATTTTGGGCAATACAACTTTAGGAAAGAATAATACGATTTTCCCTTATGCAGTGCTTGGGACAATACCTCAAGACCTTAAATATAAAGGAGAGGAAGTAGAGCTTATCATCGGTGATGAGAATCTTATCCGTGAGCATTGCATGTTTAATCCCGGTACTGAAGGCGGAGGGAGCAAAACGGTGCTAGGTAGCCATAATCTTTTTATGGCTTATGTGCATATGGCACATGATTGCATCGTGGGTGATCATTGTATTTTTGCTAATAATGCTACTTTAGGTGGACATGTAGAGGTTGGTGATTATGTAAATTTTGGTGGATTATCTGCAGCACATCAGTTTGTAAAGGTCGGGGATGGTGCTATGGTGGCTGCTGCTAGTTTGCTTACCCAAGATGTGCCACCATATTGTATGGCTGAGGGAAATCGCGCCGTGATACGCGGTCTAAATCGTCATCGCTTAAGGCTGCTTTTTTCTCATGATGAGGTTGATGAAATAGCTAGAATCTACAAAAGACTTTTTGCTAAAACAGATACCATTACTAATCTAGCTAGAAATGAAATTGCCAATCATCCAGATAATCCTCATGTCCAGAAAATTTGTAATTTTATCCTAAGCTCTAATCGAGGAATCCCTCTTAAAAAGGCGTCTTATGAATCATAAAAATGTGCGTTGTAGTTTTTGCGGAAAGCAGTGTGGAGAGAGCGATATTTTTATCTGCGGGAATAAGGGGGAGGATGGTAGAGATGCTTATATTTGTAAATCTTGTATGACATTTTTATACCAAAATCTTGTAGGAGAAGAATCTAAAAGCACTAAGATAGGGGGGTCTTTGGCATTAGAGAGCATACCATCGCCAAAAGAGCTTAAGGCAATTTTAGATGATTATGTCATGGGTCAAGAGCGAGCCAAAAAAGTATTTTCTGTGGCTATTTATAATCACTATAAGCGTCTTTTATCTAGAGAAGATGAGGATGATGATATTGAGATTGCAAAGTCTAATATCCTCTTTATAGGACCTACTGGTAGTGGAAAAACCTTAATGGCACAAACTATAGCAAGGGCATTAGATATCCCCATTGCTATTGCAGATGCCACTAGCCTTACAGAGGCTGGATATGTCGGAGAGGATGTAGAAAATATCCTAACACGTCTTTTGCAGGCAGCAGATGGTGATGTAGAGAGGGCTCAGAAGGGGATTGTGTTTATTGATGAGATTGATAAGATCTCTAGACTTTCTGAAAATAGGTCCATCACACGCGATGTATCTGGTGAGGGTGTGCAGCAAGCGCTTTTGAAAATTATTGAAGGCAGTGTGGTAAATATCCCACCAAAAGGAGGGCGCAAGCATCCAAATCAAGACTTTATCCAAATGGATACTAATGATATTTTATTTATCTGTGGCGGTGCTTTTGATGGTCTAACAGATATGATTAAAAAGCGTCTTGGTAATACTACCCTTGGTTTTGGTGGCGAGAAAAAAACGAAGATTGATGAAAAAGAAGATGTGCTGCATTTAGTAGAGTTTGATGATCTAGTAGCTTTTGGTATGATTCCAGAGTTTATAGGTAGATTGCATGTTATTGCTACATTAGAGCCTATTAGCAGAGAAGCTATGATTAATATCATGACTAAGCCAAAAAACTCTATTATCAAGCAATATCAAAAGCTTTTTGCTTTGGATGAAGCAGAGCTTATATTTGAGCCTGAAGCATTAGAGAGGATGGCAGACTTAGCCATTGCGCGCAAAACTGGTGCACGCGGGTTGCGCAGTATTGTTGAGGAGATTTGCACAGATGTGATGTTTGATCTACCAGAGATGAGGGGATATAGTGTGATTATCAGTGCAGATGTAGTCGATGGTAAAAAAGAACCCATTTTAATTAAAAAAACTAAAGCAAAAAGGATATAAATGTTACTAGATAGAATAATTGGACTTTTTTCATATGATATTGCCATTGATTTGGGTACGGCAAATACGGTTGTATCTGTGCGTGGGCAAGGGATTGTCATTAATGAGCCTTCAATCGTTGCTGTGAAGACTGATCGCTTTGATGGGCATGGAGCTGTGCTAGCAGTGGGGCATGAGGCTAAGGAGATGGTGGGTAAAACCCCAGGAAGCATCAAGGCTATCCGCCCTATGAAAGATGGAGTTATTGCGGATTTTGATATTACAGAGAAGATGATTCGCTATTTTATTGAAAAAGCACATAAGCGAAAATCACTAATCAGACCTAGAGTGATGGTGTGCGTGCCCTATGGCCTTACTGGTGTTGAAAGAAAGGCTGTTAAAGAATCTGCAATGAGTGCTGGAGCTAGGGAAGTCTTTTTGATAGAAGAGCCTATGGCAGCAGCTATTGGTGCAGGACTTCCTATCCGTGAGCCTCAAGGAAGTTTGATTGTAGATATCGGTGGGGGTACTACAGAGATTGGAGTGATTTCACTAGGTGGGCTTGTGATCTCTAAATCTATCCGCACAGCTGGCGATAAGATTGATTGTGCGATTGTGGATTACATCCGTAAGAAATATAATCTTGTGATTGGTGAGCGTACGGGCGAGGATATTAAGATTGAAATTGGTTGTGCTTATCCCTTAAATCCACCTCTTACAATGCAGGTAAAGGGCAAGGACCAAGTAAGCGGACTTTTAAACTCTATTGAGCTTAGCAGTGAGGATGTGCGAGAGGCGATCAAATACCAATTACAAGAGATTGGTAATACATTAAAAAATATTTTAGAGGTGATCCCACCAGATTTAGCAGGAGATATTGTTGAGAATGGTGTGATTTTGACAGGTGGTGGTGCACTTATCCGTGGATTAGATCGTTATTTATCAGATGTAGTTAAGCTGCCTGTGGCAGTAGGTAATGAGCCTTTGCTTGCTGTAGCAAGGGGGACTAGCGAAGCATTAGATAATCTAGATTTGTTGCAAAACCTTAAATATGACTGATGCGATATAAGTTTTTATTCTTATTGTTTTTTTGCTTTTTAAGTCTGTTTGTGCTTTTTTGGCTCAATCAGAGTGCTAGAAAGTTGATATTTGGCCTTACAGATGGTATTAAGACTGGTTATCATCATGGAGTGAGTTTTCTTAGTGAGCGTCGCGAAAGGTTTTTTTCTCAAGCTAAGGTCATTGCTAAGTATCAAGAAAAAATGAAAGAATATCAGGAGCTTAAATTAAAGCTTGTTGAAGCACAAAATCAAGTGGATTTAATGCTTAGATTCTATCCACAATTAGATTTATTTCAAAAAGCTGTATTTGAGCCAGCTTTGGTAATCTCTTATGTAGAGATGGCAGAGTATGATAGGGTATGGCTTAATACTGATTTAGAGTATAAACCTGATAAGATATATGGTATTGTGCGGGATGGATATGCGCTGGGGATTGCAATGATGAAGAATGGACGTTTGATGGGGATGTTTAATGGTGATGAAAATTGTAGCTATGGCGTATATATCGGAAAAAATAAAATACCAGCTTTTATCCACTATGATCCAAGTGATCACAAGAAGATTCTAGCAGACTATATCCCCCAGTATATGAAAATCAATATCGGAGATGAGGTCTATACTAGTGGTCTAGATCATGTATTTAGTGCAAATATCCCTGTAGGTAGAGTAGAGGCGATCTTTGATAAAAATGGCTATATCACAGCCTCTATCACTCCTTATGCTAATAAACAATCTCCAGAATATCTTTGGATTATTAATAGGAATGACTAATGGATGAATTAAGGCTTTTATTAGAAAATGCTAATAATAAACATAGCTTAGATCTTGCTATGAATAGGCTTTTAGAGATAATTGAAAATGATAGATTAGCCCAGTTAGATTCTATGAAGCCTGAGATATGCGAGCTTTTTAGAGATAAGCTTTATAGTGTTATTACTCAAGGGGATATGCCAAATAAACTTTATTTATCGCTTTATGGATTATTTGATGGCATGAAGGAGGATGATCGTTTTGCTAGATTGAGTGAGATAGGCAAGCAGGGGCTTTTTGATGAGGGTGTGAGTGATAATGAAAATATCATGCTTATTGAGCTTGTTTGTTTAGCAAAGATACTTTTGGGTAAGCCTGATGAAGGCCTTAGCTTTTATTTGCAAAATATTATGCGCACAGATATCCACTGCATAGAAGCTCAGCGCAGTAGTGAATTTATCCTTTCTTTTTTTAAATATTTGCACATTCCTTTTGAGCGTTATAGATTGGATTTAGAGGTTGTATTAAAGCAGACTTTTCATTCCCTAACCTATAAGCAAAAGCGTTCAGTTTTTAATTGGCAATTGCATGTTTTTTGGAATATTAAGCATTTTTATAATCATAAAGGTTGGCTAGAGTTATATGATACTTGGCGAGACATATTTTATGCAGAATTAGCTATTAATAGCGTAGAGAGCATAGACTTTGCAATGTATCTGCAATTTTTCATCTATCATCTATGTGGCAATAATTTTTCTAGTCAAAAAGAATGGTTGGTTTTTAATAAAGAAATAACAGATTATGCTAGCAATTTTTATATGCATTTTGGCAAGACACATCATTTAGCTATGCCAACACAAGATAAAAAGCCTAAAAAAGTTTTAGCTATTTTGCGTGATAGGATGGTGGAGAATTCACCCCATAAAGTGGAATATAGCTTTTTAAAAAGTTTGATGAATAATAAGGAGTTTTGCCAAAACTATGAGCTTAAAGTCTATATCATGAGTCTTGTAGAAAAAAGTGATAATGATCCAAGGCTGATAAAAAACTATCAAGATTTGGGTATTGAAGTGATTGATATTGGCCTAGAGCATAATCAAGCCCTTTATTATAACTCTCATCTTGCTAAGGCATTGGCTTTGCGAGAGCGAATGATAAATGATGGCATAGATTTGCTTATTAGCCCTAATAATGGCTATGGAATCTCTGATTTTTTATTGGCTACACGCACGGCCAAAAAACAGATTTTTTGGAGCCATGGAAATTTTGTATATGATAGTCCTTTTATAGATTTAAAAATCACTCATATCTGCGGCAATGAAAAGCAGATCATCCATGAGGGGCATAGATTTTATGGCATCCCTGTAAAAATGGATAGTGTTTATTATAATCCGGTTATTCCTGATGCTTTGATTGAAAAAGAGCGCTTAAAATACCCTAAAGATGCTTTGATACTAGGTGTTATTGGCCGCTTGGTAAAGATTGATTCTAAGCCGTATTTAGAAGTGGTTGCCAAGATTTTAAAAGAGAGTAAAAATGCTATATTTTTGGCTTGTGGGATTGGCAATGAGCAAGAGATTAAAGAAAAAATTAGAGAGATTGATGAGGGCTTGTTAAATAGGTTTTATTTCCCTGGGTTTGTAGATAGCGGGATTTATGGGCATATCATTGATATTTGGTTAGATTCTTTCCCTATGGAGCAGGGAGAATCAAGGATTGAATATGCAGCCAAAAATCGCCCTTCACTTGTTCTTGCAAAAGAAGATAGTGATTCTAGATTAGAGCGTCTTACTAGCTTTTATGCTAAAAATGAAGAAGTTTTTAGGCTTATTGCCAAACAAAATAATCAAGATTTAGAGGAGCTAAAAGAGTTTTTTTTACAGGATATAAGTCTGGTGGCTTTTAGTCAAAATGAATATATAAAAAAGGCTTTAGCGCTTATTGATGAGATTAGAAATAATCCTGAAAAAATGAAGCTTAAAATGCATCTGCAAGCAAATATCAAAGCTATTAATGACTTTTTAAAAGAACGTGATGGTGTGAATAATTTTCTTGCAGTTTTAGGACAAGAACAATGAGAATCCTTGTGCTTTGTGCAGCCAATCCTGCGACTAACCCAAGACCCTCACGTCTTATTAATTTTTTGAAAAAAAATCATAGCATAACGGCTATGGGTATTAATGCAAGCATTATTAGCGGTGTTGAGGTGATTAGTTATAGTGCGTATAAAAAGCGTAATATTTTCCAAGAAATATGGCTGTATTTTAATGTGTTTCTTAAGCGATGGGATCGTCTAATATTTACTAAAAATCGTCGTGAAATCTCAGCATTTTTAAAAAAACGAGAGTTTGATTTTATTGTTTGTCATGATTTGGTGCTTCTACCTATTGTGCTTGGAGATAAGAAGGGGGCTAGGGTTTTGTTTGATGCTCGTGAGTTTTATCCTAAGCAAAATACCACCTCTTTGCGTTGGAGGATTTTATTTGAGAGGTTTAATGACTATCTGTGTAAAACCTACCTTCATCAAGTTGATAAGATCACAAGTGTCTCTAGCGGGATTAAAAAGCTTTATGCGCAATTTTATGGCATTAATAGCGAAGTGTTGTATTCATTAAGTGAATACTCTGAGATTACTCCAAGTGTGATGGACAAAAATAGAATCAAAATGATATATCATGGGAGTGCTAATACTGCTAGGGCGATTGAAAAGACAATTTATATTATAGATTATTTGCCAGATGAGTATAGTTTGGATTTGATGCTAGTTTTTGACTGTAGTCCTGCTTATGAAAGGTTTTTGAGAAATCTAGTTAAAAAGCGTGCAGCTATCGGGAAGAAAATTAGGATCATCCCACCAGTTCCATTTTCTGATCTTGTAAGTTTTAGTGCAAATTATGATATTGGCATTTATGCGCTTGCAGATTCCACGCTTAATCTTAAATATGCCATGCCTAATAAATTTTTTGAATATATTCAATCGCGCCTTGCTCTAGCCATATTCCCTCATGCTGAAATGGAAGCATTTTTGAGAAAATATCAAAATGGTGTAGTGGCAATGGATAAAACTTCAAAATCAATAGCCCAGGCAATCTTAAGCATAGATCGCCAGAGATTGATGCAGATGAAAATAAAATCTCATATAGCTTCAAAGGTTCTTAACTATGGGCAAAATGAGAAAAAAATGCAATCAATTATGCGTGAGTTGTTTTTTAAGATCCCAGAAGAAAAAGAAGAAGTAGAATATATATAAAATATTATTTCTAAAAAACTACAATACTCCTAGACTTATCAGGAAGAAAAATGCATATAGAATTTTTACACAATCCACCACTTAATAAAAAAGCTAATGAGATTCTGATTAATTTGGATTTCCCAAATGAAAATATTTTTTTGCCCTCAACTGCTAAGGAAAATAAAGCAAAAATTTTGCAAAAGATTGGAAAGAAAGATGCGCTGCAAATTGGTTTTGATTCTTTGAGCTTGCAGGGACTTTTTGCACATTTAGCAAAGAGATTTGATTCTAAGATTTGCCATGGAATTGGGAATCACCAGCAGGTTTTTTTGGCAGCTAGTATGCTTGGATCGCTAGAGATTTCCTTGCTTAAGGATGGCAGTATAGATTTTGATTTATTAAATCAAGCGATTATTGCAGGTTGCAAGGTGTTTATTTTCCCCTCAATCAACCAAGATATTTTTAGCTTAAATGATTTGCGTGAAGTGTTTGGCTTTATTAAAGATCGCATAGATGATTTTTGTTTGATTTGGGATGTGAGCTTGTCTTTTTTACAGGGCTATAATCCTAATTTTATGGATGATCGTATCGCTTATTTGGTAAATACAGAGATGGTGGGTCTTACACGAGGCTTGGGGGCATTTTTCTATAGTTTGGATTTAGGTTTTTGTCATATAAGCGAAGGGGCAAGATTTTTTGAAGCACTTGATTATGCCCTAAAAGATTGCTGTGTATTTTTAGATAAAAAAAATATAGAAGAATTTAATAGGGATAAGTTATTAAAACATTTAGAGGAATCTTTAGGAGAATCTATTAGTCTTTTTATCCCTATTGAAAATAGTGCACCCAATACATTGGCGCTAAGATTTGCTGGTATCAAGGCTAGACTTTTATTGCAAGATTTATTTATTAAAGAGGTTTATGGTGCAAATGGGCAAGAGTGCCTTTTTGGTCTTTTTAGGCCATCTTTTGTCTTGCAAAAAATGGGATATAGTGAGAATGAGAGTAGAGAGCTCATATCATTCTCAATAAAATCTGCCTGTGATCCACAAAAGCTGGCTTTAATGTTGGCCCAAAGTTATAGGCAAATTAAAGCCATGGGGCTTTAAGCGCTTTTTTTGATAAAGCCATAAAGAGGAGCTGTGAAATCAAAATCTGGATAGTCCTTCATGGCTAGAGGTATTTGAGCAGCTGTATTATTATCATGATTGAAAACAATGGGTGCTAAGAAGTTAACCAAAGAGTTTTCTAAATCTTTTTGTAAAACTAGTACGCAATAAACTTCTACCTGTGAATTTGTCTTGAGATCTAATAGAAGCTGGATATTTTTAGGAATATCAAAAGAGTATTCTCTTAAAGCATACGGATTTACTAGATAGATTTCAAATTGCTCTGATTTGCTCTGTATTTTAGCCAGGATAGAATCAATCTTTACTAACTGTACATTAGATAGGTGCTCAAATCCCAAGATGGGTGATTTTAATTCATAAGTCATAAAAACTCCTTTTTGATGAACATTTGATATACTAGCTTAAGCAAAACCCATACCACTTCAATCACCAAGGATGTAATAATGAGCGAGCAAAAAAAGCTAAATGATGAACAGATTTATGCGCTATGGGAGGCTAGAGGTCTGTTTGAATTAGATGGGAATAAAAAGATTCAAAAGCCTGATAAAAACTTCAGCATCATGATGCCTCCACCTAATGTTACAGGAGTATTGCATATAGGACATGCCCTTACTTTTTCTTTGCAAGATATTATGGTGCGTTATAAGCGCATGAGGGGGTTTAAAACACTTTATCAACCAGGGCTTGATCATGCTGGGATTGCTACACAAAATATTGTAGAAAAGCAGCTTTTGGCAAAAGGCATTAGCAAAGAATCTTTAGGACGTGATGAGTTTGTTAAAAAAGTATGGGAGTGGAAAGAAGAGAGTGGAGGCAAGATAATCCATCAAATGCGCAAATTGGGAATCTCCCCTGCCTGGTCTCGTCAAAGATTTACAATGGATGAGGGGTTAGAGAATGCAGTTAGAGAAGCCTTTGTAGAGTGGTATGAAAGAGGACTTATCATACAGGGTGATTATATGGTTAATTGGTGTACCCATGATGGAGCACTATCAGATATTGAAGTAGAGTATGAAGAGAATAATGGCAAGCTTTATTATTTGCGCTATCCTATTGTAGGGAGTGATGAGCATCTTATCATAGCCACTACACGCCCAGAGACTTATTTTGGTGATGTGGCGGTGATGGTGCATCCAGATGATTCTCGCTATCAACATCTAATTGGCAAAAAAGTGATCCTGCCACTTATTAATCGAGAGATAGAGATTATTGCTGATAGTTATGTGGATATGGAGTTTGGTACTGGCTGTGTGAAGGTCACACCAGCCCATGACATCAACGATTATGAAGTGGGCAAACGCCATCAATTAGAATCAATTGTGGTTTTTGATTCTAAAGGGATTTTAAATAGTAATGCTGGAGAGTTTGAGGGGCTAGAGCGCCTTGAAGCTAGAGATAAGATCATTCAAAAGCTAGAGTTAAGTGGCTATGTAGAGGCCATACAAGAGCATAAAAATCAGATTGGTAAATGCTATCGCTGTGGCAATGTCGTAGAGCCCTATATATCTAAGCAATGGTTTGTAAAAGCAGATATTGCTAAAAGCAGTATTGAGAAAATCGCACAAGGGAAGATGAAGTTTTTCCCAAAAGAGTGGAAGAATAATTATGATGCATGGATGAGGGATTTACGCGATTGGTGTATTTCCAGACAGCTTTGGTGGGGTCATAGGATCCCTGTTTGGTATTGTGAGGATTGTGGAGAGAAGATAG
Organism: uncultured Helicobacter sp.; assembly: GCA_949298825.1. Classification (GTDB taxonomy): domain Bacteria; phylum Campylobacterota; class Campylobacteria; order Campylobacterales; family Helicobacteraceae; genus Helicobacter_H. Next base: position 80,482 of record CASFYB010000003.1, read on the forward strand.
CAAGTAGGCAGTCTTTCTTGCAAGCCTGCCCTAAATGCCAAAGCAAGCAGATTCACCAAGATAGCGATGTGCTAGATACTTGGTTTAGCTCTGGGCTCTGGGCTTTTAGCACACTTGGCTGGGGGAACAAAACAGATGATAATCTTTTCAACCCAAATGATATAAAAGATTTTTATCCAAATTCTTTATTGATCACTGGATTTGATATTTTATTTTTCTGGGTAGCTAGGATGGTATTTAGCGGGGATAGTCTTATGGGCGAGCTTCCTTTTAAGGATGTATATTTGCATGCATTAGTAAGGGATGAGAATGGCCAGAAGATGAGCAAAAGTCGTGGCAATGTGATCGATCCTTTGGATATGATAGAAAAATATGGCGCTGATAATTTACGCTTTTCTCTAGCCATCTTATGTGCACAAGGCAGAGATATCAAGCTTTCTAGTAAGAGACTAGATGATACTCAAGCCTTTATTATCAAGCTAGAAAATGCGCTTAAATTTTTAGAGCTTTATGCCAGTCAGCAAGATGGTAATTTTAAGCATTTTAAAGAGCTAAAGAGGCTTGATGAGTATCAAACCTTGCTTGGTAGATATATGAAAAGTCGTTTTAATACAGTGGCTAAGAAAGTGGCAAATGAGCTTGATAGTTATCGCTTTAATGATGGAGCAATGAGTATTTATAGCTTTTTGTGGATGGAGTTTTGTGACTGGGGTATTGAACTGGCTAAAGAGCAGAAAGAGGCTGTTTTTGAGCTAGGGTCAATCTTTATGGAATCTATGCGTCTTATTCACCCATTTATGCCATTTTTAAGCGAAAGGCTATATCACCAGCTAAGAGGAAGTGATATAGAGAGTAGTGATTCTATTATGGTTTGTGAGTTTCCTGATGATTATAGTCAGGATGAGCAGCTAGAGATGGAGTTTGATGTTATTAAAGATTGTATTGTTTCTGTACGCAGGGTAAAAAGCTTGTTAGATTTTGGGGATAGATTGATAGATCGTGTTGCCATTAAGCTAGAAAAAGAGGTAGATCTAGATCTTTTAAGTAGATTTGTAAGAAAATGTGCCAAAGTCACAGATTTAGAAATAGTGGATGCAAAGCCACAAAACTGCGTTGCAGATGTAAGTGAGTTTTGTCAAAGCTTTTTAAGCTTAGAAGGCCTAGATCTTAGTGGTATAAAATCGCGCCTAAATTCTCAAGAGAGCAAATTGCTAAAAGAGATACAAAAATTAGAAGGCATGCTTAATAATCAAAACTTTATCCAAAATGCGCCAAAATCTGTACTAGAGCAGAATCAGCACAATCTACAAATAGCACAAGAAAAATTAAAAAAGGTAAAGCAAGAGATATTAGCATTAGGCTAATTTATTGCTTATGCTTGATTTCTTGTAACATTGCATTAAAGGCCTTTTTGGTGCCTTGGCGCACCTTAGTAAAATAGCTTACAACAACAATAGCAATAAGCGCACTTATAAAGCCAGGCACAATCTCATATAAAGGAATATCAAGCCTAATGGCTAAATAGTTTTTCCATGCTACTACCATAATAGCTCCTGTGATCATCCCTGCTATCGCACCAAGTCTGGTCATCCTACTCCAAAAAAGTGAAACTAAAATAACACTTCCAAAGCTTGCTCCAAATCCAGCCCACGCATAGGCGACAATCTCAAGCACACTAGAATCTTTATCTGTCGAAATAACAAAAGAAACCATAGATACGACTAAAACCCCTAGTCGGCTTAAAAACATTACTGATTTTTCAGAGGCATCTTTTTTTAACACGCGACGATAAAAGTCTTCAGCAATCGTAGCGCTTGAAACTAAGAGTTGTGAACTTGCTGTGCTCATAATGGCTGCTAAAATTGCACTTAGTAAAATACCTGCAAGCCATGGGTTAAAAAGAGTTTGACTCATAGAGATGAAAATTTTTTCTGGATCATTGAGCAAAAAGTTAAATTTGTTGATGTAGGCGATACCAAATAGTCCAATGCAGCATGCAGCAATAAGACTTATTGCCATCCAGGATATCCCTATAAATGTGGCTTTTGGGATATCTTTGATTGAAGCAATAGACATAAATCTCACTAGGATATGTGGTTGACCAAAATAGCCAAGACCCCAGGCTATGGCTGAAATAATACCAAAGATAGAAATACCATCAAATAGGCTTAAACGATCAGTTTTGTTTGTATCCAAGGTTTTAATCTTTTGCAAAATAGATATGATCTCATCCCAGTTTTTATTAGATTCTAATTTATTGGAGGCTTGCTTTAGCTCAGAATAAATATTGTGCACAGATTGTGTGTGACTAAGTGTAGCATCTTGCATATTTTGTAGGATCAAAATAAGATCTTGTAATTTTTGTTGGGTAGATGGGGCATTGGGATTAGTGTTGATGAGGTTGATCATATCTTGGATTTCATAGGTTTGAAGCTGTTGTTGTGCATGATCTGAGCTTGAAATATAGTGTTTAATCTCAGAAAAGCCACCAATATGAATAAACATCATAATGGCAATAATAACTAATGCCCCCATCATCAATAGCCCTTGGATAAGATCTGTCCAGCATACTGCCCTATAACCACCAAAAAAAGTATAAGCCACAATAATCGCAGTGCCAATGCTTAAGGCATAATTGTAGTTTAGAGAAAAGATTGCTTCAAATAGCTTAGCTCCACCAACAAGCCCAGCTGAAATATAAAAGGTAAAAAATATCAAAATCACAATAGCACAAATTACCCTTAGAATGTGCTTATCATCACTAAAACGCGTTTCAAAATAATCGGGTATTGTAATAGAATCTGCAATGACGCTAGTATAGATTCTTAGACGTTTGGCGATAAATATCCAATTTAGGCTAGCCCCAATAGTAAGCCCTATAGCAATATAGGAATTGATCAGCCCCCCTACATATAAGGCCCCAGGTAGTCCCATTAAAAGCCAGCCACTCATATCCGAAGCCCCAGCAGAAAGTGCACTCACTACAGGTCCTATATTCCTATCCCCAAGAAAGTAGTCTTCTGTAGTTTCATTGCGTTTGAAAAAATAAAATCCAATACCTAGCATGATGAGTGCATATAGTATGAACATAGTTATAATAGGCATACTAAATATAACTGTTTCATTCATTGGATTCTCCTTGCTTGGCTGGATTTATAATGACTTTTTATACTATATAGTACAGTATTTCAAATTAAGTTTGCTTTTGAATAACTTAAGATTTGGTCATGAGTTTTAAGAAATATTTTAATTTAAATAATTTTGCCCTATGTAGCTAAACGGTACATTTGACAAAATATATTAAAAAGTAAAATAAAATTTTAAAAAATTATAGAAATCAAAGTAGTATAATGAGATCATTTAAATCATAAGGAGAATAGGCATGCAAGAAAAAAATATCATAGAGGGCTATTTGGGTATTACGCCTGAAAGAAAGCTTAGTAAGGCCCCTGCAAGACTTGATTTTTGGCAAAGTGCAACTGGATTATTTTTAGCACTTTTTATGATCGCTCATATGTTTTTTGTCTCAAGTATTTTACTTGGCGAAGATGTGATGTATAAGGTATCAAAGTTTTTTGAGGGCAGCGCCTTTTTAGAGCATAATCAGCCCTATTTGGTTAGCATAGTGGCTTTTATTGTCATTGTCGCATTTGTCGTGCATGCTTTTTTGGCTTTAAGGAAATTCCCTATAAACTACCGTCAGTTTAAAATCTTAAAGGCACATAAATATGTAATGCGTCATAGTGATACAAGTTTATGGTTCTTGCAGGCTGCAAGCGGCTTTGCGCTTTTTTTCCTTGCTAGTATCCACCTTTATGTTATGCTTGTGCAGCCAGATACTATCGGGCCAAATACTTCTGCCTATCGCTTTGTTCATCAACATTATTGGTTGCTTTATATCGTATTGTTATTTGTAGTAGAGATTCATGCTTCTGTTGGACTATATCGTTTATGTGTGAAATGGGGATGGTTTGAGGGTTTAGGATTATCTACTTTAAGGGCTATTAAGTGGGCGATGAGTGTATTTTTTATTGCGTTGGGATTGATTACTTTTAGTGCGTATGTAAAGATTGGTCTTTCTCAAAATGCCATACCAAAATCTCATCAGACTATGGAATTTTTTAAACAATATGACAATATTAAATACGGGAAAGGAAATTAACCATGAAGATTACTTATTGTGATGCTTTGATTGTTGGGGGAGGGCTTGCAGGACTTAGGGCGGCAGTATCTGCCAGGAGAAAAAACCTAAATACAATTGTTTTAAGCTTAGTGCCCGTGCGCCGCAGTCACTCTGCAGCAGCACAAGGAGGGATGCAAGCTAGTCTTGGTAATGGAAAGATGAGTGAGGGGGATAATGAGGATCTGCATTTTGCAGATACTGTTAAAGGCAGTGACTGGGGATGCGATCAGAAGGTAGCTAGGATGTTTGTTACCACGGCTCCTAAGGCTATTAGAGAATTGGCTAGCTTTGGTGTGCCATGGACTAGGATTAAGGCTGGAGATAGGGGGGCTGTGATTAATGGTGAGCATGTAACTATCACTGAGGATAAGGAGAGAGAGGGCTATATCCAAAGTCGTGATTTTGGAGGGACAAAAAAATGGCGCACTTGTTTTACTGCTGATGCTACTGGTCATACTATGCTTTATGCTGTGGCAAATGAAGCCTATAAAAGTGGAGCAGATATCCAAGATAGAAAAGAGGTGATCTCACTTATTCATCATAACGGTACTTGCTATGGTGCTGTAGTTAGGGATTTGATTAGTGGAGAGATTTCAGCCTATGTAGCTAGAGGGACATTGATCGCTACTGGTGGATATGGGAGAATCTATGCTAATACCACTAATGCTGTGATCTGTGAGGGTATAGGCTTGGCTGTGGCTATGGAGACTGGCATAGCTAAGCTCGGTAATATGGAGGCAGTGCAATTCCACCCAACTTGTCTTGTGCCAAGTGGTATTTTGATGACTGAAGGATGCAGGGGAGATGGCGGTGTGCTTAGAGATAAGGATGGCTATCGTTTTATGCCAGATTATGAGCCAGAGAAAAAAGAGCTAGCTAGCAGGGATGTGGTAAGCCGCAGAATCTTAGAGCATATTAAAAGTGGCAAGGGTGTAGATTCTCCATATGGCAAGCATGTGTGGTTGGATATTTCAATTTTAGGACGCGCACATATTGAGAAAAATTTGCGTGATGTACAAGATATTGCCATCACTTTTGCAGGGCTTGATCCTGCTGAAAAGTGGGTACCAATCCGCCCTATGCAGCATTATTCTATGGGAGGGATTAGGACTGACCATACAGGGCATACACACTTAAGAGGGCTTTTTGCTGCAGGTGAAGCTAGCTGCTGGGATCTACATGGTTTTAATCGCTTGGGAGGCAACTCTGTAAGTGAGGCAGTTGTAGCTGGTATGATTATTGGAGATTATTTTGCTATGTATTGTGAAGGTGCAGATATTTCTATTGATACCAATATTATCAAGCAAGCTATTTCTAAGCAAGAAGAGTATATGCAAAGTTTGCTTAATGGCAATGGAAATGAGGATATTTTTGCCATTAAAAAAGCAATGAAAGAGATCATGGATGATAAGGTGGGGGTTTTCCGTGATGGAGCTGGCTTGAGTGAGGCAGTTGTCGAGCTAGAGGAGCTATATAAAAAATCTCGCCATGTACAGGTAAAAAATAAAAAGCTTCATAACAACCCAGAGCTTGAAGAGGCCTACCGTGTACCAAAGATGTTAAAACTAGCTCTTTGTGTGGCTAAGGGTGCGCTAGATAGAACAGAATCTCGAGGGGCACATACAAGGATAGATTATCCTAAGAGAGATGATGCCAATTGGCTAAAACGCACACTTGCTAGTTGGAGCGATGAGAATCAAACAATGCCTACTATAGAATACGAACCTCTAGATGTCATGGAAATGGAGATCACTCCTGATTGGCGTGGATATGGGGCTAAGGGGAATTTCATACCTCATCCTGATAAAGAAAAACGTGATGCAGAGATTGCAAAAATTACTCGTGAAAATGAAGAGAAGGGTGGAGATAGATATAGCCTACAAGAGGCTTTAATGCCATTTGAGCTACATGCAGAATATAAAGTAAAAAATCAAAGATTGGGAGACAAAAAATGAGTGCACCACAAACACAAGGAAGAATCTTAACTATCAGAGTTTTAAAGTTTGATCCACAGAGTGCTGTAAGTAAGCCACACTTTAAGGAATATAAAATCCAAGAGGCCCACTCTATGACTATTTTTATTGCACTTAATATGATTAGAGAAAAGTTTGATGCAGATTTGAGCTTTGATTTTGTTTGTAGGGCAGGGATTTGTGGTAGCTGTGGGATGATGATAAATGGCAGGCCACGTCTAGCGTGCAAAACTTTGACCCAGGATTTTAAAGATGGTGTGATCACACTGATGCCATTGCCAGCATTTAAATTGATCAAAGATCTAAGTGTAAATACTGGAGAATGGTTTGCTGGTATGACTAAGCGAGTGGAGAGTTGGATTCACACTAATGAGCAGGTAGATATTAGCAAGGTTGAAGAAAGGATTGATCCTGATGTGGCTCAAGAGGTTTTTGAGCTAGATCGATGCATTGAGTGTGGCTGCTGTATAGCTAGCTGCGCGACAAAGTTGATGAGAGAAGATTTCATAGGTGCTGCTGGCATGAATAGAATCGTGCGCTTTATGATAGATCCTCATGATAAGAGAAGCGATGAGGACTTTTATGAGCTTGTAGGTAATGATGATGGTGTGTTTGGTTGTATGAGTTTGCTAGCTTGCCATGATACTTGCCCAAAAGAGCTACCCTTGCAAAGTAAGATTGCCTATTTGCGTAGAAAAATGATCGCTATAGGCAGCAAGAAATAGACTATTTTGGCATTGATTCTACATAAAGACTTTGAGAAGGAAAGGCAAAGCTAAGCGAGTGCCTTTCTACAATCTCCATAATTTTAAAAATTACATTTTGTTTAGCCGCCATATATTCAACTTTTTTGATGCTTTTGGTATAGCAGTAAATTAGGATATTAATACTACTGTCTGCTAACTCATCAAGACCTACATAAAGATTATGTTTATAGCCTAAAAAATCTTCCATACTGACTACATTTTGCTTAAAGGCTAGCTCATAGTCGCTAAACTCTATAGCCTGTGTATCTGTGGCAATATCTGGATGGGAAAGTAGCATAGCATGAATCTCTTCAATCACTTTTTTGATCTCTTCTCTTGGAGAATCATAAGTAAGCCCTATGCTAAATTTGATTCTCCTTCCCATTTTGCGTCTAGTCCAGTTGGTGATGGGTTTATCAGATAGGGTGATATTTGGCATAGATATGAGAGCATTTTCAAAAGTACGGATGATGGTGCGTCTAAGTCCGATTTCTACAACCGTGCCTTCTATACAATTGCACTCTATCCAGTCTCCTTGTGAAAATGAATTTTCAAAAAGAAGCATTACAGATGCAAAGAAATTTGCTAACATATCTTTAAGTGCAAAGGCTACTGCTAAACCACCAATCCCTAGCGAAGCAAGAATAGCTGATACATTAAATCCCATCTCTTTAAGTGCTATTAAAAGCCCAATGACAGAGATAGCAAAATAGCTGATTTTTAAAATAAGATTAATAGCTTCTTTGCGCATCCCTTGTTTTGTATTTATAGCCTTTCCCATTAGCCCTGTGCCATAGGACTTTAAAAGTACGATGATAAACCAAGTTGCAAGTCCAATATAAAAAAGACTAAATAGCTCCCTTATCTTTAATGGTAAAATCTCTGGGTAGTACAAAATCTCTATAGCAATATCAATACAAATGGCTATGGAGATATAGATGACAGGGCGGATCATCCCTTGGCAAATAGATTTTTTGATACTTTTATCTTTGGTGGATAGGCGCAAGAAAAGATTCATAATATAAAAAATACCCGTCACAATCACTCTGCCTAAACTAAGGGCAAATAGGAAGGTCAGACTTGATAAAATGAGCTTAGCTAGAGTTGGTGAGCTGATATGAAGTAAACTAAGCTTATTAAGCCCCCATCCAATAAATGGCGTTAAAAGACTATGGATCACATCTTGTGATTGGGTGAGGGTATCTGCAGCAAGGTAGCCAATCATGATTAAGAAGATAAAAAGCTTTTTCATTTTGTCGACCTAATAGAATCTAAAATGCCATTGATAAGTTTTGGAGCCATTTCTTCTGTGTAGTTTTTGGCCAGCTCAATGGCTTCATTAATCACTACCGGACGATCAGTTGTAGTAAACAATAGCTCATAGCTCCCTAATCTTAAGATCGCTCTCTCTAGTCCGCCAAGCTTATCAAAATCCCAGTCTTTAAGATATTTTTTGATTTCGCAATCAAGATTTTTTAAGTTTGCCAAAACTCCCTCAAAGAGATCCATGGCAAAGTCTTGTTGCTTGTGGCGGATCTTTTTGTCTTCTAGCATTTCACGAGCTAGCTTTGTGATATCTTTATTGCCACTATCATAGGCATATAGCAGCGCTATGACTGCCTCTCTGGCTTGTGAGCGCGTTGCCATTAAAGCTTCTTATATAGATTGATAAGCTCAATTAGCGAGCTCATAGCCTCAAAGCCTTTATTCCCAGCCTTAGACCCAGCTCTCTCAATAGCTTGCTCGATATTATCAGTAGTGAGTAGTCCAAAAGTGACAGGCTTACCAAACTTCAAAGTAGTATTGGCAATACCTTTTGTCGCTTCTGCACTTACATAATCAAAGTGAGGAGTGGCTCCACGGATAACAGCCCCTAGTGTGCAAATACCATCATATTTTTTAGATTCCAAAACTCTCTCTAGCACAAATGGAATCTCATAGGCCCCAGGTACCAAAATAAGGCTTAGATTCTTTTCCTCTCCTCCATGACGCAAGAAGCTATCGCGTGCACCTTCGATCAAACGGTCTGTAATAATGTGATTAAAGCGAGAGGTGATAATAGCTATTTTTTCATCACCATTTAGAGTGATTTTTCCTTCTATGATATTGATATGATGCATATTGTCTCCTTAATCTAAAATTTCTCTAATTTTTAACATTTTTTCTACCAAGCCACTTAGCTCGCTGGTAGGAATCATATTAGGCCCATCACTTAGCGCATTTTTAGGATCATAATGAGTTTCAGCAAAAAGTCCATCAACACCTACAGCCCCAGCAGCTCTAGCTAAAATAGGAGCAAAGCTAGAATCCCCGCTACTCTTTCCATTAGCCCCGCCTGGCATCTGCACACTATGGGTAGCATCAAAAATCACAGGTGCAAAGTTGCGCATTATGCTAAGGGAGCGCATATCAACGACTAAATTTCCATAGCCAAAGCTAGAGCCGCGTTCAGTAAGGCATATTTTATACTTTTTTGATTCCTCATAGCTTGGGGTATCGCCACTAAAGCCACGAGTTTTTAGTGCTTTTAGTACAGAGTATGACATATCTTTTGGATTCATAAACTGACCTTTTTTGATATTAATGATGCAGTCTTGTTTGGCCACTGCTACAATAAGATCAGTCTGGCGGCATAAAAAAGCAGGAATCTGAATAATATCTGCAACCTTGGCAATCTCATCTGCTTGGTAAGATTCATGAATATCAGTAATGATTTTATAGCCAAATTTTTGTTTGATTTCTTGAAGCATTTCTAGGCCTTTGTGTAGTCCAGGTCCGCGGTAAGATTCTAAGCTTGTACGATTGGCCTTATCAAAGCTAGCTTTGAAGTAAAAATCAATTTGATTGTGATTGGCTAAGGGTTTTAAATCTGTAGCAATTCTCTCTAATTGCTCCATGCTCTCAATCACACAAGGTCCGCTAAGTAGCATCATTTTTTCCATGTATTCACCTCATTATTTGGAGTTGTTTTCATCTTTTTTAATGGGTTTAAATTCTTTGGTGATCATATTATAGTTGTAAATCTCACCAGTAGGAATGATGTAATACCATCCATAAATACGTAGCTCACCGCGATCAAAACGTTCTTCTACAAACGGGTAAGTCATAAGATTCTCCAATTGTTGTTCTATATTAAATTGCTCGGTTAGCCACATACGTTTAATTTTACTCTTTGGTTTTAAATCAAGTACCTTTTTTTTGACTGGTTCTAGTAGCTCTACCCATTTTTTGACATAAGGAGCACGATTTAAAACCTCTTCATCTTCATAAATCGCGCTGCATGCTCCACAATCACTATGCCCACAGATAATAATGTTTTGGATTTTAAGCACGCTTAATGCATATTCTATGGCTGCTGTTGTAGCCAGATAGCCTTCTCTTAGGCTTGAATCTTGTGTATAAGGAGGGACAATATTTCCTACATTTCTAATAACAAACAAATCGCCTGGTAAAGAGTTGGTAATGAGATTTGGCACGACCCTAGAATCAACACATGTAAGAAAAAGTGTATGAGGCTCTTGATGCCTTTTTAGGCTCTGGTATAGATCTTTATAGCGTTCAAAATCATCTTCTAAGAATTTGACTGCACCATCAAAGAGTTCTTTCATTGATTATTCCCTTATAAAAATGTTTCAAAAATTTTTGCATTATATCAAAGTAATAATATACAATTACTGCGATAATTTACTCTTTTTAAGGAGATGCTATGCAGCTTTGTCTTGCTCTTGATCTAGAAAGCATGGAGGAGAATCTAGCGCTTTTATCTAAGCTTAGTTCACTTCAATCTGACTGTTTTTGGGTAAAGGTGGGTTTGCGTAGTTTTATTCGTGATGGCGTTAGGCTTATTGATGAGATTAAGGCACTTGGTTTTAAAATCTTTTTGGATTTAAAGCTATATGATATCCCAAATACGATGGCAGATGCAGCCTATTCTTGTGCCTTGCTTGGTGTGGATATGATCACTATCCATACATCAAGCGGAAGAGAGGCTATGAGTGGAGTGATGGCGCGTTTAAAAGAGATGGAGCAAAAAGAGGGCAAAAAGCGCCCGCTCGTATTTGGGGTGAGCGCACTTACTAGCTTTGATGATGCAAGTTTTTCTGAGATTTATCATGCACCTATTGATACACAGGCCACTATCCTTGGTATCATGGCTTATGAAAGTGGGTTAGATGGGATTGTGTGTTCTGTGTTTGAAAGCTTAGAGATAAAAGCAGCTACTAATCCTAGCTTTTTGACACTAACACCAGGGATCAGGCCTTTTGCAGAATCTAGTGATGATCAAAAGCGCGTGGCTAGTATCACCCAAGCCAAAGAGAGTAAATCAGACTTTTTAGTCATTGGTAGGCCTATTTATAAGAATGATAATCCACTTGCTATCACGCAAAAAATCCTACAAGAGATCCAAAGTTTATAAGCCTAGGAGAGAGTTATGGAAATATTAAAAAGCATTGATGATTTGGTCGCATATAGAAAGAGTTTAGGTGATCAAGAGGTTGGCTTTGTGCCAACTATGGGAGCACTTCATGATGGGCATGCAAGTTTGATTGAAAGATCAAGAGGGCAAGATAGATATACGATTGTAAGTATTTTTGTCAATCCTACGCAATTTGGTGCTAATGAGGATTTGGATAAATACCCTAGGACTTTTGAAAAAGATTCTGCTTTGTGTGAGAGATTGGGTGTATCAGCCATCTTTGCTCCTCATGCTAAGGATATGTATAGGAAAGAAGATGAAATAACACTTAATCCTCCAAAATCTATGGCAAATGTCTATGAGGGGGCATTGAGGATGGGGCATTTTAATGGCGTATTGCAAGTGGTATTAAAGTTGTTTTGTTTAGTAAGGCCTAAGAGAGCTTATTTTGGGCAAAAGGATGCACAACAGCTTTTAATTATTAAGCGGATGGTAGAGGATTTGTTTTTGGATTTGGAAATCATACCATGCCCTACAAAAAGAGATTTTGATACTCTGGCGCTTAGCTCAAGAAATGTCTATTTGAGTGAAATAGAGCGTAAAAATGCCTTGCAAATCCCTCAAGCCCTAGAGATGATAAAAAAAATGGTAGATGAGGGGGTGAGAGATAGCAATAAGCTTGTTTTAGAGGCTAAGAAATGTATCAAGGATTTAGAGCTAGATTATCTAGATATCGTAGATTTTGATTTGCAAAAGCTATCAGAGGTTGCTTTGGGAAAAAGCATTGTGCTTATTGCTGCTAGAAGTGGAAACACAAGACTTTTAGATAATTTGTGGCTATAGGGGCAAATATGGCTAGGATAGCATTTATCTTATTAGTATCTTTTAGTTTTCTTTATAGCTATGATAGTATTGATGAGGCATTGAAGAATGGTATTACTAAGGGGGATGTTATTTTTTATGGTGATTGGCAACATAAAAGCGCAAATGCCCTAACTGCATCTCAAGGCTATGGAAAGAATCTGGCCACTTATGGTTATTTGGGTAATATGGGCTATCTTTTAGGTAGTGTAAGACTTGGGTATACATCAGGCTTTTATAAGAATGTACGTGCTTCTATTTCTTTTGCAAGTTCGCTTTCTTTTTATGATCATCACAAGGATTTAAATATTGGTTATAGTAGTGGCCATAGAGATTCTCAAGCAGATTTCTTTGATGGCAATGAAGCTAGCCTTGGAGAAAGCTTTATAGAGTATTTTGATGGGGATACAAGCATTAAAGCTGGGCGTATTGGGATTAATAATGAGTGGAGCAATATGCTAAGTGATGGAATCTGGATTCGCAATAAGTCATTTGAGAGACTTTTGATTGAAGGATTTTGGGTTGGAGATAGTGGTAGGATTGATTATTTTCAGATGACAGATTTTAGGCGACTAAATTTAAAAAATGCATCTGGAGTAATGAATCTGGGCATAAAGTACTACTTTTTTGATGAGCTTTTAGCCCTAAGGGCTTATAGCTATTTTGCTCCTGGAGTTTTTTATGCTTTTGGTAGCAGGGTAAGTAGTGATTATGTAGGAGAGAAGTTTAAGGTCGGTGCACAGGCAGGTATAACTTATAGTTTTGAGACTATGCTGCCTAAGAATGCCTATGAGGTTGATCTATCTATGTATGCTGGATGGGGAGATTTGCTAAACTTTAAGTTAGGTTATATACGTACGGATAAAAATAGCGGTCTTGGTAGCCTAAATATTATGGGGGATAATCTAGCTCCATTTTTTATCTGGGGAGGCAAAGCTTTTAGAATCTATAATGATGCTAATTTATTTTATGGGATGCTAAGCTCAAAAATCAAACTTTTTAATTTTTTCATCACTTATGCTACGACATCATTTTCAGATGGCAAGCTTTCTTCTCGCCAAAATGAAATAGATTTTTCTACTGAGATTAGTGTTACAGAAAATATTTTTGTTTTATTTAATCTTATGAATACTCATTTAGATTCTAATATTTTGCCTACGCTTACCCAAATTAATGGTGGCATTAGGATGAAGTTTTAGGCCAAACAAAGTATTTTTTTCTTTGTGTTAGAATTAATTTAATAATACTAGAAGGGATTTTATGCGAAATCTATGCATTTTTTTATTATGTGGGGCGATGCTTTTAGCTAGGGTGGTTGCAGGTGTGGCTATCACTGTGAATGGAGATCCTATTACGCTTTATGAGATTGAGCAAACACAAAAAGAGAAAAAGCTTGATAAAAAAGCTGCTATTGATTTTTTAATCTCTCAAAAAATAAAAGATCAAGAGCTAGAGCGCTTAAAAATTGATGTTTCTGATTCTCGTATTGATAGTGAGATACAAGAGATGGCACATAGGAATAATTTAAGCATGGATGCTTTTTTAAGAAAAGTACAGATCCAAGAAAGGATGTCTATAAAAGAATATAAAAAACAGCTCAAAGATCAGATTAAAACACAGGAGCTAATGAGGGCTGTTTTATCAAACAATATGGCAGGGGAAGATGAAATAAGGGCTTATTATAATAAGCATCAAGATGAGTTTAATGTCGCCAAAGAGATCATAGCTATGCGTTTTAGCTCCAATAAAAAGGAGCTATTAGAGGAGGCTATCAAGCAACCTAATGTAGCAACTAGAGGTGTAGAGAGGGCAGAAGAAAAGATCCCTACTAACACATTGCCGCCACAAATTGTCGGGATTTTTTCTAAGGCAAAAGTCGGAGAGTTTACAGAGATTTTAAATGGCGGAAATGGCAACTTTATGGCCTTTTTGATTAAAGAAAAAAAGGGGGAAGAGGAGATGGGATATCAGCAGGCTAGAAATATTATCGCACAAAAGCTTGTTGAAAAACGTCAAGATAGAATCCTTGAAGATTATTTTGAAAAAATCAAACAAAAGGCTAGCATCATCACTCTAAGAGATTAGAATGGAAAATTTTGTACTCTTTTATCGTGATCCACTTTTTGGGATCATTATTTTTATCGCTATTATTGCTTTAATAGCACTTTTAGATTATTCAAGAAATAGAGTACGTGCTCAGAAAAAAGAACAGTCATTAAAAGATCTGGCTAAATCCTATGAATACACCACACTTAATGATGATATTGCTAAATTTATCCAAATATCTCCCAATGCCCTGCAACCATTAATGCTAATGGCAAAGTCTTATGCGCAAAGTGGGGATAATGAAAGTGCTATACAAATCTATCTTAGCGTCTTAGAATCTCTTAAATCATCCAAGGATAAGATTTTGGTGCTTGAGGGGCTTGGTGAAGTGTATTTGCAGGCTGGTTTTTTGCAGCGCTCTAAGGATATTTATACACAGATCTTGCGCACCTATCCTCGCAATCCTCACGCGCTAAAATCCCTCATGCAAGCCTATGAGAAAATGGGTGAGTATGAAAAGGCACTAGAAGTTTTAGAATGCCTTGATGAGGTGCAAAATGCTCAAAATAATATCCCTGGCTCAAGCGATATGGAAGAGTTTAATAATTTTGTCCAAAAATCTCAAAGTTATTTTTATCTCATGATGCTTTTGCAATCCCATGATATTCCCTTAGTTTTAAAACTAAAAAATCTAAAAGAGATTGGCAAGAATCATCCCATGTTTAATAAAGTGATTTTAAAGTTTTTGAAAGCCAATGATAAAAATGCATTTTGGGAATATGCAAAGGGATGTGAGGATGTGTACAACTATATTGATATTTTTTATACTTTTGATGAATTTCCAAAGGATATAAAAAACTATCCAAGAATCTATGAAATCTTTGTCGCTAAAGGCATGATAGAAGATGATATGATTTGTGAGGTTTTTGAGCTTGAGATTTTGCATAGGTTGAGGGCTATTAAAAAGGCTTATTTAGGATTTGAATACAGATGCCACAGCTGCAAGGGAATCTTTCCTTTTGATTCCCTGCGATGTCCACAATGCAGTGAGCTTGGCGAGATGGATTTGATTATTAAGGTTTTAGAAAATAGGAGCCTTTAAGTGAAATTTGTCGAGATTTTTTGTGATGGTTCCTCTTTGGGGAATCCGGGTTATGGCGGGTATTGTGCGATTTTACGTTACCAGAGGCCAGAAGGCTGTGTAGAAAAAATAGTTTGTGGTGCACGCAAGGATGTGACAAACAATCAAATGGAGCTTTTGGCAGTTATTGAAGCTTTAAAGGTGTTAAAAAGCCCTTGTCAGATTAAGCTTGTTTCTGATTCTAGATATGTGTGTGATGGGATTGCTAAATGGATTTTTAATTGGGTTAAAAAGGATTTTAAGGGCGTTAAAAATCCAGATTTATGGAAGGAATATTTGCTATTATCTAGTAAGCATAAGATATGCCCTGAATGGGTAAAGGGGCATAGCAGCCATATTGAGAATGAAAAATGCGATACAATAGCAAGAGAACAAGCCACAAAATTAAAGGAAGATGATGCAAAAGCTTGAAAAAATCATAGGTTATCATTTTAAGGATACCTCTTTGCTTGCTTTAGCTCTTACTCATAAAAGTTATAGAAAAGATTCTAATAATGAACGTTTAGAGTTTTTAGGTGATGCAGTCTTGGATCTTTTAGTGGGTGAATATCTTTACTCTGAATTCCCAGATAAAAATGAGGGCGATTTATCTAAGATGCGAGCAGCACTTGTGAATGAACAAAGCTTTATGCGTTTTGCTAAAGCAATACATCTAGATGAATTTATTATCATCTCTGCAAATGAAGAAAGCAATAAAGGGAGAGAGAAATCCTCAATCCTATCTAGTGCTTTTGAAGCATTAATTGGGGCTATTTATTTAGAGAGTGGATTAGAGAGGGCTAGGGAGCTTACCTATAATATCTTAAAAAAGATTTATCCAAAGTTAGATTCAGAGGTTTTGTTTTTGGACTATAAGACTGCCCTGCAAGAAGAGACGCAGGCACTTTTTAATGAGATACCTCAATATCATTTAATCCAAGAGATCGGACCAGATCACTGTAAGCAGTTTGAGATGGCATTGGTGATTAATGGCATAGAAGTGGCGCGCTGCTTTGGATCAAGCAAAAAGTCAGCCCAGCAAAATTGCGCCAAGGTTGCCTATCAGCAGATTATGCAAAAAAAGCTAGATTCTAAGGTGACCTTAGAGATTAGCTCATCTTGCACAGCCCCACAAGGAAAAGATAAATGAATACTTTTGGCCTACATCTTAGGGTAAGTACTTTTGGAGAGTCTCATGGCAGGGCTATTGGTTGTGTGATAGATGGTTTGCCAGCAGGGCTTTGGATTGATGAGGATAGGATTGTTCTTGAGTGTGAGCGTAGAGGTGGAGGTAGAAGCCATTTTACTACCCAGAGAAAAGAGGCAGATAGAGTAGAGATTTTAAGTGGGGTGTTTGAAGGTAGGAGCACGGGCACTCCTTTGGCAATGGTGATTTATAACCAAGATGTAAAAAGTCGTGATTATGCAGATATTAAGGATATTTTTCGTCCTTCTCATGCAGATTTTACCTATTTTCATAAATATGGCTTTAGGGATTATCGTGGAGGGGGGAGGGCTTCTGCTAGAGAGAGTGTAGCACGCGTGGCAGCAGGGGCAGTAGCTAAGATGCTTTTAGAGCATTTTGGTATTTTTTGTGAGAGTGGAGTTTATGCAGTTGGAGGGATTGAGGCTAAGAATATTAATTTTGAATATGCTAGAGAAAGTGAGATTTTCTCTCTAGATAGGGAAGTAGAGAGTGCACAAAAAGATCTTATCAGTGAGGTAAGAAGATCGCATGATAGTATCGGGGGGAGCGTGCTTGTTAGGGCAAGGGGAAAGATACCTATTGGGCTTGGCGAGGGGCTTTATTATAAGTTAGATTCTGCTCTTGGGGCGATGATGATGGGGTTTAATGGAGTGAAGGCTTTTGAGATTGGAGCAGGCATAGAGGCTGCCTATAAAAGAGGGAGTGAGAATAATGACTGCATGGATGAAAAAGGATTTTTAAGCAATCATAGTGGGGGAGTTTTAGGTGGGCTTAGTAGCGGCGAAAATATTGACTTAAAGGTTCATTTTAAGCCCACACCAAGTATTTTTTTGCCACAAAAAACAAGAGATATTGAAAATAGAGTTGTTGAGTTTAAGTTAAAGGGGCGTCATGATCCTTGCATTGCTATTCGTGGGAGTGTAGTATGCGAGGCAATGCTGGCATTAGTTTTGGCAGATATGCTGCTTTTAAATACAAATTCAAAGTTAGAATATTTAGAGAAAATATATAAGTAAGATTCTGGGCCTTAGCCCAGAACATTTAGCTAAATAGCGGGGTAATATCTTTGACCCAGTTTGAGATTCTTTGCTCATTTAGCTCCTCTTGATTATCATAATCAAGAACTAGCCCCATAAACTCTCCAGAATCTAAAATCGCCTTGCTATCACTAAAGTCATATCCTTCAGGGGAAGTCTTCCCAATGACATTGCCCCCCTTAGCTTTTTCATAAAGATAGGATAGACTATCACAAAAAGTATCACTATAAGTATCGCTATCACCTATGCCCACAAGAGCGATAGTTTTATCTTTAAAATCAGCTTCATTAAAGCTATCAATCTTATCTTCCCAATCCCCTTGCAAATCACCACATCCATAAGTAGAAGTTACTAAGATTAAATTATTAAAACCTAAAACTTCCTCTTTGCTAGCTTTAGCAATATCTTTTATTTCTATATTTTCTTCCCCTATCAATTTGGCAATATTTTCAGCTGCATTGCGAGCATTACCACTATCAGTTCCATAAAAAATTCCGATTTTTTTCATTTTTGATCCTTTATAAATTATTTTACAAAAAGCTTATAATAAAAAAGAATTAACAAGCCTTAATGTTTTTTCTTGCTTAGGGCTTGAATGCCCACAAAAATAAGGGTCAAAAATACAAATAAAATAAGTATGATTTTCCAGCTTTCTATTTTTTCAATCTTAGAGAAAAGCTCTAGCATCCAATTGCTGGCAAAAAAGCTTACCAGTCCTATGCTCACTGTAAATACCCCGCAAGCAGGAATATTATAGAATATAAATTTTTTTAAACTATAGTGGCTAAGGCCAATGCCAAGTGGCACGATGGTTTTTATTCCATAGATAAATTTGCTAAAAAAAATAAGCCAGATTCCATATCTTTGCATATAAACATGGGTGAGGGCTAGTTTTCGTCTATGTTTTTGCAATAGCCTTGTAAAATCTTTTTTCTGCATGCGAGCTAGATAGGCTAGCAGGCTAGATCCTATGCAATTACCTATAAAAGAGATTAATAAAGAAAGGTTTATATCCAGTTTGCCAAGTGCACAAAATACCCCAGCAGCCACGATGGCTGTATACCCACCCCCAAAGCTAGCAAAAAATAATAAGAGATACCCCCAGTGCTCTAGGCTTGTCTGAAAACTCGCAATATCCATAGAAAGACCTTAAAATTTAGGTTAATGATAATCATTATTATAATTTTAAAAAATTAATTTATAATAAATTTTTATAAGCACCTATGGGCTTTATTGGATTTATTTAAATAGCTTTGAAGGTTTTTATTTCAGGCTAATAAACAAGCTTTTGTTATAATTATTTAATTTCAATCAAAGGTTTTTGCGATGAATAGCATCACTTTAAAAAATCCATTTGATATGCATTTGCATTTACGCCAAGGGGATATCTTAAAAGCAGTATTGCCTTTTAGTGCACAGAGTTTTAGCGGGGGTGTGGTAATGCCAAATCTAAAAACCCCAGTCACAACACTAGAGCTAGCAAATAGCTATAAAGAGCAAATCAAAGCCTTAGCACCAGACTTCTTAGCATTGATGACTATTTATATTACTGATTCTCTTAATAAGGAGAGTTTAGGGGATTTAAGTGAGGCTGGTATTAAAATATTAAAGCTTTATCCTAAGGGAGCGACGACTAATTCAGATTCTGGAGTGAGTTCTATTTTAAACCCAAATCTTTTAGAGATTTTAAAGGTAGCAGAGGATTTGGGGATGATTTTAAGCATCCATGGCGAGAGTGATGGATTTAGTATGGATAGGGAATATGAGTTTTTAAAGGTTTTTGAAAGCCTGGCTGTGAGGTTTCCTAGACTTCATATTATTTTAGAACATATGAGCGATCATAGAAGCATCCAGGTTTTAGAAAACTTTAAAAACATCACTGCTACGCTTACCTATCATCATATTACGATGGATTTAGATTCTCTTTTAGGGAAGAATCTAAACCCTCATCATTTCTGTAAACCCATTTTAAAAACACCAAAGGATAGGGAAGCCCTTTTAGACTTGGCTTTAAATGCGCATAAAAAAGTAAGCTTTGGTTCAGATTCAGCACCTCATCTAACAAGTAATAAATATAGTCCAAATGCCTTTGGCGGGATCTTTAGTGCACCAAACTTGCTACCTAGACTGGCTGAACTTTTTGAAAAACATAATAAGCTAGAAAATCTGCAAGCCTTTGTGAGCGATAATGCTATAAGAAACTATAAATTAAGTCCAAAAAAGGACAAAGTAGTTATGCTAAAAAAATCACCATGCAAGATACCAGAGACTATCCCTGTTTTAGATTCTCAAATCATCCCGCTTTTTGGGGGCGAGGATGTGAGTTGGCAGCAGCTGGACTAAAAGATTTTGGGATATTAAGGGCATCCATCAAGTTTTATTAAATTTTAATACCTTAAATCACTTCATGCCTACAATTTCAAACACCACTTTTGAGATCCTCTCTATCGAGCTAAGCTCACATCGCTCATCTGTAGAATGGGGATTATAAATGTTTGGTCCAATAGAGCAACACTCAAGCCCTGGGATTTTTGCTCCGATGACCCCGCACTCTAGCCCTGCATGGATAGCATAGTAGCGTATATTAGGGTTATAAGTTTTCATTAGTTTTAATACTTCCTCAGAGAACTTGCTCTCTTTGCATTCCCAAGGAGGATAGAAACCACCTGATCTTGCTTTTGTATCAAAATTTGAGAAAAACTCCAAAGT
Organism: uncultured Helicobacter sp.; assembly: GCA_949298825.1. Classification (GTDB taxonomy): domain Bacteria; phylum Campylobacterota; class Campylobacteria; order Campylobacterales; family Helicobacteraceae; genus Helicobacter_H. Next base: position 100,781 of record CASFYB010000003.1, read on the forward strand.
CTCAAACTCAATCGCTCTAAGCTCCCCCTCATCATTGGATCGTGCAAATAACTGGATCCTCCCTTCCCCCTCCTCTAGCTTGGCGATGGCAAGATTGATACTTGTCTGGGCGATCCCAAACTCAAGGTTGTAGCTTCTTAGCCCATGAGAAAATCCATTGAGCATCGCAAGAAACTCCGCACTTTTATTGCAAACCCTCTCCTTCCCCCTCCCCAAAGGCTTGATCCTGATGTGCTCCTCTTCTTTGGGGATCTGCTTGAAGATGACTTTGGCTTTGGCGTGTTTGGGGATGGAATTGATCCTCTCTCCTCCATAAAATGCGACAATCTCTCCGCCATTTCTTTTGATGAAAGAGGCTAGGGTTTTGATGGCATTGGTCGGATTGCTCAAGATATCCACCCCTGAGTGCCCCCCTTTGAATCCATACACTTCCACCTCGCACACCTCTCCCTCTCGATCCACGCTCTCACTCTCCATCTCTACAAAAATATCCACCCCTCCCGCACAACCAATAGTTACCTCTGTGTCGTGCTCGTGGTCAAGATTGAGGAGGCGTTTGGATTTGAGGGTGTGCTCCAAGCCATTAGCACCGATTAGTCCGACCTCTTCATCATTGGTAAAAAGGCATTCGATGTTCTCAAACCTCTTTATTGCCTCCATCATGATCGCACAACCTATGCCATTATCCGCCCCAAGGCTAGAATCTTTGGCTCTAAGATAGCCTCCCTCCTCATAGACCTCTATCTTGGGTGCCTCTCCCATACACACCATATCATAGTGGCTTTGCAGACACACCTTAGGCTCTCCTTTGTAAGCATGGATGTTTCCTGCACTATCCACACTGACCTCACACCCACACCCCCTAGCATACTCCACCAAAAACTCTCTCATCTTCTCAGTCTCAAAACTACAATGCGGAATCTTGCTAAAATCTTCGAAATGATTGATAACTTCTTGCATATTCTCTCCTTAGATTCTCTTAGCAAACTTATTTTAAAAACTAAAGCCTTTATTATCTTTATCTTTTTTCTTAAATTAAGTGATAATCAGACTGGAATTGGGCTAAATTGCTAGCAAGATTGTTAATTTGTATCTTTGTTTTTCTTAAATTCTTGCGCATTTTTTAAAATTTCTTCATCTTTTTGTAAATCATAGAATCTAAAACTCTCACCACTTTGGCGCGCACCGCTTAAGAGATCCCCACTGTTTCTATATTTTAAGTCAAGCTCAGCAATATCAAAGCCACTAAGTGTGGCGCTAAACTCTTCTAGTCTTTGACTTTTTGGAAGATTGGTATATAAAAAGCAGTATCCCTTAAGTCCATTGCGGCTTACTCTACCGCGCAACTGATGGAGCGTGGCTAGTCCTAAGCGCTCTGGAGCTAGGATGATGATGGTAGTTAGCCTAGGTAGGGAGATACCCACTTCAATAAGTGTAGTGGCTAGTAAAATATCCCCCTTTTGTCTAAACTCTTTTAAAATCTCATCTTTATTTTTGTCTTGACCATGAGTGATATAAACATTATCAAAATGCTTTTGCCAAAAAGGAGCCCCTTCTTTTATCGAAAGATAATCAATGTGCTCACTCTCTTCTACAAGTGGATAGACGATGATGGTTTGATGCTTATTTTTTATTTGTTCTTTGATGTGGGCGATGAGGTTTGGGAAATCATTTTTATGGATGATTTTAGTATTTATATCTTTTTTGAAAGGCAGATCAGTAATAAGACTAAAGTCAATAAAGTTTGATTCTATCATACCTAGTGTGCGAGGGATAGGAGTGGCAGAAAATTGAAGGAAATGAGGTTTTTTAGATGGAGAGGAAGGGCTTAGCATATTTTGAAGGGCTTGGCGTTGGTTGGTACCAAAGCGATGCTGCTCATCTATCATGATAAGGGCAAAATCTAGAGAGTTAAAATTTTGATGCAATAGTGCTTGTGTGCCGATGAGAAAATGTGCTTTTGTGGAATCTTCACTTTTATGGCGAGATTGACTAAGGATGAGAGAGGTGGAAATATGGCTTGGTAAAAACTTTTTTGCCTCAGCAAAAATCTGCTCTGCCAAAATGGTAGTAGGCACCATGAGGACAGATCTTTTAGGATAGGCCATAACTACGCTGCATAAAATAACCATTGTTTTGCCGCAGCCTACATCCCCCATAATGATACGACGTGCAGCAGTTTTTGATGAGAGGTCTTTAGCAATATCCTTGATTGCATTTATCTGGGATGGCGTAAGATTGAAGGGCAGAGATTGGATAAAACTTTGATGCTCTCCATCGCAGATAAATTTAGCTTCAAAATATCGACGTTTTTTAGATAGACGTGAGATGTGCTGATAGATCTCAATAAATTTAAGAGCATCAAGACTATCTTTTGGCAAGGTTTTATATCTTTGAAAATAGGATAAAAAACTAGAATCTGGATAGAATATTTTTAAAAGCGGATGGATGATATTTATAGGGAGAATGGGGGCTAGATTTTCTTTTGTGATGTATTTATTGATGATGGTTTTTAGAGTGGAATCTTTAATTTGATTTAGTTTAAAATGTGGGGTGATTGTATTTATCTCATAGATAACTTTAGGTTGTGTGATGGATGGAGCTGGGTTAAACTCTAGGGTGCCATGGATAAATATCGTTTTGTTTGGGATAAAAATATTTTTATGATAGCTTTTTGGGTGAAAGATAAAGAGGTTAAGAGGGGCATCAAGATTGATGATATGGGCAGGGATTTTAAGTAGCTTGGCTCCATGTTTTGGTGCATTATAAGGGAGGATTTTGATCTCTAGCGCACCAGTTTGATTGGCCTTTAGCTTTGAGATTATTGTCGTATCTGTATAGGATTTGGGTATACATAGACATAGGTCAAGGAGGCTTTTTATACCTATTTTTTCTAACTTGATATAATCATTTTTTTGAAATTCCATGAAGATTATTTTAGCAGATTAAAGGGTTGGAAATGTTGAGTGTTTTGGGCAATAAGGATGTGAAATATAGCTTTGAGTATAATAAAGATATTTTAGAGGCTTTTGAAAATCGTCATAGGGATAATGACTATTTTGTAAAATTCAACTGTCCGGAATTTACTTCTTTATGCCCGATTACTTCTCAGCCAGATTTTGCTACGATTTATATTAACTACATCCCTGATTTGAAAATGGTTGAGAGTAAGTCCTTGAAGCTTTATTTATTCTCATTTCGTAATCATGGGGATTTTCATGAAAATTGCATTAATGTGATTATGAAAGATTTGATTGAGCTTTTAGATCCTCGTTATATTGAAGTATGTGGGAAATTCTTGCCACGTGGCGGTATTAGTATTGATCCATTTGCTAATTATGGTCGCAAGGGGACTAAATATGAGGAGATGGCAAACTACCGCTTATTAAATCATGATTTAAATTTTGAAAAAGTAGATAATCGCTAATGGCCAAGTTTAGCTATGTGCAAGAAGTAGAATTTGTAGATGTGGATTCTATGGGGGTGATGTGGCATGGAAATTATGTTAGGAAGATGGAGCTAGCACGTTGCAAATTTTTAGATTCTCTAAACTATGGCTATAAACGTTTGCAGAGTCTTGAGTATTTTTTCCCTGTAGTAGAGATGAATATTAAATATTTATTTCCTGCTAGATATGAAGATGTGATAGAGATATTTGTGCAAGTGCTTGAAGCAAAAGTATATGTAGGCTTAGAGTATCAGATGCATGTTGGAGATAGGCATATTGCCACTGGCTATACCCGTCATATTTTAGTAAATGCTAAGAATAATAAGGCATTAAGAAAAATCCCTCAAGATTTTCTAAAAGCTTTATTAGAGTTTAAGGAGTAGGTATGAAGGCTTTTTGTAGATATTTTTGTTATTTTTTTCTTTTATCTTTGAGTTTGAAGGCTATGGATGTAGCTCAACTCAAAGAGATATTTTCCCATCATTATCTTAAGGGGGATTTTAGCCTAGATCGAGTGGATGTCAATCTTCCTATCCCTATGAGATTTGAAGGGGTTTTTGAGATAAAAAATAATCAGCTTTTTGTCCAAGTAAGGACGCCTTTACAAATGAATTTAAGGCTAGATTCTACAGGAGTGTTTTATCAGACTACAGGGGATTATCAACGTTTTAATGGCGAGTTTGATTCTGCTCTTTTTAATATGGCTATAAATTTTGACCTTTTGAGTTTGGGGCAGTACTTTTCAATCCGTCCTAATGGTGATGAGAAGTATTGGACAGTGCAGCTAGTACCTAGGCAGAATATGGGCATCAGCGTTATTGAGATAGATGGGGATAGTTTTATAAAAAGTGTTTTTGTAAAAGAGGCTAATGGCAGCTCTAATACCTTGAGGCTAAGCTCAATAAAATTTTTAGATTAGGCCTTTTCCCAAACGCTGCCATCAGCCGTATCTAAGATCATGATGCCCATAGATTCTAATTTGGATCTGATTTCATCAGCCTTTGTGTAGTCTTTTTGCTTTTTGGCCTCTGATCTTTGTTCAATAAGTGCTTGTATTTCTAACTTTTGTTTCTCATCCACACCAAGCTGAAAATATTCATTTGCATTCATCACACCAATGCCAAGCAAAGAGGCGATAAATTCAAGATTTTGTGCGATTTCATTTTTGAGTGTTTTATCTTTTGGTGAGGCATCGATTTTTTGGTTAGATTCACTAAGCATAGATTCTAGGATTGCTAGAGCTTTTGATATATTCAGATCATCACATAGTGCTTCTAGGAGACTATTTTGAAAATCGTTTTTAGGCATTAAATCTTTTTGGGAATCAAAACAAGCAATAAATCCAATACGCTTTTTAAGGCGGTAGATCTTATCTAGACGTTTTTTAGAGCTTAATAGGTCCTCTTGACTAAAGCTAAGGATGGAGCGGTAGTGTGTAGAGATTAGGTAGTTGCGCAAGATTTCTCCATGATAGTGTTTTAGTGCATCTTTGATAAAAAAGCTATTGCCCAGCGATTTGCTCATCTTCTCACCATTGATATTGACAAAGCCATTATGCATCCAATATTTAGCGATCTCTCTACCTGTAGCGCAGCGAGTTTGAGAGGCTTCATTTTCATGATGAGGGAAGAGAAGATCTGCCCCACCCCCATGGATATCAATGCCAAATTCTTCATCCTTATAGGCCAGATGCTTTTCAATCATAGCTGAGCATTCTATATGCCATCCAGGTCTCCCAAATCCAAGAATACTTTCATATCCTATATCATCTTCGCCCTTATAGGCTTTCCATAAGGCAAAGTCTCTAGGGTCTTTTTTTTCTTCATTTTCTTTGATTCTGGCTTGAGATTCTTCATCATTGCCTCTCATAGATAGATTGCCATAGTTAGGGTCTTTGGCGACTTCAAGATAGATATCACCATTTGTGCTTTTGTATGCAGCACCTTTTTGCATCAAGGTTTGTATCATTGTTGAAATTTCAGGGATGCTCTCTGTGGCTTTTGGCTCTATATCAGCTTGTTTTACACCAAGAGCAGCCATATCTTTTAGATAGGATTGTATATAGGCTGTAGTGATTTGGGTGATTTCTTGGTTGCTTTCTTTGGATTTATTGATGATCTTATCATCGATGTCTGTAAAGTTTTTAGCCAGGGTTACTTTGTATCCAGATGCTCTAAAAACTCTAGCTAAGAGGTCAAAAACAAGAGAAGAGCGCGCATGTCCTAGATGAGCATCATCATAGACTGTAGGCCCACAGACATAGATTCTTACTTCACCTTCTTTAATGGGCTTAAAATCAAGTTTCATCTTAGCTTTGCTATCATAGATCTTCATAATAACTTCCCCAATCATGGATAAAATAAGCTTCATTCTATCCTAAAATGAGTAATCACTAATGATCAAATCTATAAAGAATAAAACATTAAAAATATTTTTAAAATTATTATCTCTACAGCTAAGATCCCTATAAGGATAAACCAGGCTTTTTTAAATAATAGGATGGCTTTAAATTCTTTTAGCCCAAATTGTTTGATCGTAAGGGCAAAAAGTACAAATCCCCCTATGCTTGAAGCAAGTGCTAGGCCATATAGGGCAAAAAATTGCATCAAGATGACAGAGATGATAAAACTTGTGCCTAGTGATATGGCAGATATCTTTGCTGCTTTTCCCTGTTTTTTATGGGCATAGAGCCAAAGTGAAAAAATCTTAGCCAGTCCAAATGGCAGTAGGCCTAAAAGATAGAGCGCAAAAACATTAGCAGTAGTTAGGGTATCTTGTCGTAAAAAATTACCCCTTTCAAAAAGGATGAAAATAATCTCATTTTTAAGCATAATGCCACCACATACACATATAGCTAGCGCGATTAATAAAAACCAAAAAGTATTTTTTAAAAGCTCTCTAGCTTTTTGTTCTTGATGATTTTTGATAGCTTTCGCAATAGTTGGAAATAAGGCTGTAGAAATGGCAATAGCAAATATGGCTAGGGGAAGTTGAAAAATACGATTAGCATAATAAAGGTAGGAAATGCTACCAGAGACAAGAAAGCTGGCTAATATCGTGTCTAAAAATGCAGCAATTTGTGCTGTGGAGCTGCCAAGGAGTGCTGGGAAGAATTGAGCAAAAAATCCTTTGATGCTTTTTTCATAAGCAAGCTTGATGTTGCTTTTGGCTCTTTTTGTAATGAGTAGATATAAATCCTTAAGCCCAATATAAAAAAGCTTGAGAAATCGTTTTTGATATAGAGGGTAAAAATGAATAAGAATCTGAGCTATGCCTCCGCATAAAACCCCATAGCTAAGGAAATATACAATCTCCATGCCTTCTTTATTGCGTGCTAAAAAAAGCGAAAGGATCATAAAGATATTTAAAAGAGCAGTATTATAAGCACTTACCCAAAATACATTTTTGTATTGCAAGAGTGAGCTAAAAAAGGTCGTGATAAATACTAGTTCTAAATACCAGAAATTAATCACCACAATAGGGCGAGTAAGCTCAAACTTTGTATCATCAAAGCCATAGGCCAAAATCCGTGTAAAAAAGCCAGAAAACCACCATACAAGCAAGCTTAAAAGTAGAATAACGCATACAAAGATAAAAAAGGTAGCAACAATAAATATCCCTTTTCGTTTAGTAGCAATGAGTGAGGGTAAAAAGCTTTGCACAAACGCGCCTTCGCCAAAAATCCTGCGAAAGAGATTGGGAAATTTAAAAGCAGCAAAAAAAATGTCTGAAAACATACCAGCCCCAAGTATATGGGCTGTAAAAATATCGCGCAAGAAGCCAAAAATGCGTGAACATAAGATCCCGCTACTGTTTGTAAAAAAAGCTTTTTTTAGCAAAAAATCCCCTTTCAAAATATCAATAGATTGTGAACATTCGTAATTTTATTTTTGTAAGTTGGCATAATTATGAATTATAATATCGTAAAATTTAGGTTTGCCATGAAGGAGTATTTTTGAAATTCCCCCCACAGTTAGTTAAACAATGTAGTGATATTCGTATAGAGTTAGCAAAGGTTGCTGATACTTTTAAGGTGGATCCACAATTTGTAGGATTTGAGCTTTTGGCCGTAGAAGTCCTGCTTGATCGAAATGATAAAAATGGCTTTCAGGTCGTCACAAAAGAAGAGATGCAGCAGCTTGAAGATGAGGAGCTTTTTAATACAGATAGCTTTAAAATCAAACAGCGCTATGATATACGCATCAAACCTGTAGAATCTCAACCCCAAATCTCACTTAGAATCTCACCTTTTGGTGATAAGATGCGCTTGCGTTTTGGTGAGGGGGTAAGTTTATTAGATGAGGATATATTTTATGAGGAGATGATGCGCGAGATTGAAGCGCAAATGGCTTTTGAGGGTATCATCATCCGTAGAAGAAATGATATAAAGCAGCGTTTAATATCTGAAGTCAAAACCTTAATACAAAATCAAACTCTCCCACCTTGCGAGATAGATATTTTAGAATCAGTCGTGTATTCCCCCCATCGCGAAGCCTATAGTGAGTTTTTGATCCCTTGTGAGGATAGATATAGGGATTATAAGGAAGCTTATTTTGCTGTCAATAAAGGAGAGGATATCGTAGCCTTCCATAAGGCAAAGCCATCATCTAGTGGACGAAATTTATATGGCGAGTTTATCTTGGCTACGCAGATTGATTTGATGCATACTCATAGTTTCCCAAAATTTAAAAACGATGAGGTAGAGCAGATAGAGCATGGTGAGTGTGTCTTTTTTAGATCATTGATTGATTCTTATGTGAGATTGAAGAGCAATGAAATTGACTTTTATCGTCAAAATGAGTTTAGTCATATTAATGCAAACTCTACCCCACCATTACTAGGTGGTATGGGCAAGAATCTAACACTTACAATCAGGGCTTCTAATAGCTCTCAAGATGCAATAGGTGAAGGGGTGGTTTTAGAGGCTGCTAATATTAAGATTATCGGTAATGTGGCTAAGAATGCAAGAATCCAGGCAAATGAGATTGAGATTGAAGGTAGTACACATCAAGAATCAGAAATCATTGCCAATCGAGCAAAGATCAAAACACATTGTGGCAATCTTATTGCTGATGAGGCGATGATTGAGACTTTGGATCAGGGATTTGTGCAGTCAGAGAGTATTTATCTTGATTTGTGCCAAGAAGGAGAAGTCTTATCTAAAGAAGCAAATATTAAAAAAATTGCAAGTAATAATAAAGTAACTATTAGTTATCGTTTGCATGTTGGAAATATCGAGGGGGAAAATAATATCATCACTATCTCTTCTTTGGCCTATCATAAGACAAAAGATTTGATTGATGTTTTGGTTAAGAAAAAGAATTTTTTGATTAATAGCGCTAAAGAGGTGTATAGCAAGTATCATAAGATCCTGGCTTCTGTTAAAAAGAGTAAGCCATTAATAGAGCAGATTGAAGGTGCGCAGGAAGTGATACGTGAGCAGATGATGCAGAATAAAGATATTGCTGAAGCATATGGAAGACATCATACGATGATAAAAGATTTGCGTATGTTTAGACAAGAGCTTTTTGATTATCAACAGTTTATTGAGAAAACTGTCAATAACCTTGTGCAAATTGATGAAGAGGTTTTAAATGCACAAATTTATTGTGATAAGTCATGGGGTGAGGATACTAAGCTTGTCTATCAAAGAGAGTTTCCTAAAAAACAGGTAAAGAGCTTGAATGTGGATAAGGATTTTAAGGGTGGTTATAGGATTGATTCAGAGACTGAAGAGTTTGTGGGTATGTAGATTTGGAGTTTTAGCGTGATTTTTGGGCTAAATGGAGAGATTTATCGGCTTGAGCCAGCTAGGGTTTTGCTTAAGGTAGGCGGGATTATCTATGATGTGGCTATCTCTATGCAGTGTTCATCACGTTTAGCTAAAGAAGGCGAGGCTTTTTTATATACCACACAGATTATCCGCGAAGATGCGCATCTTTTATTTGGCTTTTATGATGAGATGGAAAAGGGGATGTTTGATCGGTTGATTAAGATTAATGGCGTCGGACCAAAAGTGGCGCTAGCCATCCTTTCTACCTATGAATCTAGCGAGATTTTAGAGATTATTAAGAGAAAAGATGTTGCCGCATTACAAAGAGTGCCAGGGATTGGTGCTAAGGGTGCTGGTAAGATTATGGTGGATTTGAGTGGTTTTTATGTGGATTTACTTCCAAAGACAAGCACTCCAGATTCTATCTATCAAGAAGCCAAAATGGCATTAGAATCTCTTGGCTTTAAGACTAGTAATATTGATAAAGTATTTAAGGATATTAAAGCCACAACCACACAAGATATCATCAAGGAAGCATTAAAAATTTTACGCTAATACCCTTAAAGAAGATAGGTATTTTCTTGACAATGGGTCTGATTTTTAAGTATAATCGGCCCTCAAGACTTTTTAGGTTTCGGGGCGTAGCGCAGTCTGGTTAGCGCACTTGGTTTGGGACCAAGGGGTCGAAGGTTCGAATCCTTTCGCCCCGACCATTGTCTAGTTATTATTGCTCATGGTGGGTGTAGCTCAGTTGGTTAGAGCATCAGGTTGTGGCTCTGAGGGTCGTGGGTTCGAGCCCCATCACCCACCCCATAGACAAATGAATAGATAATAATATTTATACAATAATAACTTGCGTTCGTAGCTCAATTGGATAGAGCACCAGACTTCGGATCTGGGGGTTAGGGGTTCGACTCCCTTCGGGCGTACCACCTAGCTCTCATTTGTCTGGTTCATTCGCGCTCGTAGCTCAGCTGGATAGAGCAACAGCCTTCTAAGCCGTAGGTCGCAGGTTCGAATCCTGCCGGGCGTACCACCCTTTCTACTCCCTTTTTTATTGCTTATTTGTTTATATCTTACATTCTAGACATTCTGTTTTTACATATAATCCTTATTTTCTTGACTTTTTATTCATATTTTCTTATATTAATATTTTAACTTTTATAAAATAAAGTTAATTTTTATTTAATAAAAAGGAGAATATATGATTATTGATAGACGTAATTTCTTTAAACTATCAGCTTTGGCTAGTGGGGTAGTGGCAGGAGCATTTAGCTCGCCTTTAGCAGCCAAAGAAAAGGCAGAGCCAGAGATGAGAAAATCCCATGAGCATGCCTTAAACTCTAGTCCAAAATTACAAGGTAGGATGTTTTTTCAAAAAGATATCGATTTTGAAAATTTGGGTGCAGCTTGTCAGAGAATCTGGCCAAAAGATTCTACGCCTGGGGCCAAAGAGCTTGGCGTGCCCTATTTTATTGATAATCAACTAGCCTCTGGATATGGCTTTAATGCTACTCTTTATATGCAAGGTCCATTTTTTGAGGGTACACCACAGCAAGGCTTGCAGTCTCCTTTAAATCGTAGAGATATGATGCTTTTAGGATTAGAAGGCTTGGAGCAAAATGCGCAAAAGCTTTATCATAAAAGTTTTTATAGTCTTAGTGATGAGCAGCAAGATGAGATTTTAAAGAGTTTTGAGGAGGGTAGAGTACAGATAGATGGCTTTGGTTCATCATCATTTTTTGGTCTACTTTTTGAGATGACAATGGCAGGTGTTTTTAGCGATCCTATTTATCAGGGTAATGAAAATAAAATCGCATGGCGTTTGGTTGGATTCCCTGGTGCGCAGATGAGCTATACAGAGTATATTACAAGAGACAAATATAAGCCTATTGAGCCTATGGGCATTTCTGATATGTAAGGAGTTTGTGATGAAGGTATTAAAGAAAGTAGATGTTCTGACAGTAGGGGCTGGCTGGGCAGGTAGTATTGTAGCGCTTGAGGCAGTCAAAAATGGACTAGAGGTATTAAGTTTAGAGCGTGGTGGTATGCAGGGGATAGAGAATTTTCAGCATTTGCATGATGAATGGCGCTATGGGATTAACTATGGTTTGATGCAAGATCTATCTAAGGATACTGTTACAGTAAGAAATACCATGGATCAAAGAGCACTTCCTTATCGTAAGATGGGATCTTTCTTGCTTGGTAATGGAGTGGGTGGTGCAGGAGTGCACTGGAATGGCTGGACTTTTAGATTTATGCCTTATGACTTTGAGATCAAAACTCAAAGCAAAAAAAGATATGGCAATAAGCTTGGAGATGAGTATTTATTGCAAGATTGGGGGATTAGCTATAAAGAGATGGAATCTTATTATGATAGATTTGAAAAGCTTTGTGGTATAGCTGGAGAGCCAAATCCATTGGAGAAAAAACTAGGTACATTTAGAAGTAGCCCCTATCCTCAAAAACCACTTGAAAATACAAAGATTTTGAAATATTTTGATGAGGCGGCTAAGCTTTGTGGTCTGCATACTTATCGTATGCCTGCAGCAAACTCTAGTGGTAGCTATACAAATCCAGATTCTGCTGTGTTAAACCCATGCCAATATTGTGCATTTTGCGAGCGTTTTGCTTGTGAATATAATGCCAAGGCAAGTCCTATCTCTACGACTATCCCAGTGGCGATGAATACAGGTCGCTATACTATCCGCACCTATGCAAATGTAACCAAAGTGGTGAAAAAAGGCGATAAGGCAGTGGGCGTAGAGTTTGTAGATCTAAAAACAATGCAGACTTATTTCCAGCCAGCCGATATTGTGGTTTTAAGCAGTTTTGTCTTAAACAATGCTAAGATCTTGATGGTAAGTCAAATAGGTCAAATATATGATCCAAAAACTGGCAAAGGGACTTTGGGTAAAAATTATTGCTATCAGATAAATGCAGGTTGTGAAGCCTTTTTTGATGAGCAGTTTGATACATTTATGGGTGCTGGAGCATTGGGCGTGGCTAGTGATGACTTTAATGGGGATAACTTTGATCATAGTAAGCTTGATTTTTTACATGGTGCGGGTCTTTATTGTGTGCAGTCAGGAAATAGACCTGTGCAATATCGTCCTGTACCAGAGGGGACCCCTAGCTTTGGTCTGGAATATAAAAAGGCTGTAAATTATAACTTTACACGTAGTATTTATGTAGGTGCGCAAGGGGCTAGCCTGCCTTATAAATATAATTATTTGGATTTGGATCCTACCTATAAAGATGCCTTTGGATTCCCGCTTTTGAGGATGACTTATAACTTTACAAATCAAGATAGGGCATTGCATCGATATTTTGTTGATAAGACTGCAGAGATTGCTAAAAAGCTTAAGGGTGTAAAGAGTATAAGAAAAGAAGGCTATATTACAGATTATAGCGTGGTGCCTTATCAGACATCACATAATACGGGCGGGACTACAATGGGCAGTGATCCTAAAATCAGCGTAGTTAATACTTATTTGCAGCACTGGGAATGTGAGAATCTGTTTGTCGTAGGGGCTGGAAACTTCCAACATAATAGTGGATATAACCCAACAGATACTGTAGGTGCATTAGCCTATCGTTGTGCTGAAGGTGTGCTAAAGTATCATAAAGGCCAAAAGCTGGCCTAAAACTTTAAAGTCCTAAGAGTTTATGCTTAGGACTTTTGCCTCATATTTATCGACAAGAAAAGCAGGGTTGTAGCTCATCTTAGCCTTTCTTAATCCCTCAATCCCTAAGTCTTCTTCACGATTAGCATATTCATATTTGCTGAAGCTATTTTTTAGGAGTTGTTGGTTGATGATCTGATAGGCACCATGGATGCTAGAATCTGCTTTTTCAATATGGATGACGACCATTTTTTCATTGATCACTTCACCAAAGCTAAAGGCGATGATTTTCCCATCTATGCGCACTATCCCACCAATAAAATCTAGTTCATTCCAGTGATTTAGTGCATTTTGGATGCCAATAAATTCATTTTTTAAGCCATCGCTTGGATCTGGTGTAGCCTCAAACCATTGTTGATAGGTTTGATTCAGCTCATTGGCATTTTGGGCAGTAATCTCTTCATAGCTAAAGTGAGGATAGGTTTGTAAAAATTTATTCAGGTGATTTTTTTTCTTATGATATTTGCGTCCAGAGAGATTTATAAGCTCAGAAATATTATAAACATAATCACTTCTATCGCGATTGAGAAAAGATTCTAGTTGAAAATGTGCTTTAAGAAAGTCTAGATTTTCTAGCTCTAAAGAGTGAAACTCCAAAACCTCGCCTCTAGTCTGTGCATAAGTAAATAGGCTTTTTATAGCACCAAGTTTATCACCCTTACCAATTGGGAAAAAATAAAATGGATTTTTATTCTCATATGTAGTTTGTATGATAAGACAGTCAGATAGGATCGCATAGCTTATTTTACGAGCCTTATGCCAAAGGTAGAGATTACCAAAGTTGATATCTGATATTTGATATTGATCTTGTGATAAATAGGTTTCAAAGATTTGTTTATCTTTGAGAGTGATATCTTTAAAGGTGATTTTGCATTCCATTTTTAATGTCCAATTTTAAAATTAAGATGATTGATCACAAGCATAGCTACCTAGCCATTTTAGCTCATCTGGTCTTTTGGCAAAAAGTCTAGCTATATTTTCATCATCCCTATGTCCAAAAAAATCGATATAAAAGCCAAAACTAAAGTTGCTTTTACTCTTAATAGGACGAGAATCAATTTTGCTAAGATTGATACCATGATCCTTAAAGTCTTTAAGCAGCTCTAAAAGCACCCCAGGCCTATCTTTTAGTGTAGCAAAGACAGAGGTTTTATCTTGCTGGCTAGGAGCATTGTAAAAATCGCTAATGACAATAAAGCGTGTTTTATTATCATCTTTATCTTCGATATTTTCAAACATAATAGGGATATTATAAAGCTTTGCGGCAATCTTAGAGCAAATAGCAGCGCTATTTTTTTCTTTTGCTACAAGACTAACTGCCTTAGCAGCGGAATCTACAGGTATCCATGCAATATTTTCTAGCTCATGGGATTGTAAAAAGATATCACACTGCCCAAAAGCGATATCTTTAGAATAGATAGTTTTGATATTTTTTAGACTTTCTTCTGTGCTAGCAAAGCAATGATGGATGGGCAAGATGATTTCAGAGATGATTTTAAGATCGCTTTGTGTAAGACAATCAATGCTTTCACCAATAGTCCCATTACTATTATTTTCTATTGGGATGACGCCATATTTGGCCCTACCTGATTTGATAGCACTAAAGACAGCAGAGATATTATGCATAGATACATATTCACTCATTGCACCAAATCTCTCTTCTGCTGCTTGATGCGTATAGCTGCCAATAGGTCCTAGAAAGGCGACTTTTTCTCTTTTTTCTAGATTCCTTGAGATGGCAAAGATCTCTAAGAATATAGCATCAATAGCCTTGGAATCTAGATGAAGGGTTTTATTTTTCTTAAGGCGATTTAAGATCTCTTTTTCTCTATCAGGACGATAGATGCTCATATTATTTTTGATTTTTTGAAAGCCAATTTTTTTTACATACTCCATACGAGTATCTAATAGTTCTAAGAGCTGATCATCTAGTTTATCAATCTGATCCCTTAGATTCTGGATGTTATTTTCTGGCATATCTATCCTCTTGAGTTTAGTATATCCTCAAGTATAGCAAGTCCTTGTAGCTCATTTTCAAATAATTGGTCTATTTCTTCTCTGGGTTTGATAATATAAGCATTATTCTCAATAATACCAATCTCACAGGCTCTAGCCCGGGTATTGTAGTTGCTTGACATAGAATATCCATAAGCACCAGCATTTTCAAAAACGATTAAATCACCATTTTCTATCTCACCAAGCAATACATTTTTTGCCAAAAAGTCACCAGATTCACAAATAGGACCGACAATATCTACGGGTTTTAGATTGTTTGCTTTGTTCTCTTTTTGTGGAAGGTGGTTTGGATGATGGTAGGCATCATAAAGACTAGGACGTAATAAGTCATTCATCGCACCATCTATGATCACAAAATGTTTATTTTTGTGTTGTTTTTGGGAAATAACTTTGGTGATAAGATAGCCACACTCTCCTACAACACTGCGCCCAGGCTCGCAGATAATAGTAACATCTAATCCTTTAATAGCAGCTAAAATACCTTGTGCATAGTCATAGAGATCTATAGTGTTTTCATCTTTATAGCAAATACCAATGCCCCCACCCACATCAAAAAATTTGATATCAAGTCCCAATGCAATAAGGCTTTTAGTAAAGCTAGCAATTTTTTGGGCTGATTGTAAGATGGGTTCTAGCTCTGTAAGTTGAGAGCCTATGTGAAAGTGGATGCTAATAGGAGAGAGAAAGTCTGATTTATGCGCATAAAGATAGAGTTTTTTTGCCTCCTCTATCTCTACTCCAAACTTATTTTCACTTAGCCCTGTAGAGATATAGGGATGAGTTTTTGGGTCTATATCTGGATTCACTCGGATGGAGATTCGTGCATTTTTGTTATTTTCTTTTGCAATCGCTTCGATCCTTAGCAGTTCATCACTGCTTTCTACATTTAAAAATAATATTTCAGAATCTAAAGCCTCTTTGATCTCATCATCCCTTTTGCCCACACCGCTAAAAATGATTTTATAAGGTTTGATACCTGCTTTGAGTGCGCGCCTTACCTCGCCAATAGAGACGCAATCTGCTCCACCTTCTAAGGCTGCTATTTGAGCAAGTATAGAGAGGTTTGAGTTTGCTTTAAGCGCATAGCAGATGAGGGATTTTCTAGCATGAAAGGCATTTTTATAGGCCAAAAAGTTATTTTTGATCTTTTCAAAGTCATAAACATAAAGCGGCGTACCATATTGCTTAGCTAAAGTCTTGAAGTCCATAATTCTTAATAAAGTCCTAATTTTTGCTATAATTTTACCTAAAAAATAAAAGGTTATGCAGCTTGATTAGTCCAGATGGTGTGTTTATGGTGACGTGTTTTATAGGCGTAGGTTTACTTGTGGCCTTGACGCTTTTTTATTACCGTTCACCTAGGAATAAAAAAATACCTCAAGAAATCAAAAAAGATGAGCTAGATTGCAATAGCATTATTTCATTTTTAAAGATTTCTAGTAGTACAAAAGATGATCTGTATTTTCTAGTTGATCTTTTTTTAAAGGATTATTCCCAGCTTAATCCCACATCCCAGCAGGTTAAAGATTTTCTTAAAGCAGTGTGCTTGCATCGTCATACCAATGCACAAATCATCCTTCGCACACAAGAGACACTCTCTGAGCTAAATCCAGCGCTAAAGTCCCAGTTAAATAAGATAGTAGAGATTAGAGCAGGGATTATTTAATGCCTCAGGTTTTTTTAGAGGAAAAGACTTCTCTTAAACTGCAAGAGCCTAGGATGGCAAAGGTTTTGATGCTTAATGATGATTATACGGCTATGGATTTTGTCGTAGAGATTTTGATGGAGATTTTTGAAAAGTCTAATCAAGAGGCTTTAAAGATCATGCTGGATGTACATAATGCAGGGAGTGGCGTGTGTGGAATCTATCCTTATGATATTGCTGAGCTAAAGGTGCAGCTAGCTAAAGACAGGTCTAGAGAGAAGGGATATCCACTAAATTTTGAGATTATCTATGAGGCTAAGGATTAGGACTAGATAATGGAAAATCTACTTTCTAAAAACTTTTCTCAGATTATCAATCAAGCTGTTAGCATTAGCAAAAAAATGCAGCATAATATTTTAAGCATTGAGCATATTTTTTTGGCCATTTTGCAAGATAATCAGAGTGCAAAAATCTTTCGCAATTCTGGTGCAGAGCTTCCAGAGCTTCAAGAGAATCTAAAAAACTATCTTTTAAAATACATCCCTACTCAAAACCACCCAAATAACTCTATCCCACATCAGACCCCAGCACTTCAGCGTGTATTTTCTAATATGCTAAATCATGCTGCTAGTGCAAATGCAAAAGAGATTAATGCTAGTGATTTTTTAATCTTTGTATTACAAGAAGAGCATAGCTATAGTGCTCAGATTCTAAGATTTTTAGGGTTAGATGCAATGGAGATTTTACAAAATAGCAGCGAGAGTGAAGAAGAGGAGCTTTTAGAAACCTATGCAAAGAATCTAAATGCCATAGCTAGAGCCGGAAAGATCGATCCTATCATCGGAAGAGAAAAGGAGATTGTGCGTTTAAGTGAGATACTTTGTAAGCGCAAGAAGAATAATGCAATCTTAGTGGGTGAAGCAGGTGTGGGTAAGACGGCAATTGCTGAGGGTCTGGCCCTGCTTATTATCAATAAACAATGTAGCCCTATGCTATTTGGTTTTGAAGTTTATAGTCTAGACTTGAGTGCGATGGTAGCAGGAAGTAAGTATAGAGGAGATTTTGAGAAGCGCTTAAAGGGTGTGATTAAGGCATTGCACGCAAGAAAAAAGGTAATTGTCTTTATTGATGAAATACATATTTTGATGGGGGCAGGGAGCAGTGGTAGTGGCAGTATGGATGCGGCTAATATTTTAAAACCCCTACTTACAAATGGGAATCTTCGCTGCGTAGGAGCCACTACTTTTAATGAATACAAAAGTAGCTTTGGTAAGGATAGAGCATTATCTAGACGTTTTGTAAGTATAGAGGTGGCTGAGCCTGATTTTGAAGATTGTCTAGAGATCTTAAAAAAATCTGCCCCACTATATGAGCGCTATCATAATGTCAGCTATACTGATGAGGCGCTAAGGGCTTGTATAGAGCTATCATCGCGTTATATTAATGATAGATTCTTGCCAGATAAGGCTTTGGATCTGATGGATGAGTGCGGGGTGAATCTCAAGCGCAATTTAAAAATATCAGCCAAGCCAAGGGTGATTACTAGGGCAGATGTGGAAAACTCACTATCTCGCTTTATCAATATCCCTAAAGAAAAGCTAAAAGTAGAAGAGAAGCTCAAACTAAAAAACTTAGATTCTATTTTGAAGAAAAAGATCTTTGCTCAAGATGGGGCTATTGATGAGGTAGTAAGAGCCATTAAGATAAATAAAGCAGGGCTTAGCAGTCTTAAAAAGCCTATAGGCAGCTTTTTGTTTTTGGGAAATAGTGGAGTTGGGAAAACAGCTTTAAGTGAAGAGCTGGCCAATGCGATGGGTATTGATTTTATAAGATTTGATATGAGTGAATATCATGAAGCCCACAGTATCGCAAAGCTTATTGGAGCGCCAAATGGCTATGTAGGATATGAGCAGGGCGGACTTTTGGTAGATAAGATTAGACGCACTCCACATTGTGTGCTTTTGCTTGATGAGATTGAAAAGGCTCATCCTGATGTGTATAATCTCCTTTTACAGGTGATGGATGGGGCTATCTTGAGTGATAATCTTGGCAATAAAGCAGATTTTAAAAATGTGATTTTGATCCTTACTTCAAATGCAGGGAGTGGAGATTTAAAGCCCATTGGATTTGGCTCTAAGCAAAAAGAAAATAGAGTTTTAAAAGAGATTTTTAGCCCAGAGTTTAGAAGCAGACTAGATGCAATCATACAATTCAATCCTTTGGGCATATCTGAGATGAAAAAGATTGCTAAGAAGTATATTGATCAGATCAACACTCAGATCAAATCCAAAAATATCGCCCTAAAAATAGATAAAAAAGCTTTGGATTTTGTGGCAAATTTAGCTCTAGATCCATCTCTTGGTGCTAGAGAGATTTATAAAGTTATTGATAGGGATATTAAGGCGGATTTAAGTGAGTATATCTTATTTAAAGATGATAAAAAGTCGCATCAAGACTTGCAGGTTGTCTTAGCAGATGGTCGCTTAAAGCTGAAATGATCTCTAAACTTTGAGTAGGATCAATTTTTATATCAATCTTTTGGAATAAAATCTCTAAAAATAAGGAGATTTTATGCAGGATTTTTATGTACTTTTTTTGATCATTCATTTATTTTGTGCGATTATTTTTGTTGGCTATTTATTCTATGATGTGGTGTTTGTCAGGATTGCTAAAAAGCGATTTTTAAAAAACAAGATTGACCCTAGTTCATTTTTTGAAACTATTGGCGGTGTGATCTCAAGATTTATGCCCTTTGTTGTTTTGCTGCTTTTTATAAGTGGAGGGATTTTATCATCTAGCTATTTGAAATCAGAATCTTTTGGCATGATGAAAGCTTTGTTATTAGCTAAGATTGCTTTGGCTAGTTTGATTTTCTTGCTTGTTATTTTTTCTCTTAGTTGTCATTATATTTTTAAATGCAAGAATCCTTTAGGAAGATTTATTCATCCTATCGTGCTTAGCATTGCTATTGCCATAATTTTATTGGCCAAATTGATGTTTTATATTCAGTAATGATATATAAAACGCAGGCCAAAATTAAATGGGGCATTAGTGATATAGGCACGACCTTGACTATCCCAAAGTGCTGTGGTAAAGATGCGGGTATTAGTTAGATTCTGTGTATAGAAGATAAGCTGATAATGCTTTAAAAAATCATAATTTATACTCGCATCCAAAGTGGCATAGGCTTTTTGGATGAGATCTTTTTCGTGGTTAAAATCATCTAGGAAATACGAGCTTTGTGTATTGAGTAAAAAAGAGAGGCTAAGACTTTGTTTTTCCTTTTTTAGCATGGTGATATCAATGCCTGCATTGAGGCTAAAAATAGGAGCAAACTTTGGTATAAGGCCAGAGAGATTATAGTTGCCTGTTTGTCCTAGTATCGTGATGCTTCCTATATTTTTACCCCCCTGGCTGAATCTAGATGCATTGAGATTGGTATTGATAAATATATTTAAGATCTTCCAGTTTAGACTAAGATTTGCATCCAGTCCATATGCATAGGCACCGCCAATATTTTTGATGCTTTTATAATAGCCTACACCCACATAGCTTTGCACATCATCTCGCCAGATACCATATAAGGCGACTTTAAGCCATCCCTTTTTTTGCGCGAAGTGAGTTTGTATCCCTAGCTCTGTGCTATAGATAGATTCTTCAAGATAGGGGATGGTATCTGTATCTGCAAAAGGAAATTTAGCAAATCCTCCTGGCTTTGTAGTGCTTGAGGCTTGCAAGTAGATCCTGCTTTGTTTTAAATCATAAGATAGAAGTAAAAATGGATTAAACGCATGAAAGATTTGGCTATTACTATAGGGGCTTATCTCTGTGATGGGTGGTTTTTTAGATTCTATATAGTTGTGAAAAAACTGATAGCGAGCTCCTAGATTGAATCCAAAATGTTTTTTCTGATAGCTAAGTGCACCAAAGAGAGCAAAGCTATTTATACTCTCTTTTGCATTCCATGTACCAAAGTATCCTAGAGCGCTTGTATCTACGCCATTCATGCCATTATCTAGCAATAAGTATTTATAAAACATCCCCCATGTACTTTTGAAATCATGATGATGCCCCTCAAGTCTAGCTTCAGAGATTATTTGTGTAGTATTGTAATAATAGCCTTGTGAATGTTCATCTTTGACATAGATTCCTGGATATTCATTAGCCAAGGATGTAGCCTTTTGAATAGCAGTGATGAGATTAAAGTCAAAATTTTTTATTCCATGATCAAGTTTTATAGAAGCATTATGGGTTTGAGCATAGTTATAGGGATTGATATTTAGTATTTTATCCTGCTCCCCATTTGTAAAGTCACTCCAGCTTGCAAGATCATCTGCTTCTAGTTTGAGGCTTAGGGCTTGCTTTTTTGTGAGATAAAAGTCTTTATGGCTATTTAAAAGTTGATAGTCATAATGTGTTGTTATAATCGTAGAATCTAAAATCTGTGCATATAAGCTCCCTCCTACAATAAGAGAATCTGCATTATTTAAAAGTTTGTTGCTATGGCGTATGTATCCATTATCATGGATATACTGTGTGCTTATTTTCCCCCAAAGTTTATTTTTGATAAGCTCATTTCCTATGTTAAAACTTATCTTTTCTTGCAATCGGCTAAAAGTGGCTTCTGATAAAATATAGTTGCCTTGCATGGGGTTATGTGTTTTGATATCTATGATCCCAAGTGGAGCATTCTCACCATAGAGCAGGCCAAGTGATCCGGGGATTATATTAATGCTTTTTATATCACTAAGATTTTGGATCAAAAAGTTTGGCGCTTGAGGTATGCCATCTATATAGATACCCAGGATAGATGAGTAGTAGTCAGGACTAGAGATACCACGAAATGAAACCATAGGAAAGGTATCTGATCCTTGAGGGTAGATCCTAAGAGAAGGGATGATTTTATGGATATCTACAGTTGAGTTGATAAGATATTTTGTGCTCTCTTTTTCAGAGATGCTATCTTTATTTAGCATAGATTCTAGGCTTGCTTCTTGAGTGGCCATCGCTTCTATGGAATCTAGATTTTTTGATTCTATATTATCTGCTTGTAAGATTTGTAGTATAGAGATAGATAAGATTGCTTTTTTCATCAAATGCCCTTTAGATAAAGTGGCAAATGAAGGGTGGTAGTAGATTTTGAAGTGGTCCCGACGCTGGCATTATCCAGATCCGGTGCGGTCAAAGTCTGCGCTTACTCTCAGCCAAAAGGCTCCCGTCACTTGCAGGGGACATTATGCCATAAATGCTAAAATATTTAAAAATTTTGGAGAAGGCAATGAGATATGCTTTAAATAGTAGTGGCGATGAACTAAAAGATATGCTGCTTTGGATATGTAGATATTTACGTTATAAAGCCACCACACTATCTAATAGGCTTGTGCATGATCGTGAGATTTTTCAAAACGAGTTAGAGAATCTATCCTCTAATATCAATAGCAAAAATGATTTAGAAAAAAGTATTAAAAGATTGAGAAATATAGGACTAATAGGTATTAATACTTATGCCAAACCTCTTTTAGCCCTGCTAGATTTTTTAGAGAAAAAGACAAAGTTTAGATTGATTGATATTGATGATGAGATGTTGAGCGATTTTTTGGCTATTCATACAAGTACGCTTTCTATGCAAAGTAGGAAAAACTATCGCATGGCCCTGCTAAATTTTTTTAAATACATAGATGAGAATCAAGATTCTAAAAATGCTCATATTTTTGGGATCAAGCTTGAGATAAACTCTCTTAAAAGTTTGAAATCAAAATTGCCAGCCTATCTTAAAGAAGATGAGATTAAAGCTTTTTTATCAGCACTAAAAACTTTTCCATTTTCACCAAAATTGAGAGCTAGAGATATGCTTATTATTTTGCTGATTATGCATACAGGAGCTAGGGTAAGTGAGATTTTGCTTTTAGAAAAAAAGCATTTTGTAATTAATGAAGATCTGTGCTTGCTTCATATCATCGGCAAGGGTGGGAAGTCTCGCAATGTCGCTGTATTAAAAGAGACAATAAGCCAGCCCCTAAAAGCTTGGCTTTTAACTAGAAACAAGTTTAAAGATATCAAAAATGATCTTTTATTTTGTAATCAAAAAGGTGAGGCTCTATCTCAAGCCTATGTGTATAAAAATCTCAAGAGTATTTTGCAATATGCAGGTATTAAAAAGCCAAAAATGGGAGCGCATTTATTAAGGCATTCTTTTGCCACACTTTTGTATCAAAAGCATAAAGACCTGATCTTAGTTCAAGAGAGTTTGGGGCATGCAGATTTAAATACAAGCAGAATCTACACCCACTTTGATAAAGATCAGCTAAAAATCACAGCATCACTTATCCCCAATGTGGATAAGACAGATTGATTTTTAAGTTTTTATATAAAAGGGTAAAATTTATAAATTTAGATTTTTTGGAGCACTTATGGATACCGCAGAATTCCAACCCATTATCAATTTCATTTGGAGCGTGGCAGACGACCTCCTTCGCGATGTCTATGTCAAAGGAAAATACCGCGATGTGATTTTGCCGATGACTGTGATCAGGCGACTTGATGCGATGCTTGAGCCCACCAAGGAAAAAGTGCTGAAGACTTACAACGCCTACAAGGACAAGCTAGAAAATGTCGATTCTCTCCTCACAGGATCTCAGGCCAGTGGGATGAGCTTCTACAACCATTCCAATTTCACCCTCCGATCCCTCTGTGATGATCCTAGAAACATCCGAGCAAATTTTGAAAACTACCTTGATGGATTTAGCCCCAATATCCAAGATATTATCGCAAAATTCAAGTTCAAAAACCAGCTTGATACCCTTGATGAGGCAGGGATCCTCTATGAAGTCATCGAGCGTTTTTGCTCTCCTAAGATCAATCTCTCCATCAACCCCACTCAAGACCATCAGGGCAATATCCTCCACCAAGGGCTAAGCAACCTTGGGATGGGCTATGTCTTTGAAGAGCTGATAAGGAGATTCAACGAAGAAAACAACGAAGAGGCAGGGGAGCACTTCACCCCACGAGAGATCATACAGCTGATGACTCATCTCATCTTCCTCCCCATCAAAGAACACATCAAAGAAGGCTCATTCCTCATCTATGACAATGCGTGTGGAAGTGGCGGGATGCTCACAGAATCCAAAGACTTCATCACCAACCCTGAGGGAGAGATTGCTTCCAACGCCACTATCCATCTCTATGGCCAAGAGATAAACCCTGAAACTTACGCCATCTGCAAAGCCGATATGCTTATCAAGGGCGAAAATCCTGACAATATCAAATACGGCTCTACCCTTAGCGAAGATAAGCTAGGGCACTTACAGTTTGACTTTATGCTCACCAACCCTCCCTATGGCAAATCGTGGGAGAAAGATCAAAAAGCCCTAGGCGTAGAGAAAAAGGGAGGCAAGACTCTCTGCTCTGACTCTAGATTCCAAGTGGGGATCACAAGCAAGAGTGATGGGCAGATGATGTTTTTGCTCAATATGGTATCCAAGATGAAGCAAACCCCTCTAGGCTCTCGCATCGCCTCAGTGCATAATGGAAGCTCTCTTTTCAACTCAGACAGCGGACAAGTCGCCATCCGCAAACACATCATAGAAAACGACTACCTTGAAGCCATCATCGCTTTGCCTACAAATATGTTTTATAACACAGGGATTCCGACATTTATTTGGATCATCACCAACAGAAAAAAAGAAGAGAAAAAAGGCAAAGTCCAGCTCATCAACGCCACAAGCGAGAAATACTACTCCAAGATGAAAAAATCCCTAGGCGACAAACAGCACCAAATGGACTCCTCTCATATCGAGGCGATCACAAAGCTATTTTTGGACTATGCTTGTGAGGGAGATGCCCTAGTGCTAGACAATGAAGACTTTGGCTACACCAAAATCACAATAGAGCGACCTAGAAGCACCCAAGACTTGCTAGAAGATGAGAAGTTTAACTCCCTAGCTCAAAAAGAAGCTCTCCTAGAAAAACTCACCCACCTAGAATCCCACCCCCAAGACTTCAAAGACAAAGCCCACTTCCTCTCCTATCTAGGAGTGAAACTCAGCAAAGCCGAAGCCAATCTCCTCATCGATAGTGATAAAACAAGCAATACAGAGAAAATCCCTCTAAAAGTGGATATCGCCTCTTACTATGAGAGCGAAGTCAAACCCTATGTGCCAAACTCTTGGGTGGATTGGCAGAGTGCAAGTGTAGGCTATGAAATCCTTTTTAACAAATATTTCTACACCTACACACCCCCACGAAGTATGGGAGAAATCAAAGCAGAGCTAGAGAGCCTAGAGAGCGAAGTGCAAAGCTTGCTTAGTGAGATTTTACAATGAGTCTAGCACCACAGAGCGTTGCTTACAAAGAGAGTGGGATCCCTTGGGTGGGGAAGATTCCAGAGCATTGGGAAATGAGAAGGGTTAAACACATTGCAAGAAAAATCATTGGAGGAGGAACACCAGATACATCAGTATCTAGCCATTGGGCAACAGAGAAAAAAGATTCTTATCTATGGGTATCAATTGAAGACATTACAAAATCTAATTTCATAAGGGATACAAAAAAATATATTACAAAGAGTGGATTAGAATCATCATCAGCAAAAATAATCCCACCATTTTCAATTTTATATTCAATCTATGCTTCTTTAGGAAAAATTGCATATTCTGACTTACCCGTAACAACAAATCAAGCCATACTTGCAATTCAGCCTCAAGACAATCTTTTTTATAAATTTTTATTTTACTTTTTACACTCAACAACAAGAGATATTATTACACTCTCAAGTATGACTACACAAAACAATATTAGTCTATTTGTTGTTCAAAATTTAAAAATTCCCCTTCCGCCCCTTGAAGAGCAAAAGAAAATCGCAGATTTTCTTGATAAAAAAACTCATCAAATTGAAGAGTTTATCAATAAAAAACAAAAGCTTATCACCCTTTTGGAAGAGAAAAAGCAAACCCTCATCAATCAGTGCGTAACTCAAGGGCTTGATTCTTCAGCCTCCCTCAAAGATAGTGGAGTAGAGTGGCTTGGAAAAATCCCCACACATTGGGAAGTAAGGAGATTGGCTAGTTTTGGCTCTTTTTCAAAAGGGGGAAATATCTCTAGGGGAGATTTGTCAGAAAGTGGAAATTCTGTAATTTTGTATGGAGATATTTATACAAAATATGAAATCAAAACAAGTAATCTAAAATCTAAAGTAGCAAAAGATTTGGAATCACTAGCACCTTCTATTTGTAAGGGAGATATTTTATTTGCAGGTTCAGGAGAAACAAAAGAAGATATAGGCAAGGCTATTGTATATCAGGGAGATGAAAAAGCATTTACTGGTGGAGATATTATCATTCTTAGACAAGTTGAAAACGATAGCTTGTTCTTATCCTATTCTCTCAATAGTCAATATGCCAAGGCATTTAAAGCCGTAGAATCAAAAGGTGAAATTATCGTTCATATTTATGCTTCAAATTTAAGAGAGTTAAAAATTCCCCTCCCACCCCTAGAAGAACAAAAAGCTATCGCAGAATATTTGGATACGCAGATAGAAAAAATAGATTTGGCAATCTGCAAAATTAAATCCCAAATCAATCTCATCAAAGAATACAAAACCACCCTCATCTCTGAAGCAGTATGCGGAAGGGTAGGGATAGATTAGAAAGGATGGATTTTGAGTAAAGAGATAAGAAAATTTCAAGAGATTCTAAAACAAAATGGCAAATTTGATTTGGCATACAAATTTGATAAAGCAGAGTATGAAACTTCTTGTTATGATAATTGGAATGGGGGACTATGGAGAGTAATCTTTTTTGTTGATCCAAAATACTTTATAGAGTTTTCAGAGCTTGGGGATGAGGATCGTGGATTGTTGATCAAGCTTTTGGACGCTATGTGTTTTGGGGATTGTGGAGAGATTACAGATATTGAATTTAAAATCAATAAAAATTTAATCGCAGAAACTTTTGAGGATGTTTTGTATATCTTTGTAGATGAATCAGGAGATGTGGATTTTAGTCAAAAGGGGAGTAAACATTATATGTTTAGCTTTTTGGTAAAAAAGCGACCTTTCAAACTTCACGAAACGATTGCTTCTTATAGGTATGCCTTGCTTGAGAGAAATTTAAAACTTGAAAAAAATGAAAAAAGACTTGATATAGAAAGATTTCACGCTTGTGAAGACAACTCTTTTGTTAGAGAGCGTATTTTTGATCTAATTTCTAGTTTTGAAAAAGAAGCTATAAAAATTTATTCTTATATTTTAGAAAAACCAAAGGTAAATCCTGAGAAAACCTCAGATAAAGCAAGTTTTTATTCTGAAAATCTGAAATATGCCATTACTCGCTTGTTGGATAAAATTGGGATTGATAAAGATTTCATCATAATTACCGACAATCTGGCTGTAAAAAAAGATAAAAATAAGCAAATTGGGGCAATTAAAAGTGGAATAAAAGAATATCTAAGAAGTAATAAAATCAATGTGCGATATGACATTTTTCATCACTCAAGTGCTTCAAGCGTAAATCTTCAAATCGTGGATTATATCAATTGGGCGATTTTCAGAAAATATGAAAAGGGCGATACAAGGTTTTACGAAAAGATTTCAAAGTATATTTTAGATGAGGAAGATATGACTAAAGATAGGGATAAGAGGTATTATTGATGACCTATGCTATCTATCCCACTAAGGGAAGCCCTCCTTGAGGTCTTATCAATAGCTAGGAACCTTTGAGAAGGATTATAGCAAAACAAAATAAAAATTTTATATAGAAAATTATAGATTTTTTTATAAGGAAAAACAGATGACTAACTATAAAGAAAAAGATTTAGAAGCCTTTATTGAGGAGTATTTGCTCTCCCACTCCTACACAAGGCGAGAGGATAGAGACTATGACAAATCCCTTTGCTTTGATAGTGAGCTTCTCTATAGCTTCATCCTCTCCACTCAGAGCAAAGCACTTGATGAGCTTTCAAGGCGTGGGGTAAAAGATGCCAAAGAAGCCTTGCTCAAACGCATCGCCTCTACCATCAGGGATAAAGGCATCCTCAAATCCCTCCAATCCCATATAGAAGTCAATGGCGTGAGATTTGCCCTTGCCTATCCCAAGCCCTCCACTCACTCCAATCCCACAGCACTGCAAAACTACTCTTGCAACACCCTCTCTCTCATCCGTCAGCTCCATTACAGCTCAAGAAATAACAATTCCCTAGATATGGTGCTTTTCCTCAATGGGATCCCCCTCATCACCATCGAGCTAAAAAACCCATTCACAGGGCAAAATGTCTATCACGCCATAGAGCAATACAAAAAAGATAGGGATCCTCGAGAGCCACTTTTTGATCGCTGTATCGTGCATTTTGCTCTTGATAGTGATTTGGTATATATGACCACCAAGCTACAGGGGGAAAAGACCCTTTTTCTCCCATTCAATCGTGGGCTAAATGATGGCAGTGGAGCCATAGGGTGCAAAAGCGGAGCGGGCAATCCCCCAAGCAATGGGTTAAAGACTGCTTATCTATGGGAGAGAATCTTTGCCAAAGATACTTTGATCCCTCTAGTGCTAGAGCTTGTGCAGAATGTGGGAGGGAAGATCATCTTCCCAAGATACCATCAGTTTGATGTGGTAGAGAAGCTTCTTGAGGATGTCAGAGAGAGGGGTGTGGGAGGACGCTATCTCATCCAGCACAGTGCAGGAAGTGGCAAAAGCAACTCCATCTCTTGGCTCTCTCACGCTCTTGTGGGATTGCATAGAGAGAGGGAGGATGGGGAACTAGAGCTTGTCTTTGATAGTGTGATCGTGGTAACTGATAGGAGGGTGCTAGATCGCCAAATCCAAGAAAATATCAAGAGATTCTCTCATACCAAAGGCGTCATAGAAGCCATCACCGATGGAAGTCGCCAACTCAGAGACGCCCTAGAAGAGGGCAAGAAGATCATCATCTCTACCATTCAGAAATTCCCCTATATCCTTGATGAGATCAAAGAGGTCAAAGCCAAAAGGTTTGCCATCATCATCGATGAAGCCCACTCAAGCCAAAGTGGCACATCCGCCCAAAAGCTAGGAGAGGTCATCAGAGATAGGGAAGAGAGCCTAGAGGATGAACTAATTGAAATCATCAAAAACAAAAAGCTTCAGAAAAATGCCTCCTATTTTGCTTTCACAGCTACACCTAAGCCCAAGACTTTGGAAATGTTTGGCACACCTTATGAGATAGATGGGGTGCAGAAGTTTATCCCCTTTCATCTCTACTCAATGAAACAAGCTATAGAAGAGGGATTTATCCACGATGTGCTAAGGGGTTATACCACTTACAAGAGTTATTACAAAATCGCCTCACGAATCGAGAATAATCCATTGTTTGACAAGAAAAAAGCCAATGCCAAAATCAAACGCTATGTAGAGAGCGATGCCAATGCCATTGCCAAAAAAGCAGAGATTATGATCGATCACTTCTACACCAATATACACAAAAAAATCGGAGCCAAAGCCAAAGCAATGGTAGTAACAAGTTCTAGAGAAAATGCCGTGAAGTATTTCTTTGCTTTTAGGGAGTATCTCAAGAGCAAGTCCCCCTCCTATCGTGCTCTAGTGGCATTTTCAGGGGAAGTGGTGCTAGATGGAGAGAGCTATAGTGAGAGTGGGCTAAATGGAATCAGTGAGACAAGACTCAAAGAAGAGTTTGAGAAAGATGAGTATCGCTTCCTCATCGTAGCAGAGAAATATCAGACTGGCTTTGATCAGCCTCTTTTGCATACGATGTATGTGGATAAGCGACTGAGCGGAGTGAGTGCAGTGCAAACCCTCTCAAGACTCAATCGCACTTGCAAAAACAAAGAAGATACTTGTGTGCTTGACTTTGCAAACACTCATGAGGAAATCGGGGATTCTTTTGGCACATTTTATGAGCAAACATTCCTAGGAGAGCCTACAGACATCAACAAAATCTTTGATCTCAAAAGCAATATATTTGAATATGAGGTTTTCTATCAAGAAGAGGTGGATGAGTTTGCAGAGATGATCTTAAGAAGAGAGAAAGAGAATATCATCCATTCAAGCCTTGATGTAATGGTGGCAAGATATAATGAGTTAGAAAATGATGATGTGAAGCTAGAGTTTTACAACAAAGCCAAAACATATCTCAAAGATTATTCTTTCTTGGCTCAAATCTTGCCATTTGAGGATATCGAGTTAGAGAAGACTTATATTTTGCTCAAAAAGCTTATCGCCAAGCTCCTTCCACCAAGGGCGGAGGATTTGGCAAAGGGGATACTAGATAATGTGGATTTTGAGAGCTATCGTGTGCAGTTGAATACAACGCTAGATATTGCACTTGAGGGCAAAGGAGAGCTCAGACCCTCCCAAGCTGATGGCACTAGCAGGATGCCTGAAGCAGAGCTTGAGGAGCTTATGGAGATCATCAGGGAGTTTAATGAGCGATATGGAGGGGTAGAGTGGGGCGAGGAGGATAAACTAGCCAAAGGACTCGCCTATGTCCAAGAGCAGATGGAGAGCAATGAGCAACTTCTCAAAACTGCCCAAAACTCCGATAAGCAAAACACTCAGATTGAGTTTGAGAGCGTATTGGCTGAAAGTATGCAAACCATCCTTGATACGCATTTCTTGCTTTTCCAGCAATTCAATGACAACAAAGAATTCAAAGAACGCATCACACGAAAGATGTTTGATATATGGTATAGTAAGATTGGATAGCAGCAAAACAGTTTAATTTAAAATCAATGTAAAAAATGCCTTACATGTGTAAAGAGTAGGGCGATATTATGCTCATTTGCACAGGCTATCACTTCATCATCTCGGATGCTACCACCCGGCTCGATAATAGCGCTTACCCCAATCTCTGCAGCCATTTCTATGCTATCTTTAAATGGAAAAAAGGCTTCAGATGCTAGCACACAACCATCAAGATCTATGCCCATATCCTTAGCCTTAGTAATAGCAGCACGTGAAGCATCAATACGGCTAGTCATCCCCATGCCAATGGCTACAAGCATCCCATCTTTTACATAGCTTACGCAGTTAGACTTTGTCAATGCAGCGATAATGTAGGCAATTTTTAGATCTTGCATTTGTGCTTTGCTAGGGGTTTTAGCACCCATGATTTGAGCATTATTTACTTCTGCATCTAGCACTTTGTCATTATCTTGATAGACAACACCACCCTCAATATGCTTAAAATCAAAGTTGTCTCTAGGCAGGGAAAGTAGATTCCCCTCTCCTAGTGAAAAGATCTTAATACGCTTTTTAGAATCAAAAACCTTTAATGCTTCAGGGCTAATACAAGGAGCGACTAAAACTTCAATAAATGTCTCATTGATCTTATTTGCTAGGGCTAAGTCAATGGGTGCATTAATGGCAACAACACCACCATAAGCACTTAAAGGATCGCATTTAAGCGCACATTCATAGCTTTCAAGAGCATTTTCTTTTATCGCAAAACCACAGGGATTTCCATGTTTGATGATGGCTACAGCTGGCAGATCTCCAAAGCTAGAGGCAAGTTTAATGGCGGCATTCATATCTGTGAGATTATTAAAG
This sequence comes from uncultured Helicobacter sp., assembly GCA_949298825.1. Taxonomy (GTDB): domain Bacteria; phylum Campylobacterota; class Campylobacteria; order Campylobacterales; family Helicobacteraceae; genus Helicobacter_H. Next base: position 131,886 of record CASFYB010000003.1, read on the forward strand.
CTTGCTTCTCCTTTGAGGATTTTTAGATTCTTGGTAAAGTGATCTTCAAATTCATAGAATGCACCTTTTTGATGAGGATTTTCCCCATAGCGAGTAGCAAAGACTTTTTTTGCGCTGATAAAAACATTCTCACCAAGACCATCATAAAATCGCTTATTCATATAATTAGCAATCATGCAATCATAATCAGCAGTATGGCTAAAGGCCTTGATCATCATTTCGCGTCTAAAATCAAGAGTATTAGCATTATTTTTCAAAGCCTGTATCACCCTATTATAATCATTAGAATCTGTAACCACTAAGACGCTTTTAAAGTTTTTGGCTCCAGCACGGATCATGCTCGGCCCACCAATATCAATATTTTCAATAATCTCATCAAAATCTTGTGTGCGATTTATAGTGGCTTTAAAGGGGTAGAGATTGACACAAATAAGACTAATAGGCTCAATACCTTTTAGCTTTGCCATAGTGCAATCATCCTCATTATCTCTTTGAAACAAAATACCACCATGTATCTTTGGATGCAGGGTTTTGACCCTGCCATTAAAAAGCTCTTCGCTATTTGTGTATGTGGCTACATCTAGTGCTTCAATCCCTTCTTTTTTTAAAAGTGATAACGTGCCCCCTGTGCTTAGGATCTTATAGCCAAGGGATCTTAGCTCCCTAGCAAAATCACTAATCCCAGTTTTGTCACTCACGCTCAATAATGCGTACATAATAAACCCCTTAAATTTTTAAAATAATTATGCCAAGTCTTTCTTGAAAGCAGAATAAATTTGTCTAATAAGCTCATCTTTTTTAAGAAATTTTATATGCGAAAATTGGGTGTTATTAAAAGTGGTTTGTCTTTTGGCAAGCTGGCTAGTATGAGTGATGATAAGATTTTTGCATTCATATAGGCTTATTTCTTCTGTAAGATAGGCGATGCATTCTTTTGGGCCAATAGCATTAAAGGCTTGCGAGTTTTTAGGATAGAGTTTGAGAAGTTTTTCCATCTCTTTAATAGCACCAGATTCTAGCATTTGCTCTGTACGCAGGGCGATTTTTTCTTTAAGGATTTGTCTATCTATATCAATAGCATAGAGATGGATTTGATGTTTAAATGGGACTGGAGGATTGCTAGCAAAATAATTGCTAGGTGTTTTGTGTGTAGATAAATAGATCTCAAGGGCGCGAGAGATCCTATAGGTATCTTTTGGGTTGATTTTTGCCATAAAAATAGAATCAAGATTCTTTAGTTCTTCATAGGCAGCAGCAAGATCTTGTATTTTTTCTTGCACTTTGATTTTGATTTCTTCAGATATATGTGGCATGGGGCTTAGTCCATTTATGATTGCCTTAAGATAGAAGCTGCTTCCTCCTGTGATCAGCAAAAAAGGTTTTTTGCACTCTTGCATAGCGTCTTTTAAAAGAGTATGAAAAAGGGCAGCATTATTAGGTTGGTTTGGCTCAAGGATATCAATAGCATAGTGCTTGATCTCTTCTAGCTCTTTTTTACTTGGTTTGGCAGATAGGATATCAATACCTTGATAGATACTAAGAGAATCTAGGCTAAAAATTTCTGCATCCATCATTTTAGCAAGCTTTAGTGCAGCTTCACTTTTTCCGCTTGCGCTAGCTCCTAAGATGGCAATTAGAGTGGGAGGATTCATTATAGTTTATTGTTTTTTAGTGCTGTGATTTTTTGTAATGTATCAATAACTTTTAGCACATGGATTTTGTCATTTTGATGGGATATGAGATCTTTGGAAGTGATTTTTTTAGCAAAATGAGCGATAGAATTATCCAATGCCATGGTGGTTTGTAGTTTTGGGTAGTGGGTTTGGCCAAGTTTGTATTCTACCATTTTGGCATAGAGATTTGGCGGGGTGAAGGTATCTTTGATAACCACGCCAGTATCATAAAGAGCGATTTTATCCCTTTTAGTCTCATCATAAATAACAGTGTTATTCTCACCGCCAATGATCATTTCACGCACTTTAATGGGGCTAAGCCATGAGACATTAATTGTGATGATTACACCATTTGTCAGCTCCAAGTTGATATTGGCAAGTGCATCATTAGGATGGTTTTGGTATTTACGAGTAAAGACTTCCATATCTTTGATATCTAGACCAATAAGATGCTCAATGATGCTTAGATCATGAATAGCTAGATCCCAGATCACATCTACACTATTTTGAAAAAGGCCAAGGTTTATCCTTCGGGTGTTGATATAAATGATATTACCTAGCAAATGCAAGTTTTCTTTAAGCCAAATGATGGCAGGGGAGTATAAAAAGATGTGATCACAATGAAGGCTTAAGCCTTTTTTTTTAGCTAGAGCATAGAGTTCTTTAGCTTCTTCTAAATTGGTGCATAGTGGTTTTTCTACAAAGATATGCTTGCCAGATTCTAAGGCAAGTTTAGCAAGGGGATAATGGCTTTGAGGAGGTGTGATGATAAAAATAGAGTGAATGCTATCATCTTCTAGGATTGATTGTATATCTTTGTAAGTTGTAGATAGATGATGAGCAGTATTTGCAGCATCTTGCTGGCTTTTATCTAGATCAAAGATGGCTTTGAGCTCAAAGTCAGAGCTATTTTGCAATGCTTTAGCAACATTGCGTCCCCAGTAGCCATACCCTAGCATCACAGCAGAGAGCTTTTTGTTTATAGTAGGCAAAACTAAACCTTGTTTTTAGATTTTATTGTAGCAGAAGTTGAGATATTTTGCTTATTAAAGAGCATGAGCGATTTTTTTGCCAAAGCAGATAGTGGAGCTTTATCATCAACCCATTCTAGGCTATCAAACCCAATCCCATCTTTAAAGATGGATAAATTTTCATTATTAGGTTGATATACAGTAGCAGTGATTTTATAATGTGTGCGTGTGTGTTTAAAGCTTCCTAGTTTTTGTAATTTACTGAGATCATAACTTTGATGATTATAAAAAATTTTTCCAGAATCTTTAATTTCACATCCTATTTCTAATGGAGTATAAAGCAAGCCATAACGTCTATCTTTAAAGAGGGCAAAATAATTATTTTGATAAGGGAGCAGAAGATGCAAAGAGACCTCTGTATAGCTTTTCTTTGGACGTATATCATAGCTTGTAGGTGAGGTTTTACCTTGACACATAGAGTTTATTGGGCAGAGGTTGCAGTGAGGTAGCTTTTTGCAAATAAGTGAGCCTAGATCTAGTAGTGCTTGATTATGCTCATAGGCATTAGCATGATTTAAAAGTTTATTGGATAGAAAGTCTAGCTCTTTTTTAGATGGGGTGGGGATGGCAAAAAGACGAGATAAGATTCTTTTAATATTTCCATCCCAAAAGCCCTCATCCATGCCAAAACCAAAACAGGCTATCGCTCCTGAGCTATAATCCCCAATACCACTAAGTTTTTTTAGTAATTCTCTTTGATTTGGAAGCATGATAGGGAGATTCTTGTTTTGACATTCTTGTGCACAGACTTTGGCTGTTTTAAGGATATTCCTAGCTCTAGAATAGTAGCCAAGACCTGACCAAAGGGTTAAAACTTCTTGTTCTTTTGCATTAGCAAGATGTGCTAGTGTAGGGAAGTGCTTGATAAATCTTTGAAAATATGGAAGGACTGTAGATACTTGAGTTTGCTGGAGCATGATTTCAGAAATATAGACTAGATAGGGGATATTTGGGTTTTCTTTCAGGGCTTTGGAGATAGAAGTCTTGCTAGATGTATCTGATTTTTGAGCGAGGATTCGCCAGGGGAGATCCTTCCTACCAAAATCTTGATACCAGGAGAGGAGCATGGCCTGAAAGGTATGGATATCAAAATTATCTAAAAGATTAGAGAGTGTATTTTGCATTATAGTCCCATTTTATGGGGATTAAGAATATTATTGGGATCAAAGGCCTTTTTGATTGAGCGCATCAAATCTAGCTCTGCTTGATTGAAGGCTAGAGACATAAATTCTGCCTTAGAGATGCCAATGCCATGCTCTCCACTAAGTGTGCCTTCTAGATTTATAGCCAGTTGAAAAATCTCTTTTATAGCACTATGCCCTTGATCTAGAGTTTTTTGATCATCATTTTTTAGCATGACATTAACATGTACATTCCCATCGCCAGCATGCCCAAAGCATGGGATATCAAAGCCATATTTCTGACCGATTGTATAGATTCCATCTAGGAGTGCTTTTAGGTTGCTTCTAGGGACGGTGATATCTTCATTAAGCTTTTTTACTCCATAGCAGGTAGTTGCTTGGCTGGCATTGCGCCTGATGCTCCAGATGAGATCAGATTCTTGTTTTGTATGTGAGATTTTTGTTTGTAAGCAAGCATTGTTTTTAAAGATGATTTCTAATGCTTTTGCCTGCATCATTAAAGAATCTTCATACATACTATCAAGCTCACATACTAATAATGCATTAGCATCAAAAAATAAAGCAAGCTCATTATTATCTTTTATCTTATTTTTTACAGCCTGTAGTGTCAGTTGGTCTAAAAACTCCATAGCCACAGGGCTAATTCCGCTACTCATACTTTCATAGACTGCATTCATCGCATCTTTAAAATCAGCAAAGCTAGCTATAAGTGAGCATGAGAATTTGGGTTTAGATAGTACTTTAAGAGTGATTTCTGTGATGATACCAAGTGTCCCCTCACTGGCTATCAAGATACCAGCTAGATTGTAGCCAGCGACATCTTTTATTGTTTTTTTGCCCACGCGTATGATTTTGCCATTAGGCAAGACTGCCCTAAGAGCAAGGACATAATCTTTAGTAGTGCCATATTTGGCTGCTTTCATGCCACCAGCATTTTCAGCTACATTTCCTCCAATGGTGCTAAACTCCATGCTTGCTGGATCAGGTGGATAAAAAAGATTAAGTTCCTCTAGGGCATTTTGGAGTTCTTTATTCCTTAGGCCAGGCTGCACACATACAAGCATATTTTTAGAATCAATTTCTAATATCTTATTAAAATATTTTTCTAAAGCTAGGATGATGCCTCCCTTAAAGGCTAATGCTCCTCCACTCATACCGCTTCCAGCACCTCGAGGGATAACAGGGATTTTATGCTGATTGCAATAAGACATGATCTTAGATATTTCTGCTTCATCTTTTGGAAAGATTACAGCATCTGGGAGGAAGCTCAAGCGTGTAGAATCATAGCTATAAGCTTGCAGATAATGGGGTTGTGTAGAGAAGTTTTTGCCTAATAGATTGGTAAAAAAATCAATATGTTCTTTAGCAAGCATAAAAGTCCTTAGTCTTTTTCTTCCTTTTTTTGGGCTTGCTGATCATGCTCTTTTTGTTGGGTTTGTTGCTTTTGTGCCAGCTTTTTTTGAGCTCTTATAGCATCTATGATTGGTTTTTCTTTTTGTAGCATTTCTTGATAGGATCGATTAGGGTGTATCAAGCTTGTATAGTAGGAGAAATAGTATTCAGACTTTTTTGAAGCAAGCGCGCTAAAGAGTGTGCCTGTTTTAACTGGCTCTATTCTTGAATAAAATGGGGAAATACTCTCTTTTACATCGCTTGTATCTAGAGGGCTGGTATCTAGTATTTTTAGGCTTTGGCACTCTAGGATGGCCAGCTCATTTTCAGCGACAATATACAAAAGCCCTACAGCATATACATCACAAGCATTTTTTAAAAAGTTTGGAGTAGGATCATAATTACCATAGGCATAAAGATAGCCTATAAGCAAATCAGAGCTCATAAATTTTACTTCTTTATGCGTATTTTTGATTTGTTCATAAAGCTCAAGGTTAGGTGCGATTAGGAAAGCACGAGAGTTTAGCTTTCTAAAAATCACCTTATCACCTATTTTTGGCTTATTGGTAGGGTTTGGTAGATAGATTTGTTTAAGTGCATCATAGGCCTTTATTTTGGCTGTGATGAGAGAATCTTTGATGCGGATAACCTGGGCTTGATAAAGGATGGCTCCATAGTCTGTGGTATTGATATAAATCCAGCCTACCTCACCTATTTTTAGATCTTTAGCTTCAAACTCTATTGTGTCATTTATTTTGTTTATAGCTGTGATTTTGGCTTCTATTGGAGTTTGCAGTGAGGCTAAGACTAGTTGACTAACCAGGAAGATACCAAGAATAATTTTTTTCATCAAGATTCCTTCTTAAAAGTATAATGATACCAGTGAATTGCTAAAAAAAGAGAAGTGGTTTTTTTGATGTTATTATCAAAGATAAAATCCAATGATTGGCAAAGGGGAAGCTCTAAAACTTCAATGCACTCATCATCTACTCCCCCACCATCCCCACATTTATCCTCATCATCCACTTCTGTGTAAAAGAGATGCTGCACTGCTCCAGAACTGCCTGTGTTATTTAAAAAACTTTGAATGGGGATGAGGTTTTTGGGTTTATAGCCGCATTCTTCCATCACTTCTTCATGGGCGATCTGCTCAATACTTTTATTCTCTTTATCAATAAGCCCAGCACATAGCTCATGAGTATATCCGGCTTCTATATTGGCTTGGTTGGATTGAGAGTGGCTTTGCTGGGCATAATAGACTGCTGGACGAAACTGCCTAACAATAATAAAAGCATCTTTTTGCCTATGATAAATAAGAATACCTACATTGTGATTTGGCTCTAAAATCTCCCATCTTTTAGAAAATTTTCCTTCTTGATATTCCATGAGTTTTGTTTTTAGATAGCGTGGATTTTCAAGTTTTTTGATACGTAAAGAATCTGGGATAAAAGAGATTTTTGGTGGTGGGAAGTAGGGATTTTTCATTGATTTTGCTCTATAGGTGAGAGGATGGCATCAAGTTGTTCTTGATAGTTTCTAGCTAGCTTTAAGAATTCTTGTTTTTTGGCACCTTTTAATTCTTTTTTGGTAGTTCTGACAATACCCATTGGATTTACTGGGCGGTTGTTTTTATAGACACCAAAATGTAAATGAGGGCCAGTAGATACCCCAGTGCTGCCTACATAGCCTATAAGTTGTCCTTTTTTGACAAAACTCCCACTTCTAGTTGCGCGTTTGCTCATATGTCCATAAAGAGTGCGGATACCATCTCCATGATTGATCTCTACGACATTACCATAGCCGCCACGATAGCCAGAGTAAATCACCCTGCCACTAGCAGCTGCATAAATAGGTGTGCCATAAGTGGCAGCCAGATCCACTCCATAGTGAGGACGGGTTTGCTTTAAAATCGGATGGAATCTTCCATAAGAAAAAGGTGAGCTGATGCGATGATACTTTACGGGCATTTCTAATAAAAAGCCCACAATCTCTCTGGCTTTAAGATCATAAAAGGTATCTTCAAAACCAAAAAGATAGTTAGACTTTCTATTAGTCTCAATCATAGCTGCCTTGATCTCTGGGGTAGAGAATGTACGCCCTAGACGGTATTTTCTTGTATAAATAACAGCTAGTAAATCATCTTTTCTTACAAATTTTTCTAAATTGATGGACTTTTTATAAATGTTAATAACTTGGTTTGTCAAGACAGAATCATTAGTTTTTTCTAATAGATCTTGATAAGGGGATTTTTGTATAGGGAGGGCTACTTTATGAGTGATCTTAGTGGTGATAATAGGGATAAAATCAAGATTATAGCCTTCTTTGGTCGCATAAATATGCATTTGCACATCTTCACTAATTGGGATTAGTATCTGCAATATTTTGCCCTGATCATCACGAAGGATATAGCATACAGATCCTACTTGCACTTCTGAAGAAAGCTCTTTATCAGCATTAGAGAGATTGTAATAAAGGCGCAAGGGTATGGAGTGAGATTCTAAAAAAGCAAGCAAGGACATACCACTGCTCCATACGACACGTTCACCCACTGCACTAAAGCTAAAGCTCATGGCTAGTAATATAAGCATAAAAAGCCTAATCATCACACTCCTTTATTAGGCTTTATTCTGCCATAAAATGGTCAATGCTTAAGATTTGCACCTAGATAGAAAAAAGATTCTTCCCTCTTCCAAAACTTAGACGCCAGGCTTTGTTAATGGCTCGTATAATAAGTGGTGCAGGCTTGTATGAAAGCTCAAAATCTTTAAGATCAGCTTTTATATCTTGAGTGATATTTATGTGGTGTTTAATGGGGCTAGGGAAGTTATAGGTGAGTAGATTATCATATTTGCGGGAGCCTTAGTGTGCAGGGCATCTGGGGTATTAAAGCCAATATTTGCAATCATATTGTGCTTAGGATAGATGCTAAAGGCCTTATGCTTCCACATCGTATAGCCCCATGGATAATCCCATGTATCTATTTTGCCCTTTGCATAACGTTTTAGGATTTTATACCAATAGTTCTTTTCCTCTTTTGAGTGAAATACATCCAAGGCTTGAAATTCTTTTTCAAAATCAATAAATTCTTTTTGGTAATGCTTCCAGGCTCTCCTCCATGACCCCCAACCCCAAATATGTCCATATTTAGAAAAGAAATAGTCTTTTTGAAAACTTTCTTTAAATTCTTTATCAAGATCAAAGGTGCTAAACCCACTAACCATAAAAATATTTTCAGTATCTTTGTAGTGCTCTAGCATTTCTTTGTAATAAGGGAAGAATGATGGATGAGGTAGGCAGTCATCATCAAAGATAATCCCCATCTCTTCTTTTTGGAAAAAATAGGTAATGCTTGTTGAGATTGATTCTTTTGCATTTTGATGGGTGGGCTTAATGATGAATTCTACTTCTACCCCCCCCCCCAATTGATTGATCATTTCTTGTGGTTGATTGCGCAGGGTTTGTATACGAGGTTTTTCTTCCTCATTCTTCCAGTGGTTAGAAGCGATATAGATTTTAGTAGGATTAGCTTTTAGGATTGCTTCTAGTACCTTTAGTGCAGTAGGCTTTTTGTAAGTAAGTAGCAAAATGGGAATATTAAATTTCATTATATCTCCTTTATTTTTGAGGTTTGAAAAAATCTTTTAATAAATAATAGAGGCTAAAAAACTTAGAAATACAATCTAGCGGGATGGCTAGATTGTATGTTTTAATAAGGTTTTCTACATGATTGTATAAAATAGGATAGTCAGTAAGCTTTTCTTGAAGATTTTTGATTTTTTTATAGCGCAGCATTTTGGCATAGAATTTAGGCTTTAGATGCTGATGCATCGAGTAGAAAAAGGTAGGTGAGATGTAGCAATAATACATTGTAGTTTTAGGTGTAAGACCTTCGCTAAGATCAGCGGTTTTATACTGTAAGGCTTTTAGGTAGATAGCAATTTTACTAAAATGATAGGCGCGAGTATGAAAGCTAGTATCTCCCAATGGGTATTCATCTTGATTATATCCACCAAGTTTTAAGCATTTTTGTTTATTGTGCAAAATCGCGCTAGGAGGCAGCTGTACAACCGGGCCTTGTAGATTGCATTCATCAAAGATCTTTATCTGATTTTTTCTAGTTATCAGGTTTTTTGACTTTGTAAGAAAGTGGGCAAACTTTTCTCTTAAACCACCATTGATAATATAGGGGTTTGCTTTTTGCTCAAGACATCCAATAAGACTATATTTAGCATTCTCTTTATCCCCCACCACCTTACTCATCTCTTCAATATAATTTGGCATGATCTTATCATCACTATGAAGTATACAAACCCATTCTCCTCTAGCTAACTCTAA
>CASFYB010000004.1 GCA_949298825.1 uncultured Helicobacter sp.
GAAAATACAAAAAATAGCAGAGAAAAGGCCTGGAATGATAAAAATCAAAAGCGCACAAAGCCCCAGGCCCTCCAAAGCTAAAACCTATCTAGCAGCATATAAGGCTGCTAGATAATCAAACAGAGACTTCATCAGTGAGCTTTGCTCATCTCCTCATAAGGCCCATATCGGTGCTGCTGCTCACTAAACTTATTTTTCTCACTCGCATCATAAGGTCCGACATCCATATCTAGTGGCTTCACTCTTCTATCAGGGAAGTCTTTATCCCTATTCTTCTTCACCGGTCTTGGCTGAGAGTTTATATAGCTGGCCACATCATAGGCTTCCTCCAAGCTCAAGTCAGCAGCGCCCTTAGGCATATTAGCCTTAATATAGCTCGCAGCCTTGATAAGGCGATACATACCTGCACCCGTATTATATGAGTCATTACCCCAAAGTGGTGGAAATGCATAATATGCACCCTCACCAGAATCATTTTTTAACCCTTGGCCATTTTCCTGATGGCAGGCAGCACACTTATCCATATAGATCTGCTTGCCCTTTTTAGGATCGGCTGCGCGAGAAATATAGGCGATTTTCTCTAGCCCTTGCCCTTTGGTAGCAGCACCCACTGGTACACCTTGTGATAGCCACTGCATATAGGTTACCATGGCTTTCATCTCCCTTGCATTAAGAGGCATTTTTTTTGCCATTCATACTGCGCTCAAAGCAGCCATTGATCCTATCTTCTAGCGTGATGATCTCATCTGCCCTGGCATTATATTGTGGGAATCTAGCATAAATACCCACAAAACCAGATTGCAAAGGAGTGCTCCCCACATTAGAGTGGCAGCTTGAGCAAGAAAGATTATTGCCCGCAAATCGCTTTTTAGGATCTTTGGCTATCGGTCCGACATATTTTGAAGTCTCATTCAAGATCTTATTGCCCAAAATCACCATTTCTGCATACTTTGACCTTTTGGCATTTTAGCTTCATCAATATAGCCATCCTCTTTAAGAGCATCTGGTAGCTTCCACTCAGAGGCTGGCAAATCTATACCCGTGGCCTTCTTTTCTTTGCCTACTTGAGGCTGGATCGCAAATACACTGCTAGTCATCAAAATACTAGCAAATAAAACTTTTTTTATCCATAAAAACTCCTTTTTGTTAATTTTGCTTAACATAATAACAACAAAATTTTTTACTTTTTATGAATTTATTTGCAATCTATCTAATTAGTTTAAGCTGATCTTTTACTCTATGCTCTAGTTCTTCTAGGGTGGAGTTGTTTTTAATGATCACATCACTCTCTTTAAGCTTTTCACCTAGTGGCATCTGCGCATTAATACGAGCCAATGCCTCTTGTTTTGAAAGATTATTCCTTAGCATAAGCCGCTCTAGCTGTATCTTTTCATCAGAGGCTACACACCATATCTCCCGACCCAAATAGCGCTTTTTAGTCTCAAAATACAACGGAATATCTAAAAAATAAACCTTTCTTTTTTGCTCTAAAAAAGTAGCCCTTTTTACTATCTCATCAAAAATATAAGGATGCAAGATAGCCTCTAAGGCCTTTTTAGATTCTTGTGAGCTAAAGACGATCCTACCAAGCAAAGGACGTGAAATACATCCAGAATCTAATATCTTATCTCCAAAACGCTCAACAATCTCATCTTGCTTGATCTCTAGGGCTTCATGGGCTATCTCATCACTATCGATCACTTCATAGCCATATTTTTTTAAGATTTTAGCCACGCTGCTTTTACCTGTGGCTATCCCTCCTGTGAGGATGATAGCATTATTTAAGATTACTGGCTTCATGACTATTCCTTATTATTGTTTAGCTAGAATATTAAAAAGCAAGGAGTTAAAATGAAATTTATCATGCTTATTATCTTTCTTATCGCACTAGGAGGATTTATCTATTTTCTACTTCCTAAGAAGGGGTCTTGCTGCGGCAAGAAAAACAAAACCTGTCATCACAAAAGTGATTAACCAAGCATGTGGCTGACAAATTTAGAATAATTATCTAAAATCAGCCCGCCTTTCCTAAATCCAAGTCCACAAGACTCATAGGCAAAAAATACATTAGGCTGATAATAAAACTCTCCATCCCTATTAAGCTCACAAAACTCTTGATAAATAGGCTTATGCGCATCATAGATTCCACCATTTTGGCTTAAAACCTCAAGATTAGAATCTAAAATCCTTACATTTGCACCTTCACGCCCAAAAGCTACTTTCTCTACTTGCTTTTTGCCATTTAGTGGCTTATAGTCAGTCTCTAAAAGCAAAGGATGCCCGGGGAAAAGATCCCAAAGGACTTTTAGCATCCTCTTGCTTTGAAAAAGCAAAGTATAGGCTGGGTTTAAAAAAATAGTGTTTTTATTTCTCATCATATCAGCCATAAGTAGTGCCATCTCAGGCTCATCAATAGCGATATTTTCCCAAGGGATCAGCTTAAACAAAAACTCATAATTTTGCCCATTATGCACACAGCCATCCTCTCCAGAAAAGCCAACCTCATCAATAGGTGCATAATGTGTATGAAAGCCAGCAGCCCTAGCAATCTCTTCTAGATATCTTGTCGTGCGCTCCTCTTCGATATTCCCTCGCACAGATGAGAAAAGTATCTTCCACCCCTCATAAAGCTCACCAAAACGATCAATATCCCCACCTAAGGTGATCATGCGTTTAAAATTATCTCCCAAAGCATCACTAAGGTTATTAAACTGCAAGGAATCATCATAGCCATTAGCCTTTAAAAGTGCCCATTGTATAACCGCACTTTCATAAAGCATCGTAGGCGTATCAGCATTAAACTCTAAAAGCTTGATAGGCTTGCCATCTAGCCCACCTGCAAAGTCAAAACGCCCATAAAGATGCCAGTGGATATCCTCTTCAAAGCTCTGCTTGATCATTGGGATCATGACATTTGGGATATCAAGCTCAAAGAACAAATCATTTTCAATCACATATTCTGCAGCTTCCACATACATATCATAAAGAGTATTGCCAGCCTCATAAAAAGCTTCAGCTTCAGCATCACTCACAATAACAGCCTCATCAGCTATATAAGGCGTATCATCTAAATCACTATGCCACTCTAAGCCCATAGCCTCCAATTTAGCAGAATCTAGTGGTTCTAGCTTTTGTATTTTCATTTCACCCTCTTAAATCATCCACCTGCACTCTGGGATGCTCCAGAGCTTTTAAAAAATCCACTTTTAGCACTTGTCCCCTTGGCTGCCGTGCTTGCTTGAGTATTTTTAAAGCTATTTTGAGAACGTTCATAAGCCTGTGGTGATTTATAAGTGCGCTGTTTGGCCTGCTGATAGGCAGGGTTATTAAAAAGCTTATTGCCAATATAGCTTCCTAAAATCGCTCCTGCTGCACTTGCTAAAATCGCTCCACCAAGCCCTAAACCACCATCACCAGAAGTCAAAGAAGAAGTATTATTCTCAAGCTTTTGCTCTTCTTTTCTAATCAGCTCATCTACCTCTTCTTTGCTAAGCAGCCTTTCATGCCCCGTTTTATCGCGCACTACTATATATGTACTAGAGCTTGGGTATTCTTCTAAGATTTTATAGCTACCATCACCCTGCTCTTCTAAAAGTACATAGGCACCTTGATTGACGCTTTGAGAAAGATTTTTTGTATCTGTATTTGAGTTTTGATTATTATCACAACCCTGCAATACAAAAGCGACCATAGCTCCTATACCGCCTATCATAGCCACATCTTTGATCACTCTAAAATGCTTCATTTTTTATCCTAAAAGGTATTACTTTGCCTTACTAGCGCAGTCTGAGCATATCCCTAAAAATACCGCGCTTACATCATGCAGCTTATAATTTGTCATATCAGAGCAACGACTCATCGCATCATTTAGCTCTATATGCACATCTTCAAGCTTGCCGCACTTCTCACATGCCACATGGATATGGCGATCACAGGCTAGCTCATATTTTTGCTTTTGATATGGAGCTTTTATCTCGCGTAAAAGATTTACTTCATAAAGTGATGTGATATTTTTATACACAGTAGCCAAAGAAATAGCAGGGTATATCTTTCTGATATTTTCATAAATCTCTTCAATCCCTAGATGTCCATTTCTTTGTATTTCGTTTAAAATAGCCATACGCTGCGGTGTGACTTTTAATTTTTTTTCTTTCAATTGGACTTCAAAGTTCATCTATTTTCCTTCTCTTTTGTATTTATAGTAACCTTATAGAATCTAAAATATTAAAAATTATACAAAAAAAATTTAAGAATTTTTATGCTATGATACATACTTTACTAAACTGAAAATACAACAAAACATCAAAAATAAAGCCAATTTTCAAGGAAAATTTATGTTTGATACCCTTAGTGATACCTTTAGAAGCATCGCAGGGAAAATCCGCTTCAGCGATGATGAAAAGTCCTTATCTAGAGCGCTTGATGAGCTTAAAAAATCCCTGCTAAAAAATGATGTCCACCACAAAGTCTGCAAAGAAATCATCCAACAAGTAGAGACAAAGACAAAAGCAAAAGGTATTGGCAAACAAAGCTTTTTAGATTCCCTACAAGAATCTTTACAATCTATCTTACAAACAAGCAAGGCCTATGGCTTTACTTTTGCTCCAAAACCCCCTACAATCGTCCTGATGACCGGCCTTCAAGGAAGTGGTAAAACCACCTCTTGTGCTAAGCTTGCCCACTATCTTAAGACTAAAAACAAAAAAGTCTTGCTGGCAGCCTGTGACCTGCAAAGACTAGCAGCCATCACGCAGCTAAAATCTCTTGGAGAGCAGATTGAAGTTGAAGTTTTTAGCAATGAAGATAAAAATGCTGATGTTATCCAGATTGCCAAAGCAGCAAAAGAGTATGCTACAAATTCTGCTTTTGATGTGCTTATCATCGATACAGCCGGTCGCTTGGCCATCGATGAGGCTCTAATGGGTGAGCTAGAAAACCTAAAAAGCACAATTAAACCAGATGAGATTTTTTATGTAGCTGATTCTCTAAGTGGTCAAGATGGCGTAAGAACGGCTGCTAGCTTTAATGAGCGCTTAAATATTAGCGGGGTTATTTTAAGCAAATTTGATAGCGATAGCAAGGGTGGTATCGCGCTTTCTATTGCCTATCAAATTGGGCTTCCCTTGCGCTTTATAGGCGTAGGAGAAAAAATTCCTGATTTTGAAATATTTCTGCCTGATAGGATCATCTCTCGTCTTATGGGTGCTGGAGATATAGCCTCTCTAGCAGAAAAAACTGCTAGCATCATTAATGAAAAAGAAGCCAAAGACATCACAAAAAAGCTTAAAAAAGGTCAGTTTGGCTTTAATGACTTTATCGCGCAGCTAGAAAATATGAAAAAGCTAGGCTCAATGCGCTCTGTAATATCGATGATACCCGGGCTTGGTAATATGGCCAGTGCGCTTAAAGATGTGGATTTGGAAAACTCTGTTGAAATCAAAAACATCAAAGCAATGGTAAACTCCATGACGCCAAAAGAAAGGGAGAATCCAGACCTCCTTAATGGCTCTAGACGCAAGAGGATCGCTCTTGGATGTGGACTAGATGTAAGCGATATTAATCGCATGATCAAGCAATTTGATTCTGCAGCCAAGATGGCAAAAAGACTTTCTAACAAAGGTGGCATGAAAGATTTGATGAGCCTAATGGGCCAAATGCAACAATTTAAGCGCTAGAATTCTGTCTTTTAGTGGTATAATGCAAAAAACTATCATCATTTAATTTAAGGAGCTTTAATGGCAACTGTAATAAGACTTACAAGAATGGGACGCAAAAAAAAGCCTTTTTATCGTATCGTAGTGACAGATTCTCGTAAAAGACGCGATGGCGGCTGGATTGAATCTATTGGCTTTTATAATCCCCTTGTTGAGCCTGCTGCATTAAAAATTGATTCTGAGCGCCTTGCTTATTGGAAGAGTGTTGGTGCTAAAATGAGCGATCGCGTCGCTAAACTTACTAAGTAATCTCCTCCTAGCAGGCTTTCTAGCCTGCTTTTCTTACTCTCTCAAGGTTTTTTAATGGTTGAAGATTTCATAGCCTGCTATGTAAAAAAGATCGTGCACAATCCAGATTTAGTATTTGTAGAGTGCAAGCAAACAGATGAGGGCTATGAGTATATTATCCATGCAGCTAATGAAGATATTGGCAAGATTGTAGGCAAAGATGGCAAGATGATTACTTCCATCAAAGCCTTTATCACAGGTTGCAAAGCAAAAGATGGACTCAATTACAAGGTAATGGCAAAGGGTCTTGATGACTAAGACTTTAGAAGAATCTAATCTCATCGCCATAGCTAAACTTGGCAAAAGTGTGGGGCTAAAGGGCCTAATGAAGTGCTACCCTATGACAGATTTTCCAGAGATTTTTACATCTGATATTACTTTCTTTGCACAAAAAGATAGCATTTTTGAAAAAGAGTGCACAACTCTTCATATATCAGAGTTTAATGAGGCTAAATCCCTCATTGGCTTTAAGGAAGTAGATTCTCCAGAGATGGCAAAAACTCTGACTAATGCTATTTTGTATACCACTTTGCAAGATACCAAAGCACACTGTGCGCTAGGAGAGGATGAGTTTTTTTGGTTTGAGATCATTGGCTTTAGTATCATTGAGGATGATGAGATCTTAGGTCGTGTAGAAGATATCGAGCGGATTGGTGCTACTGATTATCTAGTGGTTGTTACAGATCCTAAGCTCTGTACACCCTTGAAGCTAAAAAAGCGCTTCCTAATCCCTTATATCGATCCTTATATCATCTCCACTGATGCTAAAGCCCATCACATCTATACCAAAAATGCAAAAGTCTTGCTTTTAGCTAGCTAAAAATGATTTTTAGATTCCTCACTTTATTCCCCAACCTCATCACCCCCTATTTTCAAGAATCTATCCTCAAAAATGCGCTTCAAAAAAAGCTTTTTGAGATTGAGGTACTTAATCTTTTTGACTTCTCTGCCCATCCACACAAGAAGGTCGATGATGCTCAAATAGGTGGGGGCGCTGGTCAAGTTATAAGCCTTGAGGTTTTGCATCATGCCCTTCATAGGCTAAAAGGTAAGTCTCATATTATTTTTCTCACCCCCTGTGCCAAGCCTTTTAGACATTATGATTCTATACGTTTAGCACAAAAAACTGACATTACATTTGTATGTGGGCGCTATGAAGGCTTTGATGAAAGGGCGATCGAACTTTATGCAGATGAGGTTTTTAGCATCGGTGATTTTATCCTTACAGGGGGTGAGCTTAGCGCCCTAGCACTTTGTGATTGCATCGCTCGTCATATTGATGGAGTTTTGGGCAACTCCCAGTCTCTAGATGGTGAGAGCTTTCAAAATCACCTGCTTGAAGCGCCTGTTTTTTCAAAATCTAAAACTTTTTTGCAAAAAAATGGAAAAAATCTCGCTCCTTCAGAATATTACAAGGGAAATCATAGTATAATGCAAGGTTTAAAAGAAGGTTTAGCTGTGTCTAAAACTAAATATTTTCGACCAGATTTATTCCAAAAATGGAAAATAACAAACCACAATCTCAATAACAAGGGCAAAAAATGAAAAATCGTTATATCGAAAGCTTTGAAAAAGCACAGATTGGTGATAAAAAAGTTCCTCAGTTTAAAGCTGGTGATACTATCCGTCTAGGTATCCAGATCACAGAAGGTGACAAATCTCGTATCCAGAACTTTGAAGGTATTTGCATCGCTATCCGTGGTAATGGCGTAGATCGCACCTTTACTGTAAGAAAAATGGGTGCTAATAACATCGGTGTAGAAAAGACTTTTCCTCTTTATAGTGCAAGCTTGGCTAGCATTGAGGTATTGCGCATCGGTCGTGTACGCCGTGCTAAACTCTACTATCTACGCGACAGAAAAGGCAAAGCCGCTAGAATCAAAGAACTTCGCAAATAAATCCCCCTCAAATCAAATCCCCTTAGCTATTGTTTTAGATCTTGTGAAAACAAGATCTATCTCTTTATCTTTAAGCTTTTAGGAATCTCTCTATCCTTGCTACACCCTCTCTGATCTGCTCTAAAGAACATGCAAAAGAGAATCTCACATATCCCTCCATACCAAAAGCCACACCCGGTACAAGAGCTACGCCTTCACGCTCTAAAAGCTCTTTGGCAAAACGCATAGAATCTCTACCATAAGCACTCTCTTTTATATTGATAAAAAAGTAAAATGCCCCTTCTGGCTCCCTTACACTAATACCATCTATTTGATTAATAAGCCTCACACCCTCCTTGCATCGCTCCATAAAAGCCTGTCGCATCATCTCAATATCACCATCCGCACTCCCATCTAAAGCACTGATAGCTGCCATTTGTGTAATAGAGTTGATATTAGAAGTGCATTGACTTTGCAAATTATCCATCATTTTGACAAGCTTCTTATCTTTGCTAGCCAGATAGCCCATACGCCACCCAGTCATCGCCACAGACTTAGAAAGTCCATTGATAGTGATGGTACGCTCTAACATATCCTGGCTAATCGCCCCACTAGAGACAAAACTCCCACCATAAATAAGCTTTTCATACATCTCATCGCTAATCACCCAAATATCACTCCCCTTAAGTACTTCAGCAAGCGCTTCTAACTCTGCTTTGGTATATACTGATCCAGTAGGGTTTGATGGTGTGGTCAGCACCACTGCCTTAGTCTTTGGCGTGATGGCAGATCTTAGCATAGAGGCTGTGATCTTAAAGCCCGTAGTCTCATCAGTTTGGATAAAGACATTTTTCCCACCACTATAGGTCACAAGCTCAGGATAAGTCACCCAATAAGGCGAAGGGATAATAACCTCATCCTCATCATTGATCAATGCTTGAAATACATTAAAAAGTGATTGTTTAGCCCCATTGCTAACCAAAATTTCACTAGGATCATATTTCAGGCCATTTTCTCTCTCAAGCTTACTAGCAATAGCCTTTCTAAGTGGCAAGATCCCAGCAACTGCTGTATATTTTGTAAATCCAGTCTGAAGCGCTTTAATCGCAGCATCTTTAATCACTTTGGGCGTATCAAAATCTGGCTCCCCAGCTGAAAAACTCAAGACATCTCTACCCTGAGCCTTAAGCTCATTGGCCAATGTAGAGATAGCTATGGTAGCAGATTCTGCGAGGTTTTGAATCTTGGCAGAATAGGGGTTATTTTTCATTTTTGCTCCTTGTGATTTTTGCAAATCATATCACATTTTCCCACTCAAAAAAGCCAAAAAATAACCTCATTTTTTACAAAAAAGAAAATTATTATTTAACCCCTTTTATCCCCTTTTGATAGGATAAGCCAGCCAAACTTTTTAGAATCTTAGCTGCGACTTTTATTGTGTATTTTTACTATCCCTGCTTCTTCATTAGGATTTTTAGTTAGGCTCTGGACTATTTTGCTAAAGGTCGGCATCTGCGCACGTGCTTCATCTATACTCTTAAATGGTCCGATATAATAGGTCGCCTGTGAGGTAGTGCTATCATTATGCACCCTATAGTTATATTGCTTTAGGTAGTTATCAAGCGCTGGATTAGATCTAGGCAGTACGATGAGCTCTAGGTAGACTCCTGATTCTGGATTGCAGCCCACACAGCGGATCTTAGGCGCATCGATAGTTTTAGTGCGCACACTTAGCTCTTCATCATCATCAAAGCTGCCAAAGTCTGTATCCTTTGTCGTCCCAAAGGCAAACTGCACACCAAAGTTTGCTGCCCAAGTCTGATTGATGCTCTGCCCCATAAAGCCCATCTCACCTTCAAGATAGATTCTAAAAGCATCAGTGATCTTTGCATTGATCCCTGCACTCGCCATGATCATCTGGTTGTATGGGGTTTTGAAGCTTTCTTTAGAGCCATCATCTAAACTCTTTAGATCAAACTTCATATTCGCATAATCTCCTACATAGGCACCACCCAATCTAAAGTCAGTCTGTGTTTTACCAACCTTAAGACTATAGGCTAGAGTCAAGTAAGCCCTTGCCCTCAAAGCATAGAAATTATCCACCCTACCTGTAAGCTGGGATGATCCATTATCCTGCAATGTTTCAAATCCTTGCAAATAACCAAAGATACCCTCTAGCCCCATATCCATATACATACGCTTTTTGGCCATATAGATTCTATAGCCTAGCTCTTCGCTTAGAGAGACTGCGCTACTTTGGATATGGCCCATAAAGTTATTCACTCCATAAGGATTGGTATCAATATAATCATACTTTGCTATAGAATCTACATAAACACCACTATCCCTTACATAAGAATAATACAATGCCCCGCTAAAAAGCTGAGAATCCATCTTGCCCTCAGCAGTATTTACCCAGTTCATCGCATAGCCACCTGCCACACCGATATAGTGCATCGCTTTTTGAGTGCGCACGCCATAGTCATAGCCACCCTGTGTGCCTACATAGGTATTTTTGACCTCACTGCCATAGTTTTGTGTATTGCTCCCGCCATAGCTACGTATCCAAAAGCTATCAGGCCTATCTTTTTCCCTGCGCTCCCCTAAGCGCTTATTGATATTATTTGTCGCGCTTAGATACACTAGGTAGTTTATCCCAAGTACGCTAAAGCTTTTTTTAGCCTCCTCTGGGTCCATACGTGAGAAATATGACTTGATATAGTAGTTATCCACCATTTTGCCACTTTCTTTTTCTACACGCTTTTCAAACTCTGTATTTACAAGCACATAGCCTTGCTTGACTTCTGTCTCTTCAGCGATATTAAAGCCAAAATTCTCCTTAGCACCATTAGCCACAGTGGCCACTTTGATCTTATCAGTGCCTTCATTATATTTTGTCGCATTTTTAAGACTGTCTTTAGAGTAGAAGACTTGCAGTCTGGCATCATGAGTTGGGGCTGTTTTATCTGCGCCTTTGATGTGGATAAGGTCTGTCTTTTTATCCACAGTATCTGTATAGAGACGGAAGATGACATTATCTAGATTCTTCGTATTTTCTACATTAAATTTCGTATAGGAATCTGGATTAGCAAAGTTTGGATCTTTGGTGATGCTATAGCTTGTGTTCACCCCTCCAGTAGCAATATCAATAATCGTATTTGGATTAGCAAAAGTAGAGGTTGATGCTGTCTGCTTATCATAAGTGATCCCCTCACCACCCTCAAGCAGCTTGATATTATAAGTGCTAATAGAGCTAGGTAACACTATCCAGCGCGCACCACTTTGCATATGCACATTCATATTGCCTGTATTACTATAGGTTATTCTAGCAGCCAATGCTGCATTTTTCTCTATCGTGACATCTGGATTTTGGTTGATCGTAGATGTACCACTACCAGAGTTTGTATTTTCAGAATCTAAAAATTCAATCTTACCAATATACACCCCACCGAAGCTAAAGGTACTCTTATTGCTCATCTCAACAGAAGCCCTATTCTCCTCCAATCCACTAAAATAGCGGAAGTCTTTAAGCATTTCATTAGCATCTTCTGCACTTGGAGTAAGCAAGACTCCATCATAATAAGTATCTTTAGTCTTGATCTGCTTTTTAGCCTCATTATCAGCAGTATTGCTCCCTGCTAGCAAGATCTGCGTGCTACCATCAATATAGCGGATCACACTTTTTGCCTTATCTACATTTTGCACGGCTAAAGTATTAGAAGCAAGACTTAGGGTAGTGACATCCACTCTAGCAATTTGACTCCTATCTGTTAGGCGCACGCGAAGATCATTCACTCCAGAGTTATCTGCATACATAAGCCCGCTAAGCGTGCCCACACCATCTGTGCGCTGATTGCCTGTAGATTTATTTACAAAATCATAACTCACCAGCGTATTGATAGAATCAGCCCCCACCGCGCTCATCACACCAAAGTCTAGATTCTTAGCATTGCCAATCATAATCGTATTATGCCCACGATCTGAAGCATTGATAGATATACCATTGAAGCTAAGATTGCTTAGATAGATATCATTCACACCAGAGTTTAGCGCGCCAATATCAGATGTGATCTTAGAATCAGCCTTGCTTCTACCTACAATCATATTTTTAGTATGATCGCTATCTGCTAGGATCGCATAGCTAAAGCTCTGTGGCAAGGATGTGAGATTGCTAGTCTCTCTGCTTGCTTTTTCTGCCTTCTGCTCTCCTCCATAGGCTGGATCTGCGCTAAAGGTCACTAGACTCTCTGCATTGAAATAAAGCTCATTTTCTGAGTTCTCACCTAGTGCATACACCCCACCGCTAAAGCTACCACCATCGCTTGGAGCCTGGGTATCTGGTAGTGTGGGGACATACTGGGCATTAGGATCTAGAGGTTGATCTATAGGTGGGGTTGGCTGGGCTGGATTATTTGGCTGGGCTGGTGGGGTCTGGTTTTGAGCTGCGCCATCTTTGCCTGTCGGACTCCCGATATTAAGTATATTTTTACCCGATATCTGTGCTATGAGGCTTCCTTGCATAGTGGTTTTGCCGATTTTTATATCATTCTGACCTGAGTTGCGTGCAGTGACATTTCCAGTGATGCTATTTTCCCCATCGCTAAATTTTGTCGTTGTGATCGTATTTTTCGCACCTAGAGTATCTGCTAACACTGCATGGGTATCATTATCCTTCCCAGTGATATTGATAGTAAGTGTGGTATCTGATATCAAATTATTTGTAGAATCAGCCCCGATAGCACGCACATATCCTTCAGCTATCTTTAGAGTATCGCTATTATGCACATCATTTTTTCCAGAATTAGAAGCATTGATATACCCATCTACCTCACCTGTAATTCCTTTTATCGTATTACTAGCACCGCGACTATCTGCACTTATTGCAGTTTGATTGGCATTTTTGATATCAAAGTTTGATTTCTTGGTCATGGCAATATTATTTACCCCGGTGCTATCGGCTAAAACCTGCTTATAGCTAAGAGTAGAATCTGCAAAATTAAGTGTATTTCTCGCACTAGCAGCTGAAGCCTGGATCCTATCACCTTTGATCTGGTTGATATCTGTATCCTGCACAGTCCCATTTTTTGTAGAGGTTACATCAATTGTATTAGTCCCTGCATTATTAGCAGAGATATTCCCAGATATATTTAAATGTTGCAAATTAATTTTATTCACCCCAGCAGTGCTAGCAGAAATATTTCCAGTGATGCTATTTTTACCCGTGGTATCACCCTTAATATCATTTTCACCACCCTGTGCATTTGCACTCACTGCATTGCCATTTTGCGCTGCGCTAAGAGAGATGGTAGAAGTATTCTTAGCCTCTATTGTATTTTTAGCGCTATTCCCACCTGTAGCATCAGCCTCTACATAGCTTTTTTCAAGCTTTGAAGTATCATTTAAAGTCAAGGTATTAGCCGTATTCTTACCCCTAGCTAGGATATAGCCCTCACCTATAGTGGAGTCATTATGCAGGGTGATGGTATTAGTTGTATTTTTATCTTTATCTGCCTTATTATTTTCTGCGTGCAAAGACCCTTTCATCGTCAGCCTTTTTTCAAAGTCATAAGTATTAGTCCCCTCATTAAAGGCTGTGATATTTCCATCTATATCCCATGTCGCATCTTTGCTGACTTCAACATCATTTTTTGCCTTCTCTCCCTCTGTATAGATAGCATCTTTGCCTGTACCACGATTTTTATATGCTGCATCTCTGACCTGCACTCCTCTAAGCTTTACAGTCACATTTGCAGCATTAGCATCTAGCTTTAGAGTATTTTTAGCCTCATCATTTTTAGGTGTTGCTGTGATCTTATCTTCTAGTCCTGCATCTTTTGCCGTATCTGTGATGGCTACTAGATAGCCTTGAAATGTACTGTTAGAATCAAGTGTTATTTCATTGCTAGAGCCTGTGAGCAAGGACTGCAAAGAGCCTTCAAAGTCTAGATTGTGCAAGGTCATCTTATTCTCACCGATCTTTGAGATCGTATGCGCACCACTCATGGATGATTTTTGTCCATTTGTAGAGCCGAAGTTGATTATATTTTTACCATCATTTTGCGCGATGATCTTGCCTTCCTCTGTGACCTTTTTTAGCGTGAGGTTATTTTCCCCGCCATCTAGCGCGCGGATATTTCCTTTGATCTTATTATCCGTGCCAGAAGTGTTATCTGTGATGGTATTTGTGGCCTTAGCATCTTTAGCTAGGATGACTGTCTTTTGTGCATCGATGGCTTCTAGATCATCTAGGCCGCCTACTTCATCCCCTCCATCTCCACCATCTAGCGCATCATCATAGTGGAAGTTGATATGTGAGCTGCCTGTGTTATTCTCTAGGGTCACAGCATTTTTAGCTGTCGTGCCCTCTGCATTCATCCTTATAGTCTCTAGCTCCCCACCTGTGATCTTTATCGTGTTAGATCCTGTGGTTAGCGCATTGATCTCTTTGCTAAAGAGGCGAGTATTGATCTCATCTACATTATTCACACCCTCATCTTGGGCTAGGATCTGATCACTCACTTCCATATTATCAAAGGTCATTGTATTTTTCGCACCCTTGCCATTTGCCTCTATGCGCCCTGTGAGGATGGATTTGGTATTACTACTTTTATCAGTGATAGTATTCTCTCCACCAGTATTTGCCAGGATGTTTCCTACTAGGCCTGTATTCGCCCCGGCACCTGGTGTGCCACCAGTAGCTCCTCCAGCTCCTCCTGGCGCCTTGAAGGTGACTTTATTTTTCCCTTTGGCATTTGCTGTGATATCACTATGGCTTTGATTATCCTCTGGTGCATCGATGCTGATATCATTCTCCCCACTCTCATTTGCGATGATCCCATCTGTGATATCAGTATTGCTAAGCGTGATGGTATTTTTCCCACTTTTATCTGCCTGTATATGACCGGTGAGACTAGCCCTGTGGGTGCTATCTCCCATATAGATAGTATTAGTACCAGATTCTGTAGCGCTAAAGATGCCATTTGAGTTACCCCCATAGAGCTTTAGCTCATTATGCCCACCAGCCTTAATAGCTGTCATATCCCCTATGATAGAAGTATCATAAAACTCCATGATATTTTTGGTATTTGGCGCTGTAGTACTTCCGCCATTACCACCTGTGGCAGTGATATTTCCTGTGATGGTAGATTCTGTTTTCTTATCCTTAGAGCTGATTTTTATCGTATTTAGTCCGCTTGTCTCTGCTAGGATGCTACCATTTTGTGTGAGGCTATTTAGCGTAAGGGTATTTTTCCCCTTATTGCTAGCTACGATATTACCTTCGATCTTATTGGCTCCAGAGCCGCTATCTGTGATCGTATTTGTCGCTGTCTCTGATCCATTAGCATAGAGGGCTGTGTCATTTTGCCCTTTATGCAGATCAAGAAAAGCCGTATCTGCTAGGGTCAATGTATTTTGCCCATAGTTCCCTGTCGCAGAGATGAAGCCAGATACAGATGAGCTACCTTTCATGGTGAGGGTATTTTTAGATTCACTACCTGCTGCTGTGCCATTACCAGTGGCTGTGATGCTCCCTGATACCACAGAGCTATCTTGCATATCAAAGCTATTAGATGCGTTTTCTTTAGCCAGCACTGCGCCACTCACCTCAGCAGTGTTTTTAAGAGTGAAGGTATTGCTAGAATCTTTCCCCGTAGCAGTGGTGCTGCCTGTTAGCTTTGCTTTGCCATTCATGGTAAATGTATTGGTACCACCAGATTCTGCTAGCACTTCTTTAGTAGCCATCGTGCTTTCTTGCATCGTGATCGTATTTTTACCACCCCCTTTTGCAGTGATTGTGCCATTGATCCTAGATAGCCCCACAGCCTCTATTTCATTCACACCTTTCTTATCAGCTGTGATAGCATCTTTGATCTGTGTTGGATTGCCCCCGCCTAGACTCCCCATCAGATATTTATTTTTACTCCCCTCTCCACTAGCAGTGATCTTGCTTACATAGCCACCAGAGTTTAGCGTGATATCATTCTGTCCCTTATTATCTGCTAGTATCTCCCCATCAATAGAGATTTTCTTGACATCGATAACATTGCTTCCTTGATCTGTCGCCCTCACATCCCCTATTATCGTGCCTGAGCTTGAGTTTGCAGTATTTGCTTTGATATTATTTTTACTACCAGCTCCTGTGGCTAGGATCCCTGCCCTTACCACTGCAGTCGTGCCCTGCGCAGTATTTGGCGTATTTTTAAAGCCAGAGTTATTATTTAGAATGATAGTGTTTGTCCCACCATTTTTAGCAGAGACATGCCCCGTGATCAGCGCTCCTTGGCTTAAGGTAAGAGAGTTGTTCCCTTTTGTATCAGCCTCGATATTACCCTTTATCCTATCACCATTACCAGAGACACTCACATTATTTACTCCAGCATCGCTTGCTGTGATATTCCCACTAACCGTGCCATCCATCATGCTTACTGTATTTTTAGAGCCTGTATCTTTAGCCGTGATATTTTTGCTAGAGCCATGAGCTTTTAGCGTGATGGTATTTGTCCCTTTGGAGTTTGCGATGATATCTCCATTGATATCTAGCTTGCTTAGGGTGATGGTGTTTTTCCCGCTATCTATCGCGCTTATGCCAGATTTTAGATTCCCCGCATTGGTGGTATCACCTGTGATGGTGTTGCTAGACCCACTGCCTGTAGCGAGGATGGAGGCTGTGGCATTAGTGTTATTCCCGCCATTTGTAGTCTGCGAGGCAATAGTCGGGCTGAAGCTAGAAGCGCCATTTAGCGTGATAGTATTTATGCCTCCAGTTTTTGCTAGCACATAGCCTGTGATCTTAGATGTGCCATCTAGTGTGATAGTGTTACTAGCACCTGCGCCATCTGCGATGATATTGCCTATATCCCCACCTGTGGATAGGTTGATGGTGTTTTTGCCAGCGCTTTTGGCATTGATATCAGTGATGCTTACTCTTTTGAGATTGATATTGTTAGTCCCGCTATTTTCTGCTGTGATAGATTTAATTGTACCTGCATTATTACTATCTCCAGAAATATTATTTTTAGAAGCTTTGGCAGAACTACCACTAGCTTTTATATCCGTATTTTGAAACTTTGCATCACTATTTAGCACGATGGTATTTGCCCCACCATCTGCAGCTTCAAGTGTTGTGCCGATTTTAGAGGATTTATCTAGTGTGATGGCATTTTGACCACCAGCTGCACTCACTGTGGATGTGGTAGTATTTTTGAGACCTATAAGTGTATTAGCACTACTAGTATTAGCCGTGATCGTATTTAGTGTACTAGCAGTAGCCCCAGCACCATCGCGATTATCAGTGATAGTATTGCTTCCACCATTGCTAGCAGTTAGTGTCGTGATGCCAAAAAATGACGCTCCATCAAAGGTGATTGTATTTGATCCGACATCTGCATCAACTGATGAACTTACAATACCACCACTTGAAAAGGTGATAACATTCCTCCCACCAAGACTAGCCTCTATACTTCCTTGGACTAAAGATCCTGCCCACTGGATAGTGGTCTTATGTGGCACGTGAGCTTTAAAATCTATCCCCTCAGTTTTAATATGCCCCTGACTAAGATTCCCGGTAAACTCAAGCTGTTTATCAGGTTCGCTATTATTATCTACGCTTTTAGCTGCTTCGGGTGCGGCGCTAGCAGGGCTTAGGGCAAGAGCCAAATAAGCGACCATAGAAAGGTGCTTAGCTCCCCTTAATTTCTCTATCCCCACTCCTGATGGCCTACCTGACCTCATCACGCCACTCCCTTAGTTCTTAGCCTTGTTATTGATCTTATAGATCCCAGCACTTGCACTTGGATTTCTCATTAGTGTTTGTACTATTTTATCTATTTCAGGCTGTTTTGCCTTCGCTTCTTTTAATGATTTAAATGGTCCTACATAATAAGTCGCCTGACCATCTTGGCTAGTATGTGTCCTATAGTTACCAGATCTAGCCAGATAGTTTGCCACGCCAGCATTTGGACTAGGCAGCTTTACCACCTCAAGGTAGAATCCAGATTCAGGATTGCAGCCTGCGCATTTGACCTTAGGCGCTTCTATATTGAGCGTCTTAAAGTCTGCGCTCTCCTCTGTGCTCACCTCACCAAATGTGCTCTCACGTCTCTTTGTACCAAAGCTATAGCGGATACCGACATTGGCCAAATAGTTTTGGTTGATGCGCTTGCCCATGAAGCCCATCTCAAAGTCAAAATACATACGCAAATGCTCTGTTAGCATCGTATTGACCCCTAGGCTTGCCATCACCATTTGGTTAAAGCCAAGTGGTCTACTATCCTTAGCGATACCATCGCCCACATCTAGCTCCATCTTGCCTAGCGCATAGTCAGCCACATAGCTAGCCCCTAGGCGTAGATCGGTCTGATTTTTCCTTGACTTGATCCTATAGCCTAGCACACCTCCAGCGATCCCGCGGAAGACAAAGCTATTTGGCATGCTTGACTTGATCTGCGCATCTGCCAAAGAAGATCTAGTCTGCAAGATGCTAGATCCCTTCATATAGCCACCCACAGCCTCTAGCTGCCCTTCAAAGAAGAAGCGCTTCTTAGTATCAAAATACGCACGATAGCCAAACTCTTGGCTAAGAGTGATCACAGAGCTTATCATATGAGACTTGAAGTCATCTATACCAAGTGGGGTCGTATCAATATAATCATAGCGTCCGATCGTATCTGAATAAAAGCCAGAATCTTTGACATAAGAATAATACATCCCGCCGCTTAGATAGGTAGACTGCATCTTCCAGTTGCTTGATTTTAGATCATTGCTACCATAGCCAAAGACAAAGCCGATGATATGCATACCATTTCTCATCGGCAAGCCAAAGTCATAGCCTAGCTGCGTAGAGATGTAGTTATTAGTCACAGCGATGCCTTGATCCTGCATGATCTGCCCGCCATAGCCACGCACCCATAGACCATGCCCATAGCTTGCATCTCTCACTTCACCTAGACGCTTATTAAGATTATTAGTATTAGCTAGCCATACAAGGTAGTTTACAGAGACGATACCATAAGAGTTGTCTACCTCTTTTGGTTTGATCTTAGCGCTATAGCCCTTGATATAGTAGTTATCCACCTTGCCTGTAGTGCCATTAGTAGTGCCAGCTAGAGGTGTCTTATCCTCTTCTTTTTTGATAAACTCTGTCGTGACAAGCAAATACCCCTGCTCCACAGTACTAGGCTCGCTGATATTAAAGCTAAAATTAGTTTTAGCACTTGTGTCCACGCTAGCTACTAGAGTATTATTTGTAGAGTTTGTATCATCATAGCTATAATCCATCGCCTTACGCAAAGAATCAGCTGTATAGTATGCCTGCAAATAGATATCTTTTTGATTCCCATTACCATTGCCATTTCCTGCCTTAAGCACATGGATCGTATCACTTTTGCGATTGATGATATCAGCAAACACGCGGAAATTTGCTCCATCTAGCTTTTCTACATTATTTAGCGTCAAGGCTGTATGCTCATTTTTATACACGCCATACTTTGTAGCATAGCCACCTGTAGCCAGGTCGATGATGGTAGTCTGCTCGCGCAATGTATCCTTGACATCTGCACGCTTATTCTCTAGACTATCCCCAGAGAGCTTCTCTAGCACGACACCAGAGCCTGCTGTAGTAGGAGTGACCACCCATTTGCTACCCTGCTTCATATTAAGCGTGAGTGATCCAGTAGAGTTTGTATAGATCTTAGCGATTAGAGAGGAGTTTTTCTCTAGATCTAGGGTCACGACTTGATTCTGACCTGCTCCACTTTCTTTTAAGAAATTCATAGCACCTACATAGTTTCCAGAGACGCTATAGTGAGTCTTATCTTTCATATAAGTAGTAGCTAAGTTAGTAAAAAAGCTTTGCAAATCACGGAAATCTTTAAAGATATCATTTGCGCTATTAGCATCTAGGGTCAAAAGTACGCCATCACTATAAGCTGTCGCGGTGATATCTCCACCAGTGTTATTTCCAGAGCTCTTAGTCTGGCTAAAGACTACAGTCGTATCACCGCCTGTATAAGTCACTCTAGCCTCTGCAGCGCTCACACCCTCTGCCACAGCCTTATTGTTCGCATCCATACCTGTGGTGATATCTAGGCGCAATGGATCAGCTGCATTTGCCTGGCCAGTGCCCTGACCACCTTGGCCAGTACCAGCATTTTGCGGTAGTTTTAAGAATAGTCTATTCTCACCACCATGATCAGCCACCATCACCCCGCTAGCAAAGTTTGTATCATTATAGTTTAGGATATTTATAGAGTTAGCACCATCTGCTGTGATCTTTTGTGTCAGCACACCAGTAGCAGTAGGATCTTTAGCCGCTACACTTCCTTTAGCAAAGGTCACTGTATTAGTCCCGCCAGAGAGTGCATACACATCCCCAGCAAAGGTCGCTTGACCTATAGTGATGGTATTACCCCCTTTGCTTTCAGCACGGATATCACCAGTGATTTTTGTCTCCTTGCCACTATTGTCAGTTACTGTATTTTTAGCATTTGTGCCAGATACATAGATGACATTGTTATTTGTAGTCTCATCTTTGCTTAAAGTGAGGCTCACATCTTTGCCAATAGTAAGTGTATTGGCCGCGTCTGTCCCACTAGCACTTAGCGCCCCTGCAAAAGAAGAAGATGGTGCAGCAGCACCTCCTCCAACGCCGCCTACACCACCAGCACCACCGCCAGCTCCTCCGGCTCCACCGCCTGCTGCGCCACCGCCAGTGCCCTGCACCTCACCGATAGTGATAGTATTTGTCCCAGCATCTGTGGCGATGAGATTCCCCGTGGTTTGTAGATTTTTTAGCGTGATGGTATTTTGTCCGCCATTATCTGCGTTGATATTTCCTGTGATAGCATTTTGTACACTAGATGTACCATTGTCTTTTATCGTATTCTTAGCTTCAAAACCAGTGGCATAGACTGCATTTTTCGCGCTATCAGACTTTAGTGTGACGCTAGACTTGTCAGTTACTATGATAGAGTTTGTCGAGCTATCGCCCTTGGCCTGCACAGAGCCATCTTTGATAGTGAGATAGGCGACTTTCTCAAGCATATTGATCCCGCCATCAAGAGAGATGATATCCCCGCTGATAGTAGATGCATTTGTCTCATTTGAGTTTTCAAAGGTATTGGTAGCCTTCCAGCCGCTAGCTAGCAAAGCTTGGGTGCCATCAGTATTAGTGATGGTGAAAGTCCCGCTAGATTTATTTGTGCCTGTGCCATTATTATCATTTTGAAACTTGATGGTATTAGTCGCAGCATCTTTAGAGATCACGCTTTTAGATTCTAGCTTAGAGCCACCCTCTAGAGTTAGGTTGTTTTGCGCAGCATCACCTGAAGAGTAGAGATCTCCTGTTATCTTTAGGCCTTCTGTGGCAGTATTACCCTGATTTTGCCCACCATTACCCAGGCTATAGGTGATATCATTTTTCCCACCATCATAGGATGTGATATTTCCTGTGATGCTATGCTCACCTAGGATCAGGTTGATCTTATTTTGCGCAGTAGTGGCTGTGATAGCAGCACCTGTGATAGGATTAGCTGTTAGCTTCATAGAGTTACCTGTGGCAGGTGGTGTACCTGCTTGCGCAGTGCTATTATCTATCTTGATATCATTTAGCGCAGAGTTGCCATCTGCCTCTACATAGCCAGTATCAATACTTAGATTTGTCACTTCAGTGAGGGTATTTTTCCCGCCATCACGCGCGATGATATTACCAGTGATAGTACCTTTATGGGCTTTTACTACATTGCTAGCGCCTTCTCCTTGTGCATATACAGCCGAGTTGCGCTCATCTTTGGAGTTTACAAAAGCAAAGCTACCATCCTGACCTTCAAAAGTCACGACATTAGCCGCGGTAGCGACCTTTGGTGCAGGTGGTGTGACTGTATCACCAGCTCCTACATCGCCCGCATCACCGCCATTTACATCGCCACCACCCTGGCCTGCATCTGCTTGGCCACCTTGAGTGCCATCTTGCGTAGCATCTTGACCTGGGGTAGCAGCTTGGCCATCTCTGCTAGCTTTTAGAGCCTCGCCTTCTTTGATAGCCTGCAGGCTAGAGCCTGTGATCTTAGCACTATCTTTTAGAGTGAGTTCGTTTTTGATTTCAGCACCCTGTGCTAGGATGATGGAGTTTTTTAGCTCAGAGGCTTTTTCATAAGAGATCATATTAGTCGCATCAGTCTGGAGGGCGCTGATATTTCCTTCCTGTGTACCAGCAATGATCTTGATCGTGTTAGTCGCATCAGTGGCAGTGGTATTACCAGTGATAGTTGTAGTCTTACTATCCTCGCCAAAGGTTAGATTATTTGTCCCCTTATTACTAGCATTGATATTACCAGTTAGTGTGAGGCTATTTAGCGTGATTTCATTTTTCCCACTGTTGCTAGCAGTGATGTTTCCGATGATGGTATTACTTGTGTTATTTACAGCTTCCTTGCCACCTTTGATAGTATTGATACCAGAATCATCTGCTAGGATCGCATCGCCATCTACAGCCGTGAGGTTGATCGCATACTTTTCTTCAAAGCTAATCGTATTTTTGGAATCTTTATTAGCCGCTTTGATAAGACTGCCAGATAGTGATGTCTCTTTGAGGTTTTCAAGGGTGTTGGTTCCGGCGTTAGTCGCAGTGATAGCAGCATTTTTGATCTCGCCCTTAGTGGTGATTTTCACAGTATTAGTCGCATTGGTCGCACTGATGCTACCATCGATATTTAGATTAGCTAGGGTGATGGTATTAGAGCCTTTCTCCTCTGCAGTGATATTCCCTGTGATGCTATGGTTTGCAGTGCTAGAGATACCATTAGCTATCTCTATGGTGTTGCTAGATTGTTCATCCTTAGCATACATCGCATTGCCATCTTCATTAT
This sequence comes from uncultured Helicobacter sp., assembly GCA_949298825.1. Taxonomy (GTDB): domain Bacteria; phylum Campylobacterota; class Campylobacteria; order Campylobacterales; family Helicobacteraceae; genus Helicobacter_H. The sequence goes on from CASFYB010000004.1 coordinate 22,744, forward strand.
TTGCTTTTAGCGCGATAGAGGAGCTAGCATCTTTTAGTGTGATCTTGTTATTAGACTTGAGGCCGGTTGATTTCATATACATATTACTTAGGCTAGATTCTTTATCTAGGCTGATAGCATTTACCCCGCCATCTTTTTGTGCATCATTAGTAGCGATGATACCACGCACCTCATCTCCACCTATCTTCATCCCGCTAAATGTCACTTCATTTTTGGATTCTGAGTTGCGAGTGTAGGCTGCGATATCTCCATAGAAAGTGCCACTATCCTTAGTGCCATTACCAAAAGTGATGTGATTGCTAGCATTATTATCAGCGATGATATTACCAGTCATGGCTATCTTTTTAAGCGTGATGGTATTTTTAGCTGCGCCATAGTTGGCCACGATATCACCAGTGATTATATTAGAGCCAGTGGCATTATCTGTGATGGTATTTTGCGCATATAAGCCGCTAGCAAGCACTGCAGCACCACCTGCATAGTCTACGCCATCACCACCTGTAGCTGCATTAGCAGCATTGGCCACCAAGCTTAAAAAAGAGCTCCCCTCTAGCTTCACATCATTTTTGGTAGGGGTTTTATCAGTGATATTTGCATTTGGTCCGATCTGCACTTGCTGGGTAGCAGAGATAGCAGTGTTTTGGATGCTAGAAGCACCATTTAGAGTGATGGTATTTTGCGTGGTGCCATTATCTTGCTCTGTGGCAGAGGCTAGGATCAGATAGTTTCTGCCAGCCTGTGCATTCATAGTCGTGGAGTTTAGCGTGATGGTATTGCTAGAGATGCTAGAGGCAGTGACATTACCATCGATAGTAGCCGTAGTAGCAGGTTGTTGCGCTGGTGTCTGGCCGAAGGTGATGGTATTGCTAGAGCTATTTGAAGCAGTGATATTTCCTGTGAGGCTACCACCCGCACTTGCAAAGTTGATCGTATTTTTAGCTTTATTATCAGCGATGATACCACCTGTCATCTCTATCTTTTTTAGCGTGATGTCATTGCTGGCATTTTCTCCATCAGCGCGGATATCACCAGAGATGCTATTAGTAGCACCATTGGTTAAGCTAGCATTATCCTCGATCTTATTGTTTGCATAGAGGCCTTTAGCTAGGATGGCTGCAGCTGGGTCCTCGCCAGCTGGGTTTGCCACTAGGTGCAAGGATGAAGACCCACCTAATGTAAGCGCATTTTTAGCTGAATCATCCCCCTTAGCTATACCAGCAGTAGCAGTCTGGGTAGCTAGGATGGCTGTATTGCTTATAGAGCTTGAACCATTGAGCGTGAAAGTATTAGATGTAGTGGCTGCATTTTTAGTCGTAGCTAAGATGGAGTAGTTCGCCCCATCTGTCTTGTTGACACTAGTATCTGTGAGGGTCAGTGTGTTTGTAGCTGTATCTGTAGCGCTGATATTCCCCTGTATGCTAGAAGTTTTATTACTAGCGCCAAAGGTGATGGTGTTTGTCCCCTGCTCTTTTGCGCTGATATCACCCACTAAACTAGCGCCCTCCTCGCCAAACTTGATGACATTTTTACCCGAAGCATCAGCGATGATACTTCCTGTCATATTGACTTTTTTTAGCGTGATGTCATTACCACTATCTATGTTTTTTATCTGGCCTGGATCTACACTGTTGCTTTTAGCATAGATGTTTCCGGTGATGCTAGATTCCCCACTACCCTTATCGTCAATCTTATTATAAGCCTGGAGTGTCTCTGAAAAGATCGCATCATTACCTGTACCTAGCGCAGCACCTTGATTGTCAGTGATGGCAGTGCCTTTTAGAGTGAGTTTAGAAGTATTATTTAGTGTGACTTCATTTCTTGCTTTCATCTCAGCAGTCGTGCCTTGAGCCTCGATGCTACCCTCTATGCTAGCACTACCATTGAGCGTGATCGCATTTTTGGAGTCCATATTGCCAAACTCTAGCGTAGGAGCAGAGCTAGCAGCGATATGCCCTTTTAGAAGTCCTGGCTTAGGCGCTGTGCCCTGATTGTTTCCACCATTGTTCCCGATCTCAATAGTATTAGTCCCGCCCCATGCTATGACATTACCATCGATGCTTAAAGCACGCACCTTGATCTCATTCTCTGCCTTTCGTGTAGCAAAGATATCTCCAGTGATAGAGCCAGAAGTATTCCCATTAGCATTTACTTCTCTGAAAATATTTTTAGACCCATCGCCTGTAGCCTGGAAGGCTTGGGCATTGTTATCTGAAGCGATATCAAAAGTAGCGCCATTTTTTAAAGTCACTGTATTGACCCCACCACCATCTACGGCGAAAGTACCCTTCATAGTCGCCTTTGCATTATCTTGAAACTCAATGTTATTAGTCGCTTTTATCTGGGCTAGGACATTTCCAGTGAGCGATGCGGTAGTGAGTTTTAGGGTATTATCCCCGCCATTATAGGCATTGATATCTCCAGTTAAGGTGAGATCTTTTAGCGTGATTTCATTTTGTGCTTTGGTAGCGTTTTGATTATTCTCATCTTTACCACTATCAGCGACGATGAAGCCATTGATCGTATTTTTAGCACCGCCATTTTTATCTTCGATAGTATTTTTCGCACCCTTGCCATTTGCATAGACTGCATAGCCTAGGATGCCATCATTCACAGGTGCTTGGAGCGCTATGGATGAGGTATTATTTAGCGTGATGGTATTGGTAGTCGTGCCATTGCCAGTGTTTTTAGAAGCATCAGCTGTGATCGCGCCATTACGCAAGATAGAGGAGTTATTTAGGGTAAGTGTATTTTGGGAACCATTACCCTCGGCTTTAACCGATCCATCTAGGATGCCAGATTGATTCTGCGCTGGGGGATTCCCTGCGCCATTGCCACCTAGAGTGGCGGTATTAGCCCCGCCATCTGTAGCAGTGAGATTAGCATAGAGTGCTGCGGTATTATCTGTAGTTGATATAGTGATAGTATTTTTAGCACCAGTACCCTTAGCTGTGATGCCATTTACTATGCGAGTATTTGCTAGGGTGATGGTATTCTCCCCGCCATCTGCTAGGATCTGACCTTGGATGAAGCTCTGGGTTTTAGTAGCTTGATCTTCTTTGACTGTATTTTTCCCACCCTTCTCAGCCGTGATATCACCAAAAAGTGAGAGATGATCTTTGAAAGTCATATCATTTTCACCATTAGCCTTGGCAGTGATATTGCTTGTGATCACGCCATCTTGCTTATCACCTAGGGTGAGGGTATTTTTAGCCTGCTCTCCTTCAGCTGTGATACCATCTGTGATCGTGATGTTTTTCAAAGTGGCGGTGTTGGTCCCATGATCTTTTGCGACGATACCACCCTCTATCTTAGATGGTGCGTTGAAAGGATTTTTATCTTCAATCTTATTTTGCCCTTTCTTCTCTGCGATGATAGATCCTGTGAGGTTTACTGACTGGATAGAGATGTCATTCTCACCACTATCTGTGGCAGTGATATTTGACTTTACCTTGCCTGTATAGGTGGCATTACCTAGAGTGATGGTGTTTTTAGCATCCTTACCTTCAGCAAAGACTCCTCCATTAGAATAGCCGTTATTAAACTCGATGGTATTAGTACCATTGGTCTTAGCCCTGATCGCTCCTACTATCCTAGCTTCTAGGCCACCATTACCCAATGCTAGATGGTTGTTCCCCTCATTTTCTGCTGTGATATCTCCAGTGACATCCACATCACGGAGATTTAAGACATTCTGACCCTTGGTCTTAGCTTCAACGCCACCATCGATCTTGACATTAAGTAGCTCCATTTGATTAAGGCCTTTTTTAGCCTTATTGATCCCAGCGCCATTGGCCTGACCTTTTGGATCAAAATCACCATTTTGAGCAATGATTTGACCTTTGATGGTGGATTGATTCTTATTGCCTACTACACCGAGGTTGATCTCATTGACACCACCATCAGTATTGATATTTCCTGTCATGCTTAGGGTGGTTAGAGTGATGGTATTTTTACCTTCAGATTTGGCTGTGATGTTACCAGTGATTTGATGGCTACCAGTGGAGTTGCCAGAGATGGTATTTTGCGTCTTTTTGGAAGTGAAGATTGCAGAATCATCTGTATTACCAGCACCATTGCCATGCTTACTGTGCAAGTCAAGATGGGAGGTATCATTTAGGACGATGGTATTACTCCCTTCGGTATCTAGCACGGTTTCAGAGTTAGTGATGAAGCCCTTGATAGTCGCATCACCATTTAGCGTGACGGTATTTTTAGAGCCTACGCCTTTGGTGCGGATATTGGTTAGATAGCCATTAGTTAGCGTGATGATATTTGACCCACCAGGGCCTGCCTCTAGATCTCCATTTACCTTTAGTCCTGTGAGTGTGATGGTGTTTGTCCCACTATTTTGCGCTAGGATATTACCTGTGATCATACCAGCATCTGTGCTCGTCCCTGTGATAGTATTTGATGAAGGCTTGGCTCCTTGTTGTTGGGCTCCGTTACCGCCAGCCCCTGCACCGCCATTAGCTGGTTTGAAAGCACCATCAGCTAGGATGCTCGCACCTGTAGTAGGCTCTTTTGATCCATTGGTATCAAACTTCGCGCCATTATTTAGCTCGATGGTATTTACCCCGCCATTGATAGCTGAGATATAGCTTTTAAAGGTCGTACCAGAATCAAACTTGATATCATTCTTAGACCCTTCTCCAGCAGCGATGATAGGTCCTGAGACATCGTGGTTACGGAGGTTAAAGATCGTATTGACCCCGCCACTAAGTGCTGAGATAGCACCAGCTATAGATCCAGTGGCTGTGCCTGTGGTGATATCGCTGATGATATTTTGAGCACCTTTGTTTTGAGCTAGGATGGAGTAAGCAGGAGTGATAGCACCAGCGCCACCACCTGCACCCCCACCATTTGCCGCACTAGCTGTAAGCTTTAAAACAGAATTACCCTCTAGATGCACCTCATTGATAGCACCTGCACCAGCTGCGCCTTGGCCACCATTAGTAGCACTTGCGCTAATCTGACCACCCTCCATAGAAGAGCTACCTAGGAAATGAACGACAGTTTTTGATCCTTGCCCATCAGTCTTGATATTACCTACAAGCTTATCCCCACCTGTAGCCGTACCAACAGTAACTTCTTTTTTAGGGTCATTAGTATTATCAAAACCATTTTGCTGCGCACCTAGAGGTGTAAGCATACCCACAAGAGACAATGCTATAAAGGACTTCCTGCCGCTAAGTCTCATAATTCCATTTCCTTAAGACTTCTATAATATTATTAATAATTTTATCTAAATTCATAGGCAAAATTATTAAGTTTTTATTAAAATCGAAAATAGTTTTAGCGCCTTTATGGTCCAAAACCTTAGAATCTACTGCAGATGAAGCAAAAAGCATTCCCCAATAACACGGAATAAAGGAATAAAGGTGTAAAGGTGTAAAGGTGTAAAAAGACCCCAAAAGAGGTCTTTTTACCTAGCCTAGGATCATCGCTCCTATAAGTCCAAAGATAAATAAAGGTACATTATAGGCTAAAAATGTCGGTATACAAGTATCCCAAATGTGATTATGTTTGCCATCAATATTTAGTCCTACAGTAGGTCCTATGGTCGTCTCTGCTGCTGGTGAGCCTGCATCTCCAAGTGCTGCTGCAACACCTAAAAGCAAAATGCTAGCACTCGCACTAAACCCAAGCTCCATGCACAATGGACAATAAAAGGCTGCAATCACTGGTAGGGTGCCAAATGAAGTGCCAATACCCATTGTTATTAAAAGTCCAATAAAGAGCATTAAAAAAGCTCCTCCGAATTTACCAGAGACAAGACCTGCTGTAACCTCTACAAGCTCCTTTACAGCGCCCGATTCCTTTAAGACTTCGCCATAACCAGTAGCAATAAGCATCACAAATGAAATAAATGCCATAGACTTCACACCACTATCAATAACACCATCCATCTCACGCCATTTAATCACACCAAAAGCGATCATAAGCATAATGCCCACAAATCCACCAAGTGGTAATGAAGATGAAAAGATCTGAATACCAAAAGCAACTATAGCAGCCAATAAGGTAAGATAATCTCTTCTTTCCATACGCACTTCACCCAAAACCTCATAAGCCTTATCTAAATCACCATAATCTCTAGGCTTCCTATAAAGCACTAAGATAGCTACAATAAGCCCTATAAGCATACCTACACCGCCAATCCACATCACACCAGCAATATCGCTAATGCTAACTGGAATACCATTTTGAATCATCTGATCTCTAATAATCGTATGAAAGATAAGTCCAAAACCAATAGGTATACACACATAAGGTGCTTCTAGACCGAAAGCCAATGCACAGGCCACAGCACGTCTATCAATCTTTAAGGCATTCATAAGACCAATAAGTGGCGGGATAAGAATCGGGATAAAAGCAATGTGAATGGGGATTAGATTCTGCGAGAAGCAGGCAATAAAAGCAATAAAAAAGCAAAAGAAATATCGTTTTTTTCCAAGCATAGAAGTTAATCGATAAATAAGCACCTTAGCAAGATTGCCCTGCGCGATCGCCACAGCTAAAATCCCAAGAAATACATAGCTAGTAACAGTATTAAGATTGCCCTTCATACCTGATATGATCAAATCCATTGTATGTGTAATACTCATATGCGAAGTCAGCCCTGCGATAAATGCAGCCACCACAATGGATAAAAACACATTCAATCTAAGCAGACAAAGCACGCTCATAGTAATTACAGATAAAACAACTGGATTAGTCAAAAAAATACTCATAAACAATACCTTTTTAAAATATCAGAATAAGAATCAATGCGTCTATCGCGCAAGAAAGGCCAGATCCTACGGACCTCTTCACTACGCTTTAAATCTATTTCTAGCATCAAAATTTCCTCATTCTCACTACTAGCTTGAGCGAGCAATTCGCCCTGGGCACCAAAACCAAATGAGCCGCCCCAGAACAAAATACCATCACTCACACCGCTCATATCTGGCTCAAAGCCCACACGGTTAATACTTAAAACAGGTATACCATTAGCAATAGCATGTGCTCTTTGGATAGCTATCCATGCTTCTTTTTGACGTACTTTTTCATCCTGACTATCTCCCCTAAACCAACCAATAGCAGTTGGGTAAATCAAAATTTCTGCACCCTTTAATGCCATGATGCGCGCTGCTTCTGGATACCATTGATCCCAACAAATCAAGATTCCTAAACGACCCAAAGAAGTACAAATAGGCTCAAAGCCCAAATCACCCGGTGTGAAATAAAATTTCTCATAAAAGTTAGGATCATCAGGGATATGCATCTTGCGGTATTTACCAGCGATACTTCCATCCTTTTCAAATACAACAGCTGTGTTGTGATAAAGCCCTGCACTTCTTTTTTCAAACAATGAAGTGACTAAAACCACTTCACACTCTTTGGCTAAAGTGCTATAAAAATCTATACTAGAATCAAAATCCTCCAAATCAAAAAAATCAGGATTCTCACTTTGGCAAAAATAAGGTGTATTATGCAATTCCTGTAAAGCCACAAGCTTAGCACCATCTAGGGCAGCCTTTTTAACCTGCGTAGAAATAAAACTTAGCGTCTGATCCAAGCTTGGCTTAATAGTATGTTGGATAAGTGCGGCTTTAAACTTCTCTAATCTCAACCCCTACTCCTCATAATCTAAATCTGGATTTTCATAATCATCATCATCATAGCCATAATATCCGCCAAATCCATCATCTTCATCCTCTTCAAACCCCTCATCAAATCCATCATCTTCTTCATCTTCAAACATTTTATAAACAACATTTTTTAGTGGATTTTCTAACATTTTTACTCCTTTTTAGAATCTAAAATATCACGTACGACTTCAGAGCCTATCTGCAAGCCAAAACTCGCAGTCACAGCCGAAAAACTTCCTAATCTTTTACACTTTGGGGGCTCTGGGCTAAAGATAACCTTAAACCTGCCTTTAAAACCTGCCTTTTTCAAACTATCTCTAAGTTTGCGCCCAAACTTATCTCCATAACTCTTCCAAATGCTATCTACGCGTATTTCAAGAGGATTTAACTTTTTAGCACTGCCAGTAGAACAAATATAACGCCCATAGGCAAAATGCTCGCAAGCCTTAGCCAAAAGTACCTTAGCCTCAATATCATCAATCGCATCAATGATATAATCATAGCCATTAAAATCAAAACTTGCAATAAAATCAGAATCTACTCTAGCTTTAATAGCGCGTATGCCAGGATAGATTCTAGCTAAAGTCGCTACCTTATCCTCACCTACAAAATCTGAGCCAATCTGGCGATTTTGATTGGTCACATCAAAGACATCCTTATCAATGATGCAAATCTCTCCACCATCATGCCCGATACCCACACGATATAAAGAATCTAATGCAAAACCCCCTACACCACCGATGCCAAAAATAGCGACCCTTACCTTACTAAAAAGCTTAAAATCCTCTCCAAATAAAAAACGTGTCCGAGTGAAGCGATCTACTATCTCCACAACACCCCCTTAATATAGAGAAATGGTATTTGCCATTTCCTCTGAACTAGTACGAATTTTATCCATAAAATCTTTTGCCTCATTGGCAAGTTTTACGCTATTTTCCACCTCTGTGATAGAAGCATTCATAGAATCTACAACTTGAGAGGTCGCCTCATGGATAGAGCCTATTGTCATAGTGATCTCTGTGATAGATCTGGATGTGCGCTCTGCTAGCTTTCTGACCTCATCAGCCACCACAGCAAAGCCCCTGCCATGCTCACCAGCCCTGGCTGCTTCTATCGCTGCATTTAAGGCTAGTAAATTTGTCTGATCAGCAATATCTTTTATCGTCTGGACGATGGATTTTATCTCATCAGACTGGGCATTAAGCGAAGAGACCAAATCAGAGCTAGTCTGCATTTTTTTAGCTATCGATCTGACAATCTCTGTTGTCTTTTCTATCACTTCTTTGCCTTCAAAAGTAAGCTCATCATTACGCTTTACCAGATCGCTTGCTAGCTGATTTTTCTGTCTATCACGCTCAATCTGAGAAGTTACATTAGAGGCAAATTTTACAATTTTAAAAATCTTACCATCAGTATCACAAATAGGATTATATGTGGCTTCAAGATAGATTTTCTTGCCATTTTTGGCTATGCCTGTATACATGCCTGATTGAAACTTCCCTGCACGCAGCTCTTGCCAAAGCTTTTTTTGCTCCTCATTTGAAGGATCCTCATTACAAAGTATGGAATGTGATTTACCTATAAGCTCATCATACTCATAGCCCATAGTTTTTAAAAAGTTTTTATTCACATCAATAATCTTACCATCTAAGCCAAATTCAATGCGCATCATAGAATGATCCATCGCCTCAAGCATACCTCTTAAATTCAGCTCTGTATTGCAACGATCACTCACATCATAGGCATAAACCACGACTTTAAAAACTTGATTTTTTTCATTTTTTAGTGGTATGAAACTTGTTTCAAGATAAATGCAATCATTTTTTGGCGCGACAAAACGAATAAGAAAAGTTTGAGATTCCCCTAAAGCGATCTTTTCTTTAATCATTTGAATATTTTTTAAAGATTTTGGATGAATAAGACTTTCAAAGTTACGTCCTTGTAAACTAGAAGCCTCAAAATTAAAGATCCGCATAAAATTTTCATTGACTACAGAGATCTTGCCATCAGGCTCTAATACTGCTCCTGCCATACAGTCACGGATACCCTTTATTAGATTCTCCAAATAATAATTACGTTTTTTTAATTCTAAGAATTCTTTTTTTAATTTGCTACCAAACATCGCGGGCTCCTAAGCTTGCTTGAGTTTTTGTCAATTGTAGCAGAAATTTTAAAAATTTATAGATTAGCGCGCTTTTCTTCTAGCTCAAAATAACGAGAAATTTTAACTTCCAAAATATTTTTCAGCTCTTCTAGCTCACTAGATAGCTCTAAAAGTCCTTTGGCCTGATAGAGGGCTGGATCTGAAAGCATGAGCTCAATCTCTTTGATTCTAGATTCTAGGTCTTGGATCTCAGCTGGCAATAAATCAAGCTCGCGACTTTCCATATAGCTTAGCTTACTGGCCTTTTTGTCAGCCTTAACTGGGGTTTTGATCTCATCTTCAAAATCCTCTGGGCGCGCCATCTGTTCAAATAGCTCTTCATATTCAGCGATTTCTTTTTGCATATCAAGGTATTCGCTATAACTTGCATAACTCTCACTCACCACACCATCACCTTGAAAGATTAATAACTTATCAGCAATCTTATCTACAAAATACCGATCATGGCTGACACTAATGACTGCACCCTCAAATAAGCGCAGATGCTCTTCTAAAATATTAATGGTTTGAATATCTAAATCATTAGTAGGCTCATCTAAGATAAGACAGTCATATTTTTTAGTAAAAAGTAGTGCTAAAGCCACGCGACTTTTCTCTCCACCGCTCAAAGAGGCGATCTTTTGGGTTAAAAACTCCTTAGGGAATAAGAAATTTTTCAAATAGCCATAAACATGCATACTCTTCCCATATACCTCGATATGATCTCCGCCATTAGGGCAAAATATCTCAAGCAATGTTTTATCATCATCAAGCATGGATTTATTTTGATCAAAATAGCCAATGCTAATCTCCCCATATGAGATCTTCCCAGAACTTGGCTTTTCCTGTTTTATAAGCATCTTTAAAAGCGTGGATTTGCCGCTTCCATTTTTACCTACAATGGCTATTTTATCTTTTTGCAAGATTCTAAGATTTAAAGAATCAATAAGTATTTTATCTTCGATTTTTTTGCCTACATTCTCTAGCTCAAAAAGCATTTTTTTATTATTTTTTGGTTGATTTTGGGGTATATTGTTTTGCTCTCGCTGCAGTTCTAGCGCCATTTTGCGTATTATGGATGGATTATTTTTAGCCTTAGTGCGAAGCTCTAAAACTCTAGCCTTTCTGCCTTCATTTCTTTTACGCCTAGCCTGTGTACCACGTGCTAGCCATGCTTCTTCATTTTTAAGTAGCTTGAGTAGATTCTCATGTTCTTTGGATAGATTTTTTAAAATCTGCTCCTTGGCACTCAAATAGTCCTGATAACCACCAGAAAAATTAGTAAGCCTAGCAGAATCTACTTCAATAATCCTATGAGCCAGACGGTCGATAAAATACCTATCATGACTGATAAAAACCACGCCTGATTTAAGACTTAAAATCTGCTCTTCTAAAAACTCCACACTCTCTACATCAAGATGGTTAGTAGGCTCATCTAGGATAAATAAATCTGCTTTTTTAAGCAAGATGCTTGCTAAAGCTAGGCGCTTTTGCTCCCCTCCAGATAGGCTAATAGCCCTTCTATTTTTGAGACTTTCTAAATTAAAATGATGCAATATCTCATAGACTTTTTCTTCTAGATTCCACGCATTATGCTGGGTGATGAAGTCAATCCATTCTGCCTGCTCTTCTAAAAGCATCTTATCTTGGGATAAAACCAGCTCTCTTTCAAGCTCAGAAAGCCTTTTGTGCGCATGGCGCAAGTCTGATAAGCTCTGCTCACACACTTCATACACGCTAATATTTGGATCAAATTTTTGACTTTGAGAGAGGGTGAGTATTTGCAAGCCCTGTCTTGGCATACGCTCACCAGAATCTGCTTCTAGCTCACCACCAAGTATATTAATAAGCGTGGACTTACCACTGCCATTTTGCCCAATAATTGCTACACGCTCCCCCTCTCTTATCGTGCAATTTATAGAATCTAAAATAACTTTGTGTTCAAACTGTTTGCTAATTTGTGCCAAAGTAAGTAAGACCATTTTATTATCCCAAAAAAACTATAATCTTTTCCATTATACCAAACAAGGGGGCTTTATGCGTTTTGGAAAAATTGATTATCTTAATCTAGCGCCCTTTGATGTATTTATCAAATCCTATCCAAGTACTTCAGGATTTAAATACTTTATCAACCTGCGCAAATCCTACCCTGCTAAATTAAACTCAGATTTCCTGCTTGGGCGGATTGATGCTGGTTTTATCTCTTCTATCGCTGGGTATAAATCTCATTTAAAAAACTCTGCGACTATGAGTGGGATTATAGCTAAAGGTGCTGTATGGAGTGTGATTGTCATGCCAAAAAATGATAAAAGTGACTATCAGTCTGCCACCTCTAATGCTCTATGCAAAGTGCTTGGGCTAAATGGCGAGGTATTAATCGGAGATAGGGCGCTAAAATACAGATATGACAAGGGCGAGCATCTTGATATGGGCGAGCTGTGGTTTCAAAAAGAGGGGCTGCCTTTTGTGTTTGGTAGATTCTGCTTTACTAAGCATAGAAAGCTTTATGAAAACATTTCTAAAGCCTTCAATGCCAAACCCATCAAGATCCCTCACTATATCTTAATGCAATATGCCAAGCGCTTAGAGATCCCGCCAAGCTATATTCTAGAATATTTAAAACATATCTACTATAAAATAGGGCCTAAAGAGATTCTGGGCTTAAAGCGCTTTTATCGTCATCTCAACTTAAAGAGAATCAAAAAGCCAGATAGGAGTATGTTTTATTCACGAGCTAAAAAATCTTCAAACATCCACTCACAACACCAGACTAAAAATGCAAAAAGATAAAAGCTATAACGTGCATTAAAATAATCAGAATCTGCTAAAACACTTGAAGAGAGCAATATAAAACATAGCACAAATACCAAAAACAAAAGATGGGCATATTCATAAAATCCAAATAAAAATTTCTTTTTTATAAAAACCCATAACAAAAGCACCAAAGCCAGCAAAAAGACAAATAAATCTATATATAAATAGAGGTTTGGCTTGTCATAATAAGGCTGGAGTGCGGAAGCAAAAAGCGTGAAAATGCAGACATTAATACTTGGGAAAAAAGTATAGGCAAAGCGATGGGTCAGATAAGATAAATCAAAATAAGCCCCTATGATCCAAAAGATCAAAGGCAGATAGAGGAAAAATAAAGTAAAAAAGGCAGTGATGATAATAGGGACAAACTTATGCCCAAGTAAAGCCCAAAAATCAAGATATGCGATCTCATGAGTTTGCAAGCGCAATTGAGCAAAGAAGTCTTGCTCTGGGCCACATAGAGAAAAAATCCAAATAAAGAAAAATATCACTGCAATAAAAGCAGCTACCAAAGTTTTTGATAAATGAGTCTTTTTAAAATCCTGTGTTTTTGGCGCAAGGCTTTGATGAGAAATGATGATATAAAATAGTGCTGTAAATGCGATAATCCCATAAAGCAATTTGATAAAAATGCTATAAACCATCCCATCTTTGCACAAGAAATAAAAAAGCTGACTAAAGCTTTTACTAAACTCTGAAACACCGATGCTAAGCAGCGTAAAAACCAAAAAAAAGAAAAAAATATAGGAGCTAATCATCCTTACCATTAACTACCTCAAAAAATCATCTCAAATTTTTAACCACAAAGCCATCTATACCATTTGCAATACCTATAGCAAGGCTTTTTTGATATTCTTTATTATTAATACGCTTAGCCTCTATCTTATGGGAATTATAACCAATCTCTATGAGTACTGATGGCATCAATGCCCCTGCTAATACCCAAAAAGGGCCCTCCCTCACTCCTCCATCTACCACACTTTCATACTGTTTTCTTAGCTCACGAAGGATATTAAACTGAATATCAATGGCTAGTTTATTAGAGGCAATAAGTCTATGAGAGTTTAGCGTGTTTAAAAAAGAAAGTTTAGAGAAATGATTCATCGTCTCTACATCCCCTTTATTTTCTTGCTCGGCAACATCTTTGGCCCTTTCAGAGCGAGCTGTCGAAAGAAAATAGGTCTCTACCCCCTCTGCTTTATGATTACCACCTTTGCCTACAGAGTTTGCATGGATGGATACAAATAAATGTGCATTTTTAGCATTTGCCATCTCTGTGCGCTTTTTTAGATCAATATACACATCATTATTGCGTGTCATATAGACAACATAGCCGCGTTTTTTTAGCTCAGATTCTAGCATTTTGGCCACTGCAAGCACGATCACTTTTTCACATACTTTATTGATCCCTATAGCACCACAATCCTTGCCCCCATGGCCAGGATCAAGGACGATACGATAGCCATTTTTAGCTTCTGTTTTTGATTGTATGGATTTTTGCGTTTTTTGTGTTTTTTTACTAGATTTTTCCTGAAGAAGCGGGATATCATCTACAAAACTGATATAAAGATTCTTATCGACAAAACGTAGCTGGTAAGTGGTGCTTTTATTAGCTGAAATAACGATGCGCACCTTTTGTGGGGTATTTTGTCCAATTAGTATTGAAAGGTTTTTTGGAAATATAAAGTTTTTTTTGGCAAAAGGGATAAGCACCCCATCAAATTCTAAATATTCCTTAGAATTTCCAATTTTTACAACCTTAAAGCTAGATTCCTTAATAGGAGATTGAAAGACGATCTTAAGACTTGTCGTGCCAAATGGCACCACACTCAAAACCTTGGCTTTCTCTGCAGCACTCACACTGGTAATAAGGCTAAAAAATAGGCATAAAAGCCCTATAAATCTACCAAAACTCCAACTATAAGTACTGTTTCCCAAACTTTAATCTTGCACCAACTCAGTTATCAATTCTTTTACGCTTAAAATCTTATCAATCCTATAGCCATTAGCCCCGCTAAAATACAATCCTTCACGTTCATCTCCTAAATGACCCTTGCCTAAACTATCTGCGATGCAGTATCCTACAAGCTTTGCTTCTTTGCCTCTTTGGCAAGGCGCTACGCAATTACTAATGCAGCGCACCTTTGGCGCATTTCCCTCTTTAAGGCGAGCGATCACCCCTATATTGATCGCACGGGCTGGATAGCCTACAGGGGATTTTATAAGCTCGATATCCTCTTTTTTGACATTTGGCAAGATCTTGGCATACATCTTTGCATCACACTCATGTGTACCTAAAAATCTAGTAGCCATCTGCACACCAGAAGCACCCAAAGAGATCATCCTATCAATATCTTTTCTATCCCAGATCCCACCTGCAGCAATCACAGGGATATCCCCCCAGTTTTTGCTCTCTTCCACTACGCTTGGTAGGACATTTTCTAGCTGATATTCTTCCTTGAAACAGTCCTCATATTTAAAGCCTTGATGCCCTCCAGAAAGTGGTCCCTCAACAATCACAGCATCTGGGATTTTGTTATAGCGCTCCTTCCAGCGCTTGCACAAGATCCTTAAAGCCTTGGCCGATGAAACAATGGGAATCAAAGCCACATCAGGGAAATTCTTTGTAAACTCTGGCATATTAGTAGGCAAACCTGCCCCTGTGATAATAAAATTTGCCCCTGCCTCACATGCATCTTTGACGACACGACCATATTCATTGATCGCATAAAGGATATTAGCCCCTAATGGAGAATCTCCACAAATTTTACGCGCATTTTTAAAAATCTCATTTAAGGCTTTTTTAGAATAAAAATTAATAGCCTCAAAAGGCTTGCTTGAAACAATCTTTTCTACAAATTCCATTTTCTTATAATAGCCAGTACCCACTGCACTAATAATCCCCAATGCACCGCATTTAGAAACATTCCCTGCTAGCTCATCCCAGCTGATCCCTACTCCCATGCCACCTTGAAAAATCGGGTATTTAATCGTATATTTTCCAATCTTTAGTGGCTTTAGTGTTGTGTTCATTCTTTTCCTTTAAGAGATAATGATTTGGACAAATTTTCGCTTGCCTACTTGTAGCACAAAACTACCCTCTTGGCATTTATAATTTTCATCCATAATTTTTTCCTGATTGATTCTTACTGCACCAGCTTTAATATCACGCCTTGCTTGAGAAGTCGAAGAGCACATACCACAATCTAGCAGCACTTTGCAAATCCACTCTCCTTTTGGGAATCTAAACTCGTTTAAATCCTCTGGCAAGCTATGTTTTGAAAAGACCAAATCAAATGCTTCTTTGGCTTGAGTGGCTAAATCTTGGTTATGATAACGCGAGGTGATTTCTAAAGCTAGATTCTCTTTTACACTTTTAGGATGCAGAGTCTGAGAAGATACTCCATCTTTTAACTCTGCGATCTCTTTTAAACTTCGCGCGCTCAAAAGCTCATAATATTTCCACATAAGCTCATCAGAAATGCTCATAATTTTAGCATACATTGTTTTAGAATCTTCATCTACACCAATATAATTCTTCAAACTCTTGCTCATTTTCTGTACGCCATCTAGCCCTTCTAAAAGTGGCATCGTCATTACAGATTGCTCCTTTTTTAGCCCATAGGCTCGCTGCATACTCCTACCTACAAGCAAATTAAATTTCTGATCATTGCCTCCAAGCTCAATATCACAGTTTAATGCCACAGAATCATAGCCCTGCAATAATGGGTATAAAAACTCTACTATACTAATAGGATCTCCATTTTTATGACGCTTCTCAAAATCATCCCTCTCAAGCATCCTAGCTACAGAAAATCTCGAAGTCAGTCCTATAAGCCCTTCTGCTCCAAGTGCACTTAGCCACTTAGAGTTAAAGCATACCTCTGTGTATTGTGGATCTAGTATCTTAAAAACCTGAGTGGCATAGGTTTTGGCATTCTCATCCACTTCTTCCTGACTTAGAGGCTTTCTAGTCTCACTTTTACCAGTAGGATCTCCAATCCTTGCTGTAAAATCACCAATAAGAAATTTAACATTCCCTCCAAATCTCTGAAATACAGCCAACTTTTGCAAAAGCACAGTATGCCCTAGGTGTAAATCTGGTGCTGTTGGATCAAAGCCAGCCTTGATACAAAACCTCTCTCCTGTCTTTAAAAACTTTTCAACACAAGCCTTAATATGCTCTTCCCCGATAAACTCTGCACAGCCACGCTTAAGCTCTAGCATCGCTTGTTTGATCTCTTCATTATCCATGACTACTCCTTAATTTTGATAGGCATCTGCAAGATTACTAAAATCAATAATTTTATACTGGCTAGATAGAATCTCCTTTAAAGACTTAATCTCCCCGCTCTTAAGCTCAAAAAGTACCTCACAATAAAATGAAGCGTTATTATAAGCACTATAATGCAATCCTGTTACATTACATTCATATTTAGCTAGTGTAGCAAGAAACTTTGCTACTGCTCCAACCTTATCTTGCAATGCCACAACAACCTTAAAAGAACTAAGTCTCTTAGCCCACTCTACCATGGCTACATTTGCACCCTTTTCAATCTCTTCATAAAGCCTATCACAAAGCATATGATGGACCACCACGCGTTGAGAATTTACAAGCCCCACGACACGATCCCCATATTTAGGATGACAGCAAAAATCAAATCCCACTTCACTGACATTTTTAGGCGAATGGATGAGGAATTTCTCTAATTCAAAGCTTTTGATTTTTATCATATTAAGACGAATTTTTACCAAAAATCCTTTTTCTGCTGCAATCTTTTCTTTAATCTGGGCAACAAGCTCATCTAAAAGTTTTTTATCACTATTTGCCCTCCATAGTCCTTCTGTGTTGATCCCTTTGATAGAGAGGAAGCGCTCAAACCCCTTTGGCTTATGCCCAAAAGCAGATGCTAAGAGATTAAGCGTGCCATGATTTTGGATGGTCTTAATCCTGGCTTGGCGCTGAGCTTTTAGGGCGGATTTAGCGCTAGAGGTTTTTACTTCATCAATCCATGCATATTTTGGCATTGCATTTTTGGAAGTGATGATTCTAACAATATCCCCGCTTTTTAATCTTTGCAATAATGAGACTTTTTGATTATTTACATAAGCGCGCGTAGCAGAATTCCCAATCTCTGTATGGACTGCATAGGCAAAATCCAAAGCCACCGCCCCTACAGGCAATGTATAAATATCTCCTGCGGGTGAAAAACAAGCAATATCCTCTTGATATAAATCATTTTTTGCTAACTCATAAAATTCTTCGATAGAATGGTTTTGATACTCAAAATTATAAAGCCAATCCATATTAGGAGTAATCCCACCATTTTTATATTTCCAGTGAGCTGCTACTCCATATTGTGCACTTTTATGCATATCAAAGGTGCGAATCTGCACTTCATAAATAAGAGATTGCTCAAAAATAGTCGTATGCACAGTCTGATAGCCATTTTCCTTAGGCAGGGCAATATAATCTTTAAAACGCGACATAATGGGCTTGAAATTCAAATGTATGCAACCTAAGATCTTATAGCAATCCAACTTGCTTTTAGTAATGATTCTAATAGCTAGTAAATCAAGTACTTCATCAATACTAACGCCCTTTCGCTGCATTTTAAGATAAATAGAATAAGGTCTTTTAATCCTACTTTCAATTTTAAAATCACCCTCAGCAAAGCCATTTTTTAAAAGCAAGCTCTCTACTTTTTCTATAAATTGGGCTAAACGCGCAAAAAAGGCTTGATTATTTTGATTTAAAAAAAGCTTGATTCTATGATACTCTTTAGGGAATAGATAAAAAAAGCTCCTATCTTCTAATTCATTTTTAATTGAAGAGATCCCAAGTCTATGGGCTATAGGCGCATAGACTACTAGGGTTTCTTCAGAGATTCTTTTTTGCTTATCTTCTGGCAGGGCATCCAAGGTTAGCATATTGTGCAATCTATCGCTAATCTTTACAACCAAAGCTCTAGAATCTTTAACTGCAGCAATAAGCATTTTTCTAAATGTTAAAGCAGTTGTTAAAAGCTTTTTTGAGTTAGTATCTAGCTCTTCTTTACGAACTTCAGAGATCTTTGTCAAAGCATCAACAAGATTGCCTACATCCTCTCCAAAATTCTTAAAAACATCTGCCATTTTATAATGCGTATCTTCCACCACATCATGCAACAAAGCAGCACAAATCATTGCCTCATCCCCACCATAAAATGCAACAATGCAAGCCACACAAATAGGATGGACGACATAAGGCTCTCCACTCTTTCTAGTCTGCCCATCATGAAATTCTATTGCCACATCCATGGCTTTCTTAATCATCTCTGTAGGCTCAATAATTTCAAAAAGCTTCAAACGTGCAGAATCTATATCAGAAATCCTAACTAATGCATCAAAAAAAGATTCCACTTTAACTCCTAAAGACTTTGCTAAAACTCTATCTTATTAAGAATGATCAGCCTTTTACCTATCACCAAAAAGAAAAGAAACTCCAAAACCAAAAAAATTAAACCCGATATTTGGTAATCTCAATGACCCATTTGAATAGTGTTTGACAAAGGCTTCTAACTCTATATCAAAATAATCATGAACTTTTTTAAATCGATAACCTAAAAAAACCTTTTCACCGAAATTAAAAGCAGAACCTATATAAGAATCTACCTGACTCCGAATATAAATCCCCAATCCCACACCAAAATAAAAATTATCCATAAAAAGTGGAAGGACTATATCTTGAGAAATCCCAAAAATAATTTCACTAAAATTGTTAGTATCAAAAAAGGTTTCTAACTCTGCACTAAGTCTCCCAGCAAGACGGAAGAAATGATTGGGTTGGGAATAGTGTATACCAAGATTACCTAGTTTTAAAAAACCACTCTCATCAAATCCTATCATACCAACAAGACTCAATCTATGCTTATAATCACCAAAAATCGGATTAATATCAAAGAGACTTTGCTTAGATTCTGGCACATCTTGCAATGAAGTGGTATCTTCTTGTCGGGCATCCACCCTTAAAGTCAGTAAAATTAAACAACAAAAAAAGATATTTTTTGCCCTTAAGGCTCTAAAAAAGCCAGGCAGAGATGTGAAAAAATTAGCTAATTTTTTCAACTCCAATTTTTCCTTCAGCAATTTCCATCATTGCAATATCTGAAAGTTTATGAGTTTTAATATCTATATCCACCAGTGGCTGTGCACCATTTTCTAGTTGTTTTACGCGAGTAAAAACCATATTTGCAAGTACATAGCGATCATTTAGCGTCTTTTCTAAAGCCTTAGCAACAATTTCTTCCATTCTCATTATCAAACTCCTTAAAAATTTACTTTACTGTAGAATAACTACCTGTATCTTTTGCCAAAATATCCACTAAATTATTCTCTTTAAACATATTACAAACTATAATTGGCAGGCGATTATCCCGTGCTAGTGCAATAGCCGTATCATCCATCACTTTAATATGCTCTTTTAATGCATCCTCATAGCTTAGGGTATCTAGCTTGATAGCATCTTCAAATTTATGAGGGTCTTTAGTGTAGATTCCATCCACTTTAGTTGCCTTGACAATGACTTCTGCCCCGATCTCTACTGCTCTAAGCACTGCAGCAGTATCTGTGGTCATGAAAGGATTCCCCGTCCCAGCAGCAAATATAACCACTCGTCCCTTCTCTAAATGACGAATAGCCTTACGATAAATATAGCTTTCACAAATCTCTTTGATCTCAAGCGCACTTTGCACACGCACATCCAAGCCAATATGCTCTAATGCCTCCTGCATAGCCACAGCATTAATAACAGTAGCTAGCATCCCCATATAATCCCCACTTGTCCTACGAATAATGCCACCTGCTGATGCGGTAACACCACGGATGATATTCCCCCCACCAATCACAATGCCTACTTCTATCCCAGTCTCAACTAAAAGCTGTATTTCTTTTGCGATAAAGCGCAAGATCGTAGAATCAATACCAAATCCACCATCCCCAGCCATCGCCTCACCAGAAAATTTTACTAAAACTCGTTTTTTTGTTTTACCAAACATTACAAATAAACCTTCTTTAAAACTAAGCAAATAACTCTTATTAGCTGCAATCTTGTCTGCTCAAACTAAAATTATACATCATAAAAGCTAATTTGGTTAGCTTTAAGCTTTTACTTGCTTTATTTTGCTTTTTAGTTTTTGGCTTAATTTCACTCATGATTATATATATTTTTCTGATATAATCGCAACAAATTATAGGCTTGATTTATCCGCAAAACTTAAGCAACCAAGATAAATATAGAATCATAAATTTATAATGGAATCTATATGATGATTCTATAATTTAAAATATTAAGGCTTTTTGAGTATTTAGCGTGGAATCAGCACTAAAACTACCAAAACTAAAAGGACTTAAATGCTAGAATGGATGCAACGACATAAGAAATGGTTGATTGTTACCATTTGGATTAGTGTTATTGCTCTGGTATCTGCGGGCATGGTAGGATGGAATCCAAGCAGCTTTTCACTCTCTGGTGATCAGGTCGCCAAAGTAGGAAAGATCAAAATTTCTCAGCAAGAATTTATCAATGCTTATCAACGTGTATTTAATGAATACAACCAAATGCTAGGGGGGAATCTAGATCAGCTTGAGGCAAAAAAATTTGGCCTAGATAAACTTGCACTAAACCAACTTGTCCAAAGGGCTCAACTACAAAGCCTTGCTAAGGATTTGGGGTTAAGGGTTGAAGATTCTGAAGTTGTAGATACTATCACTAAAGATAGCAACTTTCAACGTGATGGACGCTTTGATGATGAGCTTTATAGACAGCTCTTAAGGGATAATCACCTATCTGTTAAATTCTTTGAAGAATCTGTGCGCGATTCATTGCTTGTTGATAAGCTCATCAAATTGCTACCTATCTCTATCAGCTCTTTAGAAACTTGGTCAATGGGATCAACCATCTCTCTTAGCGATACCATCACTTACCAGATCCTCAAGCCAGAAGCCCCAAAGACTACCATCACACAAGCCATGCTCAAAGATCATTGGGAAAAACACAAAAGCAACTATATGCAAAAACCAAGCATAGAGCTAGCCTCTATTAGCATCCCTATTTCTACCCAAAAGTTTAATAATGAAGATTTACTTTCATTATACAATGAGGATAAAACCCTATATCTTGATGATCAAGGCCAGCTTAAAAGCTTTGATGAAGTGAAGACTAAAGTCCAGCATGACTTCCAAGCTCAACAGGCCAAAAAAGAAGCCATGCGTCTTAGCAATCAGCTAAGAGATAATAGTAAAGATGGTAAGAATCTTTTAGTCGTGCTAGATGATAATGCCCCTGAAGAGCTAGTAGCCCAGTTTAATGACCTTACAAATGGCCAAATCACAAAGCCTTTTTTATACAAGGATCATTATGTTATAGGCAAGGTCATAAAGAAAACACCAGAGCAACCAAAAAGCTATGAAGAGGCAAAAAATCAAGTCCTAGCTGAACTAAAAACAGAGCTATCATTAAATGAGCTAAAGACAAAAGCAGAAAAATCACTGCCGCTAAGCAAGGGCAGTAGCGCTAAAATCAACAATATTGGCAATCCAAAGATCGCTACACTCAATGCCCAAGAGACACAGTTTGTAATACGCAATATTTTCTCAAATAATCAAAAATCTGGTGTTATTATGTTAGATTCTGGTGCTTTTGTCTATACAATTACACATCAAGAGCTGCCATCTCAAGTCCCAGTTCAAACACAAGGGCTTATTCAAAACATTAAATCACAGGTTATTAATAGTGCACTCATGAGCTATTTAAATGAGCAATATCCACCTAAATATTATCTTCAAAATCTAGAACTAGGAGTAGAAATTGGACAATAAAATTTTAGCTATTGACATTGGCTCAAGTAAAATCTGCGCAACTATTGCTGAAGTGCGCAATAACGAACCCAGAATCATTGGCTATAGTAACCAAAAATCTCAAGGTGTCAGAAAAGGTACAATCGTAAACATCGAGCTAGCAAGCCAAGCTATACGATCTGCAATAGCAGAAGTCAAGCGTATGTCTGGTGTAGATAATATCAACAAAGCCATCGTATCCATCTCTAGCGCTTATACTAAAAATTTTAATAGCTCTGGTGTAGTTTCTATTGCTAATGGCGAGATCACAGTCAAAGAAGTCAGCAGAGCCTTAGAAACTGCAATATACAACTCTGCAATCCCTCCAGAATGTGACACAATCCATGTTCTACCCTATCGCTTTAAGCTTGATGATCAAGATTATATTGAAGATCCAGATGGTATGATTGGATCAAGACTTGAAGTATTTGTACACATCGTGACGGCTAAAAAATCTATTTTAGAAAATATCAAAAAAGTTGTCCGCTTAGCAGGCGTAGAAACAGAAAATATTGTCCTTTCTTCTTATGCCTCATCCATTGCCACACTTCTACCAGATGAAAAAGAAGGTGGTGTGGCCTGTATTGATATGGGTGGCAGCACATGTGAAGCAATGATTTATCTTGGAAACTCAATGCGCTATAACTACTTTCTTGGCGTTGGCTCTCATCATATTACAAGCGATATTTCTGAGGCTATTAGCACTTCTCTTGCTGCTTCAGAAGATATCAAGATCAAATATGCAGATCCTATGAAGTTTGATGAAAACCATAGCGATGATAATGCTAACCTAGAAGTTCCATCTATTGGTGATGATTCTAAGCACCTAGCCTCATTAGAGACGGTGCAAAAAGTTGTGCATCTACGCATTATTGAAACTTTTAATATCCTATCTCAAGCCATTAAGCGCAGTGGCCTAGAAGAACATATTAGTACCATAGTTCTTACTGGTGGTATGACCAAAATGAAAAATATTAAAAAAATTGCAGAAATGTTTTTTAGCAAAATCCCTGTGCGCATTGCAAAACCATTGCCTATTGAAGGGATTGTTGAAGATTTTCAAGATGAGGCTAATTCAACTATTACTGGTCTCATCCTCTATGGTGTTGGTAAGCACACAAATTACGAGAAAGATTCTCAAAAAAATATTCGCTATAAAAAGAATCGCATACCAGAAAATATCAGTTCACCTAAAAATGAAGACTTTTCTCCGATGACAGACTTGAGAAATCTTACCAACAATTATCAAAAAGAAGAAAAATCATCACAAAAAACTGCTATAATGGAAAATACCAAACCCAGTAAAACTAGCTGGAAAAGCAAGCTAAAAGAATTTGCCGATAAATTATTTTAAAAAGGAAAACCTATGCAGCAACAAATGCAATTTGACATCACAGAAACCAACAATGAACAAGGTGCAAAAATCATTGCTGTAGGCGTAGGTGGCGGTGGCTCTAATATGATTGCCCATCTTATCAATACTGGTGTTCATCAAGCAATTACTCTTATTGCAGCTAATACTGATATTCAACATCTTTCAAACTCTCCAGCCAAACATAAAATCAAACTTGGAGAGAAGCTTACAAAAGGTCTTGGTGCTGGTATGGTGCCAGAGGTAGGAGCCCAATCTGCTCAAGAGAGCTATGATACCATTTTGCAGCATTTATCTGGTGCTGATATTGTTTTTGTATCTGCTGGTCTTGGTGGTGGTACAGGGACAGGTGCAGCACCTATTATTGCTCAAGCTGCTCAAGAAGCAGGTGCATTAACTATTGCTGTGGTTACCAAACCCTTTATGATGGAAGGTAATAGACGTTTAAAAATCGCTGAAGAAGGATTAAAAGAACTACGTAAACACTGCGATGGTATCGTTGTCGTACCAAATGACAAGCTTTTGACAATTATTAATCGTAATAGTGGTATTAAAGAAAGCTTCAAAGAAGTTGATTCTATTTTAGCACGTGCAGTTAATGGCATCTCTAATGTTATCCTTAATCATGGAGAAAATGATATTAACACAGATTTTGCTGACTTGAAAACTGTTATGCAAAATAAAGGCTTGGCACTTATGGGTATTGGTGAGGCTCAAGGCGAAGATGCTGCTACTGAAGCTACAAAAAAAGCTATTGAATCGCCTCTGTTTGACAACCTCTCTATCAGTGGTGCTAAAGGAGTTCTTATCAGTTTTGAGATTAATCCTGGTTATCCTTTATTGGAGATCTCTCAAGCCTTACAACTAATCAGTGAAGCAGCTAGCGATGATGCTTCGATCATCTTTGGTACAAGCACTTCATCTGATATGCCAAAAGACTATGTAAAAGTTACAATCGTCGCTACTGGTTTTGAGAAAGAGGTCATCAATAACACTACACAACCAGCTCAAAAACCTCAAGAAAATAATAAAATCTTCCAAAATATCAATATGTCTTTTGTAAAAATTAGTGGTGGAGAAGATTTTGAAATGGAAGATCTTGATAAACCTACTTTTATGAGAAAAAGTCAAGATTAACACTCCTTCTGCCTTTAATTTAAAGGCAGAATCCATCCAGCTTCTTTTTTCCAAAATCGCACTTAACCCATTAATGTCTAAGGAAATATAATGATAGCCATCAATCAAGACAATATTAAATTAGCGCAGCAAATGGCCGATACCCTCCGCATCCTCTGTGCAGATATGATAGAAAATGCCAATAGTGGCCATCCAGGTGTGGCTATGGGACTAGCTGATATAGCTGTTGTATTATCCACACATCTCACATTAGACCCTACCAAAACTGACTGGATCAATCGTGATAGATTAGTTTTTAGTGGTGGACATGCTTCATCATTAGTGTATGCACTTTTACATCTTTGGGGGTTTGATGTAAGCCTACAAGATCTTAAATCTTTCCGTCAATTAGGCAGCAAAACTCCTGGTCATCCTGAAATGGGCCATACCCCTGGAGTAGAGATCACTACAGGGCCGCTAGGACAAGGAATAGCTAATGCTGTAGGTCTTGCTATGGCATCAAAATATGCCAAAAATATATTTGCTGATGCTATTTCTCACCATATCTATTGCCTTTGTGGTGATGGAGATTTACAAGAAGGCATTAGCTACGAGGCTTGCTCTCTAGCTGGTCACCATGCTCTAGATAATCTCATACTAATTTATGACTGCAATCATATCAGCATAGAAGGTAATACAAATATTGTAATCAGCGAAGATATCTCCCTACGTTTTAAAGCTCAAAATTGGGAAGTTTTAGAATGCGATGGACATGACTTCTTAGATATCAATCAAGCCCTCCATGATGCAAAAAAATCAAACAAACCAGTCCTTATTATCGCTAAAACTAAGATTGGTAAAAAGGCTGCAGAGATCGAAGGAAGCGAAAAAACTCATGGTGCACCACTAGGAGAGAGAATCTTAAAAGCTACAAAATCTGCTCTTGGCTTTGATCCAGATGCGATGTTTGTCATCCCAGATGCTATCAAACAGGCCTTTGGTTTACTGGCCACACGCGGCTTAGAAGCTAGAAAAAAATGGGAATCCACTCATACACAAAATATACAAAAAATCGAGGCTTTTTGCAAACCCGATCTTTCAGCTATTGTCTATCCTAGCTTCAAAAAAGGCGAAAAGATCGCCACTCGTACTAGCAATGGGCAAATCCTTAATGCTGCTTCTAAGGTCATTGGCGGGCTTATTGGCGGAAGCGCTGATCTTGGCCCATCCAATAATACAACCCTAAAAGATTCTAAAGATTTTCCAAATGGCAAAAACCTCCACTTTGGTATCCGCGAACATGCAATGGGTGCTATTAGCAACGCCTTTGCAAGCTATGGACTTTTTTTGCCATTTTGTGCGACATTTTTTGTTTTTAGTGACTACCTCTCCCCTAGCATTCGTATAGCCAGCCTTATGCAAGCTAAGGTATTTTACATTTTCACACACGATTCAATTGGAGTGGGCGAAGATGGCGCTACCCATCAGCCTATAGAGCAGCTTAGCCATTTCCGTGCTATGCCAAATCTTACTGTATTCCGTCCTGCAGATGCCAATGAAAATATTGCCTGCTTTAAGATAGCATTATCATTGCAATCTCCAAGCATGTTTGTATTATCAAGACAGAATCTAGAAGTCTTAAGCGATATGCCAAATGAAGATGCTCGCTTTGGTGCCTATATCCTAAAAGAAGCAAGCACTTTACCAAAAATCACATTATTAGCCAGTGGTTCAGAAGTCGCGCTAGCACTAAAAAGTGCGCAAAACTTAGAAAATGATGGGATCCCTACCCAGGTTGTCAGTGCACCAAGTTTTGATCTCCTGCTAAAGCAAGACAAAAACTATCACAACAATCTATTTAAAGATAGTAAAGTCCTAGCTATTGAGGCGGCCAGAAGCTTTGAATGGTATAAATTTGCTCATAATGTCATCATGATGGAAGGCTTTGGATCCTCTGGCAAGGGCGATGAGCTATTCTCACATTTTGGCTTTAGTGTACAAAATATCTGCGCTAGAGCAAAGGCTCTTTTATGAATATTGATTCTGAAGAGAATCAATATTTGCATGTTTTTTCATCTCATCGTGCCATTAAAGATTTTTACTCCCACACACCCTATCCAATCAAACCAAAAGCCACAACTATAGAAGAATTCTTTGATCTATCTTTAAGCATCAAAGGATATTGCAAAATCCCTAAATCTGCTCAAAAAATCCTCTTGCTCCAAACTCTATATAACTATAAAAATCTCCATCGCCTCCTTATTTTTGAAGAAAGCTTTCTGGCCTATCTTGAAGGAAGCGAGTTTTTAAAACACTTTTTTGATGAGCTTGATAGCACGCTCTGTGATATCAAACAAATACCAAAAGAAGATACCTATGGAGACTATGAAGACCATTTAAAGCTACTATCTCAAATCTATCATTCATATCATGCTAGGCTAGATATGCTTAAATTTTATACAAACTATAGTACTCAAAGCTTTGAAATCAATTATGATTTGCTTGCCTCTTATAAGGGTATAAAAATCTACCTTAATGGTGTCCTTAGCCCAAGGGAGCAAAGAATCTTAATACAACTCTCAAAATCGCTAAATATAGAGATAATATTTGATACAGACTGCTATAACCTTGCTTTCTTTTCATTCCTAAATCTCGCCATAGAGGCCAATCAAAGCTATCATATCAAACTAGGGGAGCAAAGCTTGATTCTTAATCAAAGCTCAAAAAATCCCAGCCCCCAAATCAATGCCTATCATTTTAATACAAGAATTGACCAATGCTCACTCATTATTGCCAAAGCTCAAGAATGGCTAAATAGCAATAAAGAAAATGTTGCTATCATTCTGCCTGATGAAAACTTTGCTCCATTTTTAAAAGTACTAGATTCTAACTTTAACTACGCTATGGGGCTAGATATCAAGCAAATGCCCTACTACACCTCACTGGCCAAGCAGCTTCAAACCAAAAATATAACTAGCATAAATGACTTGCAAACACTTGCTCAAGAAACCCTCAATCAACACTATCATAAAGAAATTGATAGCTTTAATCAAAGCTTCTTTCTTATGCTGCAGCAACTTGAAAATCTCAAGTCTCTAAATCTTGATACAACACACTTATGTGATTTTTATCTTGATGAGCTCTCGATGCTTAAAATCAGCGATAATCGTGGTGGAAAAATCCCTGTTTATGGTATCCTTGAGACAAGAGGGATGAAATTTGATTCTATTGTGATTGTAGATTTTAATGAGGAAAATCTCTTTGACCTAAAAGATAATGACTTATTTTTAAACACTTCTATACGTCAAAAACTACATATGCCCACCCTAATAGATAAAAAGAATCTAAAAAAGCATTATTATTACCAGCTTATCACAAATACAAAAAATATAGATATCGCCCTCATCAAAACCCATACCCCTCAATATTTTTTAGAATCACTACATATAAAACCCAAAGAATTTATGCAAAGTATTTTTCACTTTGATACCCAAAAATCCTATATAGAAGATATGCCAAAAACCATACTGCTAGATAACTTCACATTTTCTGCAAGCTCGCTAAAAACATATCTTGAATGCAAAAGAAAATTCTATCTGCGCTACATAGAAAAAATCCCCGCCCCAGAAGATACAAGCCTAAATCTTGGAAAAATCTTCCACAATATCCTATGTGATGCCTATAAAAATAATGCAAAAGATGGTATCCCTGCTGTTAAAAAATACTTTGATGATGCTTTTAATATGCTAGCTTTTAACTCACTTACAGATAAGCTAGAAGCACAAATTGCACATAAAAAGATAAAAGGATTCTGGGAGAGAGAGCAACAAAGATTTAATATGGGCTATCGCTTTTTTCAAGCAGAATTTGATTTTGAGTTTATCTATCATGGATTAAAGTTTAAAGGCAGAATCGATCGTATTGACAAAAAAGATAATGACCTAGTGCTTTTAGATTATAAGTTTAAAAACACTCTCAATCTCCCTAAAAGCAGCGAGAATCTCACTGATTTTCAACTACAAATCTATCGCCTAGCATTAGAATCTCTTGGCTATACCATACTATCCTCTATGCTTATAAATGGCTATGATGGCAGCTATAAAGAAGAAGGTGAGCATGAAGAAAAATGCGAAATCTTGCGACTAAAACTAGAGCAAATCAAAAAAAACACCACCTATGAAAAAAGTGATAAAATCTCTACATGCACATATTGTGATTATAAAATCCTATGTAATCGCAATGAAAAAACCAGAATCAAAATCCCCTAATCCCTTCTAGCGCAAATAATTTATGCTTTACTTCTAGGCCTAATGCATAGCCTCCAATATGAGACTTTGCCACCACTCTATGACAAGGGATGATAATACAAATTGGGTTTTTAGAGCAGGCATTCCCCACTGCGCGAAAGGCCATGGGAGCACCCAACTTAGCTGCCACTTCTCCATAGCTCAAGCTATCTCCATATTCAATCTGACTTAAATAATCCAACACCTGTCCAGAAAAGCCCCTTACTCCATGCCAAAGGGGTAGATCAAATCTCTTTAATCTATGTAAAAAATAAGCATCCATTTGCGCATGAAGCTCTTTAAACAAAGGGGTCACCACCTCTTTTGATAGCTCCCCTTTTATATAATTTGAAGGCAAAAAACCTGTGATATATTCTTCCTTTTGAAGCGCTACAAACTCCCCTAAAGGCGTGGATAATCTATATGACAGAATATCTGTATTCAAAAAACACCTTATAAGAACTTTTCAATTTGTTTAGAATCTGATTCTATTTTTTTTAGTCCATCCTGACGCTGTGCTACAAGCTTTTGTGCAAGCTTACTATCATGAATAGCCAGAATCTGCACTGCCAAATAGGCTGCATTTATCGCTCCTGCCTTGCCAATAGCCACTGTGGCAACTGGCATACCACTTGGCATTTGCACAGTGCTCAACAACGCATCAAGCCCATCTAATGCGCCACCAGGCATTGGCACGCCAATCACAGGCTTAGTCGTGATAGCTGCAATCCCACCAGCAAGATGTGCGGCCATGCCAGCTGCAGCGATAAATACTTTTGCCCCCTTTTTTTCTGCATCACTCACATATTGATGCACACGCTCTGGACTCCTATGGGCAGATGCTACTAAGACCTCATACCTTACTCCAAAATCTTCCAAAACCTTTAAACACTCTTGCATTAAAGCATAATCGCTTTTACTCCCCATCATCACACTGACAAAATCCATCAATACTCCTCTATATTTTTTTTACATTTTAGCAAACGCGGTATAATTTTGGCAATTTCTATGAATAACTAAAGGCAAAACAGTGCGTCCTATCTCTTTTATCCTATTTATATGCATGCTTGGCTCTAGACTTCTTGCGGATGGAAACTTCACCCTGGCTATAGAAAATGATCGCGAATATTTGGGGGAATGGAAGATTGATGGTATCAGTATTGATGGCACACCCCTAAAAGCTTCTGGGTATCTTAAAATCTATCCTGATAGATATCAGGGCTTTGTAGGGTGTAATGTCTTTTATGGTGCGCTTAGGGTAATGGAGCAAAATCTCCTTACCATAATCCCGCAAGGAGCAACTAATCGTACTTGTAAGAACAAGCAAAATAGCATAGAGGCTCATTTCTTGCGCTATTTTCTTGGTGCATTTGAAGTGCAAAAAACCTTCCTTGATACCAAAACTCTAAGATCTAAAATTATTCTTAAAAATCCTCGTATGAGTATATGGCTTTCGCCTCGAGGTAAAAGACGCTAGAAGAGCACCTACTTTTAAAATTTGAAGTATAATCATATTAAAAAATAAGGTGGTTATCTTGTCAAACAGCCTTTCTGCTGGAATTTTTTTTATGTTTTGTGCTTCTTTTTTCTTTGCACTCATGAATGCCTTTGTCAAAGTTCTATCTCCTAGTATCTCTCCAGTAGAAAATATATTCTTTCGTTCTCTTTTAATGGCTATTTTCATGGGCTTATTTATGATTGCTAGAAAAGAAAAAATCAAAAAAAAGAGTGGGGGCTGGGGTGGCTTATTTTTTCGCGCATTTATGGGAGGGATAAGCCTTATGGCATTATTTTATAATATTGCTACTATTCCACTTGGCACAGCCACTACTTTCGCACAAAGCACACCATTATATGCTGTTTTTTTTGCAGCGCTCATCTTGAAGGATAAAATCTCTATACCAAGTTTGCTAGCTACAATACTTGGCTTTATTGGCATTATTTTTATTTGCAACCCAAAGGAAGGGAATCTACATAGCATGAATATTGTTATGGGGATACTTAGTGGCGGAGGAGCTGCGCTTGCTCTTGTCACGCTACGCACGCTAAAAGATTATTTTCACAATCACTTTATCATTTTTTTCTTCGGGGCTAGCATGAGTTTGGTCGCCCTTGGCATGTTTTTTATCCCTCATTTTTTTGTCGATAATACCTGGAAAAATCCAAACCCACAAGAATGGTTATTGATACTTTCAATGGCTCTTGCTGGGACTTTGGGCCAGCATTTTTTAACCAAAGCCTATATGAGTGCCCCACCAGGTATTGTTGCACCTATTGATTATATAAAGATTGTTTGGGGGATCTTTATGGGTATATATTTGGGCGATAGCCTACCAGATTTTAATAGCTTCATAGGCATTATTCTTGTGGTTTGCTCTGGATTGATCATTGCACTACCAATTTTTCTCAAAGATATAAAATCTCTAAAGAGACTAAAATAATGCTGCAATTTAGCAATCTGTTTAAAATCATCTTCCTTTATCCAAAATTATGGATCTATTTATCTAAAAAAACTTCACGCAAGTTTGATTCCATAGATGCGCTTTTTGGGGTTATTATCTTGGGGATTTATACCTTTTTAATCTTTATGATAGAAGAAACCTCTATTAGTGAACGAGAAGCAAAAAACTTCTTTGAAAATCCTGATTTTTTATATGTCTTTGCTAGGTGGATATGTAGCATCTTTGGTCAAAATGACCTTGCACTCAAATCCCCTATGCTTGCCTTGCACTTTATAAACCTCTCTTTGCTCTATGGGATTTGTCGCAGGATTTTTAGAAAAAAGCAAGATAGCCTTTATGTTATCCTGATTTATGGCTTACTGCCTGGAGCAAACTTTAGTGCCCTTATTTTTTCTCAAAGTGCTTGGATTGCATCATTTAGTTTATTTGTAGGCTATATCTACACTCGATATAAAAAATTTCCATTAATATTAATCGCGCTAGTAAGCATGCTAGATTCTGGAGCATTCGTGCTACTTTTAGGGGCTGGAGGGTTTTTTATCATACGCAAAGACTTTAAAACTGCCCTGACATGTCTTATTTGTCTGGGTATTAATCTTTATCTTTATGGCCTAGATATAGGCGGAAGACCACAGGCCTATTTTCTAGAAACATTGGGGCAGATTGCGATGCTATATTCTCCTATACTTTTTATCTACTATATTTATAGTATTTATTGGGGGCTCCGTAAGGGTAGTTTTTTATCCTATATTGCTGCTAGTAGTATTTTATGCTGCTTTTTACTATCCTTTAGACAGAATATTGATTTTTATACTCTTATCCCTCAAAGCCTAATTGGTCTACCTGTTATGGCACAGTGCTTTCTCAATGATTTAAGAATGCATCTAAAACCCTTTAGAAAACCCTATTACTTTTTTGCCAGCTGTGCGCTTTTAGCCCTAGTGTTGCAATCAAGCATCACTTTTGGGAATAAGCTTACCTATATTTTTTCCTCTCGTCCTAATTTTGCTTCAAGCTATTATTTTTCCAAAGAAATTGCCAATGCACTAAAATCTCGTGGAATCACAGCCATTAGCGCACCAGCCAATTTGCAATATCAGCTACGATTTTATGGCATCCCTAAAAGCCCTCACTTTTTCCTCACCCCTGTCAAAAAAAACTCTAAAGCCGATATCACCATATCTTATGCCAAACGAGAAATCCACCGTTTTAAAATCACTAAAAGATGAATCCCAAATATTCCGCCCAGAAGGCCTTTTTGCTCTTTGAATGCATCCTTGCTATCTTGCTCATAAGTATTATCGCCCTCTTTGCACACCAAGTCCTACTTTCACAAACTAGTCGTGCTGCTAATCTCCTAGTCCAATCACTACACTATACTAAAATGCTAGCCCTCACCCAAAGCACACATTACACAAATAAAGAACAGGTACAATGGCTAACTGATAAATTTCCAAGCATCAACCCTCAATCTTTGATCGATGAGCCGACCTTCTGGCAACTACAATTTCACCAAAGTGGGACCTACACAAAAAGCAGCTTTAGTATCTACCTAGATACACCAAGGATCTCTAGCACGACACATTATGATGGTCGTCCTATGGCTGGAGATTTGATCGCAATAGAAGGTATTAATTTGCGCTGTCTTAGTGGATATAACAATACTAATATCTCTGATTTTTGCAAAAACAATGCTGATAGCGGGGTAAGATTCTTGGAATCTTTTGGTATCAACCTTGGTGTCAAAATCCAAGATACTTGCAAAGAGAATCAAACAGCGCGCATTAGTTTTGATTCCTCTGGATTTGCCTATTGTGGCAAACAAGTCAAACTGCAAGAGGCTCTTATTGTTAAATTACAAAGCCCCATATCAGTACAATATGTCTGCATTCTACCACCTTATGGACTTATCGCCCAAGGAGAAATATGCAAAAAATACTTATAATGAATGACTTTGATATCACCAAAAGGCCACGTCCAGCAAGGCTAGTGGATATGCTAAAAGAGCATTACAAACTTTATGCAATCGCTCCATTATTAAGCCCTATTGAAGGCGTGCAAACCTTTAGCTATCCTGCAGCAAAACGAGCTAAAGAGAGAAGCAAAGAAGAAAATTTAGCCCTATATGACAAACTTAGAAATGATGATTTTATACCACTCATTTTTACAAAAGAGCGTTTAAAAATACTAGATATCTTTAAAACTCTTCCCCAGATGGATCTCATTATCATTGAAGATATCACTCTTCTACCCTTTGGCATCCAATATATCAAACAACACCCACAAACTCGCCTTATGATAGATCTAAGAGAATATTACCCACTAGAATATGAAGGAGATCCAAAGTGGATGTCAACTTTTGGGAAATTTTTTCAATTTCTATGTGAGCAATATTTAAAATACATTGATGTGGCATTATGTGTAAGCGAAGGGATTGCTAAACGCTATAAAAAAGATTTTAATCTAGATTGTATAGTTTTTTACTCTCTTCCACCATTTCATAGCCACAGGCCAAGTCCACTTAGCCAACCAATATCACTTATTTATCATGGTTTTTTAAGCACAGATCGCAACTCACAGAATCTAATTGAGTTAGCTAGGCTTTTGGATAGAAGATTTCATCTTTATATCATGGGTCTTAGCAATCAAGCAGGCTATATAGAATCACTAAAAACAAATATGCCAAATAATATTAGTTTTATTAACCCCGTAGAAATGAATGAAATTATAAATTTTACACAACAATTTGATATCGGCCTACTTACCTTAAGTCCAAACTCTTTTAATAACGCCAATGCAATGCCAAATAAATTTTTTGAGTATATTCAAGCAAGGCTTGGTATCATCAGCACACCTATACCAAGTATCACTCCATGGATTAAACAATATAAATTTGGAAAATGTGCGCAAAGTTTTGAAGCTAAGGATATGGCTGAGTGTCTCAATAAACTTAGTGATAGAGAAATTTTAGATTTTAAAATGGCTTCTAACAAAATAGCTAGCAAGCTAAGTATGCTAGAAAATCAAAAGAAGATTCTTAATATCATTAAAAATCTTCTAAATGATAATCATTAAAAAAATATTTATCCAATAAAAGATCTTATGGTTTTAATATTTAATTTCTTAGTGGCAACCACAGCCACTTCCACAACCACAACCTCCACCATCATCATGGCTATGCTCATGGTGATCATTGCTTCCACAACCACAGCCACTTCCACAACCACAGCCTCCGCCTACACCACCACTTAAGATCTCTTGTTCGCTAGCCTCTCTAACATCCAATACCATCACATCAAAGACCAATGTCTTACCAGCTAAAGGATGATTATAATCAATCATTACCACACTATCATTGAAATCTTTTACAATAACTTGTACTGTACGACCATCCTCACCTTGACCAAAAAGCGTCATGCCTTCTTTAAGCTCAATCCCTTCAAACTGATCTCTTGGCACCTCTTGCAAAAAATCTGTACGATAAACACCATAAGCATCTTCTGGGGCAATCTCTACGCTAAATGAATCTCCTGCGCCCTTCTGTGAAAGCGCCTTTTCTAGCCCTGAAATAATCTGTCCAGATCCATAAAGAAATTCCAAAGGCTGTGCGCCTTTATTAGTGTCGATTAGTTCATTATTATCTTTATCTCTAACGCTATATTCCATCGCAACAACAGTATTTTGTTTGATTTTCATTATTTATCCTTTTATTTTTAATTAGATTTTGTACTCTTATCAGATTTTTTCTGATTCTTAATATCATTTTTATCGTTATCCTTTTCTTTCAAAGCTTTCTTGCCCTGTTCAGAATCTGGATACAATCGTATTAAAAGATCTATAAACTTCTGATAATTTTCTTGATCACTAAGATAGCGGAAAGACCATGCTGTCCTCCACAATAAAACAGGCATATAAACTGCATTCTCATCAAGTGTAGCAGACTTTTTATAATATTCTACAGCATACTCATAGTCTTTTTTTCTATAAGCAATATCTCCAAGCATGAAATAAGATTCTGCACTTTTATAATCCTGCTTAATCAACTCATTTAAAACATACTCTGCATTTTTATAGTCTTTTTTATAAATCAGATCTTTTGCATCATTAAAATTTTCTTTATTGCTTTTTTTAAGCTTAATGGTTTTTTCTTGTTTTTCTTTTTCTTCTTTAGCCTTTTGGGCTTTCTCTTCCTCTTCACTCAATGCTTGTATTTTTTGTGTTTTTTCAAGGAATTGAGACATAAGGGTTAGCTGCTGAATAATACTATTATTACTTTCTGTCATCACCCTATTAAGCTCTTGAAGCGAGGCTTGAAGTTTTTTAATATCCTCTTGCTGTGAAAGCAGTTGGGCCTTTAGCTCATCAATTTGCGCATAACCCTGCTTCAACCTTCCATCAAAGGTCTGATTCCCTGCCTTTAGCTCATCAAAGCTTCTCTGTAACGCAAAAAAGGAATCTGTAAATTTTTTAATCGTTAGATTTTGCCCTTCGATTAAGGATTTAAACCCATCCTGTGTCTGTTCCAATGAAGTAAAACGATTTTGCAAATCAGTAGCAATATTTTGGAGATTCTTGGAGCTTGACTGCAGGGAGCTAATATCATTTTTTGTAGCCCCTGACTGCAGCTCAAAAGCAGAAGGTTCTGCCCATAGCAAAGAAGAGCAGAACAAAAATAATAAAAAAATATTTTTGTATGTCATAGATTCTTACTGTGATTGTTTAGTAAGTCTAATATCGCCTCTGCGATTTTTTTGATAGCATTCATTGGTTTTTTCCTCACAGATTGGCTTAGATTTTCCTAGTGAGATGACTTGAATTCTATCTTTGTCAATACCTCTTGTTATCAAGGCTGTTTTTACAACAAGAGCACGCTTATTGCCTAAGGCAAAATTATACTCATCACTGCCAAACTCATCTGTATTACCCTCAACCAAGACATTCATTTCTGAATTATCATTGATAGTTTTTGTCGCCTGATCAAGAGTATCTTGCATATCAGCGCGGATTTCATATTTATCAAAATCAAAATAAATACTACCGACAATTGTGCCATCTTCAAGTTTTTCTTCTGGAGCTTCAGGCTCTACGATATTTGGTTCAATAGCTTCTTCCTCTCTTACAACATTATCAGTATTAGCAATTTCTTTTTTTGCACAGCCAGTCAAAAGTACAAAAATAGAAAAAATAAGCGATAACTTCAAAATTAAAATCTTTTGCATAAAAACCCTTCAATAAGTAAATAAACAGCTCAAGGCAATTTTACAAAAAATACATTAACTAATAATGTCTGTAATATCTGTAATTTTATAACAAAAAACTAAAATAGTCAATAATAACTACCAATCAAAAGCCTGGACTTGAACCCCCTTAAGTGGGAACAAAAATGTTTTATTATAATTCAATCTAATGATACCCAAAGCACTCTGATTTGGGAGATGCTTTACAAACATAATGCTATCCCCATCAGATGAAAAACATGGCATTTGATTCACTCCATTTGTAGTCAAACGACGGATATAATCATTCTTAGTAGAGATCAAATAAAGATTAAAAGTGTTGTAGCCAAAATCATTATTTGTCTCACGACTAGAATAGACGACATAATTTTGAAATGATGAGGCAGAACTATTGTTTTTTCCATGGAAAACCATCTGTTCTACTGGAGCATTTTCGTGCAATTCTTTTTGGAAAATATTAGGGTATCCGAGACGATCTGAAACAAAAATCATTGCCCTATCATTATTGATAAAGTTAGCTGATACATCAATGCCTCTATAATTAGTTAATTTTGTCTTTTCATTAGTTGTCACATCATAAAGATAGATATCTGGCTCACCAACAGGTGCTAGAGTAAGAAGCAATTTTTTAGAATCCTTACTCACATCTGAAACCACAGCCATACCCTGGCTAGATATCACTCCTGAACTCACGCCAGTATAAACATTGTAACGAATAATTGTCGGGGTATTTTTCACAACTTTAGTAAAATAGATTTCTGTTTGATCATTATTTGCCCATTTTGGAAAAAGATTTAATCCATCATTAATAATCACTTTTTTATAAGTCAAAGTATAATCAGCAATAACCACATTAGTACGACCAGGAGAAAGATAAGTAGAAAATACTACATAGCGCTTCATCCAATCAATAGGTGGTGCCTTAATATAATTATTAATATCAATGGCAATCTTATGGGCTGCAAATGGATAGAGATTTTCATCATCTACTACATAAACTTTATCAAAGATTAGATTCTGCACATTAATATCAAAAAGCTTGATATTAATCCTATAGCTCTCATCAGCTTTTTGCACCTCTATATTAACGAGTAAATCTACCTTATTATTAATATATTCAACATAATTTGGATTAGTCTTACCCTTATTACCCTCTTGCACGATAAAATGCCCACTTACATTTAAATCCCCTACAAGGACCTTATATACACGTTGAGCTTGTTGGACATTTTTATTATCTAAATAGGTCACTTGGATAATGGGCGTTTTTTGAATAGTCCTTACAAGATCAATCGTAGCATCCGCACTCCATAATATTCCGCAAAAAACAACCACTACAAGTCCAAAAATACGAAAAATTTTATTCATCTTTTTCCTTTGATTTAAAATTAACAACAATGTTCATTGAGCCGCCCTTAGGATAAGGGGGAAAATATTCACCCTCCAAGCTATCAAGCATCGCTCTAGTCTTTTGGTTATACTCATCATATTCAGAATACTTTAAAATACTATAAGAAAAATCTCCATCACTAGAGATTTTTACCAAAACACTAATTGTAGTTTTTTCAAAAAAGGAAAAATTCCAGTTTTTATACAAAATCTTATAAATCTCTGCAATCCATTCATCATATAAGCCACGATCTTGATTTGGCAGAGCTTCCTCAGTTTTAATATCAATGCTAGCATCCATTTTTTCTAGCATTTTATTCATATTTTGCAAGCTCCCTTGCAAATCTCTGATTTTTTCTTGCTGTTGGGCTAGTGCCTGCTGCTCTCTTTTTCTTTCTTCTTGCCTTTTAGCCTCTTGAAGCTTTTTTTCTTGATTGCGCTTTTGTTCTAAGCGCTTTTGCTCTTCTCTTTTTTTAGCATTTTTTTGCTCAAAATTAGGAATATCAGAAAATGCATCTTTTAAACTTGGGGTTGCCTCTTGTTCTTGTGTCTCTTCCTCTACTGGAGCAGGAGGTGGGGGTGCCTCTTGTTGCTTGGGCATTTCTGGCATTTTTATATCTGATTCTGCAAGCAGTGCTTCAATGGGGATAGAATCATACTGAGTATCTTTTTTAAGAACAAATCTATCTGGCCCTTTAGTATTTATCGCTGCAAAAATAATAAAAATAATTGCACAATAAAGCAGAAAAGAAAAAAGACCACTAAGGTAAAAAAATCTATCTGACTTCATTGCTCTTCTCATCTAATCAACTTAGTTTGTCGTTATAAGTGCAACCTTAGAAAATCCTGCTTCCTTGATGCTTTTTAGTAGATAAATGACTTCTTGGTAGGCTAGCTTTTTATCTGCTCTAATATAAACATTAGTATCTTTATTATAACGATTGGCAATAAGATTTAGACTATCTGCAAAAGAAGCATAATCATATACCTGATCCTTAATATAAATCTTTTTATTAATATCCATTCTAATTTCAAGCTTTTTTTCTTCGACAAGACGCGAACTCTTAGAGCCCTGCGGAAGCAAAATCTGCTCCTTGTAAGTAACAGCCGGAGTGGTTACCATCAAAATTGCTAAAAGCACAAGCATAATATCTACTAAAGGAGTGATATTAAGCTCTGGTTTTTCATCCCAATCAATCATATTATGATTATCCAAAATAATCTCCGCTATCAAAGGTGGTTTTCTTTTCTGCTGATAGTATATCTATCTCCATTTGGACCAAAACACTAATATCATAAGCCTTGCGTTTAAGAATCAAAAAGAATGAATAGGCCGGGATGGCTGCCAATATCCCTGCTGCAGTCGCAACAAGTGCTTGAGAAATAATAGGCGCTATTACATCAAAAGAAACTTGCCCGCTACTCCCTAAACGACCAAAGGCGTCCAATATTTCTACCACTGTACCAAAAAGCCCTATAAAAGGTGCTGTTGATGAAATAACAGAAAGTACAACTAAGCCAGTAGTGATACGCTTTTGCACCTGAGATCTCCATATAAGCAAAAGCTCTTTGCTAGGTTTTTTGCTTATATTTCTAAATAATCTATCATTTGGAGATAGGGCATTGCCAGTCAAAATAGCATTTAATGACTGCTTCTCTTGAATAAGGGCTTTTTTCAAAAAGAAATATTTATACAAAAATACCCATAGTGTCGCAACAAAATATATCGATAACCATAATAATACCAACAATGAAATATAGCTTGAAGTATGGATAAACCCTTGTAAACTTAACATTCCTATCCTTTTGTAATGCTATCTATTTTTGAAACCACGGAGGAAAAAGCTATCTTATCACTGCTCGCCTCTTCTAAAAGTTTCTTGGCATTTTCCATAGCCTTGCTCATCTGTGAAGAGTTTTTATCTATCAATATAGCCCTATCAATAAGAATGTCCACCTGATTCCCTTGTACTTTAGCATAACCCCAGTTAATAGCAACAAGCTCTTTACTTTTATTATGGTTTAACTCAATAACGCCAGTCTTCAATAAGGCTAGCATATCACTATGTCCACTCATGACACCAAACTCACCTTCAGCGCCTGGTAAAGCAACATAATCTGCCTCACCATCAAAAATCATTCCATATGGAGTAGTGACACTCACCTTTAATGCATTCATTTTAAACCCTTAAGCATTCTTCATCTTTTCGGCTTTTTCAATGGCCTCTTGAATATTACCTACCATATAAAAGGCATTTTCTGGAATATGGTCATATTTACCTTCTAATATCCCCTTAAATCCCTCTAATGTCTCCTCTAAAGTGACATATTTTCCTGGTGCACCTGTAAATACTTCTGCCACAAAGAATGGTTGAGAGAGGAACTTTTCGATTTTTCTAGCTCTCTCGACAATTTTCTTATCCTCTTCACTAAGCTCATCCATACCCAAAATTGCGATGATATCTTGCAAATCTTTATATTTCTGCAGAATCTGCTGGATACCTGTGGCAATGCGATAATGCTCCTGACCAATAATATGCGGATCAAGAATCCTAGAGCTAGAATCCAAAGGATCTACAGCAGGATAGATTCCCTTTTCTGCAATCTTTCTGTTCAAAACTGTCCTAGCATCAAGATGAGAGAAAACTGATGCTGGAGCTGGGTCAGTAAGGTCATCTGCTGGGACATAAACTGCCTGCACTGAAGTAATAGAGCCCTTTTTGGTCGATGTGATTCTCTCTTGTAGTTTTCCCATCTCACTTGCCAAAGTCGGCTGATAGCCAACTGCTGAAGGGATCCTTCCAAGAAGAGCAGACATTTCAGCACCAGATTGAGCATATCTAAAGATATTATCAATAAACATCAAAACATCAAGTCCCTTTTCATCTCTAAAATACTCTGCCATCGTCAAGCCTGTAAAAGCGATTCTATTTCTTGCACCTGGTGGCTCATTCATTTGCCCATAGCATAGAGCAACTTTATCCAAAACTCCACCTTCTTTCATCTCGTGATAAAGATCATTCCCCTCTCTTGTCCTCTCTCCAACTCCCGCAAATACAGAATATCCACTATGCTTGTAAGCCACATTATGGATAAGCTCCATGATTACAACGGTCTTTCCTACACCAGCACCGCCAAAAAGTCCAACTTTTCCACCCTTTGAATAAGGAGCCAATAAATCCACTACCTTGATTCCTGTTTCAAACATTTCTGTTTTTGTAGACTGATTTTCAAAGCTTGGTGCTTCTCGATGAATAGGCCAAGTCAAAGCATCTTTTAAAGGAGCACCACCATCAATCACATCTCCTGTAACATTGAAGATTCTCCCTAATACCTGCTCACCTACAGGCACTTCAATCATCTTGCCTCTAGCATTAACTACCTGCCCTCGTTTCAAGCCCTCTGTCATATCCATAGCAATAGTGCGCACTACACTATCACCCAAATGAGCTGCTACTTCTAAAACCAGTTTTCTTTCATCGCCATCGATATTATAATTTACATCAATAGCTTCATTAATCATAGGCAGATAGCCCTGAAACTCTACGTCCACTACCGGACCAATAATTTGTGTAATTCTTCCTTCCATATTTTCTCCTTAGTTTTACTTCATAGCCTCAACGCCGGCATTAATCTCTACAAGCTCAGTAGTAATTGCTTCTTGTCTTGCTTTATTATATGAAACAGTAAGACTCCGCACAAGCTCACTTGCATTGTTGGTTGCAGCATCCATTGCTTGCATCCTCGCACTATGCTCAGCTGCCAAAGAATCAATCAAAGCATAATACATATTATATTCAAAGAATTTTTGAGCTAATTGTTCAAGCACCTTATCCTCTTCATCATCAGGCTCAATATAGATATTTTTGATTCCATCTTGAGAAGATGCTTGCATTTGATCAAGACATAAAGGCAAAATTACCTGAGATCTTAATTCCTGGGTAAGCATATTCTTAAAGCCATTGTGCAAAATAATGATTTCATCAGTAGCATCATTTAAAAAATCCTCCACAACCTCATAGATAAACTCTGCTGCCCTCTCATAGCTAGGTAAACTAGAAAGTCCGGTAATCTTGCTAACCATCTCAATGTTATTAAACTGAAAATAGGCAACTCCCTTCTTTCCAATAGCTCTGATTCTAGTGGCAATACCTTCAGTAAGATATTTTGCCCTCAAAGCAAGTGCTTCTTTGATGGTTGCCATATTAAATCCGCCACAAAGCCCTTTATCTGATGTAACGACAATAATATCAACGACCTTGATCTTTCTGTCTTTAGATTTAGTAAAATACTTAGAGTTGATACTATCAATACCGCGCATAGAAAGCTTTTGAGCGATATCTTCAAAGACTTCATTAAGCTTTTGGGCATACAAATGCGACTGACGTGCCATCTCCTCAGCCTTTTTTAGCTTAGAGGTAGAAACAAGCTTCATAGCACGAGTCGTTTTCTGCGTATTTTGCACACTCGTAATTTTTTTACGAATTTCTTTTAAATTATTTCCCATCGTTAGTTACCAAAACCTGCCTTAAATTCTTCAATCAATGCCTTCAAGATTGCTTCAATTTCAGAATCTAATGCCTTTTTATCTCGGATTTGTCCAAATAAATCAGGCTTTTTATTTTCAATAAATCTATAAAGTCCTTCTTCAAACTCAACCACTCTATCTACAGATATGCTATCTAAAAAGCCTTTTGCTCCTGCATAAATAATAATCACCTGCTTTTCAATAGGTAGTGGAGAATAAGGTCCTTGCTTTAGTACCTCTACCATTCTCTGGCCACGATCAAGCTGCTTGCGACTTACCTCATCTAGATCAGAAGCAAACTGAGAGAAAGCCTGAAGCTCGCGATATTGAGCTAAATCCAAGCGCAATGTCCCAGCCACCTGTTTTGTCGCTTTAATCTGAGCTGCACCTCCTACGCGAGATACAGAAAGTCCTACATTAATAGCCGGGCGAATACCTGAGAAAAACAAATCTGTTTCAAGGAAAATTTGACCATCAGTGATAGAAATTACGTTAGTAGGAATATATGCAGACACATCCCCTGCTTGAGTTTCAATAATTGGCAATGCAGTCAAAGATCCAGCGCCAAGCTCATCACTAACCTTAGCAGCACGCTCTAACAAACGCGAATGAATATAAAAGACATCTCCGGGGAAAGCCTCACGACCAGGAGGACGGCGCAAGATAAGACTCATCTCACGATAAGCAACCGCGTGTTTAGTCAAATCATCATAAATAATCAAAGCATGCTTAGCATTATCTCTAAAATATTCACCAATACTCACTCCAGTATAAGGTGCTAGAAATTGCATAGCAGCAGAACTAGATGCAGGAGCATTAACTACGACAGTATATTCCATAGCTCCGTGCTCCTCTAGCTGTCTAACTACCTGAGCTACTGTAGATTCTTTTTGGCCAATAGCTACATAGATACAAGCAACACCCTGACCCTTTTGATTGATGATAGTATCAATTGCTAATGTTGTCTTTCCTGTCTGTCTATCACCAATAATAAGTTCTCTCTGTCCCCTACCAATAGGCACAAGCGCATCAATAGCCTTGATCCCTGTTTGAAGTGGCTCATGCACAGATTTTCTATCCATGATCCCAGGGGCTTTTTGCTCAACAAAACGATACTCCTTAGCATCAATCGCCCCCTTGCCATCAATAGGCTCTCCAAGCACATTTACAACACGCCCCAAAACAGCTTCACCCACAGGTACCTTCATTAGCTTGCCAAGTCTTTTGACACTGCTACCCTCTTTAATATTTTTACCATCGCTAAGAACAATAACACCAACACTGCCCTCTTCAAGATTGGATGCTAAGCCCTTATCTCCGGTATCAAACTCTACCATCTCATACGACATTACATCCTTAAGGCCATAGACTTTTGCCACACCATCAGCATAAGCTATCACTTTTCCTGTTTGAGCAATATCAATCTCTACATCAAAATTTTCAATACGCTCTTTGATGATTTGACTAATTTCTTCGGATTTTAATTTTGTCACTTTTACTCCTTTTGAAAATTTAAATTGCTTTTAAAATATGGGTTCTAAGATTCTTAAAAAAGCGTTCATTAGAAAAGCTCACCTCTATATCAAGTCCTTCAATAGTGAGTAATATTCCATCTTTGTTAGAAATTCTTTCTTCTAAATTTAGCTCTATATTGAAGTGTTTAGATAGGCTCTGTGCGATGCGATCAAGCATCTTCCTATCCAAAGCTTCAGGCGTATAAAGCAAAGCCC
Source organism: uncultured Helicobacter sp. (assembly GCA_949298825.1). Lineage (GTDB taxonomy): Bacteria > Campylobacterota > Campylobacteria > Campylobacterales > Helicobacteraceae > Helicobacter_H. Next base: position 67,325 of record CASFYB010000004.1, read on the forward strand.
TATAGCTTTTATTTCTTTCACTCATTTTAAGTCTTAATCTTTCATGCAAAACTGGTATAAGGGCAATGCGAGAGTGCTCTACTAAAAGATTTAATAAATTTTTTCCCCTCTTATCCAATGGGGCAGCATCCTGTGCTAAATCGCATAATAAAGCATATTTTTTATCCTGATTAATATAAGGAGAGTTTAAAATCTCTAATAGTTGCATAGATTGTGATGAGACTTTAGTCTGCAGGGCTGCAGCGATCATACCAAGCTGTGCTAATAGTGCATCTAGCTCATCCATATTCCAAGAATCTAAAATAGCTTTAAGATAATTTTTAATAACCTTTTCCATAGTATTACACCACCTTCTTTTCTATGATGTTGCCATACTCAGAAGCACTGATTTTAGATTCTGCAAAAATCTGATCTAAAACCTCATCAATCACTGCTTTTTCCATACGTCTTTGCTCAAACTCCATAAGCAACTCTGTGTTTTTCATCATTACTTCAATATCATGCCCAGACTGCTCTTCAATCTTTTGAGCGACAAGATAAGATTCCTTTTTTGCATTAGCCAGTATTTCAGCTGCACTTTCTCTGGCCTCTTGCAAACGTCTTAAAGCCTGCTCTTTTTGATTCTTGGCGTTCTTCAGCTTTACTTGCACTTCAGAAAGCTGATCTGAAATGCTGCGAGAACGTTCACTAAAAAACATTTTTGCCTTTTTGGCTATGAGCATCCAAACAATAACAACAAAAATAACAAAATTGATTAGCCTAGCGACAAAGTCTGTTTCAGAAATATCTACTGCAGCGGCATTCAAAAACACACAATACAATAAACAAAAACTCAAAATATATCGCATAATCCCTCCTAAATCTGCCCTATTTTTGCTTTTAAGACACCCTGCAAAGAAGATTTATCAGCAAGGACTTGTGCCTTAAGTTCAGCTTTTTGGAGATTTAAATCACGCAAAAATTCATCTATCTTATTTTGATTATCTGCACGATATTTTGCCATCTTGCTCTCATATAGTGCACGCGCATCACTCTGTGCTTTTTCTATCATAGATCTAGCCTCTTTTCTAGCCTGATCTAGGATCTGGACAATCTCTCGCTCAATCTGCTCTACCTCATTTGCAGAATCAGTAATCTCTTGCAAATCCTGATAGATAGACTCATCGCGCTTTTGCATAAAGTTTAATAATGGCCGAAAAAGCCATATATTCAATAAATACAATGTAACCATAAAAACCAGAAACACTAGCGCCATCAAGTGCCAATTAATCTCGGTGGACATACTACTCCTTGAAGGATTTTATAAGTTTTTATTCTAGCAAAAAACTTTAAAGCCAAGCTTATTTTTTCAAAATCAAAAGCAAGTCCTGTGCTTCTTTAGAATTTTGCAATGTAATTATAATTTGATTTGACCTAGTTTTAGCATTTAGGCCACATGCATGAAGCTGGGTTAAAATATCTCCGAGCTCTGGAATATTTTTTTTTGCATTATTGATAATATTTGTAACATTTGATGCTTTAGTCTTGAAGCTACGGACTAGCTTTTCTACTTCTGCCACACTCAAACGCTGACCAATAATAGAATCCATAATCACTTCTTGAGTGTCTTTATCTAAGCCTATTAGCACTTTTGCATGCCCTTGGGTGATCCTCTCATCGATCAAAGCTTCCTGCACAGCAGGTATCAAGCTCAATAAACGCAAAGTATTGGTAATTTGTGGACGAGATTTTTTCACACGAAGAGCCAGCTCCTCATGTGTAATTTTGTAATCTTCAATTAATTTCTGATAAGCCTTAGCCAAATCAATAGGATTTAGCTCTTCTCTTTGGATATTCTCAATCAAAGCCAGCTCATGAAGCTTGGCCATATCCACTTCTGCAATAATCGCTCTAATTTTTTCTTTTCCAGCAATTTTACTTGCCCTAAGACGCCTCTCTCCAGCAATCAAAGCATAATCATCTCCATCACGATAAACAATAATAGGTTGCAACAACCCATGCTCTAAAATAGATTCTGAAAGTTCCTTAAGACTTGAATCTGAAAAGACTTTTCTGGGCTGAAATGGATTTGGACGGATCTTAGAAATATCTAATTCAATGATATTTTCACTGCGACTGATATTGTTCTCATATGCTTTTTCTACATCACTCAATATTGCATCTAGCCCACGACCAAGCCCGCTGAGTTTCTTTGCCATCAAGCACCACACAAAATAGATTGAGCTAGATTCTGATAAGCAATAGATCCATTTGACTTCACATCATAAAGCAAAATAGGCTTGCCAAAGCTTGGGGATTCTGCAAGTTTGACGCTACGCGGGATGATGACATAAGGATTTTCCTTATTACCACTATTTTTAAAAAGCTTGGTATTAAAATGCTGTGAAAGGTCTGCAAAAACCTGCTTAGAAAGGTTATTCTGTGAAGAATACATAGTTGGCAAAAAGCCCTTAATCTTTAAGTGAGGATTGATATTATCCTGCAAAAGCTTAATGGTACTAAGCAATTGTGCTAAGCCCTCTAGCGCAAAAAACTCACATTGAATAGGGATGATCACAGAATCAGATGCACTCAAAGCATTGATTGTTAAAGGCCCTAATGCAGGAGGAGAATCAATAATAATAAAATCATATAGATGCTTAATTTCTTCAATTGCTTTTTTCAGCAAAAGTTCTCGTCCAGAAGTCTTTTTATCATAAAATTCTTTTTCCAAACCTACAAGACCGATATTTGATGGCACCAAATGCATATAAGGCATCTCAGTTTCTTGGATGATTTGCGAGAGTTTTTTGCTTCCTACAAGCACATGATAAATATCAAATTCAATATCACTACGACGAAAACCAAGACTTGTAGTAGCATTAGACTGTGGGTCAAAGTCGATTAAAAGCACATTTTTCTCGGCCAAAGCCAAAGAAGCAGCCAAGTTTACAGCAGTCGTTGTCTTACCTACACCACCTTTTTGGTTAGCCACTGCGATAATTTCACTCATATTCACTCCTACCGCGAACTATAAATCTTTTGACATCCTACTAGCAAAGCACCATCTTCCAATAAGGTCGCATCCTTAAACTCTATAATATGATTTTGATGATGAAAGCTAAAGTCAAAGTTTTTGTAAAATTCTATCTTATATTTGCTGAAAATTTCCTTCCATGAAGTGGCTTTTTTTATTTTTTTAAAAAATCTATCCAATATTTCTAGCTCATCAAATCTTCTTCCCAAAGCCCCAAAAGCAGAATCTGAACTAAAAAAATTTAGTCCAATGCCACATATGATGATTTCTGATTTTACACTTACCATTACACCACCAGCCTTTTTTTCTCCAATATAAATATCATTGGGCCATTTTAACCATACCTCCACCCCAAGCTCATTAATCACCTCTTTAAAGCAGAATCCAAAATAAATAGAAGCGCTCTGTAAGGCCAGATCACTGGGCAATTCCTCTTTGTTTAATGCCAAAGAAAAATATATCCCCTCTTTGACACTCTCCCAAGTATTACCTCTTGACCCAATACCATGGCTTTGATGCCTTGCTACTAAGCACAAAGAGGGTTGCGCTCTCTCTAAAAGTAGAGTTTGTGTAGAGGATAAAGTCTCATAGATCTCAACTTTAATGCCATCAAGGCTAAGTTTTTGCGGCTTATTGGATATCATTGCAAGGTATGTCCTATTTTTAGATTCTGCCCATGTGCATAAATATGCGCGTTTAGTACCTGTTTGCCAGGAGCTTGGATCTGCCCTATTCTCACAGCTTGACCACAAGCACATGCCACCACTATCCCCAGCTCATCTATTTCTAAAATCTTGCCTGCCTCACCCCGCTTAGCCTCTAATTTAATATCAAAAAGCTTTAATCCTGAATCTAAAAATACCCCGGGCCAGCCATCATAAGCGCGTGCCTTTAGCACCATCTTTTTTGCATCACTAAAGCTAACAAGCCCTTCTTGCTTTTTGACCTTTTTACAAAAACTAGCCATAGCATGCATTTGAGGTAAAAGACAAATCCTTGCTTTAAAAATATCTAAAAGTAGTTCTACCCCCATACTAGCTAGCTTTTTTGACAAATCTAAAAGCAAGATCTCATCATCATTCCTAAAAGCTCTTATTCCTAAAATCTCTCCACAATCAAGCCCTTTTCTAACGCGCATAGCACTTATGCCAAAAAACTCCTCATCATTTAAGATCATTTCTTGTATTGGACTTGCCCCACGATATTTTGGCAGCAAAGAAGCGTGGAGATTGATACAGTCTAAATCCAATAAGCTTTCTGGCAGAATCTGACCATAGGCCACCACTACCACCATATCAGCCTTAAGGTTTTTTATTTCTCTCACGCAAGTCTCATCAAAACTTTCTGGCTGGAAAATAGGTATATTTTTTCCTAGATTCTCTACATAGCTTTTAGTTTCAGGAGCTTTGAGTTCTTTTTTACGACCAAAAGGGCGATCTGGCTGGCAAAAAAGCGCTAAAAGCTCGATTTCTCCGCTCTCTATCAACCCTTTTAAAACAATGCAGGCAAACTCTGGTGTACCCATAAAAACGATACGTTTTTTCATTATCATCCTAGTATTTTGGTTTTGTAAAATTGCTTAAAAAGTGTTTAAGGGCCTGGATGTTTAATCCAGTAGCCGATGCGATAGGCAGGACAAATTTTAGCTTTCCAGATTCTGTGGTATTAGTTTCTAAGCTATCAGGGCCTTGCTCCCAGACTTCTTTTTGCAAAGCTAGATAATACCCAAGATCTTCATCACTGCCAAACTTAGAATCAAAAGCCCTATCCAGTCTTAAGGCCTCAAAAAACCCTTTTATCTCCTCATCACCCTCCAAGCAATCCACCTTAGAGATCACAACTCCAAAATCTCTAGCCTCAAGCACAGAAGAAAACTTCTTAAGCTCTAAACACAAATTTTCAAACTGCTGTATCAAGCCATAACGATATGTACAATCTAGGACAAAAAGCAAGAATTCTGTGCGCTCAATATGACGCAAAAAATCAAACCCAAGCCCCTTACCTTCACTAGCTCCATCAATAATACCAGGGATATCAGCCATGACAATACTTCTAAAATCACCCAGATCGATTACACCAAGTTTTGGGGTTAAAGTCGTAAACTCATAATTTGCAATCTCTGGACGCGCATTAGAAATACTAGAAATCAATGTTGATTTGCCCACATTAGGATAGCCTACAAGCCCCACATCTGCTATAAGTTTTAACTCCAATCGCACATGAGCGCTCATCCCATCCTGCCCACTTTTGGCAAAATCTGGTCGTTGATTAACTGATGTTTTAAACCTTGCATTACCAAAGCCTCCATTTCCACCCTTTAGCACACGCACCCTCTGTCCTTGCTCTATCATATCACATAGCACTTCCCCACTCTCTACATCGCTAATAACAGTGCCTGGCGGGACCTTAATAATCAAATCCTCCCCCCTAGCACCAGTGCGATTTTTAGATTCTCCTGGGATGCCATTTTGTGCACGGTAGTGCTTTTTCCCACGAAAGCTGCTTAAAGTATCTGTATTTGTATCTACTTCAAAATACACATCTCCACCATCTCCGCCATCTCCGCCATCAGGCCCTCCATTTTGCACAAACTTCTCCCGCCTAAAGCTCACTGCACCATTTCCGCCCTTGCCAGAAAAGATAAAAATTTCTACACAATCTACAAACATTACGCCCATCCATGCAAATAAAATACTTTAATTTCTATGACTTATAGCTCAATAATTGTAGCAGATTCTGCTCTAAAGCCCTAAAAAGCCTAGAGTATCTCTATAAGTCTTGCTTATTAACTTTTCAAAATTTAAATTTTTGTTAACCTTATTAAACAAAAAATTATAAAAAATGTTATTTTTTATCCTATACTTTAAAAAATAAAATTTTATCTTGAAGGATTGATTATGCATATTACCTACACTATAACCGATGAATCTCCTGCACTAGCCACTTACTCATTTTTGCCAATCATAGAGGCCTTCTTAAGCACTGTAAATATCCCCATCAAGACTGCTGATATCTCTCTTGCTGGCAGGATCCTTGCTTCCTTTCCAGAATATATTCAAGATTCCCAACTTATAGAAGATGATTTAAAAAAGCTCTCAGAGCTAGTTAATGATCCATCAGCTAATCTCATCAAAACTCCCAATATCTCTGCTTCTATACCTCAATTAAAAGCAGCCATTACAGAGCTACAAAACAAGGGCTTTAATATCCCTAACTATCCTGATTCCCCAAATAGTGAGAAAGAAAAAGATATCTATGCTAGATATGCCAAGATTCTAGGATCTGCGGTTAACCCACTGCTCCGCCAAGGCAACTCAGATCGTCGATCTACAAAATCTGTTAAATCTTATGCACAAAAAAACCCCTACAAAACCATGCCTTTTGACAAAAATAGCAAAACACGTGTTTCCTATATGAATAAGGGGGATTTTTTCAGCAATGAAAAGGCTATTCAAATTAAGAATCCAACTCTAGCAAGCATCATCTTTAAAAGCAAAAATGGGGCTAAGGAAGTCTTGAAAAATAATATCGCTTTAGAAAAAGATGAAATCCTAGATGCAAGCTTTATGAGCATTAAGGCTTTAGAAAAATTTTATGAAGAAGAAATAAAATATGCCAAAGATAAGGATATTCTACTTTCCTTGCATCTTAAAGCCACGATGATGAAAGTTAGCGATCCTATTATCTTTGGAGCATGCATTAAAGTTTTTTTCAAAGATCTATTTAATGAATTTCATGATGAATTTATAGCGCTAGATATCAATCCAAATAACGGTATTAGCGAGCTATTAACTAAAATTGAAAAATCTCCAAAAAAAGAAGCCATCCTAAAAAAATATAATGAAATCCTACAAAATAGCGCCAATCTATATATGGTAGATCCTGCTAAAAAAATCAGCAATCTACATGTACCAAGTGATGTCATCATCGATGCTTCTATGCCAGCAATGCTAAAAAATGGAGCAAAGCTTTGGAATGCTAATAACCAACTTCAAGATACCAATGCACTCATTCCGGATCAGACTTATGCGACTATCTATGAGGCTGTTTTAGAGTTCATGCATCAAAATGGTTCGTTAGATCCGAGCACTCTAGGATCTGTATCCAATGTCGGCTTAATGGCTAAAAAAGCTCAAGAGTATGGCTCTCATGATAAAACCTTTGTAGCAAAAGAGGATGGATTTTTTGAGATTCTTGACCAAGAGGGTGAAGTTCTTTTAAGCTTTGAAGTCCAAAAGGGGGATATCTTCCGTGCTTCAGAGGCAAAGATTGAGGCTATTTTAAACTGGATTGATTTGGGCATAGAAAGACAGCAGCTAAGCCAAACTACTGCTTTATTTTGGCTAGATGAAAAACGCCCTAGCAATAAAATCATGATAGATATCATCCACAAAAGACTGAAAGAAAAAAATGCAGAAATTGGCATCCTCCCTCCAAAACAAGCCTGCCTAAAAACCTTAGAGCTGATCTTGGAAGGAAAAAATGTCATTTCTATCACGGGCAATGTTTTACGTGATTACCTTACAGATCTTTTTCCTATTTTAGAGTTAGGCACAAGCGCAAAGATGCTTTCTATCGTGCCAATGCTAAATGGAGGGGCTATGTTTGAGACAGGTGCTGGGGGATCTGCTCCAAAGCAAGTCCAACAACTCATAGAAGAAAATCACTTGCGCTGGGATAGCTTAGGGGAATTTCTAGCATTGCAAGCTAGCCTTGAATTTTATGCGCAAAAAAACCAACATCAACAAGCTCAGATTCTTGCTGATGCGCTAGATAGTGCAACCAGTACTTGGCTAGAAGAAAATAAAGCCCCATTAAGAGAGGCAAAACAAGATGATAATCGCACCTCACATTTCTATCTAGCGCTATACTTTGCCAAAGCTCTAAGCGAGCAGACCAAAGATCAAAAACTCCAGATATTTTTCAAAGATATCGCTCAAAAACTGATGGATAATGAAAATAAAATCAGAGAAGAATTTCTAAGCAAAGAAGGAAAAAGCATAGATTTAGGAGGGTATTATAAGTTTGATGATACCAAAGCCTCTAAAATTATGCGTCCTAGTGATACTTTTAATGTAATCATTAAAGAAATCAAAGAAGCAAAACTCTAAATCTATGGCTAATTGCCATAGATTATTCTTGCTCTTCTTGAAGTTTCTTTAAGCGAAGCTGCTTTATCCTAGCTCCATCCATCTGCATTACTTCAAATTCACAGACCTCATCCTTGACCATATCGCCAACAACTGGAAGCCCTCCAAGCAAGGCAAAAACATAGCCTCCAATAGTCACTTGTTCAGCCTGATCATCAAAGTTTATCCCACAAATTTCCTCAACACTCTCAAGATCCATCATCCCATCTAATACAAATGTCCTATCATCAATACGCACCCAATCTTGAGTAGCATGCTCATCATGTTCATCAGAAATATCACCCATAATCTCTTCGATAATATCCTCCATAGTCAAAAGACCGGCTGTACCACCATATTCATCGACGACCAAAGCAGTATGGATCTGCTCTTTATTCATCTTGGTTAGAATCTGAGAAATAGAAGCAGTCTCTGGGACAATCAACATCTTTCTTAAAATACTTTTTAAATCAGGTTCTTTTTGCACAAAGCTGCTCTGCAAAAGATCTCTAATGTGAATCATGCCTAAAATATTATCTTTGCTACCCTCAAAATATGGGTAACGTGTATGGTGTGTCTCCATTATCGTAGTCATATTTTCTGCATAACTCTTATCAGCACTTAGGGCTATCATATCCTTGCGTGGGGTCATGATCTCTTTTGCGATCGTATCTGAGAAATCAACCGCATTTTTAATAATTTCTCCTTCAATAGAATCAATCAATCCACCCTTAAGCCCCTCATCTACAATAATTTTTAGCTCCTCTTCAGAATGGATAGATTCCTCATGTCCTAGATGAATTTTAAAAAGCCTTAAAAAAGATGTCGCCAATAAGTCAAAAAAACTAATAACCGGATAGAAAAACAACCAAAAAATATGCAGTGGCCTAACTATTAAAAGCACGCAGGCTTCAGCCTTAGCAATCGCAATAGACTTAGGGACTATCTCCCCTAAAACCACATGCAAAAGTGTAATGAAGATAAAGGCAATCACAAGACTTAAAGAATGAAGCAACAAGCCATCCAAGCTAAAAAAGCTGCCAAAACACCAAACCAAAAGCTTGGCTACTGCTGGCTCGCCAATCCAACCAAGACCAAGAGATGAAAGAGTGATGCCTAGCTGCGTAGCAGAAAGATAGGTATCCAAACGCTGAGTGATGCGAAGGGCAAGTGCGGCATTTTTAGTATTTTTGCCATGAGGTGCCTTAGCAAGCTCTTCTAAGCGTGTACGACGCACTTTAACAATCGCAAATTCAGAAACTACAAAAAAAGCATTAAGAAAAACCAAAAAAAGTGTAAGAATAAGCATAAAAGCCCAATGGGAAGGGTCCAAAGATACTCCTTAGATATTAAAGAATAGTTGACATTGTAGCATAGATTTTAAACAAAGGGATTAAAGACTATATGCAGATTCTCCAATCTGCATATAGTTGAGAATTATTAGTGTAGATCTTTCCAGATTTTGCGCTTCCAAGCATAGGCCAAAATAGAAAGCACAGCAAAGAAAATCATAATTTTGATTCCAAGAGAATCTCTTTCTGCTTTTTTGCTATCACCCACATCTTGGATATATTTGACAATCTGCTTTTGAGCAGCTTCATTTACACCTACACGAGGCATCGCAGTACCAGCAAGCTCTTTTTGAGGATTATTGATAAAAATATTGAGATAATGCTCACCCTTAGCTCGTATCATCATAGATAAATCAGGAGCTTTAGCACCTAAGTATTTAGATAAATCTTCATCAGAAGTCAAAGCATGTACACCATCATACTTCATACCATGGCAACGTCCACAAGCCTGTGCAAAAACTTCTTTATTGCTCAAACTTGCTGGAGCTATGGATTTGAAATAAGCCACAATATCCACAATCTCAGAATCATCCAAAATGCCTTTAAATGCGCTCATTGGATAATCAAGCTTGCCTTCATTAGCCGCTTCGCACTTCTTAGCATCTTCCTTATCCATTCCCTCACAGCTTACTTTAAACTTATGAGAAACATTTGCTGCCCTTACTGGATCGGCAATAAAGTTTGCTAAGTACTTTTCATCAAATACAGCACCCGCATGCGATAAATCTGGTGGTACAACTCCAAATGAACTAGCAGCACTAGCAGCATCCATAGGCGCATCTACACCATCTGAAGTAATGCCATGACAAGAAGCACAATTACTCATAGCCAAGTCCTTACCTCTTGTGGCATCTGCCTTACTCATATCAAAATCACGCAAATCTTTAAACTGGAAATCAGCAGGTGCGGCTGCTGGATGCATAACAGAATGCGCCAATGGCTCTACGCCCCAATAAATCACTCCAATTACAACAATTAAAATAGCTAGGATTTTTAACTCTCTCATTTTACACCTCCTTTATTTTCTGCTTTAGTGATCAAAGGAAGTGCGATAAACATCAATACCAAAAAGCCAATAGAAGCGATGAAACCAACATAAGTATTTATCCCTTCTGGAGGAAGCTTTCCAAAAATAGTGAGGATAATCATATCAATAATCAATAGCCAGAACCAAATAAAGAAGCCTTTTCTACGATGTGCAGGCGCTACTACAGAGCTTCTATCAAGCCAAGGCAATACAAAGAAAACAACCTGAGCAATACCAAAAGCGATCAAACCTAAATCTGCACTAAAGAAGAAGCCGCGCAATACTTCATAACTCCACAAGAAATACCACTCTGGATAGATATGAGTTGGGGTTTTCAAGTTATTTGCTGGTTCAAAATTAATAGGATCCATAGCAAAATCATAGTGATAGCAAACAAGATAGAAGAAAAAGATCATAAACACAGAAAGCACAAAGATATCCTTTGATAAGAATACAGGCCAAAATGGTATGACTTTAGAATCTTTTTTCTTGCCTTCTAGGTATTTTTTCTCTTCTTTTTCAAAATCAAGCACTTCACCTTCTTGATTATTTACATGAGGGATACGTAAAGAATAAAAGTGGAAAGCAATCAATGAAAGGATCACTACAGGAAGTAAACATACATGCAGCATAAAAAAGCGAGTAAGTGTAGAATCAGCAACTACATAATTTCCTCTCACCCATTCAACAACATCTGCACCAATAAATGGAATACCACCAAAAAGATTAGTAATAACCGCAGCTGCCCAATAGCTCATCTGTCCCCAAGGTAGCATATAACCGCTAAATGCTTCAGCAGAGAAGACCACAAAAAGCAACATCCCGCTAATCCAAATCATCTCCCTTCCGCGCTTATAAGATCCATAATAAATAGCCACAAACATGTGGATATAAATAATTACAAATACCATAGAAGCTGCCACAGCATGAATATGACGCCATAACCAACCATAAGCCACTTCTTGCATAATCGTATAGTTCACACTATCAAAAGCTAATTTTGCATCTGGCTTGTAATACATCAAAAGAAAAATACCAGAGATAAACAAAAGACCAAAAAGTGCCAAAAGTACGACACCCATCGCCCAAAGAAAATTGATATTTTTTGGGATCCAATATTTAGTCATCAAGACTTCAATAAGCTTTTTTAATCCGATACGCTGATCTAGCCAATCAGCAACACCATTTGCCTTTTTAATTTCTGCCATTACTCTCTCCTTATGCCTTAATCATCATTTCGTATTCTATGCCACTTTCACCAAGCACTAGCTTTGTGCCATCTACCTTAAAAGGTGGGATATCAAAAGGTCTTGGCGGTGGAGTACCGGCAATATTTACACCATCAGTATCAAATCTCCCACCATGACATGGGCATAAAAAATCTTCTTTATCTGCATTATAAATAGGAATACAACCCAAATGCGTACAAATCTGAATCCCAAGAGTATACACACCATCACCAATTTTAAAATCTCTAGCTGAATTAAAGCTAGCATCAGCTTTTTTGCGGATGATATATACTGGCTTTCCTCGCCATTCTGTTGTGACAAAATCACCCTCTTTCATTCCTCCGATATCTACAGTAGTAAATCCTGCAGATACGACACTTGGAAGTGGGTCCCAAGTCTTTTTCATCGCTATAAGCGATGCAACGGCTCCAGCAGCAGTCACGCCACCAAGAGCCATACCCAAGAAATCTCTTCTTTTGATTTCTGCCATCATTATCTCCTTAGTTAAAATCTGATTTTAAAAAAGTAAAAATCTGCCTATTTTACCATTTTATGGCTTTAAAAAATCTGATTTTTTAGATTCTGTGTATTTTCTTCACATTTTAATGGATTTTTGAATTCTTAAAATTAGTAGCAACTTTAATAGTAAAAACTATTCTTATTATGATATAATTTGACCACTGCTTTTAAACCAAAAACTTAAAAAGAGTGCCTAAACTTAATTAAGGAATAAATATGGAATTTCTTAAAGAATACCTTGATATCATTATCTTCTCGGTGCTTGGATTTATGGGTTTTCTAGCCATTTGGTTTACCATAGAAAGAGTGATTTTTTTCTCAAGAATCAATGTTCAAACCTATGATAATAAAGACTTATTAGAAGAGGATCTTACGCGCCATCTCACTGCCCTATATATCATCTATTCTAATGCTCCTTATATTGGACTTCTAGGGACAGTTGGCGGGATTATTATCACATTTTATGGCATGAGCCTTGGTGCAGATATTGATGCTAAGAAAATCATGGCCGACCTCTCTTTAGCACTAGAGGCCACTGGTGCTGGTCTACTTGTAGCCATACCTGTTTTAATGATCTATAACATGCTTTTACGCAAAATAGATTTAATCTTAAACCGCTATAAAAACCTTTCAAATAAAGGCAAATAATGAAAATCAAACGTGGAGAAGGCTTAAATATCGTTCCTTTCATCGATATTATGCTTGTACTTTTGGCTATTGTCTTAAGCGTCTCAACATTTATCGCTCAAGGTAAAATCAAAGTCGAAGTCCCACAAACCCAAAATTCAGAACAACCAAAAGATGAAAAAAAGACTGTCATTACAGTTGATTCCAAAAATCAGATTTATCTGGATGATCGTCCTATTGGCATTGCAGACTTAAAACAAGCATTAAGAAAGGTGGATTCAAAAACGCTTATTGAACTTAAAAGCGACAAGGAATCTAAGTTTGATATTTTTGTGCAGATTTTAGATGTGCTCAAGGAAAAAAATCATGAAAATTTTGCAATCTCTACGAGACAAAATTAAAAATCCAAGCCTTATTGGCTTTACATGCGCAGCGCTACTGTATTTAGGGGGTTTTGCATGGTTTTTACACACTCCTTCTAACCATGTGACTGCTGTTAGGGTAGATGGAAACTCTACTGTGACTATGAGGCTAGCTAGCATCAATAGCGGTGGAGATACCCTACGCCATTCTACAGCTGCCCCAAAACCCAAAAAACAAAAACCCAAAAAACAAAAACACAAAAAGCCTAAACCCAAGCCTAAAAAACCAAGCATCCCAGAGCAAACAGAACCCACCCCAGAAAAACCCATCGCCCAGACTGAAAAGGTTGATGAAAAAGCCCAAACTAGTAATGCCAACCAAGAAGGTAGCAATGCTGAAAGCCTAGCCTACAATCAAGGGGTTAGCGATGAGTTTTTAAGCAAAATACGCATTGCAATCTCTAATAATAATGTCTATCCAAGAATAGCAAGGATACGCGGACTTGAAGGCGAAATAATGGTTGAATTTATCCTTAATGCCGATGGCTCTATGGAAGGATTAAAAATATTGCATAGCAATGCTGGTGATATTCTTAATAAATCAGCCTTGCGCGCTGTGGATGATGCCCATAAAGAATTCCCTCTTCCAAAACATCGCGTGAGAATCAAAGTTCCTATAGTTTATAGTCTGGCAAGAAATTAATAAATCTCTTTTTGATCCATTGGATATCCATACTTATCTGTTCTTTTAGGGTATTGATATTTTCAAAGATTCTATTTTCCCTCACATAGGCCAAAAATTCCAAATGCATCTCTTCATCTAGCATCTCCCAAGAATCTGGCTCGCACAATAAATGAACTTCTATACTAAAATTTTTATCCGTACTACGAATACCGATAAATCCAGCCCCCAAATATCCATTCAAACAGACAGCATAAACACCATTCTTTGGTAAAAAATAAGGCTTGCAATCTAGATTAATCGTAGCAAAAACCTCCTTAGAGCCAATCCCTTGACCTGATACCCTATACCCTCTAATAGCATATCGCCTACCAAGTAATCTTTGTGCTATATACAAATATCCTCTTCCTAAGGCCTCTTTAATCACGCCAGAATGGATAGAAATACCACGATATTTCACTTCAGGAATCACCCTCACTGCAATATCAAACTTGGCACAAAATCTTTGCAAGTCCTCCTTATTGCAACTACGATTTGCTCCAAATAAAAAATCATATCCCACAACAATTTCTCTAAGATTAGGATAGCATTCTCTCAAAAAATGCACAAACTCTACCCCGCTCATCCCTCTAATCAAATCTAAATCCAAATTAAAAAGTTTGATATTTTTAAATTCTTGCTCTATGAGCATCTCATGATCATCTTTACTGCATAAAATATCACTTTTATCCCTAGAGATAACAAGGATTGCTCCAGGGGATTTTAGATATTTAAATAACTCAAAATGAGCAATATGCATCCCATCAAATTTGCCCAAAGCTAATGAACAAGTCTGCAAATCACCTAGATTCTTATGCGATAAACCAAGCTTTTTGATCCAGAAAAAATATTCCCAATTTCCTTCTTTACCACTAATGCATGCCATTTGATGCAGCAATACTTCAAAACCCTGCCCGGTTAAATATTCTTCAAAAGATTGAAGTGCCTTATCCTTCGCCTTAAGATCCTTGATAACACCTTTTTTGCTACGTTTAATATTACGATCTAGCTCAAACTGGGGTTTAAAAAGTAGAATCATCTCATCTGCACAAGATTTTAGAGCATCAAAGATACGCTCAATACCAATAAAACTTACATCGCATGTAAGCAAATCATAAGGCCTATAAACACTCTTGGCAAATTCCCTAATATCACAATTCTCAAACACCCTAATACGATCTAGACCCCTAAGGCTTGGATGGAGCTGCTCACTCCCCACATCTACGCAATCTATGCTCTTAGCCCCAGAATCTAAAAGCACTTGTGTAAAGCCGCCTGTACTTGACCCTACATCAAGTATCCTTTTCCCCTCAATCTTTAAATCCCTATCCTTTGTCTGATGGATATAGTTTATAAATCCCCATAGCTTTTCCCCAGCACGCGATACAAACTGCTGGATCTCTTTGATCTCAATCTCATCACCCTCTTCAACCACATAAGAAGACTTTTCCTCTCTCCCATTGACCAAAACACCACCTTTTTTAATCAATTCCTGGGCCTTTTGACGACTAATATTTTTGTATTTAGCTATATAAATATCTAAACGCATTACATCTGCAAGGGTACAATTTTCAAGCTAAAATCAAAGCTCATTACCCCCACCTTTCCCACATTCATCTTCAAAATCATCTCTCTGGATTCCAGCTCGCTTATATCACTAAAAGCCACCAGATAGCAACGACTCCACTTGTTATTAGGCCGTAAGATCTCATCAAATTCATCATTTTTAATCTCACGGATCCACAAAGGCTTTCTATCATTTAAGGTGTAATCAATCACATTGCTATAATCAATCTGATTCTCATTATAAATCTCAATAAAAAAATACTCTCGATTATAATAAGCTAGGGCGCTAACATTATTTAGATAGGTAGCAATCACTGTCATAACTACTTTATTATCTTTTAAAATAGCATCCTTTCGGCTAGCCTGTATCTTCTTTTCAGAGACAATATCAACGCTATAGCCACGATTAAAAAAACTATCACAACCAGAAAAAAATAGCATCAAAACAAATACAAAAAAAGCTACGCCACGCACACAACACCCTTAAGATTAAGCAAAACATTAAAAGCAGATTCTGCTAAAATAATAACAAATTTTTCATAATGGAGACCCCGAGCATAATGCATCACCTCATTCAAACCAATATGTTAAATACAAAAGAGATTCATAGCATTTTAAGCCGAGCAAATACACTTGCAAGACACAACCCATATCCACAAACACTAAAGGGCAAGACCATTATTACTGCTTTCTTTGAAAACTCTACACGCACTTTATCAAGCTTTGAGATAGCTGCAAAAAATCTTGGTGCCAATGTCATCAGACTAGATGTCTCTCGCTCCTCTACCTCCAAAGGAGAAACCATCGCTGATACAGCTGCCAATCTTAATGCCATGCATCCTGATGCCATTATTATTCGCCACAAAAATGCAGGTGCTCCTGAGCATCTAGCACGCTTTATTACCTGTCCGATTATCAATGGGGGGGATGGGGCTCGTGCGCATCCGACACAAGCTCTATTAGATCTTCTTACCATTGCCAATCACTATCATAAAGAAAATCTCCATTCCCCATCTATCAATCTTGATCTTAAGGGGAAAAAAATAGGCATTGTTGGTGATATCAAAAACTCACGCGTTGCTAATAGCAATCTAGATTTGCTACCAAGATTTGGTCTAGAAGTGATACTTATAGCACCTCCACACTTTCTACCAAAAACCAATTTTAAAATTTCACATAGCCTTAAAGATTGCATTGATGAGCTTGATATCTTAATGAGTCTTCGCACTCAAACCGAAAGACATAACGCACAAATTTATGGCTCTTTGAAAGATTATGCAAAGGATTTTTGCATCCGTCAAGAAATACTTAAAGATCGCGATATTATTTTGCTACATCCAGGCCCTGTGCATCATAATATCGATCTAGCAGATGAGCTTTTCTTAGACCCAAGATGCAAGGTATTAAACCAAGTGAGCAATGGAGTATTAGTCCGAATGGCTGTGATTGAACACTGCTTAGGGATAAATGCTTAAAAAATAATATAACTTTGTAATGAAAAAAAAAGGGGGGGGGGTAAAGAAATGCGTGCTAAAAGCACGCGCTTAGTTAGATTTTAAATGGATTCTCAACCACGCTTTTTCTATCAACAATATAAGGAATCAAAGCCATATGACGTGCACGTTTGATAGCAACCTCAACACGCTCTTGCCACTTTTTTGTGTTACCTGTTAAGCGACGAGGCATAATCTTATAGCGCTCTGATAATGAATGCTTAAGCATTTCAATATCTTTGTAATCAATAAACTCAATCTTTGCTTCTGTATAGCGGCAATATCTTTTTGAATATTTTTTTCTTTCCATATCTTCTCCTTTAATTAAAACGGAACTTCATCATCATTATCAATATCAATTTCTGGAATATTGCTTGTATAGTTTTCTTTTGGTGCGCTACTTGCATAGCTATTTTGAGCAGCATAGCTCTGGCTAGAGTTATAATCATGCTCTTTTGGAGCATTACCATACTCTTGAGGCATGCCATCGCCACTAGACTTACTATCAAGCATATTCATACTTTCAGCCGTAATGGTATGGCGAGATTTTTTTACACCATTTTGATCCATCCAAGTCTCATAAGTCAATCGCCCTTCGATCAAAACACGACTTCCCTTGTGCAAATACTGATTGGCAATCTCTGCAGTACGGCCAAAAAGCTTCACATCAATAAAACAAGGCTCTTCAGCCTGTGTCCCATCCTGCTTTTTATAGCGACGATTACTGGCTAAGCCAATAGTAGCTAAAGCTGCGCCACTTGGCAAATAACGCAATTCTACATCACGAGTTAGATTTCCGACCATTACAACTTTATTAAACATTTTTAACCCTTAAACTCAGCCTTCTTGTGTTTGATCATCAGCCTTAGCTTCACTCTTAGCTGCTTTTGGCTCAGGCTTTTTATTAGCACGATCGACAAGCGCTTGCCAAGCTTTCTGCTCTTTCTTGCTTTCATACTTAATCACAATAAAGCGTAAAATATCCTCATTGATTCTATAAAGACGCTCAAGCTCTAAAACAAGGCTTGGATTTGCCTTAAAATAAATTACAAAATAATAGCCGCGCTTATTTTTCTTAATCTCATAAGCAAGATTTCTCATGCCCATATCTAGGCAAGTTTCAATACTGCCACCATTTTTTACAATAGCATCTTTGTAGAAGTCGATTTTTGCTTTGATCTCTTCTTCTACTAAAGTTGGCTTAACAATAAACATTGTTTCATAATGTCTCATTAAAACTCCTTGTGGTTTACGCCCGCGGGTTATACCCAAGAGCAAGGTTTCTTTTTATCATTATAAAAAGATGCAAAATTGTATCATAAAATTGCTTTTAATTGGATTAAAGCTTGGATATCCATCTCCTTTCTTCCACTCATAATGCCATTATGCCATTTGGTAAAAATCTCAAAAATCTGCTGAAAATCCTTCTCTTTAAAACGTAAGGCCCGGCGTGTATATGTATCTATTACAAATTGTGGTGGCACATAGCCTAAAATCTCTTTAGCATCACATTTGCCATAAACCTTAGCATAGGCGCAAAATAAAAATAAAGTATAAAAATAGCGCTGCATTTCACGCAAAAATTCCATAGATTCTAGCCCTTCCTCTCGCATCTTTTCATACACGATCAAAAAGTCATTACGATCAAAAAATACATTTAAAAAATCATCAAACTTAATGCTTCCAAGCCCATAAGAAAGCTCGCGTATAGAATCTATATTAACCTGTTTTTCAGTCATGGCATATTTATCAAGCTCATTTAAAGCCAAAGAGAGATTGTGATTTTGCATTTGCAATAAAAACTGCAATGCCCCCTCATCAAAACTTAAAGACAAGGAATTTGCCTTATTTTTTAAAAGCATCATTGATTCTGCGATAGTAGGGGTGAAAAATCTAACATCAACGCTGTTTTTACCCTTAAGCATCAAAGCAAGACTTCTTGCATCTTGCATATATTGGCTAGGTGTCTTGCTATCTGATTTATAAAAACCAATAATCAAATGGTTATTTTCATTACCCTCAAGCGCTGCTAATAAGCCCTCACAATCTTTTTTAGACAGTTTAGAATCTAGCTTCAACACCACTGCGCTAGCATCGCCAAACAAACTACCAGCACCCAATATATCCACTACTGCAGCTAGATTATATTCATCAAAATAAAATTGGCTTATAGTATGAGTTTTTAGTCTATTTTTAAGCTCTTGTATATAAAAATCAATAAAAAAATCACCCTCGCCATATAATAATGCAATCTGTGGAATCTGCTTTGTCAATAAAATATCAAATTCTTTTTTATACATTTTTAGCCTTTTTGGTTTTGCTCATACTTTTAGCCTTTGTTGCTTTAGGGTATTCCCACCCTATAAACTCTGCAAAAATCTGACTTCTTAAAATATTTACCTCTACAATCCGCACATAGATTCTATCTAGCAATCTCACCTCTGGCATATCACGCATAAATAAGCGCGCACCCACAAGCTTCTCACAAGCACTAGCTATCATTGATGCATCATCAATAACAATAGCCAAAATCTCTAGCCCTATGCACCCACTAGCATAGCGCGCCATTTTCCGATCACAAAAATCCATCTCCAAATACGAAATATTCTTTTCCTGGATATTTAAATACCTACAAAGTGCATTGGCTTCATTTGCAAGATAATTAGCATGTTTTTTATACCTCGCTCTTGCTTTTAGCAATCGATGCAAAAATAAATCACTATAACGTCTAATAGGAGAGGTAAAATGCGTATATTCCTTAAAGCTTAGTCCAAAATGAGAATCCACATTAGCAGAATATATAGCCTTGCTTTGTGCCCTAACAAGCATAAAATTCACCTCATCTAAACAACCACGTCTACTAGCCTCTTCTTGGATATGTTTTATAATCTGACTATCATCCCTCCCTTTAATCTCAAAGCCAAGCTCGCCAAGATTGCTAAAAAGTTGCTGTTTTTTAAGGTAGTCCATATTTGCATGCACACGATAAATCCCCATTTCAGAATCTAGCATTTTAGCTGCCTGCACATTAGCTAGTAACATTGCCTCTTCTATTAATTTTTGCGCTTCATTTTGGTGCTTTATTTTTATTGCCCTTATGGATGTATCCTCATTAAGCTCCAAAGATACATCTCCTACATCTAGCATCAATGCCTCATTACTACGCCTTGTGCGCACATTAATCGCGAGTTTATAAAGCCCCTTAAGACTTGCCTGCAACTCTTTTGGGATTTTTTTAGTGCTGCCTGGCTTGGATCGCAAAAACTCATCCACCACATCATAGCTCAATGCTGCATGCGAATTAATAATCCCTTCAAATAAATAAGACTGCTTAATATTGTACTTAGAATCAAAACAAATCTCCCACACATAAGCTAAACGCTCAACACCGGGGCGAAGTGAGCAAAGATTCTCACTAAGATTATGTGGGAGCATTGGGATGCACTTATGAGGAAAATAAATACTAAACCCGCGCGCCTTAGCCTCAATATCCAAAATGCTATTTTCACTCACATATTCACTCACATCAGCAATAGCTACATACAAGATCCTTTTTTTTGCATCATAATAAACCGCATCATCAAAATCCTTGGCATCTATGGGATCTATCGTGCAAAATGGAAGATGACAAAGATTTTTTCTATTTGGATACAAGCTAGAATCAACCTCCCTCCCAAAGCTTTTGGCAAATTCTATAGCCTCAGTGCTAAAATCCTCATTCACCCCCTTAGATAAAAGAAATACAGGCAAATCAATGCTTTCATCTTCCAAAACCCCTAAAATCTCTTTTATCTCACCCTTAAAAACATCCACATAAATCACGCAATGACGTGGCAACTGGGCTAAAGATTTTTGCTTTATATTAAGATGGATACGCTTATTAGTTTCTAGCAAAACCCCTACAATCTGCCCTTTAAACTTCTCCAAATAACAAAGCTTTAGGGAGGATTTTTTAAGTACACTAAGTATTTTGATTTTTGATTTAGCCTTATTTTTTGTATGCTTTTTTGCGCGCTTTTCATTTTTAATAAGGACAATATCACCGCTTGAGAGCGTCTTTGCTTGAATCTTGAAGCACTCATCACTGCCCAAGTCCCTCAATACCCCCTTAAAACGTTGCTCATAGACTGCGATACTAAAGCCTTTTTTAAGCACATATTTATCCTTCACAGGCTCTAGTGCACCCATGCCATCTAAGGTTTTAAAAAGTTTATTAAAACGTCTTGATTCTAAGCCTAAGCCTAAGGCTAGCTGAGTATAAATCTCTAACTCATTTTCCACTCTAGGGCACTCCTCATCAAACTAGCCACTTTCAAAAAATCAATCCCTTTTTTATCTCCCTTATCCAAATCATTAAATAGCAAAAATGCCAAAGCACCCTGATAAATAAGCATCTCTAAGCCATCTTTTACCTGGCAGCCAAGCTTTAGGGCAAAGTCTAAAAATGATGTCTGTCTTCCATAAAATAAATCATAGGCCATTTTAGTATTTTCTAAAAGCTTTTCAAGCTTTTCTCTGCTGCAAGGCAAAGAATCATCAATAGAGGCTGAAGTGCTATTTACCACCAAGTCAAAATCACAACTCTTTTTAAAATCATCAAAAGTGCTGCATTCAAAGTCTTTAAAATCTTCCAATCTTTTGGCGCTGCGATTAAGCAATACCACCCTCAAGCCCTTTTGCCTCAAAATATAGGCTACCCCCCTCGCACTCCCTCCCGCACCAAGAATAAGCACATTTTTAAAGCCAAGATTCTCAATAGTTTTATAAAAACCTTCTGCATCGGTGTTATAGCCAAAAATTTTATTAGAATCTAACACCCAAGTATTCACAGCACCTATCTCTTTAGCAATACCACACACCTCATCACACTGAAAAAAAGCCTGCTCCTTAAAAGGCGCGGTAATATTTGCCCCCCTAAAGCCACTCTCTAAAAACTTCTCTCTTAAAAGCTTGCCATCCTCTAAAAGCACAGCCTCATAACAGCCCAAAAAACCAAGTCTATCTTGTAAATTCTTAAAGGCAAAATTATGCATCAAAGGAGATAGGGAATGCTTGATAGGATTGCCAAAAACACAGAATCGATGCATTGGCTATTCCATCTTTTTTAGCCACTGCATTGATACATAGCCCTGTAGCCCATCTACTTCTACCTTACCCCATCCATTACCCAAATCTTCAAGCAAAGAGACAGCCTGACCAAAATAGATTTTTTTAATCACATCATCATTAATACTAGGTTTTTTTCTAAGATTAAGAGTGTTGATATTGACATAATAGGTTTGCATAGGGCTTTTGGGATCTATCCTCACTGCATTGATAGGATTTAAAAATACATAGCCAAGCACCTCTAAATCCTCATCAACAAGACTACCCCAACTCTTTTCAATATGGGTTATTAAAATCCTCTCTCCCTTATACAAACGCCTGATGATCTTAGAATCTACCCTTGGCTCTAACCTCACATTTAAAACATTGGTTAGCACCTGATAATAGGATTTTTCTACTTCATCTTGCTTTTCTTGATGATCTATTTTTTCTGTATTAGAAGCACTAAGGCTAGCTATCTTAAATATCTCTTGATATTTTGAAGGCCCATAAAAATAAAGCATCCCCACTCCATAGCCAATGCCAAGCAACAAAACACACAACCAAGGCAAAGTATAGAGTTGAAGAAGGTAAAAGATTCTCATTGCAAAATAATACCCTTAGATGCGCTTTTAGTCTGACCGATAACATAACCATCCGTATTTTTAAGCACAAAGTCAATCTCGCTAGGATCTACCACAAGCACCATACCCACTCCCATATTTAATACACGATAGCGCTCACTCTCCTCCATATGCTCACCCAAAAGCTTAAAGATCTCATGACTTCTAATAGCATCTCTATCTACCACACCACCAATACCATCAGGGAAAGTACGCGGTATATTCTCTAAAATCCCCCCGCCAGTAATATGGGCTAGCCCCAAAATCCTATCTTTGATTTTTTTAAATGTCTTTACATAGATTCTTGTAGGTTCTAATAAAACTTCAATCAAACTGCGCCCATCAAAAGAATCATCAAACTTCATCTTCAAGATTTCAAAAAGTATTTTTCTAACCAAAGAAAAGCCATTGCTATGAGGTCCAGAGCTAGGAAGTGCGACTAGATATTCCCCACCTCTAATTGCCTCTCTTCTTGATAGATCCTCTTTTTCAGCTATCCCCACCGCAAAGCCAGCTAAATCAAAATCATTCTTATCATACATCCCTGGCATCTCAGCAGTCTCCCCGCCAATTAGTGCGCATTCAGCCTCTATGCACCCTCTTGCAATACCCTTAACCACCCGTACTGCACAATCTCTATCTAGCTTAGCACTTGCATAGTAGTCTAGAAAAAAGGCTGGCTCTCCAAAATCACAAATAAGATCATTAACACACATAGCCACCAAATCAATACCAACACCATCAAAGCGCTTAGAATCAATAGCCAATCTCAGCTTAGTACCCACCCCATCAGTAGCACCAAGCATCACAGGCTCCCTAAAGCCGCTAGGCAACGCATATGCCCCAGCAAAGGATCCAATCCCGCCTAAAACATTAGCATTAAATGTAGCTTTTACATCTGGCTTAATGTCCTCTACAAAGCTATTCCCCTCATCAATATCAACACCAGAATCCCTATAGCTAACCTTCATAATTTTGCCTTTAAAAATCTTCAACTATGTTGTGTATTCTACCACAAATACGAATTTTATGGGCATTTAGAGGGATTTTTTAACTAGTGCTTATGAATATCTATATGTTTTGGAATAAACATCGCAGAAATAAAAACAATAATCGCCATAAAAATCAAATACACAAAAAAGCCATTTTCAATCCCATGGGCTTTAAACTGCAGTGCGATATAAGGAGCCGATCCGCCAAAAATGGCATTGGCTACAGCATAGCTCACGCCTACACCAAGCGCACGGATATGCTCTGGGAATAAAGAAGCCTTAAAAATCGCCCCTACAGATGTATAAATACTCAAAATCAAACCAGCTAAAAATAAAAGCAACACCAAAACCAGTGGACTTGTATGACCAATGGCTAAAAATATAGGAGTGATTAAAAAGATCGAGCCTGTAGCAAAAACCAAAATAGATCTTCTAAAACCAATCTTATCACCAAGCATCCCACAAATTGGCTGGGCTATCATCAAAAATACAAGCAAAATAAGCATATAGTGATTGGCAGATACATCAGGGATACCCTTAGAGATCAAATAAAGCTTAGCATAAGTAGTGATAGTATAAAATATAAGACTACCCCCAGCAGTCACGCCAAAAGTGATCAATACAGCTTTATAATGTTTAACAAGCTCACTAAGCTTGCCCTTATTTTGATGTGTGGTTGAGGATGATTCTGCTAGGCCTGTGCGGAAGAAAAGAGAGATCACCCCCAATACTCCACCAATAATAAACAAAACCCTCCAGCCCCAATCTCTCATAGAATCTTCGCCAATTAATGCTATTAAAATACTCAAACTTGCTACAGCAAGTAGTTGCCCGCCAATTAATGTAGTATATTGAAACGAAGAATAAAAGCCGCGTCTAGTTTTGCTAATCTCAGAAAGATAGGTTGCCACTACACCATACTCGCCCCCAGCACTCAAGCCCTGGATACAACGTGCTATGAGCAAAAATATCACTGCAAAATCTCCTACAATATCTCTGCTTGGCAAAGCTGCGATCATAAAAGATCCCAAAGCCATCAAAAGCACAGAAAATACTAAAGACTTTTTACGACCAAACTTATCTGCGATACTGCCAAAAAATAGACTGCCAATAGGACGCATAAAAAACCCAATCATAAAAACCGCAAATGCACTAGCCTGCTGTATGGTCGGATTATTAGATGCTGAAAAGTTATGCGCAAAGTATACAGCACAAAAAGCATAGATATAAAAATCAAACCATTCAATTAGATTCCCCATAGATGCAGCGATCACTGATGAAATCTTGGTTTTTTCTTTATGTTGCATTCAAAATCCTTTAAACCTAATTTACATATCTTAATTAAAAATTTAATTTTCTAATAAAGAGAAAATATTTTTTAACTATTTTTGGTAATTGGAAAAAATGTTACTAAATTTTACATATATATAAGAATAATATTTTCAAAAAAATCAAATACTGCTTAAAAATGTAACAATGAGATCAAAAAATAATAAGGGGAATAAATGAGCACAAGAGAGAAGAATCTTGACTATCAAAGCTTTGCAGATCAATGCAGAAAGTTTTTATTTGATGAGCATTTAGGAAAAAAGATATATAGAATCTATGATAGCTATATTATGCGTTTTGCCTATGGGATTGATGCTTCTTGCTATCGCTATATCCCAAAACTTGTCTTAAAGCCTATTAATGAAGAGGAAGTAAGACAGATCATCCTTTTAAGCAAAAAGTATCACATCCCCCTTACTTTCCGTGCCTCAGGCACAAGCCTAAGCGGGCAAGCCTGCAGTGATAGCGTGCTTGTAGTCTGTATGCATAAATGGCAAAACATTCAAGCCAAGTCTGATTCTATTTGGTGTGATTGTGGCGTTATAGGCATACAGGCTAATAATGCCCTAAAGCCATTTGGGAAAAAAATAGGTCCTGATCCAGCCACAATCAATAATGCCAGCATTGGTGGGATCTTCTCAAATAACTCTAGTGGTATGTGCTGTGGTGTCAAACAAAATAGCTATCAAACCATCAAATCTGTCCGCATCATCCTATCTGATGGCTTTATTTTAGATACTTCAGATCCTAAAAATATGCAAGAGTTTTTAGACACTCACCAAGATATGGTAAGCAAGCTTCTTTCCCTGCGTCAAGAAATCCTAGATGATGAATTCCTACATAAAGAAATCAAGCGCAAATTTAGCATCAAAAATACCACAGGCTATGGGCTTAACTCATTGAGTGATTTTGCAGATATCAAAGATATTTTAAATCATATTTTCATCGGTGCAGAAGGCACGCTTGGCTTTGTCTCTAGGGTAGAATATTATACTGTCAAAGACTATGCTATAAAAGCTTGTGCACTGCTTTTTTATGAAAATCTTTCCTTGGCTGCTAAGGCCATTGAGATACTTGCAAAAAACGATGATAAAGTAAGTGCTGCTGAGATCATGGACTATGCTTGTTTAAGAGCTGTGAAAGATCTAGAAGGGATGCCTGATATTTTAAATAAAGTAGAAGAAGGGAATTGCTGTATTTTAATCCAACTAGAATCTGATGATAAAACCACATTAGATTCAAATCTAAATTTCATTAAAACCAAACTAGACAAAGTCCCCACACTCTTTGGAATCCACTTTAGCTTTGATAAACAAGAGCAAGATAAATGGTGGAAGATCCGCAAGGGACTCCTACCCATCTCTGCTGGCACAAAAAGAAAAAATAGCACTGTAATCACAGAAGATATTTGTTTTGAAATTAAAAACTTTGCTAAAGGCATTGAAGGTATTACAAAGCTTTTTAAACGCTATGGTTTTGAGGGCATTATCTTTGGGCATGCGCTTAGTGGAAATGTACATTTTATCATCACGCCACTGCTTAATGATCCAAAAGAAAGAGAAGATTTTGCAAGCTTTATGGATGATATGGTAAAGCTTGTAATAGATCTAAAAGGCAGCACTAAAGCCGAACATGGCACGGGCAGGATGATAGCACCTTTTATCGAGCTTGAATGGGGTCAAAAAGCCTATGAGATAAACAAACGCATTAAAAATATTTTTGATTCTAAAAATATTTTTAATCCTGATGTGATCATCTGTGATGACAAACAAATACACATCAAGAATCTAAAACCCTCACATAGCATCCAAGACTATCTGGAAGCCTGCATGGAGTGTGGATTTTGCGAAAAGGTATGCCCAAGCAGGAATCTAACCCTAACCCCACGTCAAAGGATAGCCGTATATAGAGAGATCAAGCGCCTCCAATCTCTTGATCATAAAACCAAACAAGAACAAGAAGAGTTAGAATCTCTAAAAAAGGATTATAATTACTTTGGTATAGCTACCTGTGCTACTTGCTCTATGTGCTCAACTATTTGCCCACTAAAAATAGATACTGGCAAGCTTGCCATCGAGCTTAAAAATACCACAGCCTCAAAAAACGCAACCTGGGTTGCCAAAAAGATCGCAAAAAATATGGATAAGGCCATAAAGGTGGCAAAATGGAGTGTAGGCATGGCCAATATCACTGCAAATATCATCTCAAAAGATAGATTTAAAAAGCTTACTCAAATGCTTAATCAAAGCCTATCAACACCTATAGTGCCCAAATATATGCCCACTAAAAACACCTATCCCTTACGCTCAAAAAATATCAATGCAAATAAAAGCATCATCTACCTCTCAAGCTGCCTAAATAGAATCTTTGCTCCACCAAAACAAGCCAAAGATAAGCGCCCTATTCAAGAAGTCTTTGAAAGTCTTTGCAAGAAAGCAAATTTTAATATCATCTATCCAAAAAACCTCTCCCGTATGTGCTGCGGTAAGGCCTTTAAGGATTTTAGCACCAAAGATTCTACCCTAAATCCGATACACACGACCCTAAAAGAACTACTTAGCCTCTCAAATAATGGGGAAATCCCAATTGTTTGTGATCATAGCGCTTGTAGTGGGGAGCTGATAGACCAGCTTAAAATGCTTAAAGAATTTGAAAAATTAAGGGTTTTTGATATGAGTGAATTTGCCCTAAAAAATATCCTGCCCAACTTAAAGATCACTCCTATTAATGAAGATATCGGGATTTATGCAGTATGCACTTGCAAGAAAAAAGGCTGGGCAGATGATATCTATCACATCGCTAAAGCTTGCAGCAATGCTCATATTCTTTATGATGATCAAACCTATTGCTGTGGCTTTGCTGGGAATAAAGGCTTTACAACTCCAGAGCTCAATGCCTCTGCCCTAGAAGGCCTACAAGGATACTTCAATCAAAACAAAACCTCAAGGGTGTATGCCACTTCTAGCACCTGTGAGATCGGGCTAAGCGAAAGCACAAACAGACCATGGCAGCACATCATCTATCTACTTGATGAAGTCTCAACCCAATAATAAATCCTAGAATCCTCTCTCACCAAGTCTTAATCTAAGCATCAAAAGATGCTTAGATTAAAGCGTACTCATATCAATCACATAGCGAAATTTTGCCCTACCACTTGTAAGCTTGTCATAGGCTTCATTGATTTGATCTGCTCTGATAATCTCTGTTTCTGGATAAATCTCATGCTTGAGGGAAAAATCTAGCATTTCTTGTGTCTCTTTGATTCCACCGATTAATGAACCATATACCTTTTTACCAGCATTAAAGACCAAGGAAGTGATATTTACATCAGGGCTCACATCCCTAGGCGGCAATCCAACAATAGCAAGCTCTCCGCCATACTTTAAAAGCCCTATATAATCCATCGGATCATAAGGAGTGGGGATTGTTGAGATAATTAAATCAAAACGCTCCTCTATGCCCTCTGTAGTGGTATAAAAGTTTGTTACACCCATGGCCTTGGCATCTGCTTTCTTATTCTCATTTCTAGCAAATACACTTACCTCAGCACCCATTTTTATAGCATATTTAACCGCCATCATCCCTAGCCCACCAAAGCCAGCCACCCCGACCTTGCTCCCCTCTTTTACTTGAGAGAATTTCAAAGGAGAATAGGTAGTAATCCCTGCGCATAAAAGTGGAGCTACCTTATCTAATGGTGCACCATCAGGGACTTTAATGGCAAATTTTTCACTCACTACGATATTATTAGAATAGCCCCCATAAGTTGGCTCATCATCATGAAAGCAATCTTTGCAATCATAAGTAAAGACTGTCTGACCTCTTTGGCAAAACTGTTCTTGAGATCTCTTGCAAGCCTCGCATTCACCACAGCTATTTACCATGCAGCCAACCCCTGCTAAATCCCCAACCTTAAACTTGCTTACCTTTGAGCCTACAGCCACCACACGACCAGCGATCTCATGACCTGGCACCATTGGGTAGATCCCCTCATGCCACTCGCTTCTAGCACTATGAATATCACTATGGCAGATTCCAGCATAAACAATCTCAATCAAAATATCATTTTCCCCCACAGGGTGACGAGTGAAAGAAAAAGGCTTAAAACTATCATCCTTATGGGCCACTGCATATCCCTTAGCAGGGATTCTTTCATTTAAATTATAATCTTTCATCTTAGCTCCTTAAGTTTTTATTAATACCATCTAAAGTCCAAGCGGGATTTTAGAAAGTATAAGATACACGATTGCTGAAAAAGCCATAGAAACAGGCACGGTAATTAGCCATGAAGCTACAATCTTGCGGATAGCAGATCGCTTGACAAGCTCTTTTTTATATACCTTTTTAAGGGCTTTTTTCTTTTTCTTAGCTAGCAATATATCAGATTTATTTTTCTTTAGCGATTCAAGCATGATGGCCTTGCGTTTGATGCTAGCCTTATGGAAACGCTCCAAAAACTGTGCTAACTCAGGACTATTATCATAAGCCTCCTCAATGGTAGCTATCATCCTTCCATAGCGTCTTTTTAAAAACTCACGCAAGAATCCAACGCCAAAAATCGCACCAATAGCAATATGTGTAGAGCTCACTGGCAGGCCAAATGCAGAGGCTACAAGTACTGTAATAGCCGCACTCATTGCCACACAAAATGCCCTAATTTTATTAAGCTCAGTAATCTCACTACCCACAGCCTTAATCAAACGTGGGCCATAAAGTGCCAATCCAACTGAAATGCCAAATCCACCAATTAGCATAATCCAAAGTGGCGTTGGCGCCTTAGTGCTATAGCTGCTTAAATCACCTAGCATCTGGTTAATAGCTGCTAGAGGGCCAATAGCATTAGCCACATCATTTGCACCATGAGCAAAGCTCAAAAATGCTGCTGCCACGACTAAAGGGATAGCAAAAAGTGCATTTACAGAATCTTTATCATTTGACATCTTTTGCGTCATAGAAGCAATCACTGGACGCATGACAAAATACACCACAACCGCGATTGCCAGGCTAATCATATACCCCTGCGTACTAGATAGGGAGATCACATTTTTTAATCCCTTGCTAATTAAATAAAGACTAAAAGAAAAGCTCATAATAGCCACCAAAATAGGGATCATCACCCTAGCAGCCCTGCGCTTATCGCTTTTATAAGTAATGCTTAGCTTAATAAACCATAAAAATGCACCTGCTATAACCCCCCCTAAAAGTGGAGAGATAACCCATGAAGCCATAATGGTAAAAAGCACATCCCACTTTGCTACACCAAGTCCACCAGCAGCAATGCCAGCACCCAAAATCCCCCCTACAATAGAATGGGTTGTAGAGACAGGTGCGCGGATAAGAGTAGCTAGATGCAGCCAAAGCGCACCAGAAATAAGTGCAGCTAGCATCACTAAGACAAATACACTAGAGCTAGAAATTAATTTTGGATCAATGATTCCAGATTTGACCGTATCTACGACATCCCCTCCTGCTAAAATCGCTCCTGCTGCTTCACAAATCACAGCAATAACAATAGCACCCATCAGGCCTATAGATTTGCTCCCCACAGCCGGACCCATATTATTAGCCACATCATTTGCACCAATATTCATCGCCATATAAGCACCCACCACACAGGTAAAAATAATCAAAAATGGGTGATGCTCAACATTGCCAAACATAGCGCCAATTGCAGCCACTAAAGCGACAAAAAATAAGACAACAGATAGTTTTTGTATTTCCTTGCGAGCTTTTTTTGCTTTTTTAAGTTTTGATTTCAAAGGCTTCCTTTCTTAATAAATTTAATGATCTTCTGGCCTATATGCCCCATCTTCATGCTCCTCTCCCTCATCATCCTCTTGATGCAAAATCTCTTTAGAATCTCCATCTTCGCCTTGCTCTTCTAGCATTTTTAGACGCTCAAGCCTTAGCTCTTTTTGTTTTTGAAGATTTTTCAAAAGTTCTTCTGGCTTAATCTCTTCAAAATTATTTTTCAATGTCTTATAGATTTTGCTATGGTATTTGACTTGTGAGTTTTCTAGCACTTCAGAGAAATATTTACTCACCTTATCTGCATATTTTAAAAACAGCATTTCAGTACCAATACCAATAGAATAACTCACCCAATCATACTGCAAATCACTGCCCAAAAGCAGCCCATACTCTAAGAGATAGCTATTAGTTTTTCCAATAGAATTGATAATATAAAAATTCTCCCTATCCTTTGGTTTAAGCAACATTAAAAGCGAAGGGTTGTAGTTAATCTGTGTAGATAAAAACATTAGTGGTTTATCTTCTAAAAAACTAATTTGAGGCAAAATAAGCCCTGTTTTAATCACAGGGATATTTAAAAGCACGCTGCGACCAGCTAGCTTTTTTTCTTGATTCTTAATCTCTTGAGAGAAGCGAGCAGCCTTTTCATTTGTGATAGTTTCTTGTGAGATGATATGGAAGTTTTCGCGCTGTGCTAGGAGTGCTAGATTAGCGCCAATAGCACTAGCATCATCATATTCTACGATCTCCTCATCCTTGGCCAAAGAAGCAAGTATCCCTATCTGCTCTCTATAATCAATCCCACCAAAAAATAATTTATCAGGTATAGATGCAAGGCCAACCTGATTCCTATTTACTGTAGGGATATAAGTAGGGAGTGAGATAGAACTTTCTTTTAATAAATTCTCCACACCCTCGGTAGTTAGCATCGCTACAATACAATTAAACTTCTTTTGCTTAATCTCTTCATAAGTCTGACGAATATTTTGTGCTTCTTCATTTTTGCTATCAAAGACCTCAAAAGAAAAAGTAATATTTCTGCTAGTAAGATAGGCCAAAATCGTATTAATACCAATGGCTGAATAACGTCCCACAATATCCTTTGGCACCATTAAAGCGATTCTGATCTTTTTGCTATCTTGGATTTTTTCAAAAAAATTATCCCTCATAAAAAGACCCAATGTATTTAGCGTCTCTGCAAGCTTAGCACGCAGATCCTGATCCTTAATCCTAGAATCAAACTTAGCTACAAATGAAAAAAGCTTCCCGCTATAATACAAATCCCACAGGCAGTTCTCATTGCAAGGATCTGCATCAATATCAAGCATTTCTTGCCTAGGGGTAGGCAGAGGCGAGATGATATAACTTTTTGCATTCAGACTTTGCATCATTAACACTAATATAAAAATACAAAATCTATAAGCAAAATCCTTTGTCATAAAACACCTTTTGCGATCAATAAATGTCCGTATGTCTCGCGCTTAAGACTAGGATTTCTTACCAAATCTCTAAGTGTATGAGTAACAATCAATCGCTTGTTTTTATAATCTAAAATTTTACCAAAAAGCATAGAATCTTTGAGGCCAAAATACATCAAAGCTTCAGTCCCGCCAAAGCATATCACCACATCAGCCACACTTTTTGAAAGCTCATTTTCTAAATGCACAAAACAGGTTTCAATCTCTTCTTTTTGAGGCGGCATCTGCCCACACTTTATAAAAGAGAAAAAATCAGTGCTAACTCCATCAAAAATACGATCCCTAATATCTATGAGCATTTGGGCTCTGCGATTTTGATCCATGATGCCATTATTCCATACTGGCATCTGCGTGATAAAAGCAAGCCTAGAATCTCCACTAATACCAATAATTGGTGATGACTGCTTGATTCTAGGGCATAAATTGCACTCTTTAATACTAAAATCTGGCCTATATTCTGGCTTATGAACACTCTTTATAGTCTTGCTTTCTTGTTTTGTAACTCCATAAGCCTCTCCAAAACTCCTGCGCACATAAAGCATTCTTAAGTTTTTTAAACTTTCTAAGCGTGTATGCATAAACTATTTTATTTCTTTTTGGCTAAATGCGGGCTAATCATATTTTGTGGAGAGAGTATCTCATCTAAATCCTCTTTTTTCAATAAACCTCTACTAAGCACGATATCATACACACTGCGTCCAGTTTGCAAAGATTCCTTAGCAATAGATGCAGAATTTTCATATCCAATCACAGGATTAAGTGCTGTAACAATACCAATACTTCCTAGTACAAAATCCTTGCATACCTGCTCATTGGCACTAATCCCATCGACACATTTCTTAGCCAAAGTCTCCATAGCGCGATTAAGCATGATAATAGATTCAAAAAGTTTATAAGCTATCACTGGCTCAAATACATTAAGTTGGAGTTGTCCTCCCTCAGCTGCCATCGTGATAGTCATATCATTGCCAATCACAGCAAAACATACTTGATTGACAACTTCTGGTATCACAGGATTGACCTTACCAGGCATGATCGAGCTTCCTGGCTGCATCTTAGGCAGATTGATCTCATTAAGCCCAGCTCTAGGTCCTGAACTTAAAAGTCTTAAGTCATTACAAATCTTAGAAAGCTTTACTGCCACACGCTTTAATACACCACTTACCTGCACATAAGCCCCTGTGCTTTGAGTAGCTTCAATCAGATCGCTAGCAGTGACAAAAGGATTCCCCGTGACTTCTTGGAGCTTCTTCTCTACGATCTTGCGATAATCTGGATGAGAGTTAATCCCCGTACCAATAGCAGTCCCGCCAAGATTAATCATAGCAATCCAATTTCTAGATTCCATAACGCGTTCAATATCTTTTTCTACCATCAAAGCAAAAGTGCCAAACTCCTGACCCAAAGTCATAGGCACGGCATCTTGAAGCTGTGTGCGCCCCATTTTAAGCACATTTTTAAACTCATCTGCTTTTTTAGCAAAAGATTCTTGAAGGATTCTCATCGATCTAGTCATCCCCTCTAAGCGATCATACAGTGCTACACGAAGTGCTGTTGGGTAGGCATCATTGGTTGATTGGGATAGATTGATGTGATCATTAGGATGACAGTATTGATATTCTCCTTTTTTATGCCCTAATTTTTCTAAAGCAATATTGGCAATCACCTCATTGGCATTCATGTTTGTACTTGTACCAGCCCCACCTTGAATCATATCTACCACAAACTGGTCATAGTACTTCCCTGCAATGATTTCATCACAAGCTGCACAAATAGCATCTTTTAATTTATCATCCAAAAGCCCCAATTCATTATTGGCCAAAGCTGCTGCTTTTTTAACCTTAGCCAAAGAATCAACAAAAATCGTATATTCCCCCAATCTATGATTGGTGATATTAAAATTTTCTAGCGCTCTAAAAGTTTGAATACCATAATATACATCATCATTGATATCTAGCTCGCCGATAAAATCATGCTCTTTTCTCGTTGCCATTATTACCCCTTATTAAGTAAATTATTCTTTTAATCTTTGGACTTCTACCCCGATAGATTTTAGTTTTTGTTCAATTTTTTCATAACCTCTATCAAGGTGATATATTCTATGGATTTGAGTAAAACCTTTGGCAACAAGCGCACTTAAAATTAATGCACTTGAAGCACGCAAATCAGTAGCCATTACATCTGCCCCCCTTAAAATCTCTCCACCTCTAATCTGGGCTACCTTACCCTTAAGGCTAATATGAGCCCCTAATCTTTGCATCTCACTCACGTGCATAAAACGATTTTCAAAAAGCCTCTCTTCAATCACACTCATCCCCTCACACTGCGTAGCCAAGGCCATAAATTGTGCTTGCATATCTGTGGGGAATCCAGGATATTCTGTCGTAATGAGCTCAAAAGCCTGAAGCTTTTTAGCAGGTAAAATACTTAAAGTATCTCCTGAAGCCTCAATCCCAAAACCAATCTCTTCAAGCTTATCTAATACAGCCTGCAAGTGTGAAGGGTTGATGTTACTAAGCGTAACTTTTGCATTAGCAATCGCTCCAGCACAAAGATAAGTACCAGCCTCAATCCTATCTGGAATCACATTTATATGAGAAGGTTTTAAAACCTCTCCGCCATTACCCCTTACTCTTAAAGTATCACTGCCAATCCCATCAATCTCAATGCCTGCACTCACCAAAAGCTCGCATAGCTGGACTACCTCTGGCTCTTTGGCCGCATTATTAATAATAGTCTCCCCGCGAGCTAGCGCTGCTGCCATAAGCAGATTCTCCGTGCCTGTTACTGTGATTTTATCAAAGCTTATATGCGCTCCCTTTAGCCCCTTTGGTGCGCTAGCTACAATATAGCCATTCTCAATAATAATCTCAGCACCCATTTTCTCCATTGCCTTAATATGCAAATCCACGGGCCTAGCCCCGATTGCACAGCCTCCTGGTAAACTCACTTCACATCTACCAAAACGAGCCAAAAGCGGCCCTAGCACGAGGATAGAAGCACGCATTTTGCGCACGATATCATAGGTTGCCTTAGTATGCACGATGCGCTCTGCCCTCACTTTTGCATTGCTTGGATTTTTTTGCTGAATATCACAGCCTAGATACTCAAGCAGTCTTAATAAAGTTTTTACATCAGCCACATCAGGAAGATTATCAATCTCTAGCTCTTCAAAAAGCAGACTAGCTGCCAAAATAGGCAAGGCTGAATTTTTCGCACCACTAATTGCAATAGTTCCCCCGATTTTTTGCTCACCTAAGATTCTCAAATAGTCCATTTTTATCCTTTCTTGTTTGATTTATTCAGTAGGGCGATTTTTCATTGCAGTTGTCACAATGCTTTTGATCTCATCTTGATGCATAGGATTTGCCCTCTCTAACTTTTGGCGTAGCTCGATAATCGCCTCCAGTCTCAAAAAACTAGAAGTAGCCAATGATGAAATACAATCTAGCCAATCTTTAAAATGACCAAGATCACTTGGAGCGCTCAAAAAATGGCTGATAAAAAAGTTATAAATCTTTTGAGCAGAATCACTATCTTTTAAGGCTTTAATCTGGGAGTTGAAATCTAAAAGGGTGAGGGGCTTTACCTTTTTTGGCATAGTAGCAAGCATGATTAATACAATAAAAAGTGTCGCCAAAAGCCCTAAAACACCTACCATCACATAGGATAAAAGATAAAAATAAAAATTATACACTTCAGTCCTTAAGCTTGTTATATAGAGCATTAGTAGCCTGTATGAAGCCATCAATGCTTCCACAATCATAGCGCTTGCCCTTGAATTTATAAGCTAGCACTCCCCCATTTTCAGCCTGCTTTAAAAGTGCATCTGTGATCTGGATCTCGCCCTTCTTGCCAGGCTTAGTCTCGCGTAAAATATCAAAAATATCTGGCGTTAATATATAACGACCAATGACAGCTAGATTACTAGGAGCTTCACTCATACTTGGCTTTTCAACCATAAAATCTACTTCATAAATCCCCTCTTCTATCTCTCTGCCAGCAATCACTCCATATTTATCCACATCACTCATATCCACCTCTTGGATTGCCACGATGCTTTTTTGATATTTTTTATATAGCGCTACCATTTGAGCTAGCACACCCTCTTGCTCACTCACGCACAAATCATCTGCCAAAATCACTGCAAATGGCTCATTCCCAACCAAAGTCTCCCCGGTTAAAATCGCATGCCCAAGTCCTAACATCTCTTTTTGACGAGTATAAGAAAAAGTACAAGATTCCATGATATTTCTAACATCTTTAAGATAGGCCTCTTTATCTGTACCTTGAATCTGATGCTCCAACTCATAGCTGATATCAAAATGATCTTCAATCGCCCTCTTGCCCCTACCTGTGACAATGGCCATGCAATGGCATCCCGCATCTAAGGCTTCTTCCACTCCATACTGTATCAAAGGCTTGTTTAATACAGGTAGCATTTCTTTTGGCATCGCCTTTGTTGCTGGCAAAAATCTCGTCCCATATCCAGCTGCTGGGAAAAGACATTTGGTGATTGTTTTTTTCATTTTTTCTCCTTGTTTTGGAATTTCAAAGTTTCATTTAGCATTTTTTGCACATCTATTTTTTCTCCAAGCATTTGAGAATAAATCACATAATTTGCCAATACCTTCATCCCATAAAATCTTGATTCCTCATAGGCTAAAAGCTCCATTGATAGCCAAGGCTCATACTCTCTATCTTTCAAAAACAATTGATTTTTAGCCAATGTACGACGCAAAAATCCCGGTCCACCATTATAGGCATAAGCCACAAAAAGAGGATTTTTAAATTCTCTTTCAAGCTCTTTTAGATAAAAATTACCAAATTTTAATGCAATCTTTGGATCAAACATATCAAATAAAGTGATATTTTTTAGTCCCATGCTTTTGGCAAATGGCTCTACATTAAAAGGCATGATCTGCATCATCCCCAATGCATAAGAGGTAGATACCAAAGCTGGTAAGAGGTTAGATTCTTGTCTAGCTACTGCATAGGTAAGTGCTTTTTGATGGGCATTTTCAAATAACTTTGGCTCATCATAAGCAAATATAAAATAATTATGCTGGTAGCGATACTGCCTATTAAGAAAATAAATAAGGTGCGGGAAAGTATCTTCTTGATAAAGCAGGGCTAACTCATCTAAAAATGCCTTATCTTTCAGCTCACCAATCTTAGTGCGCAAGTTCTGCCAGGCAAATGGATTTTTAATATCTAGCTTGTAGGCCTTAGCACTGGATTTAAAATCTGTAATAAGGCTAAATTTAGGCGTAGTGTTTAAAACTTGATTGGCCGTGATAGAAAAAATATCTACAAATCCACTTTCAGATAATGTTTTTAAATACTGCTTATCCTTTGAGACTAGATATTGCCACCACAATGCCCTATCCTGCATAAAAGGATCATTGGCTGTGTTTTGAGACTTTTTAAAATAGCTAAGTGCGCGATTAGCATACCCTTTGCTTTTTTGCATAATCGCATTTATCCCTAACAAGAAAAAAGTATTACTATCTGAGCTAGATACCTCAATTTTATCTAGTGCTTGCTTGATGTATTTAAAACGAAAATCTAAAATCAGATTCCCCATAGTGCGATTTAGGAGTATATCATTACCATTCATCACGCCTAATAGCGCATCTTGTGGCACTGGGATAGAATCTAATAGCTCTAATTTCTGCTGATAATTAAGACCGGATAATATCACCCCAACATCCTTAGCCCCAGCATTAAATAATGCCTCTAAACGCTTTGTGCGCTCAAGCTTTTGGACTAATTTTAAAAACTCAATCTGCGCACCCAAAGCCCCAAACTCTGTATTTAGCAATTTATTGGCAAACTTTTTTGCCATCCCCTCTTCCATCTGCCAAACAGAAGAAAACTTCAACCCAATAGAAATGCACTCCGCATCGCTTGATACCAACTTTTCTAGTGGTAGATTCTTGCAATAAATATCTTTGGGAAGCTCATGTGGTGCACCCTTCTCCTGCATAGCCTTCTCAATACGCTGGCTTTTTTTAAACACAAGCTCATAGGCCTCTTTAGCCTCTTTGATGCTAACAGAATCTTGATTGATAAAATACCAAATATAAAAATCTCTAGCATAGCCTGCGGGTTGAGATTTTAAAAACTCTAGACTAATCTCTTTGGCCTGAAGCGACAAATAAGAAAAAAAACATAAGGCTAAAACAAACCTCATATTAAACTCCATATAATCCTATCAATGATCCCAAGAACGACAAGCAAGGCAAATGGCGTAAAGTCTATGCCTTGATAAACCAAGTTAATGCGCGCAGAAATAAAGCGCAAAACCGGATCGCTTAAGCGATAAAAAAACCTTGCAAACTCATTATCCAGCCGCGCTAGAGAAAAAATCCCAGCAAGCACAATAATAAGCATATAAAGATTGATTAGATAATGCAAAACAATCACTTTTGTTCCTTAAAGTCTTATTTTAATTTTAAAATTTCATCTAAAAATAATCGCAAATAAGCAAAAAGAGGTTCTAGCTCAAGTCCAGAACTAGAACCTGTAAGCAAGATTCTAAGCGGTTTGAAAAATGCCTTGCCCTTAAGGTTGCTTTTTTGCATAGCAAGCTCTTTAAACTCTGCATAATCCATCTTTTTATAATCCATCTGCTCTACAATCTCACGCAAGGCTATAAAAAGCTGCTTGCAAGAAGCGCTAAAGTCTTCACCCTCATAAAGTTTATCAATATCTTTTGGCTTAAAGATTAAATCCAGCTTTTCTCTAATCTCATTAAGCGTACTTGCCTCTTGAAGCTTAGCTAAAGCACCAATACTTAAATCCTGCGTGCCCAAAAGAAGTGCAAACTCACCTTCATCTAGTCGCTTTAAATGCTCACGATTTAAAAATCTCAGTCTAGCTAGATCAAACTTGACTGGAGACTTGGCAATATTTTTGATATCAAACCATTCTATAGCCTCTTTGAGTGTGAAAACTTCTAAAGGAGTTTTATTGCCCATAGAAATAAGATAGTTTGCTATAGCCTGTGGCAAAAAGCCCTGCTCTAAAAGATAGCTAACTGATGAGCTAGAATCCCTCTTGCTCATCTTCTTCCCATCTTCTCCCAAAATAATAGGCAAATGGGCATATTGTATCTTTTTTTCATATCCTAAATACTGCTGCACCATCATTTGTTTGGGCGTATTACTCACATGGTCTTCCCCCCGCACAATAAAAGAAATATCATAGATCATATCATCTAATGCACAGGCAAAATTATAAGTTGGGATCCCATCCTCTCTAATGATCACAAAGCTATCTAGCTCACCAGATTCTATATTTATCTCGCCTTTTATCTCATCTATAAAGCCAATATTATCCGCACTGCCCTTAAGCCTAATTACTGGTTTATCATTCTCACCTTTTTGCAGCTCTGCCCACTCATCCATATAGCGGAAGGCTCTCTTCTCATCTGCTGCTTCATCTCGCTTCTTGTCCAAAAACTCTTTAGTGCAATAGCAATAAAATGCCTTCTTTTGCTCAATCAAAACCTCAGCAAAATGACGATGTTTATCAAAATTCCCACTCTGATAGACTAAATCATCCCACAAAAGTCCAAAAAGATTTAATACAGATAAAATCTCCTTATCTTTTCCCTCTATATTTCTAGCAAAGTCCGTATCCTCGATACGTATCAAAAATCGTTCATTGCGCTGTTTAGCAATGATATAGTTAAAAATAGCAGCGCGTAAGTTTCCAATATGCATATCGCCTGTTGGAGATGGTGCAAAAC
This sequence comes from uncultured Helicobacter sp., assembly GCA_949298825.1. Lineage (GTDB taxonomy): Bacteria > Campylobacterota > Campylobacteria > Campylobacterales > Helicobacteraceae > Helicobacter_H. The sequence continues at coordinate 107,380 of CASFYB010000004.1, forward strand.
GTAGCATTTAAAGCCTTTTATGCGATGTATATTGGTGGGCATTCTAGCACAAAAACCCTAATCAAAAAGCAAGTATCAAATAGCAGCCCTACTCAAGGGTTTTTATCATAGGCCTATCCCATACATAGGCTATTTTCCCTTCTATTTTATAGCTAGGCAATATCCTTTCAATCACATCAATATACTCTCTAAGCTGGATCTCATGCTCCTCTAGCTCTCCCCCACTCTTATAATCTAGGATGATGATCTGCTTATTTATATCATCTACTATCATTAAATCCAAACGATAAAGCCTATTATCTAAAAATATAGGCACCTCACTTCTTATCTCACCCCTATCTTTAAAGTCAGATATTTGCTCATAAAACCTATCCTTACGCACCAAAATCTTATCTAGCTGACCATCTTCAAGATAAAATCCATAATAATTTCCTATCTTATCTCTTAAAGTCTCATTATCCAAAAACCAGCTATATTCCATACATAAGTGCAATGCCTCTCCAAAAAGTGCATTTTGCGTTTTAACTCCATGATTTTCAATCACATAATCTTGTTTTTGATGACCATAATCTTGCTGGATGATTGGGATGATCTCTTGTTTTTTATTGCTATTTTTAGGCATTTCATGGATTTTGATCTCTCCGATCTCTTGAGCTTGTGGAAGCAGCAACTCTCCTTCTTGATCAAAAGAATGCGATGGGATGATAAAAAGAGAAACTTTAGCACGCGTAAAAGCCACATACAAAAGATTATTCTGCTCTCTTAAGGCTTGGGCTTTATGCCTATTAAAGGCATCATTGTATTGACTATCAAGTTTAAGTCGCAAATTATGAATATCTTTTTTCTTCTTATAAAATGCCCTAGAATCATTACTCAAAATAGAAGCACTATCGCTAGCCAAGCGTCTTACCCTATCACAAAAGATCACATGATCAAACTCAAGCCCCTTACTTGCATGAATAGTCATAATCCTAATCCCCTCTAGGCTTGTTTCTTTCTCCTGTGTGATTGACATATGGGCTAGCTCATCTAAAAATGCCTCTATATCATAATGCTTAAAAGAAACCTCAAGCATCATCTTTGCAAAATCATCACACAGCCCAAAATACCGCATCAAACTCCAAAGATACTCAGATAGATTTTCTGTTTTTGGTGGCATTTCTAGCTTATCTTGGAGTTTTTTGCCAAGTAGCTTTAAGGCACATTTTTCATAATAGATTCTACTTTTTTCATCCTCTGTGTATGCATATTTCAAGCATGTAGATAGGATCTTTACTTCTGGCATTTCTCCTAGCTTCTTGCTCGCATCTGTGATGATATCAATGCTCTTATTCTTGTCTAAAAAATAAGAGATGAGATAGTTTTTCAGATCATTTATGCTTTGATTGTCATAGCAAAGGATCGTGATCTTATCTTGCAAAACTTGATGGGCAAAAAGCATCTCTAAAGATTGTGCTACATGCACAAATGCCTCAGGCACTCCATGACTTTCCTTATTGCTTGGCTCATAAACCTTCACATACCCACCAGACCCTATCGATGAGGCAGGCAAACTTTGAGGATAATACTCATCCCCAAAAACCTTAGAAAAATAATCATTATTAAAATCTACCACAACTTGGCTGCTGCGGTAGTTATTTGGTAGATTCTCTTTAGTTGTGATGCTTAAGATTCTTTCAAATACCCTATAATCTGCGCCCCTAAACCTATAAATACTCTGCTTAGGATCCCCTACAAAAAATAGACTCTGATACTCCTTAGTACCCCATCCACCCCTGATCTCATCAATCAATGGCTTTAAAATCTCATATTGCCTAAGACTGGTATCTTGAAACTCATCAACTAAAATATGGCTGATTCTAGAATCTAGTCTAAAATAAAAGAAATTTGCATCCTCTAAATTATTTAAAAGCTGATGTGTCTTTTTTTCTATATCTGCAAAGTTTAAGATTTTCTCTTTTTTATAATACATCTCAAGCGCATGGTTATAATCTCTACAAATACGCTTAATGCCCATAAAATCTATGGCTTCCATAACCTTTAAATAAGATGCTGCTAGATTATAGATCTCTTCAAACTCACTTTGTAAATTAAGCTTTTTGATATAGTTGTGTTCTGGTCCTTTGAGCATCCAGCCACTCTCTAAAAGCCTATCTACCCCCACATCAAGTTTAATAAGCTTTTTGGCACTATCACTGGCCTTAATATCAAGCTCAATACGCTCTTTTAATCTAGCAATACTCTCTAAAAGCTCTTTTTTTAACACCTCTGATATAGAGCTGATCTTATTATCAATCTCTTTTAAATCTAAATCTTTTAAAGAACTGCAATCTATCCTTAATTCATTTCTTATAAACTCCAAAAGCCCAGCGCCAATAAGCTCTTCAAAAGAGCTTAGATAAGTAATTTTATAAAGACTAGTTTGCTGCAAGCTTAGATGAGTGAGTAAGGCTTCATACTCATCCCTTGGCAATACCTGCAAGAAAAACTCATAAACCTTATTTAAATCAATCTCTCTGATTTCATAGCTTGAAGAAATCCCCATATACCAGCAAAATTTACGCACTATAAAAGATAAAAAAGCATCAATAGTTTTTATTTGGGGACTTTGAGCTATAAAGCGCTCTTGCACTTCTTTGGCTTTGGCTAAAATCTCCTTTTGCTCAAAACCATAATCCCTGCAAAGAGAATCTAAAATATTCTTACCAAAAGCATTGATAGATCCATCAAAATGCACCAAAGCATCTAGTGCAGAAATGATCCTCTCTTGCATCTCGCCTGTAGCCTTTTTAGTAAAGGTAAGTGTCAAAATCTCACCAGCATTTACCCCCAAAAAAAGCAAGCTAAGATAGCGTACTGTAAGCGCGAAAGTCTTCCCGCTACCAGCAGAAGCCTCTAGCGTGAGATATTGCTTTTTGTTTTTGATATGATCTGGGATTTTCATTTTTTACCTTGAATGCACTTTTAGCTAAATATATCCAAAAAACTGCCGATTTATCCTAAACTATTACATATTCCTAGATTTATAAAGGAGAGTTGATGAGAAAATTTTTATCTACGTTTCTAGCCACTCTAGCATTAGGTAGTATGCTATATGCTGCACCCAGCAAGTCTACAAGCTCTGCTAAAGCAGGTAGCAGTACTTCAAAATTTACCAAAGGCACTTTTGTTGATGGTACGACTGCTACTGGTAGCGCTAGACGATGGTTTTTCTTCAACGAAGGCTCAATAGGTAGCTCTTATAGCTGGCTTGGCAAAAGCCAGTATATATCTGTAGACTTAGGCTATAGTGCTTATTTACGCAGTATTGAATCTGTACTTGGAGGGATGAACTTTATGATCGGTACAGAGATTAGCGCACCTATTTTCATCCGCCCTATGGTCGGCTCAAGATCTAATATCTTAAATGATCATCGATATTTAGAGCGCAATGAGTTTGATGGAGTAGCTGGAGGTGGATTACAGCTACCTATTATGATGGGATTTGAATATCATGGATTCTACTTCATGGGATTTGCTGGCTATACATGGCTTTGGATGAATGATACCTACCAAAGTACCACAGTAGGTGCACACCCTACAGTTAGAAATATGTATGATGGTGTTGTATATGGCGGTGGCATTGGCTATAAGGTCAGCAATATCGTAAATATCGGTATACGCTATACAGGCGGATCCCTCACTAATAGAATCGAGCAGCTAGACCCAGATGCAGTCTTAGCAAATGAGACTATCGGCCATACTACCGGTAGAAGCGTGTATGATATCCCTTATCACAAAATTAGTATCTTTGTCTCTTTGATCTACTAAAATACACTAATATGAAAAATATCTAGCATCTTTAGTACAAAAAGCGTGCTAAAGCCCGCTAGTATCCCTGCTAAAGCATCATCAAGCACGACACCCCATCCACCTTTAACCTCCCTATCAATGCGCCTGATAATAGAAGGCTTGCTAATATCATAGATCCTAAAAAATATAAAGCTAAGCACCACCATCACATAGCTAAAACCAAAAATAGCCCCTATACCCATCGCAAGCCATTGGCCCACAAGCTCATCAATGACAATAGCCTTATTATCATGCTCCCCGCCATTTTTTTCATAAATATCAATCTGCTTTACTGCAATAATACCAATCAAAATAGCCAAAAGCGTGATCATCTCCGCATTCCACATCACAATAGGCAGACCCAATAATGCAGCCAAAAAAGATCCCGCCGTACCGGGTGCTTTTGGCGACATCCCAGAATAAAACAATGTTAAAAAACACCAACGCATCCCAACACCCCTCTTTGTTTAATTTTTAATTTGATATAGCCCCATCAAGGTATTATAAAAATCCTTTTGAATATCTTCAGAAAACATCCCCTCTGATGGCAAAACATTATAGTAAATTTTTTTCATCTCCTCAATCCTATGAGGAAAAAGAGTTTTAAGTATGAGGATGGATACTTCCTTGCGCACCAAAATAATAGGAGGCAAAATCCCCATCTTAAAAAATTGCAAAATTGCAGGTGAGTTATAAGCGATATGATGATGCTTGCCATGAGGGCAAGATGTTGTATTTAATAGACATCTACACTGTGTACAGTAGGCAAACTCATCTAAAATCTTTACTTCAATATCTATCCCACGCATAGTATCAAAAATACTATGGCGCTCCTGATTGATATAATACACCCCTAGCTGACTACTATTTTGCCCTAATAAAATCTTACTACAGCCATAATTTTTGGCAATCAAAGAATATAAAATCATTTTATTTTGCCCAGCAAAAAGATAGGTACTATCTAGCGGGATGATACAGATTTTCTCTTCATTCAAAAAGTTTGAAAGCACCAAATCAAGGCATGCCTTTCTTAAATCATAGCTCAAAAATCCATCATGACTATAGCGCAATAAAAAAATCACAATCAAATCTGTATCATTAAATTCTTCTCTTAAAATCTTTTCATGCACACGATGGATAGGATTGGCATTAAAGATAATACCTGTGACTTTTTTTGCATTAAGCTTTCTTTTTTTCTCCTCTAGTATCTCTTTATAGGGGCTTTTAGGGATATTAAGCTTTAGCTCTCCAGAAATTGCATACTCTCCAATCCTCTTAGCAATATGGTCCTGCTCTTCTAAAATCGCACCAATTTGAGCTAATCTTTCTTCTTTATCAATCTGAAAAACACTATCTGCAATAATACTCCCCACGCTCTGCATCTCGCATATAAGCTCGATTTCCTCTCCTTTTTTAATAGAGCGCAACACTTTTTGATTCCTCTTGCCTGATGGGCTTAAAAGCAAAGGGCAAGGATAAGAACATCCCTTATATAGCCCTGTCTGGCTCACCTCTCCTGCCTCTTTTTTATCCATCAGCTTGACTACAGGATATAACAATCCATCATGAAGCAAGCCTAAAGCGCTAATTGCCTCTCTATCCAGATAGAGTTGCTTATTTTTTTCTTGTGATTTCATACTTTTTCCTTTTCTCCCACAAACTCTTACGACTGATGCCAAGACGCTTGGCTAGCTCAATATCTGGGTATTTACTTTCAAATTTAGTGATGATCATCTTCTCATACTCTTTGATTGAAAGTATCTCTCCGCCTAGATCCTGATGGCTTGTAATGTGAGTTAAGTCTATAACTTGAGCGAAATTTAAATCATCTCGCGATACAAAAGAAAAAATAATATTCTGCTTTTGCAGATGCCCTAAAAGCTCTTTAATCTCTGATGTACTTAAAAGCTCTAAATGCGTTAGATAATAGCAATTTTTCTTATCCACAGGCTGTTTGAAAACATTTCTATACTCCTTCTGACGCACAGATAAGAATCTCACATGCATTTGACGATCTCTAGCATACTTCATCAGATACACATCAGCACTTCTTTGTGAATTACTTTTAATGACAAAGGGCGGAGTATATTGCATTAATGTGGGTGTTTTTAGCTCCAGCTCTACAAACCTAAAATAAGAATCATAAAAATCCAGCCTCTCTAAAACCTCTTTATAATCCTTGTAGTGAGAGATTTTGCGCACCAGCTCATTAATCATAAAAGGCTTTTGAATATAATCGCTTGCCCCTGCCCTCATAGGCTTAGTGATCGTATCATCACTAATATAGCTAACCAGCATAATAATGATGGATTTTTTGTGATTGCTAATAAAGTTTTCATAGTTATCCCCACAAGCACTGCTAGCCAAAAGTATCACATCAAAATCCTCAACTCTGGCATTCTGAGCATCTTGTATTGATGGCTCTATCACACATGTATAGCCAAAAGATTCTAGCTTATTGGCAATGCTCTGTGCTAAATAAATCTCATTCTCAATGATTAAAACTCTCATACCTCATCCTTTTAATTTTGTCCAATTGATAAATTTCACCCCCACACTTGCCATCACGCACACACCTTCACCTCTTCCTATAAATCCCATTTTCTCACTCGTAGTTGCCTTAATATTGATTCTATATTTTGGCATATCAAGTAGGCTGGCTAGGCTATTTTTTATGGCATCTTTATAGGGGGTGATTTTAGGCCTCTCTGCAAGAATACTTACATCCAGGTTATTAATCTCATAACCCACACTAGTGACAAACTCTGCTACTTTTATCAAAAGCTTCTTAGAATCTACCCCCCTAAACTCCTCCTTATTATCAGGGAACCACTCGCCAATATCTCCCGCACCTATAGCACCCAAAAGCGCATCTATCACAGCATGCAAAAGCACATCCCCATCACTATGAGCCTTAAACCCCATATCTGATTGTATCCTCACACCTCCAAGCCACATCTCTTTACCTTTTTCAAAGCCATGGATATCAATACCATTTCCTACAAAAACATCTTCTAAGGGTGGTAAAAAATCATCACCATTTCGCAACAAAATTTCTAAATCGTGCAAAAAAGTAACCTTTTGCATCCTCGGGCTACCGGGTATAAACCTCACCTTTGCCCCATGCTCCAGCATTGCACTGCTTTCATCTGTGTAATCTTTCATAGATAGATACTTTTTTATCAGCTCTGTTTTTGAGATTTGAGGTGTCTGGATCAGCTTTAACTCCTCTCTAGGGATAGAGGCCTCCTTGCAGATCACTGTATCAGCACAGGGCAAATACGTAGCACTGCAATCCCACTCCCAGAATCTATCTAAAAGCCTAAAACAAACCTCTTTATCTAGATCACATCGTGCTACATCACTCACAAAGACATAATCACTTTTTACTTCTTTAAGCGCTGATCTAAGACTAGCAGCACGGCTATCTCCCCCACATACTAGCCTCTCTTGATCACAAAAATTTTGCATATAAAAAAGCTCACTATCCTCACCACATATGACAATCTCATCAAACTCATAGCACTGCTTGGCCTCATTGACCACCTTTTTCCACAGGGGTAGGTCTCTGATTCTAAGCCATTGCTTTTTGATGCGTTTAGATCTAGGCAGCCCTTCTGTAAAGCGCGTAGAACTACCCGCAGCCATTAGCACAAGAGCTAAGGTGTATTTTTTAGACATTTTTACTCACTCCTTAATCTGACCATGTAACAATATTATACATTAACGAATAGAAGTCAAATAAAATTAAATCTTTAAAATTTTTCTAGACAGTTTATAAAAGTATCAATCACTCTTCAAAATAAGCTTATTTCAGCCTAATATCTCTCTCACTCCCTTGGCATTTGGCGCTGATAAAAAGCCCTGCTCTTCTAGCTGCTCAATAATATTTGCCGCCTTATTAAATCCAATCCCCATTCTCCTTTGCAAATAACTCACTGAAGTTTTTCTATCATTTAAAATAATCTCTTTAGCTCGCAATAAATCTGCATTATCCTCGACATTCATGCTAGAGGCCGAAGTATCTAGGGCCTCCTTTTCTTCTAATAAAAACTCCTCATCATACTCACATACTCTCTGCTGCTTGATCTCAGAGACAATACTCTCTATCTCCTTTTCACTAGTCCATGGGGCATGCAGTCTAATCACCCCTCCTTGCCCTGGCGGGGTAAAAAGCATATCCCCTCGCCCTAGTAAACTCTGTGCACCCTCTACATCAATCACCACACGAGAATCTATTTTATTACTCACTCTAAAGGCGATCCTTGAAGGTAGATTAGTCTTAATGATCCCTGTGACCACATCTGCGCTTGGACGCTGTGTAGCCACAATCAAGTGGATCCCACAAGCCCTGCCCATCTGTGCAATACGCGTAATAGGAAACTCAGCCTCCTTACCCCCTGTCATCATCAAATCTGCCAATTCATCAATAATAATCACTAAATAGGCAAAACTCTTCTCTCCATGCTCCATACACTTTTGATTATAAGATTCTATGGTTTTTACCTTAAGCGTGCTCATAAGCTTGTAGCGACGCTCCATCTCTCTGACAGCCGCACCAAGAGCAGCGATGGCCTTTTTAGGATCTGTGATGATAGGGGTGAGCAAGTGAGGGATATCCTCATACATGCTAAACTCCACCATCTTAGGATCGATCATGATAAATCTTAGATTCTCAGGGGAATTGCGATAAAGAAGTGAGACTATCATCGCATTGACCCCTACAGACTTCCCACTACCTGTAGTACCGGCAATAAGCAGATGTGGCAAACGCTTTAAATCAGTCACAAAAGCCTTGCCCACGATATCCTTACCTAATGCCAAAGTCAATGGCGATGCGCTATTTTGAAACACCTCGCTCTCTAAAATCTCACGCATATAAATCGTATCAATCTTTACATTCGGTATCTCAATACCCACGACATTTTTACCCGGTATTGGCGCTTGGATCCTGATACTTTGAGCTGCCATGGCCATGGCTAGATCATCACTAAGTGCAAGGATGGATCTCACTTTAATATGCTCTGCAGGTCGAAACTCAAAAGTGCTTACAAGCGGACCTGAATAGGTGCGTACAATATCCCCATCAATCTTAAACATCTTTAGCTTGGCTAAAAGATTTTGTATCTTAGAATCAAGCTCATTTTCATCAACCTCACCTTTTGGCGATGGGTTTGGTGCTAAGAGATCAAGACTTGGCAATCTATAATCACGCGGCTTTTGGATCTGACCTTTTTCTAAAGATTCTAAATGCTCTTTATTCTCACTAAGCTCATGTATGATGGCTATACCTTCAGTCTTTGGGACTTGCGCTTTTATGACTTCTTGTGCTTCTTTTAAGGGTGTTTCTTCTCTTTCTAGCTCTTGTCTTTCTGGCTCTAGCACATCTATCTTTAAAGCCTCATCCTTAGCATCTTCTAATTGATCTTTTGGTATATCCTGATCTTGTGAATCCAGACTATCTATTGTGCTATTTTCAGTCTTATTTTCTAAAAAGTGCTCTTCTTGCTCGCTAGCTAGCTTTTCAAAAAACTTTTTATTTCGACTTAGCACCTTTTGAGAATAGTCTTTTATCTCACCCTCTCCACCGCTAACTAGATTTACCTCACTACGAGAATCAAAGTTTTTTCCCATATCTTGATAAAAGACCCTGATATTATCCTCAGGGATATCTGGCACTTGCGTATATGGTGTAGGGGGCTCTGGGTGAAACTCATAATACTCTGCTTCTTCTTTTTGGCGTCTTTTTTGGATCCTACCCTCTTTATATTTACTCCATAAGCTACTAGCTAGCTGCCCCATATCTCCTAGTGCATGGATGCTTATATTTATCCCTTTATAAATCCCACTCCAAGCCCTACCTAGCATCATCTTAAAATGTCTAGTTGAGCATAGCATCCACGCTCCACACCCTATAAAAAGAAGGATGATATAAATGCCAAAATAGCCGATCATAGGCTTTATCCCTTGGATGATCACAGCTGCAAGCTCACCTACCCCAAACCACAAATACTGCAAACATAATAATACAAAGGCCATTAGCACCACGCCTAAAATCCGCATATAGGCCCTGCTAGAAAGCACTCCCCTATAGCCCCATAAAATAGAAATATAAATAATCCCTAGTGGCCAAAAATAAGCAACTATGCCAAAGATTTCTAGATTTAATAAAGCTAAAGATCTGCCAATATTACCCGCTAAGCCATAGTTATCAAAAAGTGTAGCCAAGCAAATAAAAAGCATGACAATGCTAATAACGATGCATACAAGAAAGCGCTTAATCATTTTTCCTCAAACATTTTTATGTTATAATGTGCAGTTTTTATTATACCTTAAAATTAGTAGGGTATTTAGAGGCGTTTAAGCGCTTCACTTAAGTCAAAATACAGAGATTGGAGAGCTATTTGCACGGCAAAATTTTACGCTATTCTCTTGCTACTGGGGTGGGTGTGATCACCAATCAATCCAAGAAAATCTTTGAGCTTCGCAAAGAAAGCTGGCATGATACTCGCTATCTGCCTACCCCTGGTATGTTTGTAGAGTTTCGATGTAACAATGGTGGCTATATCGTCGATGCAAAAGCTTCAGAATATCAAGGTTTCCCACCTGATTCCCTAATCAAAGAGATTGATTTTTGGAAGACAGAAAGCGATGATGAGCTGCGCTATAAAGAGCAGGGCATCCGCGATGCGATCGTGCAAAAAATCTTTAAAGAGACCAACTACTTCACCATCAAAGAAGTACCCTTAAGCATCAGCGTTAATAAGTCTTTAGAGAAATATTTTTTTCAAGAGCTTAGCGCGATTAACTTTAGCACAGAAGGGCTAAAGCCCCAAGACCCAAACTCCTATCTCATCGACTATGTAGAGCTGAAGCGGTTTTTAAATAAGGCTATTGATTTTCTAGTATTTACAGATAAAAATATCACAATAGATTCATTTGTAGATCACATCCAGCTTCTTAATAAGCTCAACTACTCTTATAACTACTTTATGAAAAATATCAACATCAACCCTCAAAAAGTATTTTTAGAATACTTCCTAGAGACCCAGCTCCACTACCGTGCAGCCTCTAAGGCAGAAACTGGTCTAAAAGAGCGCATCATGGAGCTCAATACTAGAATCAAAAATAGTGTCAATGAAATAAAAAGCATCTATATCAAAATGGAAAGCAAGGCTAAAAAAGATTCTAAAGCTGTCTTAGAAAATAGGCTAAAAACCCTCAAAGAGCGTGTGGCCAAATCTGATGAAGAACTCAAACTTTTAAACCAATGTCTAAGAAATTTAGAAAAATGCCTTGAAAACTTCCGCAAAAAGCACAAAGCAGACTTTGAGACAAAATTTAAAGCCTTTTATGAAAATATCATCACTCAGACTACGCATGCGCTTAATATCTATGCTACAGAGCTAGATGATAGCATCTGGAAGCTCGCTATGGAATCTATCCCCATAAGAAATACTTTTTTCAAGCAAGATATCATCGGATCATACTGCACGATGACTTTTTTGTGGCTCTACCTCCAAAAGCTTAATAAAAATAAACTAAGCCCCAATGACAAAAAAGCCTATGATAGCTATTTAAAGTATAAGCAAGGCTATGAAAAGGTATTTCTCGTGCTCACGACAAACCACAGGCTAGAGACCCACCTCAAGATCCAAATCATGACAGAATCCAAATATCATGCTGTCGTCGTAGCCAAGACAAATGCTGAGTTTTTCTCACAAATACACAATCTCAAGCTCCAAGGCATCTATATTGATTCTACTATCTCGATGGCCATCCCCCCTCTTATTGCCGAGATTAAGAAAACAAAATATAATGCTAATGCTGATATTATTCTTATCCCTAAAGAAAAGATTGACGCGATTAAAGACTAGTTTTCCCATATAGTTAAGCCAAAGTGAGGCATCATGGCATTTTTTTCTATCATCATCCCTATTTATAATGTCAAACCCTATTTAGATGAGTGCCTTAGCTCTGTAGAGATGCAGAGTTTCAAGGATTTTGAAGCTATTTTGATCAATGATGGCAGCAATGATAGCAGCAGAGAGATCGCTCAAAAATATGCTAGCAAAGACCCCCGCTTCATCCTCATAGATCAAGAGAATATGGGAGCTGGTGCTGCTAGAAATACCGCGCTAAACTTTATTACAAAAAGTCTAGGGGGGGGGGGGTAGAAGCAATGAAGGCTATATTCTTTTTTTGGATTCTGATGATATATTTATGCCAGACTTGCTTGAGATACTCCATGCTAGCCTCACTGCAAACAAGCACCCTGATATCCTGCTTTTAAACTACAATCTTAGCGATGCTGATGGAAAGATCACTCAGACTAATGCCAGCCATTTATTGCGCCTATTTCCTACGGGTCTTTATAAAACCAAAGATATTCTCGCCATAAACAACCGTGCTCCATCCCTCATCACTACAATCATCCATTTTGTCATCAAAAAATCCTTTTTTGCCACTCTAAATCTATCCTTCCCTACTCAAATTTATTATGAGGATGTCTATTTTTGCACCCTCATCACAGCCCATGCCAAGCAAATCTATGTTAGTGATATTTGTGGGTATTGCTACCGCCAGAGTCCAGATTCTATCATGCGTGGCAAGATGGATCTTACAAAGCTCAATCTATCCCTACATAGCTATCTATTTTTGATAGATCACTTCTCTAGGCTCAAAGACCATAGACCCGCCATCAATACACTATATAGGCGCACTGCCCTTTTATGCTTCAAGCACCTTATTCGCATGGTCCAAAGATATGGCTATACTAAAGACTTCTCCTTCAAGCTCACCATCCCCTACTGGCATATCCTCACACCCTACTGGCGCATCAGGCATATCCTAGCCTTGCTTCTCTCTTTATTTAAGATTAAAAGATTTTAGTAATAAATCCTGCTAAAATACGCGCAATATTTTAGTTTAGGATTTTTTATGCTTACCTCTCTTTTTATCCCCTCATTTATAAAGCAAAATATTTTTAATCTCATCTTCACCCTAGCCCTAGCCATTATGTTTATATTTTTTGGCATCCGCGCTTCTATGCACATCTCTTACATCCTGATGCTTTTAGCACTCATCATCTATGCCTTTTTCCATCCTAAAAGATCCCCTCTAAATCCTGATATCAAACTTTTATTATTAAGCTTTAGCCTCTATGCTCTAGCTTCCTTACCTCCGTTATTTCTCAACCACGGCTGGGAGGGGTCGCTCCGCTTTCAAGAGGCTTTTTTAAAATTCCTACTCTATGGCCTTATCCTATTTCTTGTTTTTAAATTCAGTATTAAAATCAAGTATCATGTTTTATTTTTCTGTATTTTTATAGGTGCGATCATCACTTGTCTATGCGCTATTTATACCAACCTAGCCTACCATCAGATACGTATCAACCTCGCTAATGGCGTATTTCAGTTTGCCTATTTTCTAGCTATCATTTCTATCATCGCGCTAAATTTGCTACTATCATCCACCACCAAGACCTTACAGAAGCTAGCTTTTATATCCCTATCCCTTTGCTTTCTCTGTCTTTTGATCAATGCTTCTAGAGGCATCATCCTAGGCTTTATAGCAGCCCTTATTTTTACCATCCTCATCCACCTAGCCCATCATAATCTAAAATACATTCTCAAAAAAATCTTCACTCCTCTTTTTATCTCTCTAGCCCTATTTGCCCTGATCCCATCCTTTCACTCCTTTCTAAACACAAAGGCCAAGCAAGTAGAGAGCGAGACAGCTAGCTTTGATGGCACACAGCAAGAGACTAGCATCGGCTATCGCTTTAAAATCTGGGATAATGGCATTGCTATGTGGAAGCTCTCCCCCCTCTTTGGGATGAATCCAAAAACCCGCCTAGAAAAAAAAGAAGAGATCACAGCCAAAAGCCAGTTTAAAATCCCTATCCATGATGATGAACACATAGGCGAAAGCCATAATGAAAGCATCAACGCTCTGGCTAAAAATGGTCTTATCGGGCTTTTTGCACTTTGGTTTTTATACTTTGCTTGTACATATATTTTTATTACCAAGCTTAGAAAAGAGGGCTATATATGGGCATCTATGGGGCTTTCTGTATTGATCTTATACATCACTGATGGCTGCTTTAACACCCCTCTTGATTCTAAGATTGAAGCGCCTCTTTTTTGCTTTTGTCTGATGATTTTTTACAATCTATTTTTACAGACCAAAAGATCATGACTACCAAAAGATTTTTTATAAATCTTTAAGATTTTTGGTTTTTTCAGAAATTTTTAAGCAAAGTTTATTTACAATCTCTTTCTAGATTCTCTAA
>CASFYB010000005.1 GCA_949298825.1 uncultured Helicobacter sp.
TTAATTTTTTGATTTCTAACTTTCTTTCTCTTGCCATCATTGTAAGTTTTTTGGATTTCCTTTGTCACATAGCAAGCAATGATGGTAAGAGAGGGAAAGATGAGGAAGAAAATAAATAATAGATATAAATAAAAAGAAAATAGGGCTAAGCCTAGATCTCATAATCTCATATCCTTACTTCTAGCTATAATATAGGCAAATAATGGAGTAAGTATGTCTATACAAAAAATTGATACAAGAGATCCAAAGCTTTTAGATGAGCTTGAGGAAGTGTGGTTTAGATCTGTGAAAAGCACGCATTTATTTTTGAGTGATGGGGAGATTACAAATATTCAAAAAATGATCCCGCAAGTTTTGAGTGGGATTAAAAATCTCATTATCGCTAAAGATGAGCAAGGTCGGGTACTTGGCTTTATGGGAGTGGAAAATCACAAGATCGAGTTTTTATTCATCGATCCTAGTGAGCAGGGCAAGGGACTTGGCAGGGAGTTTATCAAGTATGGGATCAAAAATCACTCAGTGAGTGAGGTAGATGTCAATGAGCAAAATCCTAAGGCACTTGGATTCTATGAGCATATGGGTTTTAAGGTGATATCAAGAAGTGAGCTAGATGAGCAGGGCAATCCCCATCCTATCTTGCACATGAAAAGATAGCCTCACATACTCCTAATCTTAGCTATCTCATCCCTAAGCCTAGCTGCCTCCTCAAAATCAAGCCTCTTAGCTGATTCAAGCATCCTTTTATTTAGCTCTTTGATGATACCATCACGTTCACTCTTTGGTATCTTTGCTTTTTTATCATACTTTTCATATAAAGATGCGCTAGATTCTAGCCTTAGCTCATCCTCCAGACTACGTGCTACAGATTTTGGCGTGATGTTATGAAGCCTATTGTGTTCTTCTTGCTTTTTCCTGCGATAGTCTGTAGTCTCCATAGCCATACGCATCGATCTAGTCACACTCTTAGCATAAAAAATTACCCGTCCATTTACATTACGCGCAGCCCGTCCCATCGTCTGGATAAGGCTAGTCTCACTGCGCAAAAACCCTTCTTTATCCGCATCCATGATAGCGATCAAGCTCACTTCTGGCAAGTCTAGTCCCTCTCGTAAAAGGTTGATTCCAATTAGCACATCAAACTCCCCCAATCTAAGCGATCTAATTAGGTGGTTTCGCTCGATCGCATCAATCTCACTATGCATATAGCGCACCCTAATCCCCAGCTCAGAGTAATAATCACAAAGCTCTTCTGCCATCTTTTTAGTCAAAGTGGTGATCAATACACGCTCACCTCTAGCCACAACGATCTTGATCTCATCATAGAGATTCTGCACTTGGGTATTACTATCCCTCACTTCATAGCTAGGGTCTAAAAGTCCTGTTGGACGGATGATCTGCTCTGCTGTATTTTCTTTGCTTAGCTCAAGCTCAAGCTTTGCTGGCGTGGCTGATACAAATAAAAATTGCGCAGGCTTGTTGATAAACTCCTCAAACTGCAAAGGGCGGTTATCTAGTGCACTTGGCAATCTAAAGCCATATTCTACAAGCACTTCTTTTCTACTCCTATCACCAGCATACATCCCACCAAACTGTGGCAAAGAGACATGAGATTCATCAACGATAATCAAATAGGGTTTGTTTTTTTGCTCAAAATAATCTAGTAAAGAATAAGGTGTCTCTCCTGGCTCCTTGCCTGTCAAATGACGTGCATAGTTTTCTATCCCTTTGCAAATCCCGCTAGATTGTATCATCTCCAAATCAAACTCTGTGCGTGATTTCAGACGATTGTATTCAATCATCTTTCCTTCTTCTTCAAAAAAAGCCAAGCGGCTAGCAAGCTCATCTTCAATATCTTTCATAGCCTTTTTTTGCCTATCATAAGAAACGATAAATTGATTAGCCGCATAGAGGGCAAAAGAATCTAATCTCTTTACCTCCTTGCGCTCAATGCTATCAAAAAGAGCCAATCTCTCAATCTCATCATCAAAGAATTCTATGCGCAAAAATTCCACCTCATTATAAGCTGGGAAAATATCTACACATTCCCCATTCACACGAAAATTCCCCCGCTCAAAAAAAGTATCATTTCTCACATAGCCCATATCCACAAGCTTTAGTAAAAATGCCTTAAAATTTTTCTTATCCCCCACTTCTAGCTTTTCAATCATTGTCAGGTATTCTTCAGGATTACCCAAACCATAGTTTGCTGATACTGAAGCGATCACTATCACATCATCATAGGCTAAAAGCGAAGTAGTGGCTGAAAGCCTCAAACGCTCCAACTCTTCATTAATACTAGAATCTTTTTCTATAAATAAATCGCGTCTTGGGATATAGGCTTCAGGCTGATAATAATCAAAGTGGGAGATAAAATATTCCACATGATTTTTAGGGAAAAAGCTCTTAAACTCGCTATAAAGCTGCGCGCATAAAGTTTTGTTATGGCTCATAATAAGTGTAGGCATATTAAGCTTTGCAATAATATTTGCCATGGTATAGGTTTTACCAGAGCCAGTCACACCGATTAAAGTTTGATATTTATTGCCAGATTGGATAAAGCCACTTAGTCTATCAATCGCCTGTGCCTGATCCCCAGCAGGCAAATAGGGAGAGGAGAGAGAGAAATTTGCCATTTTTTTCCTTACTTAAATATTTTTACTTTAATTATAATGAGAAATAAAAAATCTCGCTTTTTAGCTAGAATCAATTCTTAAAACAAATATGGAGTAGCCATGCAAAAACTAGATCTAGGGGTCAATATCGATCATATCGCTACACTAAGACAAGCACGCCAGATCACAGAGCCAGACCCTATGCAAGCACTTAGTATACTAAAACAGGCAGGGGCTAAGCAAGTTACTATCCACTTACGCGAAGATAGACGCCATATCCAAGATTTTGATGTCTGTGAGATCATGCAGCGCTCTAGCCTGCCAGTAAATATAGAATGTGCCAATGATCCTAAAATTATTGATCTTATTTGTGCTAAGCGCCCCTTTAAAGCTACATTAGTCCCTGAAAAAAGAGAGGAAGTCACCACTGAAGGCGGGCTTGATATGACTAACCCTGCTTTAAATCTAACCATAGCCATGCTTAAAAACTCTAAAATCAAAGTGGCCACATTTATCAATCCAGATGAGAAAAGCATCAAGCTTAGCAAGGACTTAGGCGCAGATGGCATCGAGCTTCATACAGGCACTTATGCCAATCTCTACCTTGCTTTAAATGAGCAAAAGATCTCATCTTTAAACCTCTTAAAAGATTTGACTAGTCTAGATAGACTAGAGCTAGAAACAAGACTAAAAGATGAGATAGATTCTCTAAAAAATGCAGCTAAGTTTGCCAAAAGTCTGGGCCTAGAAGTCTATGCTGGGCATGGGCTAAATGCAAACAATCTAGATCCTATAGCAAAAATCAAAGAGATTAGCGAGCTAAATATCGGGCATAGTATTATTGCAAGAAGTATCTTTGTAGGGCTAAAGGATGCGATAAAAGAGATTTTAGATTCTATGCAAAGGGCTAGAAATAGCTAATGCAAAATCTACCCAATAAAGCCAAAGTCGCTATTAGCATCGGGGATATCAATGGCATAGGACTTGAAATTTTATTAAGAGCGCATCATATCATCTCTAAATATTGTGAGCCTATCTATTGTGTGCACAAGGAGCTTTTGGCCTCTGCATCCAATCTCTTAGAAAAAACAAACCTCAACATCCAATCGCTAAATACCCTGCCCCCTCATACCCCCATCCCGCAAATCACACCAGCAAAAATCACACAAGAATCTGGAAAATATAGCTTTGAAAGCTTTGCTCTAGCCTGCAAACTAGCTGAAAAAAAGGAAGTGGACTTCATCACGACCCTGCCTATCCATAAACATGCATGGCATCTAGCAAAAGTCCCTTATATAGGCCATACAGAAGCCTTAAGGGAGTGGTATGGAGAGGGGATTATGATGCTTGGATGCGAAAAAATGTTTGTAGCGCTCTTTAGCGATCACATAGCGCTAAAAGAAGTCCCCAAGCAAATAGGAAAATACCAAGGCTTTTTGCTAAGATTTTTTAAATATGCAAAAAATCTTTTAAAAGATGAGAAAGTAGCGCTGCTAGGTATCAATCCTCACTGTGGAGATAATGGACTGATGGGCAATGAAGATGAGATCATAAAAGATGCCATCAAAGAGGCCAATAAATCTTTGGGCAAAGAGATCTTTTTAGGGCCTTTTAGCGGGGATGTGGCCTTCTCCCCGAGGATGAGGGAGACTTTTAGATTCTTCATCGCTCCTTATCATGATATAGGACTTAGCGCGCTTAAAGCCTTGTATTTTGATGAAAGTATCAATATGACTTTGGGCACCAAAATACTGCGCACCTCCGTAGATCATGGCGTAGCCTATGATATAGCCTATACTTCCACAGCCAGCCTACAAAGCTATGAAAATGCTATACTTTTAGGAGTAAAACTAAAGGAAAGCTATGCTAAATAAGACAGATAAAGAATATATTGCCAAGCTAGAAGGGCTTTTAAACCAGGCTTGCACAGAAATAGAAAGTCACAAATCCCTATTTAAACAAATGGATGAAAAGATCCAAACCCTCAATGCTAATATAGAACATCTCTTGGGGCTTATTGAGGGCAAAGAGCATGAGGAAAAAATGCCAATAAGCCTGCAAGAATACCTCAAGTCTTTCAATATTAAAGCACCAAAGACACTTATCTTTGGCATCTGCATACCTCAAAAATTTATCAAAAATAGCTCTATCCCTACTCTGCAATATCACCTCTATCAGCACTCCTGCTTTATCCAAGAGAAAATCACACTCAAAGGACTAGTGAGCAAAAACAAGCGTGATTTAAATACCATTGGCCAAACACTGGGCAAATACATAGAGCTAAGCCTAAAAAACCAGGGCAAAAATGAAGCTAGAGGGATTATTTATATGAGCACGCATGATGGTGATATTATTGCTGATTATTATGGCAATACCAATATAGAGCAAGAGTGCGAGGACTTTATCAAACTCTATAGCCAAGAAGAAAGCTTAGAAAACCTCTTAAACAAGGCTTAAGGCTATCAGATTAGATTCTGCTATTTAAAGATTCGTCCCAACAAACTCACGCCCTAGCTCCTTGCAGCACTCAAGCACGCTAAAGCTCCCCGCTGCTGGGTCGCATACTATATCGCCCTTGTTGGTGCAAGAT
The DNA here is from genome assembly GCA_949298825.1 of uncultured Helicobacter sp. Classification (GTDB taxonomy): domain Bacteria; phylum Campylobacterota; class Campylobacteria; order Campylobacterales; family Helicobacteraceae; genus Helicobacter_H. Next base: position 5,203 of record CASFYB010000005.1, read on the forward strand.
TCTATCAAGAGTTTTTGCAAGCCTTTGGGTTTGCTATGTGGGTGGCATTTTAGCTCTGCTTGTGGTATTCTCTCATAATGCACATCGCGGATATTGTGGAGTTTCCAAGTATCTCTTGCCTTGAGTGGCTTTTTTTGCACCACTAGCAGATACTCACTCTGCTTTCTTGTGCGATAGCCCATACCCATTTTGCCCTTATCCCAAGTGATTAAATCCACGATTTGCAGAGAGGTAGAATCTAGCCACGCACCCACGCCCTCACAGAGATGAAACTTGTCAATCCATAGCATAAGATAGCAGCTAGGCTTTAGCACTCGGCTAATCTCTGTGATAAATCTCTTTATAGTCTCCTCGCTCATCTGCACGAGTGTGCTGCGCCCCTTTTGCCTCTTTCCCTCATTGCCATAGCGCATTTTATCTAGCACCCCACGATATTGTGGGTCAAAGAAGCATAAATCTATGCTTTGAGACTCTAGACTTTTAAGCAGCTCTAGCCCATCGATAGTGAGTTTGGTGTTTTTGGTGATTTTTGGGGCTTTCATTGGGCTTTTAAACTTTTGAGATCATATATTTTTTGCAAAATAATAAATCTTTTATTTTAGATACCATACTTTTCTTCTTAGAATCTAACTCATTTTTTCTTTTAGTGAGCATTTGGACAAATCCTTTTGGTTTAATTCCTAAAAATCTAATTATGTAGAATCTTTTTATCTCGAATATATTTTTCTAGCTCTCCTGATTCTGTATCTAGCACCCTATCAAAACAAGCTACAATTTGCGTTTTTGCACCAGCTGTGATTTGCTTATTTAAATCGCTTAAAAAAGTACAGAAATCTTTATTTCGCTCACTTAAAAGATTCATTTTGTCTAAATCAATATTTCTCTCCTTTGCGGGAAGCAAAATTTTAGAATCCAAAACTTCTGGTTTTAACCAAATAACACCTATGCCAAAACTCGCATTCAATCTTGTTAGCTCATTTAATACTTCATTATCAATTTCTCTAAAAACTACCAAATAACCCTCATTTGCCCAACTAGAATTTGATACTGCTTGAAAATAAGATTCTTTTAAATTACTAAAGTTAAGCTCAATTTTTAGCTCAAAAGAATAAAGTCTACAAGTGTAGCTATTAATATGTTTTAGCATATCAAGCACTTCTTGTCCATAGTCATTAAATGGAATATAAGCACCCACTATGTCTGGGTTTTCCCATTTATCTTTGCCTTTTTCTTGTTTTTTATTCTTTTCGTGGTAAATTGTTTTGCATTTCAATCCCCTAAAAGCCTGTGAAGCAGCTAGATAGCTCACAAGTAATGGGTGCAAATCTCTCTCATTAAAGCCTTCTTTCTCCTTATTTGTCTTGTGAATCTCTAGATTAACATTTGACTTATTTTCTTTTTCATTTCTCAGCCAGAAAGTTGTAGGCTTCCTAGAAGCAAGAATAAAATCGCTATTATCACCCCTATCTCTAATATTGATATAAAGTTGTGCACTTAATGTATCATGTGGTGTTTTTCCATTACTTCCTAGCTTTTTATCTAGCCCCAATTCACAAGCCTTTTCCCATATTTCTTTATAGCCCATTGGATACCCACAATACCTTAGTACCTCTTTTGCAAGTTCTAAGAAAGTCATCAATATCCCTTTTTGTGTATTTTAGATTCTACCACCTCACTCCCCAAACACCCGCTTAAAGATAGAATCTACATTTTTGGTATAGTAGCTAAAATCAAAACATTCACGGATTATTGCCTCGCCAGAATCTCCACCTTTTGAAAGTAGCCCCACAAGTTCGGTATCTGCCAAGAGATATTGCAGATATAAGCTCTCGCCATTTTCATTGACTGCTGCTTGCCCCTCTTGCAAGGCTTCCCAGACTTTCATCGCATTTCTTTGCACGATTTTATAAGCATCCTCACGACTCACACCCCTTTTTGGTAGCTCTAGCAAGATTCGTTGTGAAAAGACTAAGCCCCCCGTGAGATTAAGATTTTTTAGCATATTTTTGGGATACACGACAAGATTAGCGATGACTCCTGTGAGGCGCGCTAGCATAAAATCACTCGTGATAAAGCTATCTGGCAGGATAAATCGCTCCACAGAAGAGTGGCTAATGTCGCGCTCATGCCACAGCGCGACATTCTCCATAGCAGGGAGTGCAAAACTGCGTATCACACGACATAGCCCCGTGATATTCTCGGATAAAACGGGATTGCGCTTGTGCGGCATTGCAGAGCTACCCTTTTGCCCTTTGCTAAAGTATTCCTCCGCCTCATAGACTTCTGTGCGTTGCAAATGCCGAATCTCAACCGCGATTTTCTCACAGCTAGAGGCTAAAAGGGCTAAATCCGTGATAAGCCTAGCGTATCTATCCCGCTGAATCACCTGATTACTCGCAGGGGCAGCCTTTAGCCCTAGGTTTGCGCAGACTAACTCTTCAAGCTCTATTGGCGTATGGGCAAGATTACCCATAGCCCCGCTGATTTTGCCCACACTAATGACTTCTAGGGTGGATTCTAATGCCTTTAAATGCCGACCTATCTCATCATACCATATCGCACACACAAGCCCAAAAGTGATAGGCTCGCCATGAATCCCATGACTGCGCCCTACCATAAGCGTGTCTTTATGCTCATAAGCCCTAGCCTTTATCGCCTCTTGTAATTCCCGCACATCATCGATGATGATTTGTAGAGAATCTCGCATCTGCAATGCCACCGCCGTATCAATCGTATCACTTGAAGTGATGCCATAATGAAACCACCTTGATTCCTCGCCCAAGCTTTCTGCCACACTTGTGGTAAAGGCGATGAGGTCGTGCTTAGTTACCGCCTCGATTGCATCAATTCTTGCTATGTCAAACTTGGCGTTTTTGCAGATTTTCTCACAATCAGAATCTGGGATTAACCCCAAAGCATTCCACCCTTTGACTAACGCCTTTTCTACCTCTAGCCAAGATGAGTATTTTGCCTCCAAATCCCAAAGCTTTTTCATTTTTTCACGTGCGTATCGCTCTACCATAAAGCCCCTTTGAATGATTTCAAAAACAAAAGCATACAAAAAAATCGCATAAATCAAAAACCAACATAGCTAACCTAGTCTAATTTTATCTTTTTAAAAAGTAATGGGGGAATCTAAATAAAAGCTTGAGTGCCATCAATGCCAAAAACACCCAAACTGCGCAAAAAGCTAAGGCTAATTAAGCTTTTTTGAGGTTGATCGCCTCTTTTATAAGATCATCGCCAGTGCTAAAAGCCTTTGCATTCATTGAATAGCCTCTTTGCATCAAGATAAGATTTGTAAGAGCATTGGTTACATCTGTATTACTAGTCTCAAGGTAATGATGCAAGATCTTGCCAAACTTTAAATGACCTTGATTTTTCTCATCCCATCCTAAGATTGGATTCCCAGATAGGGCCTTGGGATTCCCATCAGGGCCTGTACCCTGTGCGATTTCAAAGAGATTTCCTCCCGCTTTTCTAAGTCCTTGATCATTAGCAAATGCGGCGATCCCCAAACGACCCATAGCCGTGGATACGCCATTATCAAAATGCAAGGTAATGATGCCATCTTCATTGATTTGCAAATTAGTTAACTTACCTTCAGTCTTGCCATCAGTATCTGTTTTCAATACACCTGAATCTTGATAGGTAAAGTTTGTACTTTTCTGTCCCTTAGCCCCACCATAGTTATAAACGATATTAAAATCCTTAAACCCGATCTCTAGCTCAGGAGCCAGGGCCTGGCCATTTTCATCAAAATCTAGGCTTGAGATAATATCCTCATCATTTAGCTTAGTCTCACCCTTATCATCATAAATTGATGTTTTAGTATCCCAATGCTGGAGGATTCCTTGTTGTTTATCTGCGCTTTGACTTAAAAAATATTGTGTTTGGAGGATAAATCTCTTGCCATCCTCATCATAAAATTCAGCATTGCTTGTATGAGATGCTATATAAAGTGGTCTACTTATCTGGCTCTCACCATCAATCAATACCAAATCTGCAAAACTAAAACCAAGCCTATCAGCAAATCTTCCGCCTATTGTCAAAGATCTAGGTCCCTCTAGGCCATCACTGCCCTCTTTTATCTCAAAGCTCATAGGGATGATGATCTCACCCTTAGCATCTCTAGCTATCTCAATATCCAATCCTGTTCTTTCTTTAAATAAAGCCTTAAGCTCTCCGAAAGTATGGAATTCATCAGCCTCAATACCCCTATATCCATATTTAAATACAAAATCTTGCTTAGTGGCTGCCTCGCCTTTACCTGTTTTTAGGGAGATTCTAATATCAGGATTTAAGCGTGCATCTACTGGATTTTTATCCGCACCAAAAAGCGCATCTAAATCTAGTGCATCAAGTCTTAGCTCATCTAAAGTCCCATCTGGCTTTATCAAATAATCACTCAAAGCTGCAGAGCTTTTAGCGGCATTAAGATTGAGGGCTACATCAAGCTTTGTGCTTTGTGTGGGTTGATATACTAAATCTTGAGGGATCTTAAGGGGCTTTAGCTCTCCTTTTGAAAGGTTGGCTATATCTTCTTCTTGGGTTGTATTGCTGATAAATTTATTTCCATCAATTTTGCCCAAATCCACACCATAAACATAATAGCCGCCAGCTGTTACTAAATTTCCATTTGCATCGCGCAAGAAACTTCCATCGCGTGTAAAATAGCTCTCTTGATCTGGGTTAAAATCATCCCCACCAATCTCAACCTTGCCATCTTGATTTTTCCCAACAATAAACCAACCCCTGCCTGTATAGGCAACATCAAATTCCCCCTCAGTCTGCTTTAGGTTTCCGGTTTTTGTCGAGATGGCATTACTAGAGACACTAGAACCATAGTTCATATCACTACTAACTGTAGAGTTATTTGTAGAATCAAGATGCTGGCTTAATAATGCTTTAAACTCGGGGATATTTTCTTTATATCCGATGGTATTAATATTGGCTATATTATTAGAGATACTATCTAAGCCAAATTGATGTGTTTTAATACCACTATAAGAATTTAAAAGAGTGTTATTCATCTTAATCCTTTATCCACTCAAAAAAGACTAGCCCCTCTATCTACCCTTGCTATGAGATCAAGAGATAGGATCTTTTAAAGGCTGCTCATCATTTTGAGCCTGTTTCATATTCTCTCCATCTGAAGCAAATTTCATACCACTTTCATCATCTTGCTTTGACTTGCTTTCATCATCTAACTTAGCTTCCCCTGATAAAGGGATATTCTTCCCTGCCATTTCAGATTCTAGAGGCTTTTGCGCTTGTGCCATCATGCTATCATTGACCTTGGCTGCCTCATTTTGAAGTTGAGTTAAAGTCATATCACGAGCATCACCCTTTTCTTTATCATAAAACTCAATAGCACTATCCATAGGCAAGATCATAGCCCCCATCTTAATCATAGGTCTTCCTTTATCAAAGACTACGCTCTCTACCTCGCCACGACCCACGCGCGCTTGATGATATTGATTAGTATTAGAATCTAAATTATATTCTGCTCTAATATCATAAGTACCATCACCCACTCTTTCACCCTTATCATCAAGGCCATTCCATCTAAATGCCACATATCCACTCTGACCCTCTTTACCTTCAATAGGGATGGTTTTTACCAAGCGCTTATCTTTGTCAAAAATCTGGATACTAGGTCTTCCGGCTTTTTCATTAATAGGCTGATCAAAATAAAGCGCAAAATTAACTTCACCCTGCCCACTAATTTGCACACCATTTACATCAGTCTCTACAATTTTACCAATCATACCCACGGCATTAAGCGCTGAGACTTGTGCTAGATAGGCATTAGAGTTGATGCTTTCTTCCACTCCTTTATCCATCTTTTCTAGTGTCTTTTTTAAATCCCCTTGGAAACCTTTAAGCGCCTCATTGGTCTCTTTTGTAGACTTCATTGCCTCAGCAACTTCTTTCATTGTTTTTTTGTTTTCTTCTTGCATCTCTACTTGAGTAAGCTGGGCAGTTTGTGTAATAATCTTATCTGTCTCCATAGGTGCTGTTGGATCTTGATTTTTAAGCTGCTCTAAAAATAGCTTCATAAATGCATCTTTATCTAGACCATTAGCGATCTTTGGAGCCTCTTGTTTTTTGGCTTCTTGAGCGGCTTTTGCTCCGGTTATTTCTGCGAGATTGACTGCCATTTTATTTCCTTTTCTTCATTAAGCGTATTTAGGTAGCCTGATCTCTAGGCTATCAAATACTCCTTCAGTAAGATTATTTGCTTGTTCATAAGCTTGTAAGCCATTTTTGTTCCTTTTTTGCTTATTAGAAGAATCACCACTATTATTTCCGCCCATTCCCCCGCCATTTCCGCCACTTTGAGAGAAGTTCATATCCACTTGATTAAATCCTATGGTCTGCAAACTACTGCGAAGATCATTTTGATTCTGCGCAAATAAGGTAATAGCCTGTGCATTAGATGTGATTGATATTTGCAAATCCTTACCCTTCTGAGTAATGGTCACCTCAACCTTGCCAAGCTCTCTAGGATTTAGCTCAAGACTTAAGCGCGTAAATGGCGGCTTATAGTTTTTAATACTCTCTTTGATCTGATTTGCAAAACTCAAAATAGTCTCTTTACTTAGCACGACCCTATCATTAAGAGTTTTATTTTGCACCTGGGTAGAATCTGCTGTGCGCACATTAGCATCTTTAGCACTTTCTTTTTGCTCTTTTTTAGATACAAGATTTTCTTTTACTTCTTGATCTTTTTTAGCCATCTCTTCCCCCATTTCACTAGTGGCTATTAAAGATTGCAACATCATTTGTGCTTCTATATTTTTTGGTTGTGCTGCATTTTGTGCATTTTGAGCATTTGATTGTGCATTGTGAGTGCTATTAGAGACTTGAGGTTTTTTTGCCTCTTTTTTTGCATCTGTATTCACATCCTTCTGTGGGGCTTTTTTATTCTTTTTGGCTTGCTGATTAGCCCTAGCCTCACTTAGCCCCTTAGCAGCAATAGCAGTTGTGATGATGCTAGATTTTAGAGTTTTTTTTTACTAGATTCTGAGCTTAGGGCTTGGGTGATTAGAGAATCTTCTTTTGTCTCCTCTTTTACCCCAAACTTCTCAAATACTTCCCTATAAGCCTCATCACGTTTTGCATTGCGCATATTAGCCTCTGTGATATTTTTAGGCAAACTTCTGCCACGTTCAATCACAGCGATTTTTTCTCCACCTTTTTCTTTTTTATACTCAATACCCTCTGCCTTGCTCATTTTGCGTGCTGCCAAATCCCTTGTAGTCACTTCTTTGAGAGCTTGAGCTAGAGGATCTGCTGCTAAAGAAGCAGCCATAGCTGGAGCCTTTAATGACCCTTGCGCTGCTTTTTGAGCCAATAATGCCTGTGTGCTCATCCCCTCTGGCTTGGCCTCATTCATACTTTCAAGACTTTCTTTTTGAACATCTGGCTTGATGCTATTATTTACCGCCTTAGCCTGTGTAGATGCAGCATTTTGAGCATTTTGAGCGTTATTTTGAGTGCTAGATTCTAGCTTCATATCTCCTACTTTAAGAGCTTTTTCATCACCTAAACTTTTGACATCAGCTAGTGTTTTTGCACCTTCATTTATCTCTCCATCCTTCATACCCTCAAGCTCACTTGAGGCTATAGCAGCCTTAGGCATTTCAGGAGCATTATTTTGAGGTTTAGCTTCAGCAGACTGTGCACTCTGTGGTATAGATTGTGCAGGTTTAGCATTATTTTGAGCACTAGCTTGAGCAGGAGTGCTTGGAGTCTCTGTATGAGATGGCGTTTCAGCTACAAAATCCTTTGGTGCAGATGCAGCATTTTGAGCACTTTCTGACTTTGAAGTCTTTAGATCTTCAGTTTTTTGTGATGAACTTTTAGCTTCTTTTGTATTTTCAGCTTTTGTTGCTTCTTGAGCGGCTTTTGCTTTTTGCTCAATTAGCTTTTGAAAGCTTTCTTGTTCTTTTCTTACCTGCTCTTGAGTTTGTGCTCTTTTATCCTGTAATGGAAAAGAGCTTGTCTCTGTTGTGTTTGTAATATTGCTAACCATTTGTCAAACCTCAAAAATAATTTTCAAACAATCAAGCAATATTTGTTCCACTTTTTAAAATTTTCTCAAACTTTAATATATGTCTTTTATATAATTTTTTAATTTTATTTTAAAGGTATTTTTGCCATAATTTTGCTTTTTAAAATTCAAGTTTTATAAGTGAGATCCCCCTATGCAAAAAATCAGAAATATTGCCGTAATAGCGCACGTAGACCATGGTAAAACTACTCTAGTAGATGGACTTTTAAAGCAGTCTGGTACCTTTGGTGAACGTGAACAAGTTGATGAACGTGTCATGGATAGCAATGATCTAGAAAGAGAGCGAGGGATTACCATCCTCTCTAAAAATACAGCCATCCGATATAAAGATACCAAGATTAATATCATTGACACCCCTGGGCATGCTGATTTTGGTGGTGAGGTTGAACGCGTATTGAAGATGGTAGATGGAGTTTTGCTCCTTGTAGATGCGCAAGAAGGCGTGATGCCTCAAACTAAATTTGTGGTTAAAAAAGCGCTTAGCTTTGGCATCCGCCCTATTGTAGTAGTCAATAAGATTGATAAGCCTGCAGCCGAGCCAGATAGAGTTGTAGATGAAGTATTTGATCTATTTGTGGCCATGGGAGCTAATGATTCCCAATTAGACTTCCCTGTTGTTTATGCAGCAGCACGTGATGGCTATGCGATCAAGAATCTTGATGATGAGAAAAAAAATCTAGAGCCACTTTTTGAAGCGATTTTAGAGTATGTGCCATTGCCAAGTGGTAGCGTGGATTCTCCATTGCAGATGCAGATTTTCACACTTGATTATGACAACTATGTAGGTAAGATAGGTATCGCGCGTGTCTTTAATGGCAAGGTCAAAAAAGGAGAAAATGTACTTTTAGTCAAAGGCGATGGAGAGAAAGAGACTGGCAAGATCACCAAGCTAATCGGATTTATGGGACTTGCAAGGACTGAAATTGAAAATGCAGAAGCTGGAGATATTGTAGCAGTGGCTGGCTTTGGGGCTATTGATGTAGGAGACTCTGTAGTAGATCCAACTAATCCTATACCACTTGATCCTATGCACCTAGAAGAGCCTACAATGAGCGTGTATTTTGCAGTTAATGATTCCCCTCTTGCTGGGCTTGAAGGCAAGCATGTTACAGCTAATAAAATCAAAGATCGTCTCTTAAAAGAAATGCAAACTAATATTGCTATGCGTTGTGAGGAAATGGGTGAAGGGAAATTTAAAGTCTCTGGACGCGGAGAGCTTCAAATCACCATTTTGGCAGAGAATCTACGAAGAGAAGGGTTTGAGTTTAGCATCTCTCGTCCTGAAGTAATTGTCAAAGAAGAAAATGGTGTGAAGCTAGAACCTTTTGAGCATTTAGTCATTGATACACCACAAGACTTTACAGGCTCAATCATCGAATCTCTTGGACGCAGAAAAGCAGAGATGAAAGCTATGAATCCAATGGGCAATGGATATACACGTCTTGAGTTTGAAATACCAGCAAGAGGTTTGATTGGCTATCGTAGTGAGTTTTTGACAGATACCAAAGGTGAAGGCGTAATGAATCACAGCTTTTTGGAGTTTCGCCCCTTCAGTGGTAGCGTAGAATCTCGCAAAAACGGTGCACTTATCTCGATGGAAAATGGCGAGGCTACAGCTTTTTCTCTTTTCAATATCCAAGAACGTGGTGTTTTGTTTATCACCCCACAAACCAAAGTTTATGTGGGTATGGTTATTGGTGAGCATAGCAGGGATAATGACCTTGATGTAAACCCTATTAAATCAAAACATCTTACTAATATGCGTGCAAGTGGAAGTGATGATGCCATTAAACTTGTCCCTCCACGCGATCTGACCTTAGAGCGCGCGTTGGAGTGGATTGAAGATGATGAGATCTTAGAGATCACGCCTCAAAATGTTCGTATCCGTAAAAAATATCTTGATCCAAACGAACGAAGAAGAATGAGCAGAAAATAATCAATAAACAAAGCCTTTAGGCTTAAACCAAATCTATAAATTTAATCAATAAGAAAGGATAAGTTATGCAAAATAATCAGTTTCTAGAAGCTATGCAATTTCGTTTTGCCTGCAAAGCTTTTGATGTTAATAAAAAAATTCCTGATTGTGAGTTTGAAACCATCTTGCAATCAGCTCGCCTAAGTCCAAGCTCCTTTGGACTAGAGCCCACACGCTATATCGTAGTAAAAACAGCTTCTATGCGTGAAAAAATACGCACATTTTGCTGGAATCAACCCCAGATAACAGAAGCTAGCCACCTTGTCATCCTCACTTCAAAGATCGCTGATTTATATCCACAATCAGCCTATACGACTGCTCAATTTAAGCGCAAAACTGGCAAAGATGAAAAAGCTCTTAAGCTTTATAAAGATGAGCGATATGGTGGTTTTTTGAAGGCTAATAATTGTCAAGATTCTCAGAATCTTTTTAACTGGAGTGTGCGTCAAGCCTATATCGCAGCTAGCTCTATGATGAATATGGCTGCCTTTATGGGCATTGATTCTTGTGCGATTGAAGGCTTTGGAAAAAAAGAAGTTGAAGCCCTCCTTGGCATGGATACTTTTAGCGAGCAAATCGCGCTATTACTTACTTTTGGCTACCGTAAAGAAAACCCAAAAGAACCATCACCCAGACTAGATCTAAACGATCTTGTTTCTTATATTTGATTGAGGAGGAGTTAGAGTTATGATTACTGTCGTGAAACGAAGTGGTCGAGTAGAACCACTAGATATTACAAAAATCCATAAATATACTTCTAATGCTGTAGATGGGCTTAAGGGTGTATCTCAAAGCGAATTAGAAGTAGGGAGCAAACTTTATTTTCGCGATGGCATTACCACAGAGGAGATACAACAAACTCTGATCAAAACTGCGGTTAACAAGATTGATATTGACTCACCTAATTGGACTTTTGTAGCTGCTAGATTATTTCTCTATGATCTCTATCATAAAGTTAGTGGATTTACTGGCTATAAGCACTTGCTTGAATATTTTGAAAGGGGTGAGAGTGAAGGTAAAATCGTTACGGGATTAAAAGAAAAGTTTGATCTTGATTTGCTAAATAGCCACATCAAGCCAGAGCGAGATTTACAGTTTAACTATCTAGGTATCAAAACTCTTTTTGACCGCTATTTGTTAAAAGATCGTCAAAATCGCCCTATAGAGCTACCTCAACATATGTTTATGGCAGTGGCTATGTTCTTAGCACAAAATGAAAAAGACCCTAATACCTGGGCTGTAAAATTTTATGATGTTATATCAAAATTTGAAGTCATCACTGCTACTCCTACGCTTGCAAATGCACGTACACCACGCCACCAGCTTAGCTCTTGCTATATTGGTAGCACGCCAGATAATATTGAGGGTATTTTTGATTCTTATAAAGAGATGGCTCTTTTGAGCAAATATGGCGGTGGTATTGGCTGGGATTTCTCGCGTGTACGCGGGCTTGGTAGCTTTATTGATGGGCATAAAAATGCAGCAGGTGGTGTGGTACCATTTTTGAAAATCACAAATGATGTGGCCATCGCTGTAGATCAACTTGGTACACGTAAAGGAGCAATCGCTACTTATTTAGAAGTATGGCATACTGATGTGCAAGAGTTTATCGAGCTTAGAAAAAACAGTGGTGAGGAGCGCAGAAGGACCCATGATCTCTTCCCTGCACTATGGATTTGCGATCTTTTTATGAAACGTGTAGAAGAAAATGGGCTTTGGACATTATTTGATCCTTATCAATGCCCTGAATTAACCGAGCTTTATGGAGAGGCTTTTGAAACTCGCTACATAGAGCTAGAAAACAATCCTGATATCCTCAAAGAACAAATCAATGCTAAAGAGTTATGGAAGAAGATTCTGACTAATTATTTTGAGACTGGTCTTCCTTTCCTCTGCTTTAAAGATAATGCCAATCGTGCCAATCCAAATGCACATGCTGGAATCATCCGCAGCTCTAATCTCTGTACAGAAATCTTCCAAAATACAAATCCAAACCACTATAAAATTGAAGTTGAATTTACAGATGGCAGCAAGACCTACTATGAAGAAAACTTCATAGTCACTACAGATGTAGGCATCACAAAAAAAGCCAACAAAATCACCAGTCTTGATTGCTTAAATGGCAAACAAGTCTATATCACTACACGTATTAGCGAAGATGGAAATACCGCTGTATGCAACCTTGCTAGCATCAACCTTAGCAAAATCAACACAAAAGAAGATATCAACCGTGTTGTACCCATTGCTATTAGAATGCTAGATAATGTTATTGAGCTAAATTTCTACCCAAATCGAAAGGTTAAAGCAACCAACCTAGCTAATCGTGCTATTGGTCTTGGCCTTATGGGTGAGGCAGAGATGCTAGCTACAGCCCAGATTCCATGGGGTAGTGATGCACATTTAGAAAAGATTGATGCTGTATTAGAAGCCATCTCATACAATGCTATTTATGCAAGCTCTGAATTAGGAGTTGAAAAAGGCATCTATCCACAATTTGAAGGCAGCAACTGGAGCAGAGGTATATTCCCTATTGATGTGGCAAATAAAGAAGCCTGCAAACTTGTAGATCGTGGTGGGCTTTTTAACACAGATTATGACTGGGAGAGCTTGAGGGCAAAGGTCAAAAAAGATGGTATGCGAAATGGCTATTTGATGGCTATCGCACCTACAAGTTCTATTTCTATCCTAGTAGGCACGACCCAGACTATAGAGCCTGTATATAAGCGCAAATGGTATGAGGAAAATCTAAGCGGGATGATCCCTGTAGTCGTGCCTAATCTAAGCCTTGAGACATGGCATCACTACACCCCAGCCTATGAGCTAGATCAGCGCCTTTTAGTACGTGCTGCTGCTGTGCGTCAAAAATGGATAGATCAAGGCCAAAGCCTAAATATTTTTATCAAACTAGATGGCAATGCCTCTATTAAAAACCTTCATGAAATCTATACTCTAGCTTGGAAGTTGGGATTAAAATCTACTTACTATCTACGCTCTGAAAGTCCTGAAGCTAAAGAAGATATAGCCGATAGATCTATGGAGTGCGAGAACTGTCAGTAACTCTCCTGCTCTTAGCTTCCTTAAGAAGTTAAGAGCAACTCTTGCCATTTTTTGATCACATGATCTTGGCTAAATTTTGCAGATACATATTTTGCTGCCACAGATCCCATCCTCTTTCTTAGCCCATCATCTACCATCAGGATTTCTAAACATTTAGCAAACTCATCAAAGTTTCTATCTTTAATCAAAAAGCCACTCTCATTATGCACAATAATATCGCTAGGTCCTGTATCAATATCAAAACTAACACAAGCAAGCCCATAGCTAGATGCCTCTGCTAAAACCATGCCAAATCCCTCAAAAACGCTACTTAGTGCATAAATGCTAGCATTAAGATATGCCTTTGAAATATCTTGCATAAAAGGTTTGATCTCTATATAATCTCCCATATTTAGGGCTTTGATTCTTTGCTCCATCTCTATTTTTTGAGCACCCTCACCTATGATTTTCAATCTCCATTCTGGGAATTTTTTTGCAATTTTTGCATACATCTCTATGAGACCTAAAAAATCTTTTTGCTCACTAAAACGACCTACAGCTAAAACCACCTTTTGATCACAATCACTCAAAATATTTTTTTCTTGCTTGGGTAAGAAATTCTCTATCACATGGACTCTTCTATGGATGCTCTTCCATTTTGCAATCTCTCTATTTGAAAGCACCACCACATCATCAAAAAACTTTAGATTCTTCTTTTTAAATTTCAAATGCCACAAACGGATATAGCGCTTTTTATCCATCTTAAATCCCTGCATCAAAGCTCTATCATTTGCTAAAATCACATCACAATCACAATAAAATTTACGCGCTTTAAAGTTAAGAAAAATACGCCAAATATGCTTATAAAAAAGCCTTAATAAAGGGTTTTTTGCTCGTTCAGAAAAAGAAGAGAGGAATTTCAAATCTACTTGATGTGAAAGCTCAAATGAAGGGGTTTTAAAGCTTTGAAAAAAGCTGATCAATCTTACTTCAAAATCAGGCAGGCTAGCTAGGGCATTTGCTAGATTTGCTGCTACACGCTCACCCCCTCCTCTTTCTGTTATATCACGTAAGATGATGGCTATCTTCATGTTTTGCCCTTTCATGAAGTTTAGCGTATTTAAAAAAAGCTCCATTAGCATTCAAATATGCGATGATAAATCCCTTATACCCATATCTAAAGCCAAAGCGCAAGAAATAATCTTTAAAAAACACCCAAAAAAGCCTAAAAAGAGCCGCGCCAAAGCCTTTATTTTTAATATTTTTATCTAGCGATAAAGTCGTGTAATAATTCATTTTAGCAATAATCTCATCCATGCTTTCTACCCCAAAATGCGCTATATGCACTGGCAAATAACGCACTTGCATGGAATCTAAAATAAGACTTTCATGTACCCTATTATCATTAAATCTAGTAAAGTCTTTATGAAAAAGCCGTAAGACATAATCTGGATACCACCCACAGGCTTTAATCCAAGTTTTCCCATAATGATTTTTCCGCCTAAATGCATAAATCTCATGTTCTCTAGGCTCTAATGCCCTAATAGCAGCAAGCCCATCAGGCTCTAAAACTTCATCAGAATCTAGGCTTAAAATCCACTTATTTTTAGCATAGCTTACAGCCAGATTCTTCAATGCACCAAAGCCAATAAATGGACTAGATTCTACACGCACATTCTTATAGCTATGTGCTATTTCCCTCGTATCATCACTACTTTGATTATCTAGTAAAATCACCTCACCAAACTGCTGGAGAGAATCTAATGTAGCTCTGATTTTTTTGCTAGCATTTTTGGCCAAAATACAAACACTAATTTTGTCCAAATCCATATCTTATGCTTCCTTTTTACCCAAAGAAATAACCACAGGCTTAAGACGCAAAAAGCTATGTGCTGGGAGAGTGCAAGGCAGGCATACGGGATTTATATTACCACTATGAATAGATTCTATAATCTTGCCATCTTTAAGCATAATTTTTTTAAGCACTAAAAAATATCGCTTAAACCCATTTTCTTCTTGCATACTGATACTACCAATCTCATTATCTATAGGCTTAATTTCAGATTCTAATGGAGCGATGATCTCTAGCCTATCATGAGGTCTTATTGTAAATTTGCACATAAAGCTATCCCCGCTTTCATCCACCTCACCACAAACCTGATATTCTCCATCGCTAATAGCTGTATCGTGATTTTGTGTATCCAGTCTTTCAAAAGGTCTACGCACAATATAGCCATCTGTAAAGCCACGATTTTTCAAGGTATTAAGCTCATTTTGATAAAGTATAGGACGAATATTGCCCGCATAATAATCCTCTAGCGCTAGCCGATAAGTACGTGCCGTAAGCCCTGCATAATAACTTGACTTTGTACGCCCCTCAATCTTTAGGGCATCAATCACGCCTGAATCTAAAATATCTTTAAGATGACCAGAGAGATTTAAATCTTTAGAATTAAAAATATGTGATCCTACCCCTGCCTCCTCTTTGATTCTAATCATTGCTGGATTATCAGGAGCTTTTATATACATCTCATCTTTAAAGGGTATCAATCTGCCACTCTCTTCATCTTTGACAAAATATTCATAATCAAACCGACAATCATTAGCACAACTACCGCGATTAGGCACACGCCCATTTTGCAAAGATGAGATCAAACAACGTCCAGAAAAAGCAAAACACATACTTCCATGCACAAAAATCTCTAGCTCTAAATCTGGCAAATGTTTTTTAATCTCAATCGCATCTTTTAAGCTCATCTCTCTAGCAGCGACAATCCTCTTTACGCCCATTTCATAAAAGACCTCAGCATCAAGCACATTAAGCACATTAGCTTGGGTAGAAAGATGTATGGGGATTTGAGGGGCTAGCTTTTTTGCTAATCTCACAACACCTGGGGCAGCGATGATAAAAGCATCAGGACCAATCTCTGCCATCTGGGAGATATGTTTTTCTAAAAGCTTGATTTGGTGATTGAAAGGAAAGCCATTAATAGCAGCATATACCTTTTTGTTTTTTGAATGCGCATACACAATGCCCTCTTTAAAGCTTTCAAAATCGAAATTTTTGCCAGCTCTATTGCGCAAAGAAAAATGACTAACTCCTCCATAAACTGCATCCGCACCAAAATCTAACGCTATTTTAAGCTTGGTGAGATTCCCTGCTGGAGATAGGATTTCAGCTCTTTTCATTTCTCATCATTCCTTTCATCTACCTGGGTATTTCTGCCAAGCTCTCTAAGGGCTTTGACACTTAGCTCACCGCTGATAATTTTTTCCATACAACTTGAAAGCATAATAAGCATTTCTACAATCTCATTTGTGCCCTTATGCTCATTTCTTTGGCCTTCTACAATCTCTAAAGCATTTAGAGAATCCCTCATGCACTCTCTTGATTCATCTTGCACTTTGATGATTTTTTCTATGATATCTTGCGTCTCATCAAATGCATTATGAAATACACGGATATTAGGAAACTTGTGTGTAAGCTTTTCAAACATTTCTAGCTGACGGATAGAAAAGTTTAAGATCTCTTGTATCTGTTTAGAAATCGCTCCACTTTGCAGTGCGATATTATCCAGCCTAGCTGTAATATCATCTAGCCTTATTTCTGAACGCATAAAAGATGAGGATAAATGCATAGAATCTATCTTTGCATCCGCCTCTTGTGAATCTAAACTTTCTTTGACTTTCTTTTTAGTCCTCTTTGACTTTGTCTTTTTTTCCTCAATCTCATCCTTCTCATCTAGATTCTGTACAACTTGTGGTAAACCATCAAAGTCTTCCCATTCAAAATCTCGAGATTGCATTAAAGCAGCGCGCTCTTCTTTTCTCATCTTCTCTCCTAATTTTTAGCCACCAAAACACCTTCAATCACACTATCAATATCTCCATCCAAAATCGCATCTACATTGCTATAGGCAATATTGCTGCGATTATCCTTTACCTGCTGATAGGGGCTTAGCACATAGCTGCGTATCTGATGACCCCAGCCAATCTCACTTTTTTCCTGTGCACCCACCCCTTCATTTTGGCGCTCTTTTTCAAGCTCATATAGCTTAGATTGGAGCATTTTTAGGGCTGTGGCCTTGTTTTTATGCTGGCTTCTATCATTTTGACATTGCACGACAATACCCGTAGGAAGATGGGTGATCCTAATGGCTGATTCTGTCTTATTGACATGCTGGCCACCAGCACCACTTGCACGATAAGTATCAATCCTAATATCTTTTTCTTCAATATTAATCTCAATATCATCATCTAGCTCTGGACTAACCTGCACACTTGCAAAGCTAGTATGCCGCTTAGCATTGGCATCAAAAGGACTATTTCTTACAAGACGATGCACCCCATTTTCACTTTTCATATAGCCATAGGCATTCTCTCCTTTGATGATGAAAGCCACACCTTTAATGCCTGCCTCCTCACCATCCTGATAGTCCAAGATCTCTGCCTTAAACCCTCTTCTCTCACACCAGCGCAAATACATCCTATATAAAATACTTCCCCAATCCTGGCTTTCTGTCCCACCAGCTCCAGGCTGGATGGTCACAATCGCATTATTAGAATCATGCTCTCCACTTAGCATCACTGCGATTTCTACATGTTTAATAGAATCTTCTAGCTGGCTGGATTCCTCAAAAAGTAGCTCTAAGGTATCTGTATCATTTTGAGAAAGCTCAAAAAGCTCGCTGGCATCATCAATAGATCTTTGTGCAGATTGATAAGTATCTAAAAGCCTTGTGATTTTAGATTTTTCCTTGCCTATATCACCTGCTTTCTTAGCATCATTCCAGAAGTTAGGATCTTGCTGAAGATTCTCTATTTCTTGCAATCTTAAAGTAAGTTCATCGGGTTTAATAATTTTTCTGATATTTTCAATGGCATTTTTTAGGCGCTTTAAAAGCTCACCATATTCATAAGAATCCATCCCAATCACCTTTTATTTAAAAAAATCTGTCAGGATTTTAACATAATTTACCTATTTAACTAAGAGACACAACATGATTATTAAAAGTATCAAACCTCATGAAATAAAAGAATCACAAGTAACTCCAGAGGCCATTTACAAAGAGCGTCGCAAGTTTATTAACACAAGTGCTACTCTAGCCCTAGGGATGATGGGTCTAGCCAGTGCCAAAGAGACACCCACCCTCTCTGCAGAATCTGATGCGGCCAAAAACTTTAATGCCAAATCAAAAGATAGCCTTATTTATACCCAAAACCCAAACTACAAAGAAAGCACGATCACACCCTACACTAAGGCTACTAGCTTTAATAATTTTTATGAATTTGGCATGCAAAAAGATGATCCATCTAAACGAGCCAATACCTTAAAAACCTCGCCATGGGATATAGTGATTGATGGTGAAGTAGAAAATGAAATGAAAATTTCATATGAAGATATTTTGAAAAAAATGCCCTTAGAAGAGAGAATCTATCGTCTAAGATGCGTGGAGGCCTGGAGTATGAATATCCCTTGGATAGGTTTTGAGCTTGGGGCATTACTAGCATTGGCTAAGCCGACCTCACAAGCAAAATACGTGCGCTTTCAAACAGCTGTGCAAGAAGATATGCCTGCTATCAAAAACCCTGCACTTGCTAGCTTCATCCCATTTCCATACATTGAGGGTCTAAGGATTGATGAGGCTACCCACCCGCTAACACTCTTAGCTGTCGGGATGTATGGGCATATCCTGCCTAATCAAAATGGTGCGCCACTTAGACTTGTTGTGCCTTGGAAATATGGCTTTAAAAGCATCAAATCAATCAATAAAATCACCCTGACAAAAGAGATGCCACAAAGCACTTGGCAGAAACTAGCTAGTGAGGAATATGGATTTTATGCCAATGTCAATCCAAATGTCCCTCATCCTAGATGGAGTCAGGCTAGCGAACGCTTCATTGGCGATGGTCTTAGTCTAAGTAGACAAAAAACCCAAATGTTTAATGGCTATGGTAATGAGGTGGCAAGATTGTATGCGAATATGGATTTGGAGAAAAATTTCTAACTTTTACAAGCCATAAAGGCCTGCAAAAGCTATTTAGCTGTAGAAATACCTTTTATATATTGATCAGCCAAATACAAGCTACTTCCTTCATTCCCAACTAAGCGAAGCTTATCAACAATGCCACGGAATAATGCTTCTTCTTCATGCTGTTCAGCCACATACCATTGCAAAAAGTTAAATGTAGCATAGTCTTTGCTCTCTAGCATAAAATCTACAAGCTTATTGATTGATTTTGTGATTTCTTTTTCATGTTCATAAGTAGCCTCAAATACTTCAAGCAAGCTTGAAAATGATGTTTTTGGTGCAGGGATAGCAGTAAGCTCAACCCTAGAATCTGTTTCATTTAAATAGGTGATAAGTTTTTTAGCATGATCGCTCTCTTCTCCTGCATGATCAAACAAAAACTTACCAGCACCATCAAAACTATGCTCATAGCACCATGAACTCATAGAGAGATAAAGATTTGATGCATACATTTCTTTTGTGATTTGCTCATTTAGTAATTTTACAACTTCTGCTGATAACATAGATTACTCCTTATTAATTTTTGATCTGCTTTTTGAGCATCAGGAGATATTTTACCATTATTTGATAAAAATGAGAATAAAAATTCTTAAAATATTGAAGATAATGAGAATAAGTAGAAAAATAGCCCTAAATAGGGGGGGGGATCCCTATCTAGGCAAAAATAGCTTGATACTTTTTAATAACACTATCCATATCCTCTATATGATGAGCGCCAAATATCCCACAAGTTGGCAAAGAAGCAACACCCAAATAACCAAAAGATGTCACAAGTGGCACTAAAAATTTATCCAAACCACCCATCTCCTGATACTTATCTTCTGTGCTTCCTGCAGTCACGATGATGCCAAACTTCTTGCCTTCAAGCATTTTTGGATTCTCTCCATATAGGATCGCTGTAAGTACGCTATCTTGCCATTCTTTTAAAAGACTTGGCGTGCTAAACCAAAACAGTGGAAATTGAAAATAAATATTTTGAGCACTTTTTAGTGCAGACAATTCAGCAGCTACATCAATTTTGCCATCAGGATATATAGCATTAAGGTTGCGAACTTCAAGATTAGGAGTATCTTTTAGAGAATCTAAAAGGGCTTTATTGACATTAGACTTATCAAAATAAGTGTGAGAGAAAATCACTAAATTTTTCATCATTTATCCTTTGTTTTAAGTTTGTAAGCCCAGTATATCTACAAAAGTATAAAAATGCAAGTAGGGATTTTTTTGTTATATAGTATTATTTTTGAAACTATTAGAAATTTTTGTTAAAATGATTCTGAATTTATAAAGGAGATATGATGCAAGAGCCGCATATAACTGAAAATTGCCCCATTGAAACAACGCTAAATCTTATTAGCAATAAATGGAAATTCCTCATTCTTTGGAATCTGCTCTCTGGGACCAAACGATTTGGCGAACTTAAAAAATCTCTAGGGCATATCTCTCAAAAAGTCCTCACTCAAAACCTAAGAGAGCTAGAGGCAGCAGGCATACTTCATCGTCAGGTTTATGCTGAAGTACCGCCACGAGTAGAATACTCCCTCACAAATCTTGGCAAATCTCTAAATGATGTTTTTAGCATATTAAAAATATGGGGGCAAAACTACCAACAAAGCATGCAAAAATCCTAATACCTCCAAAATAAAATTAATTTTTTTCTAAGTGTTTTTATGATTAAATTAGGTTAAGTGAAAATTAACCAAACATAAAGAGGTCATCTCATGAGTAAAAAAATTTTGATTGTTGGGGGTGGATATGGTGGTCTTAATACTGCCATAAGATTACAAAAGCGCCATGCAAATGCAGATATTACGCTTATTAGCAAACATGACTATCACTATCAAACCACTCTTTTGCACAAAGTAGCCATAGGCACGCTTAGCGATCGCAAGGCTAAGATTTATTATCGTGATATCCTAGATCTTGAGAGGATCAAGTTTGTAAAAGACAAGGTGATGGAGATCCACCCCAAAGAAAACTATGTACTAGGTAAGCTTGGAAAATATGATTATGATATTTTGGTGATTGCGCTAGGCTTTAAGCCAGATGATTTTGGCATACCAGGTGTTAAAGAACATGCCTTTAAGCTTTCTTCTTTTAATGCTGCTGCTAGGCTAAATCACCATATTGAGCGCAAACTAAAGGATTATCATATTAGAAAAGACGATGCTGATCTTTCTTTTATCGTATGTGGAGCTGGACTGACAAGCATTGAGTTTGCAGCAGAGTTAGCTAATGAGCGCAAAAAGCTATGTAAATATTATGGACTTGATGAAAATCTAGTAAAAATTACGGTTGTAGGAAGAAACAAAAATATCCTACCTGTCTTTGATCAAAAGCTTATAAAAAAAGCGACAGAAAAACTTGAGAATATGGGCATTACACTACTTACAGGTGCTAGTGTTAAAGAATGTCAAGCAGATGGTGTCTTAATAGAGCGCAATAACAAAGAGGAGTTTATCCGTGGCCATACGATCTTATGGGGCAGCGGAGTAAAGGGAAATGATACTGTAGAGTACTACTCTAATGATATTCAAAGCCACAAAGGCAGAATCAAAGTCACCCCCCAATTAAAAAGCGTAGATTATGACAATATCTATGTCGTAGGAGATTGTGCTATTTATGCACAAAGAGAAGTAGTCTTTGTCCCCACAGCACAGCTTGCTACACAGATGGGAGATTATATTGGCAATCTTTTAAGCGATAAGTTAGAAGGCAAGACTAAACATAAGGATTTTAAATTCATCAACCGCGGTTCAGTTTGTTCAATCGGGCATTTAGATGCAGTAGGGGTAGTTTTTGGCAGAAAAATTTCTGGGGAATTTGGCGCATTTATGAAAAATCTCATTGAAAATCGCTGGCTTTTTACAATCGGTGGATTGCGGATGATCTATCGCAAAGGGCAGTTTAGATACCGCCGCAGTGACTAAGATTCTAGCCGAAGCTAGAATCAATTATTTATAAGCCTTAATGGCTGCATCTAAAATCGCTGTAGCCGCAGCTTTATCCTGATATTCCTTAACCTTTACCCATTTGTTTGGCTCAAGCATTTTGTAGGTTTCAAAGAAGTTTTTGATTCTATCAAGGGTGATTTTTGGCAGATCCTCTAGGCTCTTGATATCATCATATCTAGGATCGATCTTACTTACAGGGACAGCTAGCAGCTTCTCATCCATACCACTCTCATCCTCCATCACCAACACACCAATAAGTCTAGCCTTAATCACACTGCCTGCTTGCAATGGATATTCATTCAATACAAGCACATCTGCTGGGTCGCCATCATTGCTCAAAGTATTAGGCACAAAGCCATAATTTGCTGGATAAAACATCGCACTATACATCACGCGATCCACTACTACCGCACCACTCTCCTTATCAAGCTCATATTTGATATTTGAGCCATAAGGGATCTCAATGACCACATTGATTTTCTCTGGATTCTCACCTACTGGGATTTTATCTAACTGCATTTTTTCTCCTTAAATTTTAGATTGAATAAAACTTTGCATATCTGCTACAATCTCATCAATTCCACGCTCACCATTAATCTTATGCAAAAGATTCTTATCTGTATAAAACTTGCGGATAGAAGTAAGAGGCTCTAAGAAAACCTTCATGCGATTATTAAAAACCTCAACATTATCATCAGCCCCACGCGCACGCCCAAGCACACGCTCTCTAGCCACATCTTCACCCACCTCAACTTCAATCACACTAGTAAGCTCTATATCTGTCTGCTTCTGCAATACACAATCAAATGCCTCCATTTGCTCGATGCTTCTTGGATACCCATCAATAAGGATAATATCCTTAGGTGCATTAGAAATAGCTGATACAATAGTCTCTACGACAATTTCAAGTGGCACTAGATTCCCCTTAGAGGTAAAACTCTCTATAAGCTTGCCTCTCTCACTCCCACTAGCACTCTCTGCACGCAATAAATCTCCAGTAGAATAATGAACAATAGTTTGTGCATTATTTTTAGCAATGATTTCTGCATCTGTTGTCTTCCCGCTTCCAGGGGCTCCGATAATCAAAAATAATTTCTTCATTTCTATCCTTTAAAATTTATTTTGGGTTTCTTAGCTTGATATGAAGCTCTCTAAGCTGCTCTTCATTCACACTACTAGGCGCATCTGTGAGAGGACAAGTAGCCTTTTGTGTCTTAGGGAAGGCAATAACATCCCGAATGCTAGCTTGATTAGCTAGAAGCATAACTAAGCGATCTAGCCCGATAGCAAAACCACCATGGGGTGGCGCACCAAAGCTAAGCGCCTCTAATAAGAATCCAAACTTCTCCTGTGCTACTTCCTTGCTAATACCTAAAATCTCAAAAATCTTAGCTTGAATATCTGGCTTATGGATCCTAATACTTCCTCCACCAAGCTCTACCCCATTTAATACAACATCATAGGCTACAGATTTGATCGCCTCTATATCTGGGTTTTCAATATCTTTTGGCATCGTAAATGGATGGTGCAAGGCTGAAACCTTCCCTTCACTCTCTTCAAACATCGGGAAATCCACTACCCATAAAAATTTATAGCTATCTTGAGGGATCTTCCCCATATCACTAGCCACTTTTAGGCGCAATCGCCCCATATAATCCCACACGACCTTCTTAGCCCCAGCACCAAAAAAGATAATATCTCCCTTGCTAGCATTCACGCGACTAAAAAGAGTTTGCAACTGCTCTTCTGCTATAAACTTCACAAGTGGTCCTTTAGGTCCATCCTCTTTTAGCTGGATATAGGCTAGACCTGCTGCGCCAAACTTACGGACAAACTCTTCTGCCTCTCCCAAAGTCTTGCGAGAGAAAAACTCATCTCCACCCTTAACACACAAAGCCTTAAAACGATTATTCTTAGGATCTTTGGCAATATTTTTAAAAATATCATTACTAGAATCTACAAACAAATCCCCCACTTCAACAAGCGGCATCTCAAAGCGCAAATCTGGCTTATCAGATCCATAAGATTCCATAGCTTCATCATAGCTCATACGCATAAATGGGGTCTGTACATCAATATTTTTAAGAGCAAAAATATTTTTAATAAGCCCTTCAGCCACGCCCATCACATCATTCTCATCACAGAAGCTCATCTCTACATCTATCTGGCTAAACTCTGGCTGCCTATCTGCACGCAAATCCTCATCCCTAAAGCAACGCGCAATCTGATAATACCTATCAAAGCCACTCATCATCAAAAGTTGCTTAAAAATCTGAGGGCTTTGTGGCAAGGCAAAAAACTCTCCATCATGCACGCGAGATGGCACAAGATAGTCTCTAGCGCCTTCAGGGGTAGCCTTGGTTAGGATGGGTGTCTCCACTTCGATAAATCCAAGAGAATCAAAAGTCTTATGTATAATCTTATTTACATCAGATCGTAGCTTAAAAACCTCATAGCTTCTTTTTGATCGTAAATCCAAATAGCGATACTTAAGCTTTAAATCCTCTCCCACACTCTTATCATCAATGCCAATAGGAGGAGTCTTGCTTGCATTTTCTATGACTAGATTCTCTACTACTACTTCGATTTTACCGGTTTTTAGTTTTGGATTTTCTAGTCCTTCTCCACGCGCACGCACCTTACCCTTGATGATTAGCACATATTCATCCCTTACGCTAGAGGCTAGATTGTAGCTAGGGGAGGCTGGATCACATACTAGCTGTATCAAACCGCTCTTATCTCTAAGATCGATAAAAACCACACCACCATGATCACGGTAGGTATTACACCACCCGCATAAAGATACCTCATCTCCGATATTTTGTTCATTTAGCTCTGCACACAAATGCGTTCGTAGCATATTACTCCTTTTGCAAAAATTGTTTAAGATAAAAAATAATCTCATCAGGTTCTGACTTGTTTATAAAAGCATCAACTCCGATCTTATAAGCACTCTGTCTGTTAGCCTCATCATCCATTGAGGAGTTGATGATAACTGGTATATGCTCTAAGTTTGGATTTGAACGGATTTTTTTAAGGACTTCAAAGCCAGAAATCTTTGGCATTTCAATATCTGTGATAATTATACCAATACCCTTGATATCTTCCAAACTTTCTAAATAAATAATCAACTCTTCTCCGTCTGAAAACTCCTTACACTCTAAACCCATAAGCCCAATAATGTGCTTTAGCCCATGGCTTACACTCACAGAATCTTCTGCAATCAAAACAAGCTTATCACTCTCAATCCTCTCTAGCCCATCTAGCATCAAGGCATCATGATAGCCAAGCATGGGAAAAATATCACTCAACATTTGCTCTACATCTAGAATCTGAATAATATTTCCATCATCATTATAAGTAGTTGCAATGATTTTTTGCCCTCTTATCCCATAATCACTACTTGCATGCACATCCATCCAGCTTCTCTGAATAATCTGTCTTACCTGCGCTATTTTTAGCCCTATGATATGATTTGAAAAATTACAAACCATAATTAAATCCCGATTGTTTTTAGCAGAATCCTTTTTTAAATCTACCTTAAAATCATATAACCAACTTCTCACATCAATCAAGGCAATACTCTCACCTCTAATGCTTAATATACCTAAGATAGCACTATCTTCTCCGCCTACTACATGAGCAAAGTCGCCTTCTTGATAAATCACTTCACGGATTTTAAAAACATTGATTGCATAAATCTGGGCATCTGGCGCATCATCAAGACAAAAGCATAAAAACTGCGCCTCATTATTAATATGAGGCATATTCTGCGCAGAATCCAGCATTACCTACCTCGAATACAAAATATTGGCCAAATTGTAGCACAGATTCTGCACATAGTTTCAAGCCACCCATAAGGCTATAAAACTATAAAATGATATAATTTTAAATCTAAAAGATTTAAAGCTAATAAGGGAATCCATAATGACACACACTAGCTATGAGCAAAAAATCCTGCTTTTAAATAAGATGGCGTATGCTTACTATGTACTTGATGATCCTATTGCCAGTGATGAAGAGTATGATCTACTCTATCATGAAATCAAGCGCTATGAAGAGCAAAATCCTGATATCATCCTACCCTATTCCCCCACACAACGCGTAGGTGGCAAACCGCTTGAATATTTCAACAAAAATACACACTTACAAAGAATGTGGAGTTTAGATGATATATTCAACTCTCAAGAACTGCAAGAATGGTGTGATCGAATCTACAAACTCTACCCCAATGCTACCTTTACTTGCTCGCCTAAATTTGATGGCGCTAGCCTCAATCTCTTATATGAAAATGGCATTTTAGTATCAGCCACTACGCGTGGAGATGGGATTGCTGGTGAGCTTGTCACCCAAAATGCCAAAACCATACAATCCATCCCTCTTCAAATCCCTTATACCGGGCAGATTGAGATTCGTGGTGAGGTTGTTATCACCAAAGAAGACTTTGAGAGATTAAATACAGAACGTCTTAAATCTAATCAACCCCTCTTTGCCAACCCTAGGAATGCAGCAGCTGGCTCTATGAGGCAGTTAGATTCTCTAATAACTGCTAAGCGCAGATTGAGTTTTATCCCTTGGGGGTTTGGGGCTCATAGTCTAAATTATGGCAGCTTTTTTGAAAGCATGCATGATATTTTAAAGTTAGGATTCTCCCCCATCCCCTTTATCCGACTGTGCAAAAATATACAAGAAATCCAAGACTACTATAAAGAAATCATGGCTATGAGAGATAGCTACCCGATGATGCTAGATGGTATGGTAATTATGCTTGATTCTTTTAGTGCCCAGCAAGATCTTGGCTTTACTATCAAATCTCCTCGTTTTGCTTGTGCCTATAAATTCCCTGCGATTGAAAAGATCACTCGCATACTATCTGTAACTCCACAAATTGGGCGCACGGGTGTCATCACTCCAGTAGCCGAGCTTGAGCCTGTAGAGATTGAAGGTGCAGAGATCAAACGCGCCACTTTACACAACTACAAAGAGATAGAAAGAAAGGATATACAGATTAATGACTATGTGATTATTATCCGTAGTGGGGATGTGATACCAAAGATCATCAAGCCACTAGAAAATAGACGAGATGGTACACAAAAGCCCATCATCCCGCCTACCACATGCCCAGAGTGTGGTTCTGAGCTTTTGGTCGAAGAGATTTTTATCAAATGCCAGAATCTAAACTGCAAAGCTAGAATCAAAGAAAGCATCATCCACTTTGCTTCTAAAAAGGCGCTTAATATCGATGGTCTTGGTGAAAAAATCATAGATCAACTATTTGAAAATAAACTTATCTCTAATATCCTTGATCTTTATAGCCTAGATTTTAACGAGCTTTTAAAGCTAGAGGGCTGGAAAGAAAAAAAGGCAAGAAACCTCATAGAAGCCATCGCTGCAACAAAAAATATAGAACTTTGGCGACTTATCAATGCACTTGGGATCGAGCATATAGGCGAGGGTGCGAGCAAAAAACTTGCCTCAATTTTTGGCTATGGATGCTTTGATCAAAATAGAGAAACTCTTGTAGATTTGGACGGATTTGGGGAAGAAATGGCAGATTCTTTTTTGGAATTTTGTCGTGTCAATCAAGGCTTTATCTCCATGCTTTTAAAAATCTTGACCCCAACAATCACAGAGATTGCTAAAATAGATTCCCCACTATCTGGCAAAAGCATAGTAATTACAGGCACACTTTCTAAATCACGCGATGAGATTAAAGCACTTTTAGAATCCTATGGAGCTAAGGTCAGCTCTTCTGTCAGCAAGAAAACAGATTTTCTACTCTATGGAGAAGAGGCCGGTAGCAAGCTAGATAAGGCAAAGGAGCTTGGCATAACACTCCTAGATGAAGAAGGGCTAATGCAGATGCTAGGCTAGCTTTAGCCCTATAACACAAGCCACAATCAAAGAAATAAAAAATACCTTTTTAAAGCTCACCCCTTCATGAAAGGCAAAAATACCAAGTAAAGCCCCGCCTACTGCTCCAATCCCAGTCCATACAGCATAGGCTACGCTCATCTCTATCTGGCTCATGCTCAAATATAAAAAGAATAATGACAGACTAAAACCTACCCAAAGAAAAAAATACCATATAACAAAGCCCATAGCCTTGCTATTTGATAGTCTTTTTAATATCCATACCCCAAGCACTTCAAACCCACCTGCAATTATCAAAAATAACCAACTCATCTCCCTTCTCCTTCTTTGGCATCTGATGAGAGTTTAAGCCCGATCACTCCAAGCACTAAAAGTATGATTAAAGCTATTTTTAAGTACGAGACATTGGCCTTAAATAGTATGATTTCACTACCTACGACAAGCACACTGCCAATCCCCACAAACAGAGTATAAGCGATACTTGTAGGCATCTTTTTACAGCCTAGGATTAAAGAATTAAACGAAATAAATAAAGCAAAGATAGTAGCCACTATCCCCCATGGATTATCAAAATAATGTTTTAGCCCGATCACCCAAAAAACTTCGGCAATCCCACCAAGCAGAATCCAAAACATATTTTCTCCTCTTAAGTTATAGAGGCGGATTCTATCACATTTTATTTTTATCAAATATTTAGAAAGTTTGAGAGATTTTAGAGGAAAAGAAGTAAGCCATCGCTCTAACCACCCCCATAAAGGAGGTAGTCAAGAGTTTGCAAGAATCTTAGCTTAAAAGTCTGAGGATGTTTTGCTGAACTGCATTTGCTTGGCTCATAGCATAGCTTCCAGACTGAGCAAGAATACTATATTTGTTGAACTCAGCAGATTCAGCAGCAAAGTCTACATCACGGATACCACTTTCAGCAGCTTTAACATTAACTTGAGTAATGCTGATGTTATTTACTGTGCTTACCATTTGTCCTTGAACAGAACCAAGGTCTGCACGAATTTTATCTAACATTTTTTGAGCTGATTCAGCAATATCCATAACAACCATAGCACCTCTAAGTGTTGTTACACCAGCGCCCATACCTGTGTTACCAGAAGCGATAACTGCATTGTAGTTAGCACCAGAAGCAGATTTTACAGAAGCGTTAAATCCACCCATAACATCACGAAGGTTTACAGTCGTAGCAGCAACATCACCAACACCAAAGCCGATAGCAGAGTAACCCTGATTTTGAGAATCAGAAGCAGAAGCTACCACGATATCTCTAGAATCAAGACGAGTTAAAGATAGACGACCAAAGTTTACAGATCCTTGATCTCCAGTAATGCTCTGACCACCATTAACGGTAGTAATAGCAGCTGCTACCTTTTCTCCACCTTGCTGATTGTTATCTTGAGGAGCTTCAGCTTTAAACACAATACCGCGTCCATCTACAGAACGAAGATTTAAGCGACCACTGCTATCAGTATAAGCCTCAACACCTGTATCAGAAGTTACAGAGTTAATAGCTTGAACCAAACGACCATCAGAGTCACCTTTTCTGATACCTACAATGTTACCAATTTGCATACCATTGATAGTTACATTATTAAGTGCACCAGAAGCAATCTCTGTATCAGAAGTTGTGATTACATTTGCTTGAGCTCTAACACCAGTTTTGTTGCTGTTTTTATTGATAATTTCAGCCAAAGCTCCAATACCAGTACCTGCAGATGTAGAGATTTTAATACTCTCAAGTTTAACATCTCTGTTGCCATCAACTTGCTTAAAAGTTAAAGAAACTTCGCCAGATGCGGTAATCATCTTACCAGTATTGATATTAACCTGACCAATTTTATCAGATGTGGTTGCACCCACAGAAACTTTAATGCTTTGATTTGAATAAGCACCTACTTGGAACTCTTTGTTTGTCCATTGACCAGAAAGCAAAGCCTGACCATTGTAAGATGTAGTATTACCAATATTGTCAAGACCTTGGATTAGTCTGATAATGTCAGACTGAATAGCCTTTCTTGATTCTGTAGATTGACCATCTTGTGCAGCTTGTGTAGCTTTCACTTTAATAGTATCTAGAATCTTAAGTTGCTCATCCATAGCCTTATCAGCAATTTGGATAATACCCATACCCTCATTGGTATTTTGGATTGCTTGACCAAGAGCGTTTGCTTGAGAACGCAAAGAATCTGCAATTGTCATACCAGAAGCATCATCTGCTGCCTTGTTGATTCTCAAACCTGAGCTTAATTTCTCAAGAGATCCTTTTAGTTTTGACTGAGTCAAGGCTGACTGTACGTGCGCATTCATCGCATTAATGTTTGTATTGACTTGAAAAGCCATGTGTTACTCCTTTAAAAAAATAATCCAAAAGCGTCCTTGCATTTTGGTTAACACTATAATCGTTGCTTTTGCAATTTATTTTAATTTTTTCTCAAAATTTTATTTGAATATTTTTTCAACTCATACATTAATTTAATTAAATATAATAATCTCAAATAAAAAACTAGGCTAATCCAAAATCTAATATGAAAACAAAAACCATAAGACCTGAAATCACCCAATCTATGATCAACCAAATCACCACTTTTTTGCATGATGCAATCACAAAACGTGGTTTTAAACGTGCTATTTTTGGACTATCTGGAGGGGTTGATTCTGCTGTGGTGGCTAGACTTTGCACCCTTGCCTTAAAAGCAGAAAACTGCCTAGCCCTACTCCTGCCATCTAGGCATTCTAATCCTAAGAATTTGCAAGATGCGCTAGATTTTTGTACATATTTTAATCTTCCTTATAAGCTTATCAAGCTAGAATCTTTTGAGCTAGCCTATAATCAAAACCTGCAAGATCAGGCAACCCCACTCACTTATGGAAATTTTTGTGCAAGAATGCGCATGAATGTGCTATATGACCAAAGCCAAAAGAACTCCAGCCTTGTTATTGGCACTAGCAATAAATCTGAACTTATGTTAGGCTATGGCACACTTTTTGGTGATCTAGCCTGTGCTATCAATCCCATCGCCCCTTTTTATAAGACTGAAATCTACAAGCTAGCCAAGCTCTTAGAAATACCTCAAAGCATCATTGCCAAAGCTCCCAGCGCTGATTTATACCCAAACCAAAGTGATGAAGGGGATCTAGGCTATAGCTATGAGCAGATTGATAAACTCTTAATAAGACTTGAGATGCTAAAAGAAGAATCTATCCACCTACTTGAAAAAGAAGGTTTTGATCCCATCATGACACAATCAATTTTAAAAAGGATAAAAACCAATGCCTTTAAAAGAGAGTTGCCAGAGTTTTTCTCCTTCACATCCCTATCTTAAGGAAGACCATGCGTTTTGTTGATTCTTATTTTTATAAACCAAATTTTTTGCAAAAATCTTTGGCCATCTTATTGCTTCCTTTGAGCCTGTTATATTTTATCTTATCGATTCTAAGGCGCAAGCTTAGCAAGTTTCAAGACTTTGGTATCCCAATTATCAGCGTGGGGAATCTCATTGCTGGTGGTAGTGGCAAAACCCCTTTCATCATCGCTGCTGCTAAAGATTATGAAAAAGTGGTCATCATCACGCGTGGCTATAAACGCAAAACCAAGGGGCTAGTAGTTGTAAGCCAATGGGGGAAGATTCTAGTTTCAGCCAAAGAAGCAGGGGATGAGGCCTATTTGATTGCCAAAAGTCTTAAGAATGCTAGCATCATAGCCTGCAAAAACAGAATCAAAGCCATAGAAAAAGCCAAAGAAATGGGGGCTTTGTGTATATTTTTAGATGATGGTTTTAGATTCAATTTCAAAAAGCTAAATATTTTATTAAAGCCAAAGCTTGAACCCTATTTTAGATTCTGCATTCCTAGCGGGATCTATCGAGAGAATCCAAATCTATACACACAGGCTGATCTACTCATCCAAGAAGGGAAGGACTATAAGCGCCATGTTAGGCTAAAAAATGAAACACAAAGGATGATCCTACTTACAGCCATTGCCAATCCTTCAAGGCTGGATTCTTTCTTGCCCAATGTCATAGATAAAATCTACCTGCCCGATCACAGTGATTTTAACATCCAAAAACTTAAAAAAATACTAGAAGAAAAACAGGCCACATCGCTGCTTATCACACAAAAAGATGCTGTAAAACTAGAAGATGCCAACCTCCCACTAAGCATATTAGAGCTAGAGCTAGAAATATCACCCTTCATAACAGAAGGCATCCATCAATACATCCATAGCATATAGACTTTTTTGATATTTTTTTGAGATAATAGCAACTAAACTTGACTCTATAAGGAGAATTTATGAATCCCACCTTTAGCCTACTTTTTGGCGGAATGAGCTTTGAGCATGAAATCAGCATCATTAGCGCCATCACGATTAAAAATATCTTAAAAGATCATATCAAGCATTTTATTTTTCTAGATTCCTCTCATCATTTCTACCTCATCCCCTCTGAGTTGATGAGGGCAGATTTTTTTGCACAAAAGGGTTACAAAAAATGCAAAAAGCTTGATTTATGCGAAAATGGCTTTCAGTCTTCTGGGATTTTTAAAACCTCAATCACTCCAGAATGCCTTATCAATCTTATTCATGGAGCAGATGGCGAGGATGGAAGCCTGGCTGCCTTGCTTGACTTCTATAACATCCCCTTTATAGGACCTAGGGTTGAATCCTGTGTACTTAGCTTTAATAAAGCTCATACAAAAGCCCTTAGCAAAGAACGTGATATAGCCATACTAGATTATGAGGTAATCACACGCGATAATAAGCCTACATTACCTCTGCCGCTCATCTTAAAGCCAGCTTGTCTTGGTAGTAGCATTGGCATTAGTGTTATTAAAGAGCAAAAAGACCTAGATTATGGGCTTGATTGTGCTTTTGAATATGATGATTGTTTATTAGCAGAGCCCTTTATATCAGGGATAAAAGAATACAACCTTGCTGGATTTAAGGCTAATGGGGAGTATCATTTTTCCATCATTGAAGAGCCCCAAAAAACAGAAATGCTAGATTTTGATAAAAAATATTTAGATTTTTCTCGTGATACCAAGGCCATAGAGGCTAATTTAACAGAAGAACTCAAAAAAACAATGCAAGATTATTTTAAAAAGATTTATGAAAATACCTTTGAGGGTGCGCTGATTAGATGTGACTTTTTTGTCCATAAAAACAAAGTCTATCTCAATGAAATAAACCCCATCCCTGGCTCTCTAGCCCATTATTTATTTCAAGATTTTCAAAAATGCCTAAATCTACTTGCCAGCTCACTGCCAAAAAGACGAAAAATCTATGTTGACTACACCTATATCAATAAAATCAAAAAAGCAAAATAATGGCAAGTAAAACAATCACCTATCAAGATCATAGCTTTATAATAAGCTATGAGATCATCCAAAATGATGCTCCAAAAAATCTAGTATTTCTGCATGGATGGGGCAGCAATAAAGCCCTAATGATTCAGGCTTTTAAAAATTATTTTCCCAACTTTAATCACTGTTATATTGATTTACCAGGCTTTGGCAAGAGCCCAAATGAAGTCCCGCTTTTTACTAAAGATTATGCCAATATTATCACGCTTTTTTTAAAGGCTATTCATCTTAAGGCTGATGTTATTTTAGGACATAGCTTTGGTGGAAAGGTCGCTGTGCTTTTAGATTCTGAGATTATTTTATTAAGCTCAGCTGGAATCTTAGAAAAAAAACCTCTGAAAGTAAGGATGAAAATCCTATGTGCCAAGCTTTTTAAAGCTTTAAAAATCAAAACTTCTTTTTTAAGAAGCAAGGATGCCAATAACCTTAATAGCGGGATGTATCAAACATTTAAAAATGTGGTTAATGAGGATTTTAGCTCTATTTTTGAAAATTTTAAACATAAGGCGAGCATCTTTTGGGGGATAGATGATAAGGCTACAAGCCTTCAATCTGGCAAAAAAATCTCAAAACTTATTAAAAATAGTCGATTCTATGCGCTAGATGGGGATCATTTCTTTTTTTTGACCCAGGGAGAGAAGATACAATCACTCTATAGCCAAGGAGATATGCTATGAAACAAACTTTTCATATTCTTGTAAGTGGCATCGTGCAAGGAGTAGGATATAGAAAATTTGCCCAAGCAAAAGCAAATGAGCTTGATATCAAAGGAAGTGTCAAGAATCTAGCTACCCTAGAAGTAGAGATCTATGCCACTGCAGAACTTGAGATTTTAGAAGCTTTTATTTCATTATTAAAGATCGGGCCAGAGCGCGCCAAAGTACATGAAGTAAAATTTCAAAACCACTCTTTAATAAACTTTAATGATTTTCGTATTTTAAAGGATTAGTATGGGCTTAATTATAGATTCTATAGTTTGTTGGGGCTTTAGCTTAGGCTTAAGTCTTTATTTAATCACTAATCTTCAATGGTATAACTATAGTTTTTACCGCATTTTTACTAAACACCATAAATTAAGCTGGCATTTTTATTATTTCTTTTTACCACTTTTGCTTTTTGTTATTGCTGCAAGCGGTTATTCCAAAATTGGATTTTATATCTTTGGCATACTATGCTTTGGCTGCTATATACCATTTTTATTGCTATGGCATTTGCATCTAGATAAACGTCTTGTTTTTACCCATCGTGTTATAAGCTTTTTTATCATTTTGCTCTTTTTGCTTTCGCTCCATCAAATAGTGTTTTCCTTAGGGCATTTTATCCCACTAAGCTTCCTCATACCTGTTGTGCTATCCTTCATCCTTAGTGCACTCTATGAAAGATTATTATTCTCTAGGTATCTAGCCCTAGCCAAATCAAAAATCCGATCATCAAAAGATTTAAAAATCATCTCAATTACTGGTAGTTTTGGCAAAACCAGTATGAAAAACTTTCTTTATCAAATTTTGCGTACACAATTTAATGTCTATGCTACGCCAAGAAGCGTCAATACAATCAAAGGCATTGTTGGTGATATTAATGAAAATTTAGATTCTCAAACTCAAATCTATATCACAGAAGCAGGCGCTAGACAAAAGGGCGATATAAAGCAAATAGCCAACCTGCTTGATCCTCAATACATCATCATCGGAGAAATAGGGCCACAGCATATAGAGTACTTCAAAACTCTTGATAATATTGCTAAAACTAAATTTGAACTACTTGAGAGCAAACGCTTGCAAAAGGCTCTTATACACCAAGGCAGCGAGCTTATCTATAAAAATGATGCCCTCCCACCACATATAACTAGGGATAAAATCATCCTCTACCCTGGTAACTTACAAAATATCCATACTACTTTAGAAAAAACAAGTTTTGATCTTGAGGTTAAAAAAGAGTTTATACATTTTGAAACCAATATTTTAGGCACCTTTAATGTCTCTAATCTCGCTGCAGCGATCCTCATGGCTTCTCATCTTGGCGTAAATATCGAAAAAATTCAACGCTGTGTTGCCAATATGGAACCCATTGCCCATCGGTTACAAAAATCCATAGTAGGGGGCAAGATCATCTTAGATGATAGCTTTAATGGCAATCTTGCTGGCATGAAAGAAGCTATTAGAATCGCAGGGCTTCATACTGGTAAAAAAGTCATTATCACCCCTGGACTTGTCGAAAGCGATATCCCATCAAACATCGAGCTAGCCAAGGCTATTGATGAGGTTTTTGATTTGGCTATTATCACTGGTGAGCTAAACTCAAAGCTTCTTTCTGAATATATCAAGCGTCCTCAAAAAATTATCCTTAAAAATAAGTCTCAACTAGAAAATATTTTACTAACCTCTACTTATAAGGGTGATTTATTGCTATTTGCAAATGATGCTCCAAACTTTATTTAGGATTAAGATGCAACATATCTATGCTCCATGGCGCAACCAATACTTTGAAAACAAACCAGATTCTTGTGTGTTTTGCCATATTTCTAAGAATGAGCAAAATGATGAGGAAAACTTTGTTTTCTATCGCGATGAGATATGCCTAGGTGTTATGAATCTCTACCCCTATACTCCAGGACATCTCCTCTTTATCCCTCATTCCCACATCGATAGTCCAGAATCCCTAGACCTCTCTTCATGGCTTCATATCCAGCACCTTGTCTATCAAAGCTGTCAGCTTTTATATGCTTTTGGAGCCCAAGGTATTAACTATGGAATCAATATCAAAAAAAGTGCTGGTGCGGGCATCCCTGAACATTTACATTTGCATGTTCTACCACGCTATAATGGAGATACGAATTTTATGAGCACGATTGTAGAGTGCAGAGTATATGGTAGTGACTTTCTTGCCACATATCAAAAAATAAAAACTTTAGCAAAAACTTATCTTAACCCTAAAAAGGAGGACTGATGAGAAAAATTCTTTTTATTATGATGTTAGGCACTATTGCCCTAGCCAATCGCTATGATTATCTACTTTTTAGCAACAACTATACAGATGTAAGAAAAGGCATTGAGCTAGGTGCAAATGTCAATGCAACCCTAAGAGGTAGCACACCCCTTTATGATGCTTCTCGCAAAAATAATATGGAGATCTTATATCTGCTTATCAATCGCGGCGCAAGAGTAAATGCGATCTCTCATGGCGAAACCCCTCTGCATAAAGTCGTTCAATTTGGCAACTACCGCTTTGCTGAAGCCTTGCTAAAAGCAGGTGCTAAGCCAAACATCAAAGATACTATCCGTGGTAATACAGCCTTGCATTATGCAGTCTCTCGCAATGATAAAGCCATGATATCACTACTTATGAGCCATGGGGCTGATATGTATATTGCTAATGACAATGGTGATACACCAGCTAGATTTGTTCTAGCGCGAGTGCAGATTCCAGCTATGCAAGTGCAAAACAAATACCTCTCTATTGCCAGCAGTGCATTTTCAGTCGGCCAAGGTGCTGTGGGTCTATCTGCACGCAATCCTACTGATACCTTTATCACTATCACTGGTGCAGCCCTATATGTCAATGACAAGCTTGTTGCTGAAGTTGATCTTAATAAATCACTAGCACCAAGAAGTTCTGCAAGCATTACCTCTATGAATATCTCACGAGATGCTTACCGCAGTATCTCAATCTCGCGTAATGGCACTGCTAATGTAAAATATGGCTTTGCTATTAAATATGTTATGGATGGCAGCACAAAAACCCTCTATGAAAGCACCAAAGCTTCATTAAAAATTTGGTAATCTATCCTCCACTACGGCCTTAAGCAGGGCCTTAGTGCTTACTATCTCTATATGGCTATCCTTGTCTAATTTCTCTATATCTATAGGTTTTCCCTCATATAGAATCTGTGCATACCCATTTTCACAAAGCTTGGTCAAATTCTTACCCCTAAGCATTAAAGATATTTCATGAAGCTGCTTTTCTTTATCTTTGATGAACTCATTTGAAGCTACCTCAAACTTCAAAGCTAAAGTATCTATTTTCTTACTTTCTAAAAATTGCTCCATCTTATGAGTAAATATTTTTTTCAGATCTTCTATCTCTCGCTCTCTATTTTTAAGCCTAGTATCAAAACTCAATGAACCTAACAAAAATCCTAAATGCGTGATTTCTTTTTCTAGTGCCTCTATATGGTGCTTAAAAGCAGAATCCAAACTTTCATAAAGCTCATCAAGATATAAAAGCCAAGTATTAGAATCTGGCAATATCATTTCCATGGCAGCTGATGGGGTAGGTGCGCGCATATCAGCGACAAAATCACTAATAACATAATCTATCTCATGCCCTATCGCAGAAACAACCGGTGTTCTAGCCTCAAAAATAGCCTCTGCAACCTCTTCTTGATTAAATGCCCATAAATCTTCAGTGCTACCTCCACCTCTAGCTATGATGATCACATCAAAAGCCTCATGGCTACCAAATAAGGAATCTGCCCTCTTGATATTCCTAGCAATATCCCTACTCGCTTCTACACCCTGTACTAATGTATCATAATTTACAATTTTAATGCATTGCCATCTCATCATAGCCACGCGCAACATATCTTGCAAGGCTGCTCCAGTATTTGAAGTAATAAGCGCGATTTTTTTAGGAAACTTTGGCAATGCCTTTTTATGAGAAGAATCAAAATACCCCTTAGCACTAAGCCTTACTTTCATTTTCTCAAACTCTTCTGCCCCCTGCCCAGCAAGCATAATCTTGCTGCAAATAATCTGATATTCCCCTCTTGGGGCATACACACTAATATGCCCTATTATCTGGACTTTTTGAGTATTTTTAAGCTCGAAGTTTAGCCCACTTGCTACATTACCACGAAATAAAACACATTTTATAGCACTCTGAGAATCTTTAATACTAAAATAGTAATGCCCGCTATTATGGCAGGTCAGATTGCTGACCTCACCTTCTACCAAAACATTTAAAAAAGTGGCTTCTATTAATGATTTTATCTTTTGATTAAGCGAGCTGACACTCTGAGGGGTAGCAAATAAATCAGCCATAAATCAACCTATAAATATCATTATATAGCCCCAAAAGCATCAAAAGAATAATAATACTAAAGCCTAAAAATACAAGAATCTGTGATGCAGCCCTACTTACTTCTTTGCGGCTTATCCAAGCATAGAGGACAAACAATATCTGCCCACCATCCAAGGCAGGGATTGGCAAGAGATTGAGTATCCCTAAGTTAATAGAAATCAATCCCACCCATAATAAAAATAATACCAAATCCTGTTTGCTTACCTGGGCCATACTATCTACAATCCCTATAGCACCACTAATCTGGCTAAGTGGGACAACTCCAAGAATAAGCTTTTCAATGCTGTGTATAATCATCTTAGCAGAATCTAAACTTTGCTGCCAAGCAAAATAGATGCTACCTAGCAAGTCATATTTTACAAGAGCAGTATCTCCACGCGCACCAATCCCTATAAACGCTCTTTTTTGACTAAAAATATCTTTTTTTTCTAAAACTTTGGGGGTGATCACAACCTGCATCTTAGAATCACCCCGCAAAAAAGAGATATGCACTTCCTTATGACCTACACTACCTATCAAGTCATAAAGCTCTCTCCAAGAGACAATAGTCTTATTATTAATGCTTATAATCTTATCACCGGGTTGTAGGCCCGCAAGTGCGGCAGGCATATCCCTTTGGACCTCTCCTACTACTGGCAGAAGCTGGTTAAGCCCTATCTTACCTACCATGCAAAATAGCCAAAAGGCCAAAAAGAAATTAAACATCGGTCCTGCTAATAAAATAGCTATTTTTTGCAACGGATGCTTTGCTTCCAAGCAATCTTGACTAAGAACATTTGCCTTTGTATTTGACTTTAGCTTTACATACCCTCCAAAGGGGATAAGAGATATAGCATACTGCGTACCTCTATAAGTTTTAGCAATAACCTTCTTCCCAAAACCTATGCTAAAAACCTCAACCCCTACACCGCACCAACGCGCTACAAGAAAATGCCCCAACTCGTGAAAAAAAATGAGAAATGAAAGAGTGAGTAATGCAAGAATAATAGACATTACACTTCCTATTACTTCATACCCCTATAATAGCGCCATGCATAATCAAAACCAGAATATAGCGTAACAATCATTGCAAGCCATAAAAGTATATCCCCGCCCTTAAGCTGCAAAAATAAAAAACAAATCGCAATAATCTGTAAAACTGTTTTGTATTTTCCAAGTATGCTTGCCTTGACACTTTGATTGCTACTAGCGACCACTACTCGCAAACCTGTGATAAAAAACTCACGACTAAGAATAATAAATACCAGCCATGGATTTGCCATATCCACAAGCATTAGTCCAATAAATGCAGATAAGATTAGCATCTTATCTGCTAAAGGATCAAATACTTCTCCAAAAATAGAAGTCAAATGAAAACGTCTAGCTAAATAACCATCAAAAAAATCAGTAATCGAGGCTAAGATAAAAATAAAAAAAGCATATCTAAAGGGCTTTTCAATCCCTATGCTCTGGCCATGTAAAAGAACAGCCAAAAGCAAGATTGATAAAATA
Organism: uncultured Helicobacter sp.; assembly: GCA_949298825.1. Lineage (GTDB taxonomy): Bacteria > Campylobacterota > Campylobacteria > Campylobacterales > Helicobacteraceae > Helicobacter_H. Next base: position 45,085 of record CASFYB010000005.1, read on the forward strand.
ATGCGTGAAACAGTGAGAATATTTGGGAGATTTTTCACATGACCACTTTGGTAAATTAAGAGTGTTTTTTCATTGTACGCAATGTAGATGCAGCCACCCTAATGCGCACAGAAGTACCATCCTCTAGTTTAATTTTTACACGACGTAAATTTGGCAATAAGCGCTTTTTAGTTTTATTATTTGCGTGCGATACGTTATTGCCTACCATTGGGCCTTTTCCACTTAAAAAGCATTTTCTTGACATAGTTTTCCTTTTTTATTCAGTAAAATTATTTTCTATTGTATCAAAAATTAACTTAAAAAAGTCTTTAAAAGTTTTTCTTGTCCGATACGATAAAGCGCAAAATCATAGCGCACTGGATCATCTGGGCAAAACTGACTTAAGGCTTGTGTTGCTAATAAAGCTGCCTTAAGGTTATAGCTTTGATAATCAATCAAACCAAGCTCTCTTGCCAATCTAAAAGTATGAGTATCTAAAGGCAAAATCAAATCCTTGCTATGTATTTCTTCCCAGATCCCAAAATCAATCCTATCTTTACGCACCATCCATCTTAAAAATAAACACAATCTCTTTAAAGCGCTATGTCCGGTAATATGTACCACTGGTTTTTGAAATAAAAAGCTAAGTGGTTTAGAAATAATTTTAATTCTTAACTTTTTGGAATCTAGATTTTCATACAATGCTTTTATAATCGCATTCATCGCTCCTAAAATCTTAAGCTCTCCAAATAGCTCATCTTGCAAAAAGCCATTTTCATATCCCCTTAATGCAATATGTTTTAATCCACCATTTTGATAGATTCTATATAATGTCAAAAAAGCCTGATACACATGATCCTTATTTTGAAAACGATAGTAGGGAAACTCAACCTTGCTAATCTTCTCTTCACTCCCTTCAAAAAGCTCAAAATCAATGCTTGCTAAAAATTTGACAATCCTAGCAGCATTGCCATAAGCAAAAAGCGCACAAAATAAAGCCACCTCTTCAAAATATGGCTTATCCCTCCACTTTCGTGCTACAATGATTGGATCTGGAATCTTAAAATCTTCAAACTCATTTCTATGGTGATAATGAAAATCCAATAAAGTACGCAAACTAGCTTTTGGCATCATTATTACTATTATTGCTTAATACCCAAAAGCGTATCAATCATCCTATCAATTGTCGTGATTACTTTAGCATTGGCAGAATAGCCACCTTGAAACTTAATCAAATTAACCATCTCCTCATCTACACTGACTTGTGAGATACCCAAATGCTCTTTTTTTGCAGTTTCTAAAACTGCCTTTTTGGTATCAAGCGTAGTCTGGGCACTTTGAGTCTCTGTAGCTACCCTACCGACCAAATATTGATAAAACTCATTGAGCTTCATCTCTGATATTTCCGATCGTTTTGTATAAAACTCTACTGGGTCATATTGAAGCTGTTGCATCATATTGGCTATCTCAAAGTTTCCTGCCACAGGAGCTATATAACTTCTAATATCTGTAGCATTCTTTCTATATCGATAATTAAGCTCAATAGTTTTAGCATCCCTGCCTTCAAAAAAACTATTAACACCAAAGGCTCCTGCGAAATTTGTCCCATGATCTTTTATGGCTACATAAAAACCATCTGATGGACGCTTAGGCTGTATTACAAACTGCTTTGCATTATCATCATAATAAGCCTTAAAATGATCATCAAAATCGTTTTGTGTGTTGTTATCATTGTTATCATCAGTATTAGCATTAATCTGATTAACCACATCCTTCATCGTAGTGATATCTGTAATTGTAATTGTCTTTTTAGCCACCTCTTTTCCATCAGTGTTATATGCGATTAGATCAAAAGTGCCTCCCTTAATATTATAAAGAGTATCACGGAATGCTGTATTGCTATCAAAATCCAGGGTCGCACTTTGCATCTCATGGCTTGCACTTTGAGAATAAATAGCATTAGTAGCCTCAATAAGTCCTTTAGCAAAACCATCCAATAAATTTATATAATTTTGCAATTTTCCAGTTTTTGTATCACCATGGCCATCATTATACAGATCAATAAGAGCACCAACCTTACCCATTTTCAGCCTGTCTGTGATCTCTGTTTTTTTAAAGTCATAGCCTTGCATATAAACACGATTTAATAAACCAGAATTTTCATCTTTCTCAATAATTAAAGGGTGGAAATCACCATTATCTACAATATTAAACCCCTTACCAATATTAAGCACATAATCTTCATCAAAATCAACTGCATCACCATCAACACGACTTTGAGAAGATAGCTTTCCTTTATGAATATTAGCTCCAATCAACTCTCTTAGCTTAAACTCAAGCTCATCACGACGATCGCGCAATGTATTGGCACGTTTATTGATATATTTATCCTCCATCTCCCTTATCTCGCGATTAAGTTTTGCAATTTGGGAACCTAGCTCATTAACTTCCTTAACACGCACCTCCAAATCTTCAGACGCCTTTTGCTGAAGCACCTCTAGCTTGTGGCGGGTTGTGTGAATATTGTTTGTTAAAATTAAAGTCTTTTCGGCCAAAACTTGCTTTTGTGCAGGGTCCTTTGGATTCTTGGCGATATCTTTCCATGCATTAAAATATTCTTTAATATCATTATAGATTCCCACACCATCTACATCTGGAAAATATGATGATGCTTCTCTCAAATGATCAAATTCCGTATCAGCAAAGTTAAAATCTTGAGCAGCCCTAGAATAGCGCTCAAAAACAAATTCATTGTGAATCCTCTGTACAGATTCTACATCTACACCCCTACCAATAGAAACATTATTCCTTGCTAAAATTGGCTTTTCTGGAGAGCTTACTACCCTTTGGCGAGAATAAAATTCATCACTAGCATTACTAATGTTGTTACCAGTAACATCCACCATTAGCTGGTTAGCTTGCAAACCAGTATAAGAAGTATTAAGCGAAGAGAGAATTCCACCCATTTTATGCCTCAACTCTTAAAAAAGTGCTTTGAGAGCGCTTTGGTGCTCCATAGCCTGTAACTTCGTGAGGAAAAATGCGCTGCATTAAAGAAGAATAAAACTCAGAGACTGCAAAAACCATGCGCGCATAGCTGGAGTTTACTTCCTTTAAATCTTCAAGGCGTGCTCGCATCACTCCCAAAAGCTCACTTGCCTCATCATCAAGTAAAGCATTCAAATCAGAATCTGGATTTTGGGATTTAATTGCAAGGATTTCTTGCTGTGCCATATTTTTTTTATTTTCAAAGGAGATAATTAAAGGCTGCTTTTGATCATTACGCAAGAAAACTTCATCATGTTTGGCCTCTTTAATATCAGCCACATCTGCTTGAGTTAATTCAATGAGACTTTCAAGATCAGCAATCGCGCCGCGTAGATAATTATGTAACATGACATTTTCCTAACTCTAAGATTACCAAAAGGTATCTTTATGAGTTAAGCAAATTTAGTGCCATTTTTTCAGATGTAGATTGTAAATTAAGTTTATAAGTGCCATTTTTAATGGCTGCAGCAATTTGAGCAACTCTATCATTATCTTTTTCTACAGATCTAACTTGCTCACTCTTGATCTGTTTTTGACTTTCACTAACCGCGGCAACAAGACTAGTTTTAGCACCAACTGAGCTAATCATTCTATCTCCTCAAAATATATCTTTATAATAGAATCGGTTTTTTCTTGTTTAATTTAATTTCAATTTCATAATTTCACGCTTAATAGCCTCAGGATCAATTTCGCCACGACCTTTTGATTGTTCAATTAATGCAGTACCAAAATTATGATTATAGGTATAAATCAATACAAAGCCCATGCCATAAAGAAATAAAATAAAACAAATACTAGGAAATGCCCAGATTCTTAAACTTGATTCTTTCATGTAACCTCGATGATTTTTTATTCATATTATCATATTTTGGGATTATTTTTGACTGTATTTAAAGTCTTAGTAAGGAAGAAATAAAATTCCAGAGAAAAATCTCTGGAAAAACTTATTTAGCCCTTGCGCTTCTCAATAATTTCCTTAGCAATATTAGAAGGTACTTCACCATAATGGTCAAACTCCATTGAGTAAGTACCACGTCCTTGAGTAGCAGATCGAAGGTCAGTAGAGTAACCAAACATTTCAGCCAATGGAACAAAAGCATTAACAATCTTTAATCCCATTCTATCATCCATGGAGTTAATCTGTCCACGACGACGATTAAGATCGCCAATAACATCTCCCATATACTCCTCTGGCACCTCAACTTCAACCTTCATCATAGGCTCAAGTAGCACCGCTCCAGCCTCACGACAAGCATCTTTAAAGGCCATAGAACCAGCAATCTTAAATGCCATCTCTGAACTATCCACATCATGATAGCTTCCATCATATAATGTAACCTTAAAGTCCACAACTGGATAGCCAGCCAACACACCACTCTGCATAGCTTCTTGGATACCCTTATCAACAGCAGGGATATATTCCTTAGGAATAACACCACCGCTAATTTCATTAATAAACTCATATCCAGTGCCAGCTTCTTTAGGCTCAAGCTTAATAAATACATGTCCATACTGACCACGACCACCAGACTGCTTAGCGTATTTACATTCTTTATTTACAGTCTTTCTTACTGTCTCGCGGAAGGCTACTTGAGGTTGACCCACTTCAGCCTCTACCTTAAACTCACGCTTTAAGCGGTCTACAATAATCTCTAAGTGTAGCTCACCCATACCACCAATAAGTGTCTGGCCTGTCTCTTCTTGTGTGCTAACACGGAAGCTTGGATCTTCTTCAGCAAGCTTACCTAATGCAATACCCATTTTCTCTTGATCTGCCTTTGTCTTAGGCTCCACTGCAATATGGATAACAGGCTCTGGGAACTCCATGCGCTCTAAAATTACAGGAGCCTTTTCATCACATAAAGTATCACCTGTAAGTGTTTCTTTTAACCCCACAAATGCACATATCTCTCCAGCATAAATTTCTTTAATATCTTCTCTTTTATTGGAGTGCATTTTTAGCAAGCGACCAACACGCTCTTTTTTACCTTTTGTAGAATTTAGTACATAGCTACCAGATTCTAGCATACCTCTATATGCACGGACAAATGTCAACTGACCAACAAATGGGTCTGTCATGATTTTAAATGCAAGAGCTGCAAATGGTCCATTATCAGAGGATTCTACATGGATTTCTGCTTCTGTTTTAGGATCTACACCTTTAATATCAGCTACTTCAGTAGGAGCTGGCAAGAAATCCACTACTGCATCAAGCAAAGTCTGTACTCCCTTATTTTTAAAGGATGAGCCACATAGCATAGGGATGATTTCCATTTTATGGCAACCAGACTTAATACCCTTTTTAATCTCTTCAATACTAAGCTCTTCGCCACCAAGATACTTCTCCATCAAGACTTCATCTTGCTCGGCTGCAGCTTCTAGAAGTTTTTCACGGTATTCTTTAGCCTTATCCATAAGCTCAGCTGGAATCTCTTCTATATCATACTTTGCACCCATAGCTTCATTGTTCCAAACAAAAGCTTTCATGCTAATAAGATCTATCACGCCCTTAAAGGTATCTTCTGCACCAATAGGAAGGTTGATTGGCACAGGATTTGCCTTAAGACGTTGGCGAATCTGAGACTCAACATTATAAAAGTTAGCCCCGATTCTATCCATCTTATTAACAAAAACCATTCTTGGCACGCCATATTTATTTGCTTGACGCCAAACAGTCTCGCTTTGTGGCTGCACACCACCTACAGAACAAAATACTGCTACTGCACCATCTAAAACCCTCATAGAGCGTTCAACTTCGATAGTAAAATCCACGTGTCCTGGAGTATCGATCAAATTAATTTGGTGATTATTCCAAAAGCAAGTAGTCGCTGCTGATGTAATTGTAATACCACGCTCTTTTTCTTGTTCCATCCAGTCCATTGTTGCAGCACCATCATGCACCTCACCAATCTTATGACTTACACCAGTGTAAAAAAGGATGCGTTCTGATGTTGTTGTTTTACCTGCATCAATATGTGCAGCAATACCAATATTTCTGATTCTATTAAGTGGGGTCTGTCTTGCCATATTTTCTCCTTACCAGCGATAATGTGCAAATGCTTTATTGGCTTCAGCCATTTTATGAACATCTTCTTTTTTCTTAAATGCAGCACCCTTATCACTAGCCGCATCCATAAGCTCATTTGCCAAACGCTCCACCATTGTACGCTCATTTCTCTTGCGTGTAGCCTCTAAAATCCAACGAATAGAAAGTGATTGCTGACGCACAGGACGAACCTCTACTGGCACTTGATAAGTAGCCCCACCTACTCTACGACTTCTTACCTCTACCAAAGGCTTTACATTTTCTAAAGCTTTTTCAAAAACTTCAATACCTTTTTCACCACTTTTCTCTTCGATCTTATCAAATGCGGCATAAATAATTTTTTCAGCAATACTTTTTTTACCATCATACATCATCTTATTGATGAATTTTGTCACTACCTTATTGCCATAGATAGGGTCACCTAAAATCTCTCTGACTGGAGCTTTTCTTCTTCTCATTTTTCCTTCCTTAGTTTTATTTATTTCTTATCACCGGCTTTGGCTTTTTTAGCACCATATTTACTACGTGATACTGTTCTTTTTGCTACACCAGCAGTATCTAGAGCACCACGGATAATGTGATATTTCACACCCGGTAAGTCTTTTACCCTTCCACCACGAACAAGAACAATAGAGTGTTCCTGAAGATTATGGCCTTCACCAGGGATATAGCTAATAACCTCAATCTTGCTTGTAAGCTTCACTTTAGCAACTTTTCTAAGAGCTGAGTTTGGCTTTTTTGGCGTAGTTGTATAAACACGAGTACAAACACCACGTCTTTGAGGGCACTCCATAAGAGCTGGGGATTTTGTTTTTTTAACAACTTTTTTTCTTTCCTTTCGGATTAACTGATTAATAGTCGGCACTTTAATTCCTTTCTTTTAATGTTTTTTTGAAAAAATATTGCATTGTACAAAAAAAAATCTTTTATTTGGCTTAGAAACGCAAAATTTTAATCTTGCGTTTCTAATTTCAAAGAAATTTTCTTATTTTTATATAATCCCGTACCTACTGGGATCATTCTTCCAAGTACAACATTCTCTTTAAGATCTTCTAAGAAATCTTTTTTACCAGCGATACTAGCTTCTGTTAGAACTTTTGTAGTTTCCTGGAATGAAGCAGCAGAAATAATACTATCACTACCAACTGCTGCTCGCGTAATACCCAATAAGACAGGCTCAGCTACAGCAGGATCTCCACCTAAAGCCAAGATCCTTTCATTCTCTTCTCTAAAGTAGCGTTTACTTACCAAATCACCATCAATAAACTTGGTATTACCACTATCAATGATTCTTACTTGACGCAACATTTGAGAAACAATAATTTCAATATGCTTATCAGCAATATTAACACCCTGTCGACGATAAACCTGCTGCACTTCAGAAATAATATATTTATGCAATTCCTTCTCACCACTAATCTTTAAGATATCATGGCTTGAGACAACTCCATCTGTAATGGCTTCACCAGCGTGAACAAATTCATCTGGATGTACAAGGATTTGGCGATTCTTATCAATAAGATACTCAACACTATTTCCTTCTTTTGTGGTTACGATGATGCGCTCTTTATTACGTACTGGCTTACCAAAGCTAACCACACCATCTACCTCTGAAAGTATTGCGCAATCTTTTGGCTTTCTGGCCTCAAACAATTCTGATACACGTGGTAGACCACCAGTAATATCTCTAGACTTAACAGTAGCTTTTGGTGTCCTAGCCAATACATCAGCCACACATACTTGCGCACCCTCAACTACAGAAATAGCCGTTTTAGATTCTAATTGATAGCGAATGCTCTCTTTCTTATTAACCTCAATAATAATAGTAGGCTTACATCCAGCAGGTAGATATTCATTTACTACAAGACTTGTAACCCCTGTATTTTCATCCTCTTTTTCAGCAACACTTACTCCAGGAATAATATCCTCAAAACGTACCACACCGGCTGCATCAGCGATGATAGAAGTGTTATAAGGATCCCAGGTAGCAATCAACTGACTGCCCTTACCTTCAGCAATCATTGATGTAGATTCTACTGCTTGGTTATCACCAATAAGTATCTTAGAACCACGAGCAATATAATGACGTACAGCCTCGCGATCATTTTCATCAGCAATCACTGCAAATAATCCCTTCTCTTTGATCTCCTGCCCTGCCTTAACATCCTTAACACGCTCAAGATGATCGGCCACAAGATTGTAATATTTAACAATACCTGTTTCTTTAGCAATAATATTTTGGGTAATAGGAGCATTATCTTCGACTAAAAGCTCACTTGCATAAGGGATACGATTGGATACATTCCAACCATCCTTAATGATATCTACGATACTATCTCCCATTTTTACCTTATGACCATCTTCATAGGCAATATAAAGCTTACCTTCGATCTTTCCACCCACACCAGCTAGCTCATTTGGTCTAGCTATATCATTGCGGCGTAAACAGAATTTGGCCTCTTCTTTTGTACCTTGAACATGGGCAAAGACTTCATCATGCACAGTCTCAATCTTAATAACACCATCAAATGGAGCTTTGATTTTTGGCTCTACAACAAATACAGCTGCATTTCTGCGATTAGCTACAATATTCTTGCCATCCTTATTCTTATAGGTTTTAATATTGTAATACCTAATAAAGCCTTCTTTTTCTGCAACAATCTCACGCTCTTCCTGACTTCTGCTAGCTGTTCCACCTACGTGGAATGTTCTTAGCGTAAGCTGAGTTCCTGGCTCTCCAATAGATTGAGCTGCAATAACCCCTACAGCCTCACCAGGTTTACTCATCTTACCTTCACCAAGATTTAGTCCATAGCATTTAGCACATACCCCCTTCTCTGCCTTACAGGTTACAGGCGTACGAATAACTACAGATTTGATTCCAATCTCAACAATATGCTTAGCCATCACTTCATCTACCAAGATCCCTGCGCTATACAACACCTCATTGGTAATCGGATCTATAATATCTTCTGCCAATACACGACCAAAGATACGCTCTTCCAAGCTTTCAATCAACTCACTACCCACAGAAATATCAGTAATCTCTACACCTTCGTGAGTCCCGCAGTCATTAGTGACAATCTTAACATTCTGAGAAACATCAATAAGCTTTCTTGTCAAATAACCAGCATTAGCAGTCTTGAGCGCCGTATCAGCTAGACCCTTTCTAGCACCGTGTGTTGAAGTAAAGTATTCAAGTACATTTAGCCCCTCTTTAAAGTTAGAAATAATCGGGGTTTCAATAATAGTACCATCAGGCTTAGCCATCAAACCACGCATAGCAGAAAGCTGACGGATCTGTGTAGCACTACCTCTAGCACCAGAATCTGCCATCATATAAATTGAGTTAAATCCACCCTTATCTGCCTCGACAAGCTCCATCATCTCTTTGGCCATTTTATTATTTGTATCAGTCCAAATATCGATAATCTTATTATAACGCTCTTGTTCAGTCAAAAGACCCTGATCATATTGCTGCTGGATCTTTTTCACCTCTTTCTTAGCCAACTCAATAGACTGAGGCTTATTATCAGATACGATAATATCAGCTGCAGAAATAGAAATACCAGCTTTAGTAGCATAAGAGAAACCAAGATTTTTCAAATTATCCAAGAATGTCGCTGTAATCCCAATACCACCATTTTTATAGACATAGTCAATAAGCGCACCAATATCTTTTTTCTTCAATGTTTTGTTCCATAGATTCTCTGGCACGAAATCTGGCAATATGGATTTAAGAATCATACGACCAACAGTTGTATGCACCACTCTATGATCAATAATAGCACGGATCTTAGCATTAATATCTAGGCTTTGAGCATCAAGAGCTATCATGATCTCATTGATATTTCCAAAAATCTTATGCTCTCCTGCTACCTTATTTTTCTCAAGGCTAAGATAGTACAAGCCTAAAACCATATCCTGACTTGGCACTGCTACTGCCTTACCACTAGCTGGCAATAAGATATTCATAGAGCTAAGCATTAAAATCTTACACTCTGCGATTGCCTGCTGAGAAAGCGGTACATGCACAGCCATTTGGTCACCATCAAAGTCAGCATTAAATGCAGAACATACCAATGGATGCAACTGAATTGCCTTACCATCAATAAGCTTAGGATGGAATGCTTGGATAGATTGTTTATGCAAAGTTGGTGCACGGTTAAGTAAGATTGGATATCCCTCGACAATTTCTTGCAAGCACTCCCAAACCTCATTGCTTTTTTGCTCAATCATTTTCTTAGCTTGCTTCATGGTAGTAGCATAGCCCTTCTCTTCAAGCTTAGCTAATAGATGTGGCTTAAATAGCTCCAATGCCATATTCTTAGGTAAACCACATTGATCCATTCTTAAGTTTGGCCCTACAACAATAACACTTCTTCCAGAGAAGTCTACGCGCTTTCCAAGTAGATTCTGGCGGAATCTTCCTTGTTTACCTTTAATGATCTCTGATAAAGACTTCAATGGTCGCTTGTTAGCTCCCTTAACAGCATTAGCATTTCTACCATTATCAAACAATGCATCTACAGCCTCTTGCAGCATTCTCTTTTCATTGCGGACAATGATCTCTGGTGCATCAAGCTCTAAAAGTCTTTTTAGACGCTGATTACGATTAATCACGCGTCGATACAAGTCATTAACATCACTTACTGCAAATTTTCCACCATCTAAAGCCACCAAAGGACGCAAATCCGGCGGAAGAACAGGAAGCACAGTTAGCATCATCCACTCTGGACGATTACCAGAATTTACAAAACTCTCAACCACCTTCAAGCGCTTGATGATAGTTTTTTTCTTAGATTCAGCATTGGTGTTTTTAATCTCTTCTTTAAGACTGCGTAAAAGCTCTGTTAAATCTAGCTCCTCTAAAAGCTCTTTTACAACACTACCACCCATCTGAGCAACAAAACCTCTATCCTCAAAGCGCTTAGAAATCTCTTGATACTGCTCTTCATTAAGCACGTCATATTTCATAACAGGCTTAGTAGACTCATTATCATAAAATGCCTCACCAGGCTCTTTAACAATATAGGCTTCATAATATAGTACACGCTCAAGATCTTTCATCTTGACACCTAGAAGTGTGCCGATTCTGCTTGGTAAAGAGCTCACATACCAAATATGGGCAACCGGTGTAACAAGCTCAATATGCCCCATACGAGAACGACGGACCTTAGAGCTTGTAACTTCTACCCCACATTTTTCACAAGTAATACCCTTATATCTTGGCTTTTTATACTTACCACAAAGACATTCATAATCTCTTACAGGACCAAAAATCTTTGTACAGAATAAACCATCTCGCTCTGGCTTTAAGGTACGATAGTTAATAGTTTCTGGTTTTTTAACCTCACCGCGGCTCCAAGAGCGAATCTTATCTGGACTAGCTAAAACTAATTGAAGAGTATTAAAGTCTTTAGGGCGCTTCTCTTCTTCAATCACGATAGGTTTAGGTTGACCATCCTCATCAACCTCTTCACCAAAAATATTAACATCAAGCCCCAAGGACTGAAGTTCTTTAGTAAGAACATAGAAAGTTTCTGGGATTTCAGATTCTCCAACAGCCTCTCCCTTGGTAATTGCCTTATAAGCATTCTCTCTACCCTTAACATCATCAGATTTTACAGTAAGCATTTCTTTAAGAGTATGTGCAGCACCATAAGCTTCTAATGCCCACACCTCCATCTCACCAAATCTCTGACCACCAAATAACGCCTTACCACCTACTGGCTGCTGAGTAACAAGACTATAAGGACCTGTGCTTCTAGCATGAACCTTCTCATCTACTAAATGGTGAAGCTTAAGCATATACATATAGCCTACATTGACACGCTCGCGAATCTTCTCACCTGTCTTACCATCATAAAGATCAGTTTTGCCATCCATAGCAATCTTTGCCATCTCAAAAAGTTTATTAAACTTATCCTGAGAAATACCTTCAAATACAGGGATTGCAAACTTTACACCATTGCTCCAATCACGTGCATACGCCAATAACTCTTCATCAGTAGCATTTTTGATCAAATCATGCATTGCTGTATCATTTTGGCTAACAGCAGAAGCAATTTCTAACATTTTTGTACGCAAATCTTTAATGAAGGTTTTAGTCTGATTTTCTAGCATGGCTGCTATTTGATGACCAAAGTTTCTTCCTACAAGTCCCAAATGCACTTCTAAAATTTGTCCAATATTCATACGACTTGGCACACCCAATGGATTTAGCACAATATCAACAGGCTCTCCATCAATGGTATATGGCATATCAACAGCTGGGACAATATTAGAAACAATACCTTTATTTCCATGGCGTCCAGCCATTTTATCACCCACTTTCAATTTACGTTTAGCAGCTACATAAATCTTTACTCGCTTAACAACACCACTTGGCAAAATATCATCTTTTTCAAGTATTGAAAGCTTCTCTAAATGCTCCTCACCCAGAATCTTCTTTTGCTCAAGGAAGTTTGCCTTAATCTGATTGTATTTTTGCTGCACAGCTTTAGGATAGCTCTTGATTAATGTATTAAGGGCAAAGCGATTGATGCTAGCAATCTCATCTTGTGGGATAATATCACCCTTCTTATAGCTTTTCTTCTCTATACTAGCACTAGATCCCAATGCTTCTTTACTCAGCATAATATTAATTCTTAAGCGCTCTTCTTTATCAAGCATAGTCAAGCGGTCATGGTGCTCAATATCAAGCACGGCTTTTTCTTGCTCATAAGCGCTAAGTGCGCGCTCATCTTTCTCATATCCTTTTTTAGTCAGGATTTTTACATCCACAACCGTACCTTCTAATGAAGGAGGGCAATAAAGAGATTTATTAACTACATGTCCAGCTTTTTCTCCAAAAATTGCACGAAGTAAGCGCTCTTCTGGCGTTGATTTAACTTCACCCTTAGGGCTAACCTTACCTACAAGAATCATACCCCCACTAACATAGGTGCCAATTTTTACAATCCCGCTCTCATCAAGGTGAGCTACATCATCTTCTCTAACATTAGGAATATCACGAGTAATCTCTTCAACTCCATGTTTAAGCTCACGAGCCTCAATCTCTTTCTCATAAATATGTACAGAAGTAAAATAATCTTCCTTGATCAAGCGCTCACTTACAACAATAGCATCCTCAAAATTATAACCATTCCAAGGCATGAAGGCTACACGTACGTTTTTACCCAAAGCAAGCTCACCGCTATCCATACTTGGGCCATCAGCAATAATCTGACCCTCACTTACCTTATCACCCACTTTTACGATAGGACGCTGAGTAAAGCTTGTATTCTGATTAGTCCTTAGATTCTTTTGCAAAGGATAGCTATCAATATAAGCACCATTTTCATCCTCGCATAATATATAGATATTTTTAGCATCTACCTTTTCAACTACTCCAGCACGCTTAGCCTTGATAGCCTCCCATGCATCTCTAGCAATCACTTTTTCAATACCTGTCCCTACGATCGGAGCATCTGGGATCAATAATGGAACTGCTTGACGTTGCATGTTAGAACCCATCAAAGCACGGTTAGCATCATCATGCTCTAGGAATGGAATTAGCGAAGCTGCAACCCCTACAAGCATTCTAGGGCTAAGGTCTATAAGAGTTACTCTGCTTTTTTCACTAAGTGTGATCTCACCTCCCACGCGCGTATCAATCAAATCTTCAATAATATTACCCTTAGCATCCAACTTTGTACTTGCTGGAGCAATAACATGACCATCTTCTTGTGTAGCAGTCAAATAGACCACTTCATCAAGCACTCTTCCATTTTCTACGCGACGATATGGCGCCTCAATAAAACCAAGGTCATTGACATGAGTGAAGGTAGATAATGTATTGATCAAACCAATATTCTGACCTTCTGGAGTTTCAATAGGACAAATTCTTCCATAATGTGTAGGATGAACATCACGAGCTTCAAATCCCACTCGCTCTTTTACCAAACCACCCTCACCAAGTGCAGATAAACGACGTTTATGAGTAACTTCTGATAATGGGTTAGTCTGATCCATAAATTGTGATAACTGTCCGCTTGTAAAAAACTCTAAAATTGTTGATGTAATCATTTTAGAGTTAATCAAATCAAGAGGCATTAAAGTCTCAAGGTTAAGATTTGAAGTTGTAAGCTTATCTTTAATTGCCTTTTGCATCTTTACTAGCCCAGAATGCAATTCATTAGCAAGCAACTCACCAATAGCACGGATTCTTCTATTTCCTAAATGGTCACGATCATCAATTCTACCTTGGCCATTTTTTACCTTAATAAGATAGCGAATGCTCTCAATAATATCACTATGAGTAAGAACGGTTATATAATCAGGAATCTCTAATCCTAACTTATGATTCATCTTCATACGACCAACGCGTGTAAGATCATATCTTTCAGGATCAAAGAATAGTTGTCTAACAAACTGCTTAGCTACATCTTTAGTGACAGGCTCACCAGGGCGCATTACCTTGTAGATTCTAATTGCTGCTAGATCATTTTCATCCTCTATTTTTTCACTTTGACGTAGCATTTTTAAAGGATCTGCATCCGCGATAAATGAACGCAAAATACCATCATCATGGCCACTAGCCAGATCATTAGCAATTACAAATTCTTTAATCTTATAATCAGTAATTTTTTTAACCTTAGCTTCATCAAGCTGAGTAAGCACATCAAAAAGCACTTCACCACTCTTAGGATCTACAACAGGTTGAGCTAAATAACGCTCTAAAAGTGTAGGATATTCAATCCATTTTAAACCTTTATCATAAAGCTCTTGAGCCTTTTTCTTCGTTAGACGTTTACCAGACTCAATAACAACCTCGCCATTAGCATCCTTAATATCATATTCAACTCTACCATTATAGTTTTCAGGATCAAACTCAATAAGATGCTTACCTTTTTCAATACGAACTTTTAACAATGGATAGAATATTTTTAAAATCTCTTGTTTGCTATATCCCATTGCACGCAAAAGGATAGTAATAGGCACTTTTCTGCGCTTATTGATCCTAACAAATAATGTATCTTTTGAATCATATTCAAAATATAACCAAGATCCCTTATCTGGAATGATCTGTCCAGTATAAACAAGCTTATTTGAAGTTGTAGCAGATTCTTCCTCTTTAAAAATAACGCCAGGACTTCTATGAAGCTGATTTACCACCACACGCTCTACACCATTAATGATAAAAGAGATTCTGTCCGTCATCAAAGGAATCTCACGGATAAAAATACTCTGCTCCTTAATATCTTTAATCGTATTTTTATCTGTCTTATCATCTCTGTCAAGCAAAACAAGGCGTATTTTAATTTTTAATGGGATAGAATAAGTAATTCCACGCTCCATAGCCTCTCTTACAGTGTATTTTGGCTTACCAAACTCATATCCATCATATTCAAGAATCAAACGATTTTGAGAATCTTGGATAGGGAAAATTGAGCGAAATACACTATCAATCCCGCTTTCTTTGCCATCTTTAGGCATTAAAAAGGAATCATAGCTATCTCGTTGCAAAAGTAATAAATTTGGAATTTTTAGATTTTGTGATGATTGAGTAAAGTCAACGCGAAGTCGATTTTTTGTTTTTATTTCTGCTAGCATATTCAACCTTCGTTATTATAAGTTTTAAGAATTAAAGAGCAAACACTCTAAGCAAATCTGCCAAACAAATTTATTAGAGCGTTAACACAAAAAACCCAAAGCCATTAAAGCCTTGGGTTTGACATAATTTTAAAAGTTATCAAGGGTTATTTTACCTCTACTTTTGCCCCTGCTTCCTCTAGCTTTTTCTTGAAGGCTTCAGCATCTTCTTTGCTTACACCCTCTTTAAGTACGCTTGGAGTAGATTCTGTAGCTTCTTTAGCCTCTTTAAGACCAAGACCTGTAATCTCTCTTACGACTTTAATAACATTAATCTTATTAGCACCAGCATCAGCAAGTACAATATTAAATTCTGTCTTCTCTTCACCACCAGCAGCTCCACCAGCAGCAACAGCTCCACCAGCCACTACAGTAGGAGCAGCAGAAACACCAAACTTCTCTTCGAAAGCCTTAACAAGCTCTGAAAGCTCAAGAACAGACATACCACCAATATAATCTAAAATTTCTTCTTTTGTAATTGCCATTTTTAACTCCTCAAATTATTCATTTTCTTTTTGTTTCTTTAAATTATCTAATGCCGTAACAAAATAGCGCGCTGGGCCAGTCCAAACAGACAATAGCATACCAATAAGTTCATCACGACTTGGCATTTTAGAGATTGCTGTAATATGCGCTGCATCAACAACTTCTCCATCAAAACAACCCATCTTAACGCTAAAGGCTTCTTTATTATCATCAGCAAATTTTGTTACAAACTTTGAAAGACTAATTTGCTCATTGCTCCAAATAAAGATATTAGTATCTTTAATATCAAAATCAGGATAGCCAGCTTCCTTTAAAGCAATTTTTGCAAGTGTATTTTTAATAACCTGCACTCTAGCTTCTGATTTTCTAGCCGCATCTCTCAAAGCTTCAAGCTGCTTAACTGTCAAGCCCTTATAGTCACAGATAACCAAAGTGTTAGATTCCTTAAATTCTGAGATTAAAGAATCTACTAAAGCTTTCTTGTCTTGCTTTGTCATTATTTCCTCCTTTCTAGACTTAAACTTATATAAGGAATAAAATATACATTAAGCTTGCGCCCTTATAGTCTCTAGTCTAAAGATAAAAACTAGATAAGCGTTATTTAATATCCATCAATTCCTGTGCATCTAACTTGACTGATGGAGACATTGTCAATGATAGAGCAGCACCTTTAATATACTTACCTTTTGCACTAGCTGGTTTTAAACGATTAATAGTTTTTAAGAATTCTACTAAATTATCTTTAATTTTATCTTCTGAAAAACTAACCTTACCAAGAGGAGCATGAATATTTCCCTTTTTATCAACTCTAAAGTTCACCTGCCCACTCTTAGCATTCTCCACAGCCTTACCCACTTCCACGGTTACGGTTCCAGTCTTTGGATTTGGCATTAGTCCCTTTGGTCCTAAAATCCTACCTACTTTACCAACAAGAGCCATCATATCTGGTGTGGCAATAAGCATATCAAAGTCAATATTTCCATTTTTAATCATTTCAACTAAATCATCATCGCCCACGATATCCGCACCAGCTTTTTTAGCCTCATCAGCCTTTAGGTCTTTGGCAAATACTGCTACACGAACCTTCTTACCAGTACCATGTGGCAATACTACTGCTCCTCTTATCATCTGGTCGGCATGTCTTGGGTCAACGCCAAGTCTTAGCGAAATTTCAACAGTTTCATCAAATTTAGCAGAGGCAAGGCTCTTTGCTACTTTAACACCCTCTTCTAAATTAAACAACTGTGTGCTATCAAACTTTGATAGCAAATTTTGTAATCTTTTGGCTACCTTTTTTCCCATACCTTTCAATCTCCATATTTTATTTATTTTTTAAATATTAATCTACAATGTCGATACCCATGCTTCTGGCACTGCCTGCAACAATCTTTTTTGCTGCTTCAATATCATTAGCATTCAGATCTTCCATTTTTGTATTGGCAATCTCTTCAAGTTGCTTTTGAGTTAATGTGCCAATTTTATTTTTTAAAGGATTATCAGATCCCTTTGTAATATTTGCAGCTTTTTTAATCAAATCAGTTACCGGTGGCTTTTTTGTAATAAAGCTAAAGCTCTTATCTTGATATACAGTAATCAAAACAGGGATATTAAAATTACCCATGTCTTTAGTTTTTTCATTAAAAGCCTTACAGAATTCCATAATATTAATTCCTCTTTGACCAAGAGCTGGTCCAACAGGTGGAGATGGATTCGCCTTGCCAGCAGGAATTTGGAGTTTTAACTCACCAACAATCTTTTTTGCCATATTTCATCCTTACTTATACTATTTTTTCTACTTGTGAATACAGTATCTCTATAGGAGTATTCCTACCAAAGATAGAAACATTAAGTTTTAGTTTTTCATGCTCAACATCATATTCTTCAACCACAGCTGTAAAGTTTACAAATGGTCCATTAATAATACGCACCACTTCACCTTTGCCAAAGAAAATTTTAGGCTTAGGCTCAGCACGCTTTTCTATTTTTTCTAGGATAGAATTCACATCCTCTTGACTTAATGGTGTTGGCTTTTTATCTTCACCAATAAATTTTGAAACCTTTGGCAATTTCTGAATCATATGCCAAATAGAAGTATCAAGCTCAACTTGGATAAAAACATATCCAGGATAGATACTACGCTGTTTCATAATTTTTTTACCATTTTTATATTCAAATACATCCTCTGTAGGAACAACAATACGGCAATCAATTTTGGCATTATCCATTAAATTTCTAATTGCTCGCTCTACTGCTTGTTCACTACCAGAATAGGTCTGTATTGCATACCAATCTAGCGACATAAAACTCTCCTATATAATCAAAGAATACTAGATACAGAAGCAGACAAAATAAAATCTACCAAAGCTAAAAAAATAGAAACTGCACTTACAACTACAAGAACAGAAATAAACGCTGTACGCCTTTGTTCCTTAGTGGGGAAAATTACTTTTTCAAGCTCTTCTCTTGCCATTTTGTAATAGGTAATTATTTTTCTCATTTCTTACAACTTTAATTTAGTTTTAACTTCCATCTAATTTAGCGAATGGCAGGCCAGGAGGGACTCGAACCCCCAACACTCGGTTTTGGAGACCGACGCTCTACCATTGGAGCTACTGACCTAAAATCCTAGAGGATATTCCTCTAGGACTTAGCTTTTTAGCTTTACTTCTTTATGCACTGTGTGCTTATTTAATCTTGGACAGAATTTTTTGAGCTCCAGTTTTTCTGTATTAGTTTTTGCATTCTTTGTAGTGCTATAGTTAATATCACCACACTCAGAACACTTCAATCCAATTTTAACCTTCATTGTCAATCCTAATTATTCAATAATCTTTGTAACAACACCAGCACCAACAGTTCTACCACCCTCACGGATAGCAAATTTAGTTCCTAATTCAAGTGCGATTGGAGTAATAAGCTCAACAGTGATCTTAATATTATCACCAGGCATAACCATCTCTACACCATCAGGTAGCTTGATTGAACCAGTCACGTCAGTTGTACGTACATAAAACTGTGGTCTATAGCCATCAAAGAAAGGAGTGTGGCGACCACCTTCGTCCTTAGAAAGAACATAGATTTCACCTTCAAACTTCTTATGAGGAGTGATTGATCCTGGCTTACAAAGAACCATACCTCTCTCAACTTCTTCTTTCTTAGTTCCTCTCAAAAGAATACCAACATTATCACCAGCTTCACCTTGATCTAGCTCTTTTCTAAACATTTCAACGCCAGTAACTGTAGTTTTTTGAGTATCTCTAATACCAACAATCTCTACCTCATCACCAACTTTTACAACACCTCTATCGATTCTTCCTGTTACAACAGTTCCACGACCAGCGATTGAGAAAACGTCTTCAACAGGCATCAAGAAAGTTTTATCAGTATCTCTTTCTGGAGTTGGAATATAAGCATCTACCTCAGCCATTAGCTTTAGTACTTTCTCACTCCACTCACCAAGATTTCCACTTTTAGCCTCTTCAAGAGCCTTAAGAGCAGAACCTGCAACAATAGGAGTATCATCGCCAGGGAATTCATATGCACTTAATAATTCTCTAACTTCCATTTCAACAAGGTCAAGCAACTCTTGATCATCAACCATATCTTGCTTATTAAGGAAAACAACAATATAAGGAACACCTACTTGGCGAGAAAGTAGAATGTGCTCACGAGTTTGTGGCATAGGGCCATCAGCAGCAGATACAACAAGGATCGCTCCATCCATCTGAGCAGCACCAGTGATCATATTTTTTACATAGTCAGCGTGTCCTGGGCAGTCTACGTGAGCATAGTGACGATTTTCTGTTTCATACTCAATGTGAGAAGTAGCAATGGTAATACCTCTTTCTTTCTCTTCAGGTGCATTATCGATATTGTCATAATCTCTCATTTCTGCAAGACCTTTTACAGACAATACAGCAGAAATTGCCGCACTCAAAGTAGTTTTACCATGGTCTACGTGTCCGATTGTTCCAACATTGACATGCGGTTTACTTTTGACAAATTTTTCTTTAGCCATATTTTTCTCCTCTAAAAAATTTCAAAGATTTAAAAGCCTAATTCTACACTAAAAAGCTAAACTAAAGCCTTAATCCAAATGAAAATAAAATCAATAAACTGGAGCCCATAAGCGGGATTGAACCGCCGACCTCTTCCTTACCAAGGAAGTGCTCTGCCACTGAGCTATATGGGCATTATTACTGGAGCAAAAGCAAAATATACAAGAAGATAAACCTCTGCTAAATCAGCTCCCAGTATGGAGCGGGAAACGGGGCTCGAACCCGCGACCCTCAGCTTGGAAGGCTGATGCTCTAGCCAACTGAGCTATTCCCGCATCACTTTATTTACTAAAACTCTGAAAAGTGGTGGTGAGACGTGGATTCGAACCACGGAAGACAAAGTCAGCAGATTTACAGTCTGCCCTCGTTGGCCACTTGAGTATCTCACCAAAAAATAACACTGTCAGAAAAAACTGGTCAAACACTGAAACAGAAAAGTCTGTAAAGAGTTTGAAATGGAGCTGGTTAAGGGACTTGAACCCCCGACCTGCTGCTTACAAGGCAGCTGCTCTACCAACTGAGCTAAACCAGCATAATAATATAATGATTGATTTATGAAGGGCGAATTATATCAGCTTTTATTTAAAAAGTCAAGTATAAACTAAAATCAAAAAGATCAACATTAAAGCTATATAAAAATTTCAAAAAGTTTAATTGAGTGAGATTCCTATGAATGAAAAATTGAAAAATGAAAAAATCATAGCTTAGTTATTAAAATCTATTAAAAATTTTAACAATTTTAGCTAGAAATCTAAATTAAAAATTTAAGAATATGCTACCATTTAAAGTAGCTAGTTATTAAATTAAAATTTGGCTAAGGACTAACATGGCTCTTAAAATTGTTATTTTATGTGGTGGTAGCGGCACTCGCCTCTGGCCTATTTCTAGAGAAAGCTTTCCCAAACAGTTTAACACACTTATAGGTTCTCACTCCCTGTTTCAGCAAACATTGCTACGCAACGCTCCACTGCTCTCTTTAGAGGATGCAAGCTTTGAAATAATATCTAATGAGCAATTTTATTTTCTCATAAAAGATCAAGCCAAAAATATTTCCATTCCCATAGCTAGCATTATTTTAGAATCAATTCCCAAAAATACGGCACCTGCTATTGCTCTTAGTGCACTTAATGCCAAGCCAGAGGATATTCTTTTAATCCTACCTAGCGATCATTATATTCAAGATTCTAAGCATTATATACAAACAATCTATGAAGCTATAGATCTGGCTAAACAGGACTATCTCACAACTTTTGGTATTATTCCTACATCTCCTCATACAGGCTATGGATACATTAAGGCTAAAGATAAAATTGTTCAACAATTTGTCGAAAAACCAGATTTAGCCACTGCAAAATCCTATATAGAATCTAAAGACTTTTACTGGAATAGTGGCATGTTTTGTTTCCGTGCTGGCACCTTCTTAAATGAGCTAAAAACACATGCCAAAGAAGTTTTTGATATGACCAAAAATGTCTATGATCATGCCCTTAGGGAAGATATACATGATGATTGGCACAAAAGTACTTGCTTACGACTATCAAAAGATCTTAGCTTAAATATACCTTCTATTAGCATTGATTATGCCTTGATGGAAAGAAGCAAAAGAGTTGCTTGTGTTCAGGCAGATTTTGAATGGAGTGATATTGGTAGTTTTGATTCTCTAGCTAATGAATATGACAAATCTGAAAAAATATCACATCCCAATATTTTGGAAAACGATTCTAAAAACAATTTTATTCTATCAGATCGTTTTGTAGCCACTTTAGGCATAGATAACCTCTTAGTCATTGATACTATAGATTCTTTACTCATTGCTCAAAAAGGACGCAGTGAAGAAATAAAAAATCTCATCCCACAAATTAACACCACCCACCCACATTTAACAAAGTTTCATACCCTTACCTATCGACCATGGGGTAGCTATCAAGTTTTACTTGAGGCTCCCACTTACAAAATCAAAAAGATTCTTGTCAAGCCACAAGCACGTCTAAGTCTACAAAAGCACTGCCACAGAAATGAACACTGGATTATTGTCAGCGGCAATGCAACAATCACTCTAGAAGATCGCATCTTTGAGCTCCATCCAAACCAATCTACTTACATCCCTGCTGGCAAGGCACACCGTCTAGCCAATCATGGTAAAATAGATCTAGTTATCATTGAGATACAAATGGGAGAATATCTAGGCGAGGATGATATTATTAGAATCGAGGATGACTTTAAGCGATGCTAAAGCAAACAAAACTACTCTCCCTTATTCTTTTAATCTATCTTGGCCTTAGCCAGGCCTTATCTAGCCCCAAGCTTATTTTACCTGTAGTCTTAGAAAATCTCCAAAACATTGATCCTTCACAATATCTTATTAGCGAAAAACTTGATGGGATGCGTGCTTATTGGGATGGGAAGCAGCTTTTTGCTAAAAGTGGCAAACCCATTCATGCGCCTAAATGGTTTTTAGAAAACTTTCCACCTTTTGAGCTTGATGGAGAGCTTTGGAGCAATCGCAATGAGTTTGAAAAAATCATCTCTATCATCAAAAACCATAATCGCCAAGAAGCCTGGAAAGATCTTAAGTTTAACATTTTTGAAGTGCCTAATCAAAAAGGCAATCTATCTGCTAGACTTCAAGTTATTAAAGACTATCTTTCTATCCACCATGCACCCTATATTAGAATCATCCCTCAATATCAATTTACAAAGCTTGAAGAAATCACTCACTTTTTCCATCAGATCAAACATAATGGGGGCGAAGGTATTATTTTAAGAAAAAATGATACTCCCTACCTCACTGGCCGCGATAGAAGCGCCCTGAAGTTTAAGGTATTTTTTGATTCTGAATGCATGATTAAAGGATATGAAAAAGGTGCAGGAAAATACGCTAAAGTCATGGGTTCAATAATCTGTGAAGACATCATCTCAAAACAAATAGTAAAAATTGGCAGTGGCTTTAGCGATCTCATGAGGGCAAATCCACCTAAAGTAGGCACAATCATCACCTACAAATATTATCAAAAAACCAAAAACAATCATCCCAAACACCCGGTATTTCTACGCATACGAGATGACTTCTAAAAATAATTTATCCTTTTAGACTATAATCCCCTAAAAAAAAGGAATCAAATGGCAAAGGTTGCACTAATTACTGGTATCACAGGTCAAGATGGCGCCTATCTTGCAGAATTTTTACTTAAAAAGGGCTATGAGGTTCATGGTATTAAACGTCGTAGCTCTCTTTTTAATACAGATAGGATCGATCACCTCTATCAAGACCCTCATCAACAAAACAGAAACTTCTTTCTCCACTATGGCGATATGACTGATTCTATGAATCTTACTCGCATCATCCAAGAAACTCAACCAGATGAAATCTACAACCTCGCTGCCATGAGCCATGTGGCTGTTTCCTTTGAAACTCCAGAGTACACGGCCAATGCAGATGGAGTTGGCACCCTTAGGATCTTAGAGGCTGTGCGCCTTTTAAACTTGATACAAAAGACTAAAATCTATCAGGCCTCTACAAGCGAGCTTTATGGACTTGTGCAAGAGATCCCCCAAAATGAAAAAACACCATTCTACCCACGCTCCCCTTATGCATGTGCCAAGCTTTATGCCTATTGGATCACTGTTAATTACCGTGAAGCCTATAATATCTTTGCTAGCAATGGAATCTTATTTAATCACGAAAGCCCTATCCGCGGAGAAACTTTCGTCACACGTAAAATTACCCGTTCAGTAGCCAAAATAGCCTTAGGCTTACAAGACAAACTTTATCTTGGCAATCTATCTGCTAAACGTGATTGGGGACATGCAAAGGACTATGTCAGAATGATGTGGATGATTCTCCAAGCTCAAAAGGCTGAAGATTGGGTGATTGCCACAGGTATCACAACACAAGTGCGTGACTTTGTAAAAATGGCTTTTAATGAGCTGGGGATTGAACTTGAGTTTATCGGTGAAGGGGTAGATGAAAAAGGTATCATCAAAGCCTGTCATGGAGATTTTAAACTTGAATTAGGCCGTGAAGTTGTCGCAGTAGATCCTAGATATTTCCGTCCTACTGAAGTAGAGCTTCTAATAGGTGATTCCACAAAGGCTAGAGAGAAGCTTGGGTGGATACCAGAATACAATCTAGAATCACTAGTCAAAGAAATGGTAGCTAGTGATTTGAAACTAATGCAAAAAGATAAACTTTTAAAAGAAAATGGTTATGAGATCCTAAGCTATTTTGAATAAGTTTGGATCATAAAAATACGCAATGAAGCCTAGCATTAAAATAAATATTACAGATTGGTGGAATAAGGATTTTGAAAAAAATTATTTCATCAAATTTCTTTCTAAAAAATACAATGTCATAAAAAGCGACAATCCAGACTTTCTACTATGTAGTGTTTTTGGCAACAATCACCTAAAATACAATTGCATTAAAATTTTTTTCACAGGTGAAAACTTTAGTCCGGATTTCAATCTCTATGACTATGCGATAGGCTTTGATGCGATTGATTTTTTAGATCGATATTTGCGCTTCCCTCTTTTTATAATCTATGAAGAAGCTTTAAATCTGGCATTAAAAAAGCATCTCTTTGAAAATGAAGATGAGTTATTAAATCGTGGATTTTGCAGCTTTGTAGTAAGCAATGGTGGCGGAGCTAGAAAGAGAGAAGATTTTTTCAATGCTCTAAGCAAAAAAGAGTTTGTTGCCAGCGGTGGACGATACAAAAATAATATTGGTGCGCCAGTAGATTCCAAGCTAGATTTTCTTAAAGGCTATAAATTTAACATCGCTTTTGAAAACTCAAGCTCACCTGGCTATGTGACAGAAAAGCTCATTGAAGCGCTAGGCGCCAAGACTGTTCCTATATACTGGGGAGATCCACTTCTTAGTAATGCTAATTTTCTAGGGGGGGGGGGATATACTAAAGATTCCCTGCAATCTTTTCTCAATCCAAATTCCTTTATCAATCTCTCTGACTTTAGCAGCATAGATGAATGTATAGGCTATATCCAGCATATCCATCAAGATCCACAAGCCTACCTAAAAATATTGAGAGAAAAGGCCTTTAGTATTGATGCTAAAGCTTATTATGAAAAAAAGTTAGAAACTTTCTTTGATCATATCTTTGCTCAAAGAAAAGTATCAAAAATCTCACAAGGACAATTTAAGCTAGCTTATAAAAATAAGCAAAAAGAATATCAAAAACTTTCAGCCTCTAATAAAAACAATACAGCTCTTACAAAAATATCATCCTTATTTATTAGAATCAAAAATAAAGTCAAAAATAAAATCAAAAAACCTTAAAAATCCCTTTTATCTTCATCTATTTTAAAAACAGGCAATCCTAGCTTAAAATAAATCCCAGCAAGCCTTAGAGCTGTGGCACAAACTATTGCTATTAACATAGATTGATGCACACTCATTCCAAGATTTTTAACCAAGATAAAATACAATCCACTAGCCACAATAGAAGCGCTAGCATAAATCTCTTTTTGGAAAATTAGCGGTATTTCATTGCATAAAATATCTCGTAAAATCCCCCCAAAAACACCTGTAATCACCCCTCCACAAATAGCCAAAATCACACTATCATAAAGCTCCATAACAATGGCTGTACCTATCACGCTAAATACAGCTAGCCCAATGGCATCTAAGATCAAAAACACACTCTTAATCCTATCAATAATCTTTGGGATTCTAGTAGCAAGCAAGGCAGATATAATGATCAATAAAATATATTCTGGATGGCGTATCCAAGTGGTAGGGTGATGGTTAAAAAGCACATCCCTTAAACTCCCCCCACCCAAAGCTGTAATAAGCGCGATAAAAATCACGCCCATTAAGTCCATTTTATATCTACCTGCAGCAAGTGCACCAGTAATAGCTTCAACCACCAAACCTATGATAAAAAGTACAGCAATAAATCCGCCCTGCTCCACATAGCACTCCTATCTCTTACAATCTTTGGCAATTTTAATGTAAAATAAGTCAAATTTTCACATAAATTAAAAAGGTTTCTTATGCAAAAAATCATCACTCGTTTTGCCCCAAGTCCAACAGGCCATCTACATATAGGGGGCTTGCGCACTGCGCTTTTTAATTATCTTTTTGCCAAAAAGCACAAGGGTGAATTTTTGCTTAGAATCGAAGATACCGACCTTGCACGCAATTCAGAAGAAGCCACACAAGCAATTTTAGAAGCCTTTAAATGGGTAGGGTTAAAACATGATAGAGAGATTGAATACCAATCAAAACGCTTTGATATCTACAAAAGCTACATTCAAAAACTTCTAGAATCTAATAAAGCCTATTACTGCTATATGACCAAAGAAGAATTAGAAGAGCTGCGCAAAGAGCAAGAAGCCAAAAAGCAAACTCCTCGCTATGACAATCGCTATCGTGACTTTAATGGCACGCCACCTCACAACTCACCCGTAGTCAGAATCAAAGCACCCCTAAAAGGCACAATTGAATTTCATGATGGCATCAAAGGAAAAATGCGATTTGATGCTAGTGAGGTTGATGATTTTATCATCGCGCGTAGCGATGGTAGCCCTACTTACAACTTTGTAGTGGCAATTGATGATGCCCTAATGGGAGTAAGCCATATTATCCGTGGTGATGACCATCTTAGCAATACGCCCAAACAAATTGTTATTTATAATGCACTAGATTTTAAAATACCTGAGTTTTTCCATGTGCCTATGATTTTAGGCAGCGATGGGGCTAAACTTAGCAAACGTCATGGGGCTTTAAGCGTCATGGAGTATAAAAATGCTGGCTACCTACCAGAATCTTTATTAAACTTTCTTGTAAGGCTTGGCTGGAGCTGTGGAGATGAAGAGATTTTTAGTCTCATAGAAATGATTGAAAAGTTTGATACCACTCATCTCTCCACCTCTCCTAGTCAATACAATAGCGAAAAGTTCCTTTGGCTTAATGCGCATTACATTAAAGCCTGTGAAGATTCTAGATTGAAGCAACTTTTATGCGAGCTAGACTTAGACCTTACCCCCATCCTCTCAAAACTCAATGAAACGCAACTGCAAACACTATTTAATGAAATTAAAACCAGAGTGCATACCCTACTTGAGGCCTGCAAAATGATCAAAGAAATTTTCCATCCTCAAGAAAATTTTGATGCCAAGCTTTTTGCCCAATTTGATTCCAGCTATAAAGCAATCTTAGATAACATTGAGGAGCAATTAATCTCTGCAGATCTCTCCAACCTAGATAAGATCAAAGACTTCTTACATATAAGTGCAGAGAATCTAGCCATCAAACCAAAAAACCTGATGCCTCTTTTACGCTTAGCACTGCTAAAAAAAGGTGGTGGGATTGGGGTAGCTGAAGCACTACTTATTCTTGGGAGTAAAGAAAGTACACATCGCATCAAAAAGCTAAAAACCAGCTTACAATAAATTAACCCTTTATAACTATAATCCCAAAATATTTCAAAAAAGGATAAAAGATGAAAAAACTTATGTTTTCTGCTTTGGCACTTACCACACTTTTTGGTCTAGCTCAGGCTAAACCTTATACAATCGATATGGCTCACTCAAGTGTTGGCTTTGATGTCAAGCACTTAAGTCTAAGCAAAGTAACTGGAGGATTCAATAACTTTGATGGCAAGATAGATATTGATCCTAAAACAAAAAAAATAAACTCTCTTGAAGGCTCTGTGCAGACTAGCAGTATTGATACTAAGAATCAAAAAAGAGAAGATCATCTCAACGCTCCTGATTTTTTTGATTCCAAAAAATTTCCTGATGGCAAGTTTGTCATGACAAAGCATGAGGGCAATAAAATCTATGGTAATCTTACTCTACGCGGTGTTACCAAGCCTGTTGTTTGGGATGTAGAAGTCAATGGTCCTGGTACCAACCCAATGACTAAACAAGAATTTATGGCAATTGAGATCACAGGTAAAGTCAATAGAAAAGATTTTGATATTGGAAAAAGCTTTGGCGATATGGTATTAAGCGATTTAGTAAATATCAATATCCAACTAGAAGTTTATGCAAAATAGTTTTATAAAATTTGCCGCCACATTTTTGTGGTGTGCTTCCCCTATCTTAGCTCAAAATTTATCCCCATCAGATTCCACCAAACAACCATCTGAAGAGATTCTAACAACCTCCTCCACATATCCATCCAAACCATATTCCTTTATTTATGGATTTGATTTTGACTTTTTACTAGACAATCTTGAGGAATCTCAAATCTATCACTGGCCTACTCGCACGCTCTTTTCAGCTGCCCTGCACCCAGAGATAGGCTTTAGTTTTTATAATCAGAATCTAAAGGCTGGTATTTATACCATTCTTGATATGGGCCATCAAAATCTCCTCTTTAATTCACCCAACAATTTAAGCCTCACATTAAGCTATGATTTTTCTTACAAGGGTCTAAGGGGTGTATTTGGTATTTTCCCTCGTTCAGAGTGGATCGGACACTATAGCAATCTTTTTTATCGCAAAGACTATCTATATTACCATCCCCTAAGTAGTGGCATTATGTTCCAATATCAAAACCCTCATCTAAAAGCTGAAATCATGGCTGATTGGACAGGAGGCAGCCTTGCAAAAGGTTTTGATGAGTTTGATATCCAAGGCTTTGTAGAAAAAAGCTTTTTTGAGCGAGCCTTGTATTTTGGTGCTTCAGCACTTTTATATCACTTTTTAAATCCAGAGTTTCTAAGCGCTGATCATGCATACTATCTTAACTCTCCTGATACCTATCTGCTGGATCGATTCTACTATCAGATTTTCTTAGGGACTGATCTAAAGGCCATGGTGCCTATGCTAAATAAACTGCAATTTGAAATTAGCAATCTCTCTTCACTAGAGCGCAAACGCACGCATTCTCATGGTAATGAAAGATTCGCAAACCTTCAAGGTTTTGAGTTTAGAAGCAATATAGAATACAAAGGATTTGGTATTGATAATTCACTTTATATAGGTGCATCACAGTATAAATATTTCTCTAGCTATGGCCAAAATTTTTATACAGGTCTACCCTTTTATCAAAGCAATTTATATGACCGAGCAGAGTTCTACTAT
The DNA here is from genome assembly GCA_949298825.1 of uncultured Helicobacter sp. Lineage (GTDB taxonomy): Bacteria > Campylobacterota > Campylobacteria > Campylobacterales > Helicobacteraceae > Helicobacter_H. The sequence continues at coordinate 74,392 of CASFYB010000005.1, forward strand.
GAGTATAAAAATGACTATATTACGGGTAGATTCTCTGTTATCTTTCACTTTATGCAAAATGGAGTTAGCAACCAAGAAATGCTTACTCTAAGTCTAGATACTCACAAACTTTTTAAAAAGCTAGCCCAGCAATCTCGCTAGGCCTTTAGCAATAAAAACTCTTGTGCAGCTACCTTATCATAAGGAGCGACCTTCAAGATCTCATCACCCACGCGCACTTCATATTCTTCTTGCATATTGCTTTTACCATAGCCAAGTGTCAAGCGTGCTGCCAGGATCTTATCCTCCCTGCTAGCATCCTTCTCTACCAGCCCGATAGGTCCTACACAATCTATAAGTTCGATTTTATCCATCATTGGATTTGGGGTATTTAGCTTTTCATTTTCCTCAGCATTGCGTGCTATTACGCATCTTGCTCCATTACTTAGCACCATATAACGTCCTACTTTTACCATCGCACTATCTTCTAGGATCATCTTTCTATGCGAGCTTAGATCTTTAAGCTTGAGCGCGACAGATGTATTAGTTAGTAGGCATCCCCCTCCTGGCTTCTCATAATATTTCCAGCCAAAATCCTCTGCCATCTTAAGCTGTCTAGTGCGTCCACGACCTGAAATATCAAGCAATCTTTCTCTATCTACCCATCCCATTTTTTCCATAAAGCTTGGCTCTAAAAGTTTGGCACACATTGGGCGTAAGATAAGCTCATCTAATGTTTTTGGCTTATTGGGATTACTACCATCTAGATCCAAAAGATGTGCGAATTTATCTGCACGTCCAGCCTCTCTAATGAGCTTTTTGACTTGATCTAGCGCTTCCCTTCTCTGGGATTTAGGACGCTGCCCTAAAACCTCCCCGCTAATCACAAAATCAGCCTTGAGTTCTAAAAGCTTATTAAATGCTTGAATAAACATATTAGCATGACAATCAATGCAAGGGTTAAAATATTTACCATAACCATATTTTGGAGTAAACAATACATCGTTAAAAAATTGTTGACGGATATCACAAATTACAAGCTCTACTCCAATCTGACCTGTGGCATTGAGCAAATATTCTCTTTTATCATAATTACCACCAAAGCCAATATTAAAATGCAATGCCACCACTTCAATACCTTGATCTTTAAGTAGCTTCATTGAGATTAAGCTATCTAGTCCACCGCTAAAAAGTGCTAATGCTTTCATAGGGAATAAGCTCTCCTTGTTTTAATTTTAAAATATTATTTTTTATTGCTTTTATCCTGGTGCTTTTCTGCATAAAGGATAGGCTACTATCCTTCTGTATAGAATCCAATAAGCCATAATTGTATCGCAAGATCAGTAACGCCAGCTCCTTTGTAAACCTTTGCATCTTGACTTCCTTATCATCATTAGGAATCATAACTTGAGGATTATTCAAAATCGCTGTAAGACTAGGATGAGTAAACTCACCCCTCAAAAGTGCATCAAAACCATCTCTATACTCAAAAAAAACACCGCCATCTATATAATCTAGCGCCACATCAAGCAGACTATCATCCTCTAATATATAAGCTAGAATCAAAGCTTCATTACTAGTATTAGGGATATTAGAAACAGTGCTTTGGATCTTTTGAGCCTTATTATTTTTCACGCCTATAAAGGTTGGGTTGATATCTAAAAGCTGTGCTATTAAAGCCCGATAAGAATCCTGCAAAATAGGGCTTAAAGTATGCAGAAATTTCAAACTTTCATTTAGTGCTTTTTCTTTTTGCAATGGATTTTTTAAATCATATTCACCAATGATATGACGTAATACAAATTCAATAAATGCCATAGGCTTGCTAAACTTTTCATCAAGCTCAGCAAGACGGTTTTGTGCTACCATATCTGCAGGGTCTAATCCATTTTCAAATAAAACCACCCCACCCTCTTTTTGCGCTAAGATCTGGCTTGCTCTAAAGGCAGCCTTGATACCAGCCTTATCCCCATCATAGCTTAAAATCACATAAGGATCACCCTTTGAGATTAGGGGGATATGCTCTGTGGTTAAGGCTGTACCAAGCGTAGCCACAGCACATTTAAATCCAGCTTGATGCAACATTATCACATCAAGATAGCCTTCTGTAATGATAATTTTACCTTCACGATAGATATGCTCTTTGGCTAAATGATAGCCATATAAAAGTTTTGATTTATTAAAAAAAGGGCTTTGGGGCGAGTTGATATATTTGGCCATATCATCTCTTAAAGTACGACCACCAAAGCCTACTGGCTTAGCATTCACCCCATAGATAGGAAACATAATCCTATCTTGAAAACGTGCATAATACCTCCCCTGATCATAGCCCAAAATAGCAAGCTCTACAAGCTTATTTTTATCTATATGATTACGATCACAAAAGCTCAAATTTTCCACATTGCCTGGACAATATCCCAATTTAAATCTATCAATAGAATCTTGACTGACCCCACGGCCATGTAGATATTCTATTAAGGATCGATTTTCTAAAAGCTTATTATGATAGAAATTAATCATCTCATCAAAGGCATGTTGATTCTCGTTTTTTTTACGATGCGAGGCTACATCTTCATATTCTAGCTCAAACCCACTTATCTCAGCTAAACGCTCAATCGCTCCGATAAAATCAAGCTTTTCATACTCCATGATAAAAGTAATACTATCCCCGCCAGCACCACAACCATAACAATGATAAACATTTTTTACTGGATTTACCATAAAGCTTGGTGTTTTTTCTGCATGGAAAGGACAACAGGCTGAATAATGGCTGCCAGCCTTTTTCAAATCAATATAGCCACCAATAATATCAACAATATCAAGACGCATCTTTAATGCTTCAATTGATGAAGACTTAATCATTGCCCTACCTTAAGATATTAATGCCATCAATATACACCGCCTCTGCCTCTTTGGCATGAAGCAAAAATCCTAGGGCTTCTTGATTCTCTTGCAAGATGCCATTTATTCTAAAAATACTAAAATCAGCATTCATACCCTCTTTTAGCACCCCGCTATCAAAGCCAAGAGCAAGAGCACCCTCTCTAGTTGCCATAGCCAAAATATCCTTAGCAAAAAGCGCACAATCATAATTAGCATAACCAAAAAGCATCATACGTAATTCATCTAAATAATTTAAATTAATATTAGAACTCTTGCCATCAGTGGCAATTGCAAGATTATTTAATCCAACAGATTCTATATCCAAAAGGCGATTATTTAAAAGACGATTACTCCTTGGACAAGTGATGATCTTCCCACTCTCACACATCTTTTTCCATTCACTATCCTTAGCTGCCAATGTATGGACAAAAAGAGTATCAAGCCCGCTAAAAAGCTCTAAAAACTCATCAATACTATATAAGGCACGAGGATTATCAACCCCCAATGTCTTTTGATAAAATTGTTTAAACCACCCACTCTCGCTCTCTAGCCACTCTCGCTCAAACTCTGATTCTAAAAAATGCACAGAGGTAGGCAGATTAGAATCCCTAGCTAGCTTTAAAAGCTTTTTAGCCAAAACATAATGGACAGAGTAAGGAGAGTGAATAGCCAAACCCGGCCTAAAGCGAGGACTTTTATACTGCATAGAATCATCAATTCGCTTTAAAATATGGCTATATAAAAAATCTATAGCACTTGGATTAGACCCAATAGCCTCATTAAAATAAACCACCTTTAGCTGACTTTGAGCTAATAGCTCCAAATCATCCCCATAGCTAGAGATCGCTCCAACCATCCCTACACCACTTCTTATCTGCTCACTTATGCCCTCTTTTATAGCCTGGGTAGAGTGAGCTAAAACATCATCACGCTTAGCCATCACACTATCTAGCCATCTATCAAAGCCACCATAAGCAAAGCTTGTCTCATTGGCGCTAAATTCAAAGTGGATATGAGGGTTAGCAAAGGTAGGCAGGATAACACCACCTTCATAAAAATGAGCTTCTGCATCCAAATGCGTCTGCCTTAAAGTCTCATAATCCCCAATAGCCCTAATCTTAGAATCAAAAAGCAAACCAGCATTTTTTAAAATCACAAATTCCTTATCACATAAGAAAATACAGCTAGCACCAATTATTTGCATTCATCTGCCTTTATATGCACATCTACTTGCTGATATGGTATTTGGACTCCCTGACTATCAAGCTCTTTTTTTACCTGCTCAATCATCATTGACCTTGCCTTCAAAATACCATCTTCGCGCTTCACCCAAAAACGCACAATAAATTCAATAGAATTAGTTGTCAATTCATTAATACCTACAAAAACCTCTCGATCTCTATTGACATTATCAAGCGAATAGATCACACTAATAATAATTTCTTTTACCCTCTCAATATCACTACCATGCCCGACACTACAAGTCCAATCAACTCGCCCCAATGGGCTTTTTGTCGCATTGATAATATTGGCAGTCACGATATTTCTATTTGGCAAAATAGCAGTCCTATCATCAGGCAGTGTAATAAAAGTATTAAAAAGATTAAGAGATTCTACCTTTCCAGAAATACCATTTACCTCAATCGTATCACCCTTTTTAAAAGGTCGCAAGATAATCAAAATGATCCCACTGGCAATCGAAGAAAGAGAATCTTTCAAGGCCAAAGCGATAGCAAGACCCGCAGTACCAACCACCGCCAAAATAGAAGCGGTTTGCACACCCAGTGCACCAAGCGCACTGATAGCACACACGACCATTAAGACCACAAATACAACTTGTGAGGCAAAGTTTGCTAGAATCTCATCTCGATCATGAAGGATTTTGTGCACCTTTTTTGACAAAAAACGAGCCAAATACCACCCCAAAACTACAATCAAAGATGCCTTCAGAAGAACAAGACCAACTACGCGCAACCATGGCAAATACTCTGATATAAATGTTTGCAGCTCTTGCATTGCTATACCTTTTGTAGGATTCCTGAAATCATACGCCAAACTACCTTAGAAAAAAGTTCCATCCCGCAATAAGGAGAATAGGCATCTTGGCACACAAAGCTATGCTCCCTATCTATGATGATCAAATCTGCATCACAACCCACATCTAATGCACCTTTATTAAGTTTGAGGGCTTGAGCTTGATTTCTTGATGTCATCAAAGAAAGTTTGCTTTGAGAGATATATCCTGGCTTGACCAAAAATGTATAAAGCAAACTAAAATAATTTGATATTTCATCTATCCCACTGCTTGCTAGCTCAAACACTTCATCTTTTTGAGAGTTGTGGCAAGCATTTTGCAAACTAGTAAGCATAGTAATATCCCCATCCTCCAAATACTTCAAAAGAGTATCTCTTGCCTCTTGGTTTTTCAATGGAGGATAAAGCTTGGCAGAAGTATTATAACCCCTGCATAGCTCCTCATTTAGTACCAAGTGATGAATACTGCTTTGCACATCAATCCTAGCACCCCTTTGTCTTGCAAATCTCACCAACTCAAAACTCGCAGAATCAAAAATCTGCAAAATCATCCGCACTCCCAATGATCTAGCAATCTCACAGGCAATAGCACTTTCTTTGCTATATGCAATCTCTGGGATGCCTGGCAGTCCAAGCTCGCTTGCCAAAAGCCCCTCATCCATAACGCCACTACCAAGAGCAGAATCTAATGGGGTTAGAAAAAGTGGCATATCAAGCATTTTGGAATAATCAGCCAATACCATAAGTCCCTGGCCATCAAGATCTTCACTCTTAGTCCAGATTACTTTAGCTCCAAGCTCATTCAGGCTAGAGATATCACTCACTTTCCCATCCTCTATACCAAGTGCGCTGGCATAAATATCTAATGTCAAGCTTCTATTAGCCAACATTAAATACTCGATATGAAGATTTGTATTCATACATGGAGAGATATCAGCGCCAAAAAGCACACTGCCAACCCCACCTTGCATGCACTTTTTATCCAAGACTTCTAGATTCTCTAGGCTAAGAATCTTATTTTTAGGATATACCCCCAAATCAATAAGAGCTGGGGTAATCAAATATCCCTTGCAATCTAAGACTTCTTCACCCTCATGAATAGATAAATCCTTCCCTCTTTCTACAATCACGCCATCTTGGATACGCAAATCCATCATCTCATCGATACGAAAATCACAAATCTGCCCACCTTTTAACAGCATCAATTATCCTTAATTCAAAGTTTTTAGATTTTACAATAGGGCTACTAAAAAGTAGCTTAGAAAGCAAAAATGATTCTGATTTTAAGAGGAGGGCTAAGCCAGATTTCTGACTTAGCCTTTTAGAAAGTTATTTTACTTCGTAATATACAGAGAATTTTAAATCTGGATGAGCCATCTTATAGCGACTAGCTTCAGAGCGATTTTTAAATGGTCCTACAAGGTATTTTGTAAGCTTTTGTTCATTAACCCATACTTCTTGGATGCGGTAAGAATGCTTTTTAAGTAATTTCTGCAACTCTTGACCCGGTGTCTTAGAGAAAACCCCAATCTGCAAATAAGAACCAGCCGCAGCCACTTCACCCTGTGCATCAAGATCTAGCTTTGGAGCAGGTTTTGGTGCTGGCTTATGCATTGGCTTTGGATGATGTGGCTTCTTAGGTTCAGGCTCATGCATTGGCTTTGGATGATGTGGCTTCTTGGCTTTCATCACTTCATCAGGCGTAGGCACATCATGCTTATCTGGTCTTATCGCACCTTCTGGATGAAACTCAGGAGTCTCCATGCTTGGTGCTTCCATTTGAGTATCCTCAACATTTTGCTTCTCATCATTATTAGCCATATGTAAGCCCTGTAATTGAGGATCTGGAGTTTGAGAATCTTGACCCAATGGTTGGAAATCTTGTGTATTTTCAGTTTCAGCACCATCCTTACCAATACTATTGCGTACATCCTTCATAATTTGATCAAATCTATCATCGTGATCTGAAGCCATATCGTGATCATGATGAGTATTATCACCATATGTTTCATCTTGTATTTGCTCAGTTTGTGCACTTTCCATATCAGCACTTTGATTTGAATCTTTACTAAAAGACCAGATTAAAAGTGCGACAATCAAAATCGCAACAACAATGATCGCACCCAAAATAATATTTTTTAAATTTTTTGGATTCTTCTTTTCTTCAAACAATAGCTCATCAAAATCTTTTTCTTCCATACAATCTACTCCTTAAAATATAATAAAACCTATGCAGCTAGAAAATTGGCTTATCATAAACAGGGAATCTAGCGCCCAAGTCAAAAATCTCAGCCTCAATATCTTTTTGCAATTTTGTATCTGTTATATTATCTAAAATATCTGCGATTTTGTTTGCAATCCAGATAAATTCTGCTTCTTTCATACCTCGTGCAGTCAATGCTGGAGAACCAATGCGAATACCACTAGTGACAAAAGGGCTACGTGTTTCACCAGGCACAGTGTTTTTATTTACCGTAATACCCGCATTGCCTAAGGCTGCATCCGCATCCTTACCACTAAAATCGCGATTTAAAAAGCTCATTAAGATCAAATGGTTATCAGTACCACCACTCACTAGGTCAAACCCACGATTAACAAGCACATCAGCCATTGCCTTGATATTTGATTTTACTTGTTTGGCATAAACCTTCCATTCTGGTTTTAGATTCTCTCCAAATCCCACTGCCTTACCAGCAATAATATGCATCAAAGGTCCGCCCTGCGTACCAGGGAATACCGCCTTATTGATCTTAGCGGCGATCTCTTCATCATTGCTTAAAATAATCCCACCTCTAGGACCACGTAATGTTTTGTGGGTCGTAGTTGTTACAACATGGCAGTGAGGAAATGGATTAGGATATTCACCAGCCACAACCAATCCAGCAACATGCGCAATATCTCCCATCAAAATCGCTCCAACACTATCAGCAATCTCTCTAAAACGCGCAAAATCAAGCTCTCTTGTATAAGCAGAAAATCCACATATAATCAACTGTGGGCGTACAACCTTAGCATACTCTTCTAGCTTGTCATAATTGATCCTACCATCAAGCTCTACGCCATAAAAAAAGCTCTGGTAAGTCTGCCCACTCACACTTACTTTTGAACCATGAGTAAGATGCCCACCATGACTTAAATCCATACCTAAAATCTTGTCATAAGGTTTTAAAAGGGCTGCATAAACTGCTGTATTAGCCTGTGACCCAGCATGAGGTTGGACATTGGCAAACTGGCATCCAAAAAGTTTCTTGGCTCTTTCTATTGCAAGATTTTCAATCTCATCTACACAATCACAACCACTATAATAGCGCTTACCAGGATAGCCTTCTGCATATTTATTAGTCAAGATACTACCCACTGCTTCCATCACACTTGGGAAGGTATAATTTTCACTTGCAATCATTTCTAGGTGATGATTTTGACGATCAAACTCTTTTTTTATACTTTCAAAAACTTCTCTATCACTATTTTCTAAAACATACATACAAGCCTCCTTAATGCTCGCTATTTTCACTGCTCTTTAGTGGTTTCATCGCTGGGAATAAAATCACATCCTTAATAGTTTTGGCATCACTAAAAAGCATCACCAATCTATCAATCCCTATACCCTGCCCAGCAGTAGGTGGCATCCCATACCCTAAAGCTAGTACATAATCTTCATCCATATATTGCGCCTCTTCATCCCCCGCATCTTTAGCAGCTACCTGCTCTTTAAATCGCTCATATTGATCAATCGGATCATTTAGCTCGCTAAAACCGTTGCTAATCTCTTTCCCACCAATAAAAAGCTCAAATCTATCTGCAATTTCTGGATTCTTATCATTACGACGTGCCAAAGGACTGATATCTATAGGATACTCGACAATAAAAGTAGGATTGATTAACTTTTCTTCTACAAATGCATCAAAAGCTTCGCTTAAAAGCTTGCCATAGCTAAGATTATCTTCTAGCTTGATATCCTGTACTATTAAATAATCACGCAACTTATCCTTACAATCAATCACCTCTAAAGGCAATCCACCAATATGCTGCAATGCATCCTTATAGCTAATCACACGAAAGTCTGAAAAATCAATAATGCCATCATTATGAGGCATCTGCAAAGGCAAGTCCAGCTCTTTGATCAAATATGAAAAAAGCTCTTTAGTAAGCTCAATCAAATCCTCATAAGTCCTATAAGCCCAATAAAATTCAACCATAGTAAATTCAGGATTATGAGAATGATCCATCCCTTCATTTCTAAAGTTTCTATTCATCTCAAATACAGCCTCAAAACCACCTACCACAAGACGCTTAAGATACAATTCAGGAGCTATTCTTAAATAACGTTCTACATCTAATGCATTATGATGGGTGATAAAAGGTCTAGCATTTGCCCCTCCAGGAATTGGATGGAGCATAGGAGTCTCCACTTCTAAGAATCCTTTGCTTTCAAAAAAATGTCTTAATGTAGCAACAATGCGTGATCTAAGCTTGAAACTCTCTCTTACTTTTGGATTCATGATCAAATCCACATATCTTTGACGATAGCGTAGCTCTACATCAGTCAAGCCATGAAACTTCTCTGGCAAAGGCACAATAGCCTTAGTAAGCAATGTATACTCTATAGTATGCAGGCTAAGCTCACCTGTTTTGGTGACAAATGGATAACCACTAACTGCGATAAAATCTCCAACCTCTAAAGTCTTTTTTAAAAGATCAAACTCTTCTTTAATGTCATTTTGAGAGAGATAAACCTGCACATTCTCACTCTCATCCTCGATATTTACAAAGCATGCCTTACCCATCATCCTCATTAGCTTGATTCTGCCAGCAAGTGTGGTTTTTACATCAGGTAGTTTACGAGTCTCTGTCTCGGCCAGAGTTTTTAGATAAGAGAACTGCTCATTAAAATCTGCGCAGCTCATCTGTTTTTTTATACCATTTGCATAGGGGTTTTTTTGATTCTCTCTAAGTACTCTAGCCTTCTCTAAACGATTTTTACTATACTCATTATTAAATAGTTCAAACATCAAAATATCCTAAATTAAGCTTAAGGATTTACCTTTTCTTTCATATCTTTGATACCATCTTTAGTGACTTTTACAACCTCTTTGGCTTTAGGAGATTGGATAAACTCTGTGGCTTGCTCACCTATTTTATTAAAATTTTGCAATCTTTTATCAATTTCTTGGCTATTAGCAAACTTTACTAAAACCTCTGAAGTATCCATCATCGCAGCATAAATCTTACTATTTGCAGGCAGATTTTTTACAAAATCAATCTCACGAATAAACTTAATCTCATTTAATGCAAAAAAGATAAAACTAAAAATACAAAAGACCTTAACACAAGAAAAAATATAGCCCAAGATCCTATCTAAAAGACCCAATCCACTAAACTTCACAAATCTAGAGAGCACAAACCCTAACATCAAAAAACCAATCCAAAAAAATGCAAGCACAATAACAAAGCCTAAAATTATTGTAAGTGAAGGACTATTGATATTATAAATATGTTCATTAAAAAATGCTCCCATAGGCAATGCCAACCTAGAGGCAAAAAATATACCGGCTACAACGCCAATTAATGCAGAAACTTCATGGATAAAACCGTCATAAAAACCCTTAAAACCAACCAAAATAATAATAGCCAATAAAACAATGTCTATAAAACCCATAGCCTTATAATCACCTTTAAACTTTAGATCTCGCGAATATTTTAGAATAACGATAATTGTGGTATTCTACCAAAAATATTTTGCTTTTAGGAAGTTTGATGCTCAAGCTTGTAAGATTTTATCTCCCCTCTTTATTTCAAGCTTTTATCTATGCCATCATTTTTAGTTCACCTATCTGGTGTGGAGCTATACTACTTCATCATGACCTATCTACAACCTACATAGCACTAAATACCATTCTAGCCCCACTTGCTCTTATTGCCTTTTTGAAAGTACCAAAAAAGATCCGCCTTTTATTTGGATTTATTGTGGGTATGATGCTATTTTCTTGGGTTGGATTCTCATTTAGATTCTCTCCCTTTCCTTATTTAGGGAGTCTGGCTAGTATTTTGACTGCTCTTATTTATGGGATCATCTTTTGGATTCTCTTATGGAGCTCTGATCTTATCTTTCGTGCTTTTATGCTCATCTTACTTGGCTTTATCCATCCATTTTATTTTGATTGGCTTCAGGTGAGAGCTTTTTTTGCCTATAGTTTCTTTGATGTGGATTTTTTAAGTTTTATCTGCATTATTTTGGCCTGTTTGTGTATCTGCGAGTTTTATGAGCAAATCAAATCTGGCTCCCACACAAGCTTTTGTATAAAAATAAAAATCAATCGCAAAAAGGATTTTAGACTCTCTAATTTTAAACTCTCTAAACTTTTTGCAATGGGGCTTTGTTGTGTATTCTTTAGCATCGCGCTTATAAGGACAAACTATATCCCTCATGATCAAATCTCACTGCCAAAAATAGCCCTTGCTCAAACACAGATCCCACAAAACTTACGCTGGGATCCTTCAGTTTTTTTAGTGCAGCAAAAAGAAGTCCTATCTCTTATCAAATATGCAAAAGCACTAAACTATCAGGCCATCATCTTGCCAGAAAGCAGTCTCCCCATACCGCTTAATATGTCACCAACTACCATAAACCAGCTTCAAGATCTAAGCAAGGATATAGCAATCATTCTAGGCTCACTTGATCAAAAAGATCAATCCTTTTTCAACTCTACTTATATTTTTAACAATGAAAAAATGCAGATCATCCACAAGGCAATCCTCGCTCCTTTTGGCGAAAGGATACCTCTTCCAGATTTTCTAGCCAAACCTATTTCTAGAGCATTTTTTGATACAGATTCTGGCTTTGATCATGCACAAAGCCCTCAAGATTTCACCCTTTTTAACCTCACTTTCCGCAATGCTATCTGCTATGAAGGGACAAGCTCTGCACTGTATAAAGACCATCCAAAACTTATTGTTATGATTAGCAACAATGCTTGGTTTACCCCAAGTATAGAGCCCTACTTTCAGCAGATCCTGCTTAAATACTATGCAAGGATGCATAATAGTACTATTTTACATAGTGCCAATGGTTCTAACTCGATGCTTATTATCCCTGCACTTTTTAATGCAGATCATCATAAAATTGATATTATTACAAATCCAGATTCTATTCCATTACAAAGACTTGCCCAATGAAATTACAACCCCTATTAAAAGCTACAAACCTATCTCATCATTTTGACTATCCACTCTATAATAATCTAAACTTCAGCCTAAAGGCCAAAGAAAGCATGGCTATTCTTGGTGTCTCTGGTAGTGGAAAATCTACGATCTTAAACCATCTATCTACGATGCTAAAACCAAATCACGGACAAATCGATCTATTAGGCATATCAGATATCTACTCACAGCCCAAAGATAAGCTTCTAGAAATAAGACGTTATGATCTTGGCATCATCTTTCAGTCGCACTATCTTTTTGCTGGATTCTCTGCACTTGAAAACTTAAAGGTAGCCAGCCTACTTACAGATAAAATGATAGATACCCGCCTTTTAGAAAGGCTAGATGTCAATCATGTCCTATCTCAAAGTGTTGGCAGTCTATCAGGTGGACAGCAGCAGCGCCTTTCTATCGCTCGTGTACTCTGCAAACAACCCAAAATCATCTTTGCAGATGAACCTACGGGGAATCTAGATTCCAAAACTGCTAATATAGTTATGGAAAGCATCTTTGAATACATCAAAGAAAATGATGCTGCACTTGTACTAGTCACTCATGATGAGAGCATAGCCAAAAAATGCAAGTTTACCTACCACCTTATAAATCAACAACTAGAATCTATCTAAGCTATCTTAGTGATCCATATTTATAGTATGCAGCACATGCCCCCTCGCTACTTACCATACAGCTGCCAAGTGGATTATTAGGCGTGCAAGACTTGCCAAAGACCTTACAATCATAAGGCTTAGCTACACCACGTAAAATATCTCCACAGCGACAAGCCCTATTATCCTTTATGCTATCTTTACTCAAAATAGAATCAAAAATAATCTCAGCATCCAAATGGGCATACTCTGGGCGAAGGGCCAAGGCTGAATGCGCAATATCACCAAGCCCCCTCCACTCAAAATGCTCCCTTGTCTTAAAATATTTCTCCACCATTGCTTGGGCTTTCAAATTGCCCTCTGTGGTAACTACACGTGAATACTCTACCTCAAGTCTTGCCTCATTTTTGGCAAACTGACGTGCTATCATCAATAGACTTTGCATCATATCCACTGGTTCAAATCCACTTACCACAATGGGAAGCTTATAGCGAGCAAAAATCTCTTCATAAATCTTTGCTCCAGCAATCACACTTACATGCGAAGGGGCTAAAAGGGCATTGATCTTGCAATCTTTGGAATCTAAAATTTTATGCAATGGCGGGGGCACTAAAACATGATTGATATGAAAAAATAAATTTGTAATCCCCTCTTTGATACAACGCTCAATAAGAGCAGCTGTCATAGGCGTGGTCGTCTCAAAACCTATGGCAAAATACACTACTTTTTTATCTGGATTTTTCTTAGCGATCTCTAAGGCTTGGATAGGAGAGTATAAAAAGCCAAGAAAAGCACCAAGGCTTCTTGCATCTTGTAGACTACCTTTTGAGCCAGGTACTTTTAGCATATCCCCTAGTGTTAATAAAATCACATCTTTTTGCATGGCTATTTCATAGGCTTGATTGATTCTATTCTTTGGCATGATACAGACTGGGCATCCTGGCCCATGCACACATTCGATATTTTCAGGTAGCAGTTTTGTTAGGCCATATTTCATCAAAGTATGAGTATGACCTCCACAAACCTCCATAACATAAAGCTTCTCTTTGAAACTTCTTGCCTCTTTTTTGATCTCATTAGCCAGGGTTAAAATAAAATCCTTATCCCTAAAAGCATCAATTAATAGCGCTTCGCCTTTTTGTAAATCTTTTGATAGTTGCATTAGCGATATTCCTCATCAATCCACTCATCTTCATCTGGCATTTTCTCTATCATTTCTTGATAAAGCGAGATAGATTCTAATGCATCTTCTCTATCAATCTTACTCATCACATAGCCAATATGCAATAATACATAATCATTAATCTCTACAGGATCTTGCATCAAATCCAGGCTTGCTTCCCTCTGCACTCCTAGAGTTTCTACCAATGCGACATTTTTTTCCAAATCAATTTCAATCACCTTTGATGGGATGGCCAAACACATATACCCCTCCTAAAATTTATGAGCAGAAAAATAACCTTGCGCGCGCTTATTGATGATAAAATCTTTAAGCTTTTCAAGCGAGCTTATATCCTTGGAGCTAGTGAGGAAAATAGGTGTATTAGGCTTTAGCTTTTGCATATCCTCCTCTACCTGAGCGATACGAAAACCAAAATAATCAATCATATCAGCCTTGCTTACCACCACCGCATCAGCACACATAAATATAGTAGGGTATTTTAAGATCTTATCATCCCCTTCAGGCACCGATAATAATAAAATATTAAGCGCTGCTCCTAAATCATAGCTAGCAGGACAGACTAGATTCCCAATATTTTCAATGATAAGATAATCTTTATTTTCTAGCTCCCCTCTACTTCTTAAAGCCTCATACGCCTTCTCTACCATACTAGCCTCAAGATGGCAAGCCTCTCCTGTAGCAATCTGCTCTGCAAAAACGCCCTTTTTTTGCAAGCGCTCTGCATCTCTATTAGTCTGCATATCTCCCTCAATCACGCTGAATCTAAAATCCTCAAAACTAGCTAGATTCTCCAAAAGTGTAGTTTTGCCACTTCCTGGAGAGCTCATAAAATTAATCGTATAAAGTCCATCCCGCGCATACTTCTCTCGCATCTCATTGGCTTTAAGATCATTTTTACTTAAGATTCTCTCAACTACCTGTATACTTTTTGCATCTAAGTTGGGGTTATTTTGAAGTGTTTCTTGGCGTGAGTGTTGCATTGTCTTTCCTTATTTATTAGAACTTTTTAGATTATACAAAAGCGCAAGTAAACGCTACTCAATCTACCAACGTAAATACTCTACTAGCACCACCCCTTTTTGCCTTGTGATCTCAAACTCATCTTTTAAGACCTTAAATATCTCTCCCCAGGTATTCTTCCCATAGCTTTTAGCGCTTTGAGAGTAGTTATTGCGTATCCAGCTACCTATGCTACCAAGACTTGACTTACCAGAGCCATCACTAGTTTCATCAATAGCCTTTTTAAGCATCCTAATAAGAGCCTTATTTTGTTTTAAAGATTTTTCAATCTCAAGCGTAGAATCAAATAAAAACTCAAAGCTTGTAAAAGCCTTTTGATATTCTTGACGTGATTTCATCTCTCCAAATCCTATGGCCTGCACTCCTCTTTTGCGTATCTCTTGGGCCAATGGAGCAAAATCAGAATCACTACTTGCAATAGCAATACAATCTACCAATCCATCATAAAGACAATTCATCACATCGATACTAAGCTTAATATCACAAGAGTTTTTTCCACCACGTATGGTTTTTTTATTATGATTCCCAGTAATGATATGCACCGGTTCAATAGCATAAACATTTAGCATCTTATCCCAGGGTTTTAAGGAAGCCTCCCTCCAGTCTCCATAGGCCTTTTTGATACACACATCCCCAATATCAAGCAAACTTTCAAAAATTTTCTCTGCCCATTTTGATGCAATATTCTCACAATCAATAAAAAGGGCTATCTTTTTTTCCTTCTTTTCCATTATCATCCTTATTTTATATTGCTCTTTAATGTCACAAACAGTCCATTTTGCGCTTCAAACAATCTATCAATCATTTCATTAAAATCCTCATCCTCACTCAAAAAACGACCATCTTTTTGTTCTTTGAGATAAAAGCTATGATTATCTAGTGCACGCTGCATCATCTCATAGCGAGTTTGTATAAGTCTAAGGTCATTGATATAAAGCTCTTTAATCTTCATATCCGCCCTATCTTCTAAAAAATAATAAAGCTTGAGTGTATTTTGATTCAAAAAATTTAAATATTTAAGGCTTTTGCGTACATTTTTTAATACCAAAAATCCTGTATGCTTCTCATTTTTTGCTTCATCAAGACAGACCAAAAGCTCATTATAACAAGCAAAAAATTCTTTTTGATTCTGATTAAAGTTACGTTTTTGCTTTTTTAGCTCGCCTAAATGCTCAATCAAGATTCCACAAGATTGAAACAAGCTCTCTAATGCCTTTTTCAAATTAGGTAAAACCTCATTACCACTATATCTAGGCCAAAGAAACCAGAAAACTCCAAAGCTAAGCACAAAGGCTACCCCCACATCAAACAATCTCTCTGCGACCACTTCCAATGAAAAACCATATATCACTGAAAACATCATGATAAAAGACATCATCATAAAGCAAGCCCAAAGCCCATAGGTATATACACGAAAGTACACAAAGCCAAATACAACAAAAACAAAAAGAGCATCAAATACCACACTAGGGTAGCTCACATATACAATCAATGTCCCTAGCAAAATACCCAATGTCCCACCAATGCTATAATCCTTGCCCATATGGCCCACACCACCAAGACTAGGCCTAGTGATAGCCACACATGCCATAGTGATCCAGATCCCATGGCTAATATTAAAAAACTCCGAAATAACAACTGATGCCATTAAAACAAAGGCATATTTCACCCCATAGCGGAATGTATCATTTTCCCATTTGAGGGCCTTTTTTAATATCCCAAGGCTTTTTTTTGGACTTGCCTCTGCAAAGTAGTCCTTATCCTCACCCCCACGCCTAAAAGATTCCATAGCATTATAAAGGACCTTGATCGTATTAATAGAAGAGTTGACCTTGCCCTCATAGCCCTCCAAAGCCTTTCTTTTTAGATGTGGCGGGATACCCTCAAACAATCCAGAAAGCTGCTTAAGATTATAGATAATCTCACGTCTAATGCTCATAAACTCCCTATCACTTAAATTTAAATCATCATACAAAGCAGCAATGCACTGATAAATCTCTTCCAAACGATAAAGATAAAAGACTGCACGTTTCATGCTTTTGATCGTATAAGCATCACTGGAGCTTTTGGCATTACAGATCCCCCTTAAGACCTCCATCTGCAAACGAGCCTTATGATGATATTGCACAAATTGCTTATCTTTATTGAGATTTTTAATCATCAATTCTAAAGTATGAAACAAATCAGGAAAATATTTACGCACAAATCTACTATGTCTTTTGCGACGCACAAAATAATGGACACTAAGGGTGATCAATCCAGCCATTATTAAAGTGCCCACCCCATCTATAAGCTTGAAATTTGGGGTGAGCTTTTCATACAAGCAGGCAATCAAACCATTTAAAATGGCCATATTCATCACCCTTTGCAAATCCAAATCATAGCTAGAGATAATCACTGCCACAAATCCAAGCACGCCTAAGGGCAGCATCAGCCAGTATCCAAAAGGCAGTGTAAAAAAGAGTATCAATACATCAAGCACAGAAAAAATCAAAAAGAGTATAAAGTTCTGTGTAACATGAGTCCTATTTACAAAAGTGACATTAAGAAAATAGAAATGGATAGGCACCAAGGCTGCCCACATCAAGATATTTGTCCCAAAAATATGATAGCTTGCTAAAAGTGAAAGAAAACTAGCAAAAAAAATCTTTAAGGCATAAAAAAAATGTATATACCCCGGATCATACAAAAAGACAAAGTCCCACACCCTGTCTTTCCACAAACCAAAAACATCTAGAATCTTAGATTTAATACGCATATATGCCACCTAGTGCTCACCTCATTTTAGAGGTTGTTATCCATCTAGGGACTGACTTTTAGCTAGATAAACACTCTTTGTCTTTTCTTTAAAAGAGGATGTATTAGCCCCCCAATACGGATCAGTCTTATACCCGCAACCCAAAACACATATCAAAAAATATGCTACAATCCCCCAATGAAAAGTTCTCAAAATCTCATCTCCACTGTATTTAAAATACCTAGGCTAAGCCATCTATCACCCTCATATGAGTGTCAGCGCCTCAAAATATTCTTACCCCTAACAATCAAGGATGCACTTATTGGAATCTTTTTTAAAAAAGACTGTCTTTTTTTTGCCTTCAAAAACCAAATAATTTGCAATGAATTTAATAGATATCATACCAAAAAAATCCTTACAGATATTCAAGAACATTCCACATTATTCCCCATATTACTGGAGAATCTAAACTTACAGAGCAAAAATCCCATCAAAGGCTATGTACCAAAAAGCCACTTACACATACAAAGCGCTCCTCCCATCCAAATGCCCACCTATCAGGAGCGCTCTTTTGGCATTTTTCAAAACCACTGTGCCAAAAACACCACTCGCCATGCCATCTTAGAATCTATCCGTGCGATCATCTTGCAAAATCGGCATAATGATGGGGATGATGATTACATCAAATTATGACTACAATCACCAAAGATACGCTAAAAAATCTCTCGCAAGAACCAGGAGTCTATAAATATCTAGATCAAAATGGTAAAGTCCTTTATATAGGCAAGGCAAAAAATCTTAAAAAACGCATCAATAGCTACTTCAAACAAGCAGACAACACCCTCATACCCAACCCAAGAAACAGCCAAAGAATCCAAATCATGATCTCTCAAGCCCATAGTCTTCATACCACAATAGTTGAGAGTGAGCAAGATGCCCTCATCCTTGAAAACACCCTTATCAAGCAAATCAAACCAAAATACAACATCCTACTGCGCGATGACAAAACCTACCCCTATATCCTTTTAGATACCGCTGCGCACTTCCCTAGATTTGAGTTCTCCCGCCAGGTAAAAAACAGGCCTCATCTAAAATACTTTGGCCCCTATCCTAGCGGATGTCGCAGTCTTTTAAAAGCACTTTATGATCTATTCCCACTGGTGCAAAAAACAGGCTGTCTAAAGCATAAAAAAGCCTGCCTATTTTATCAGATCAATAAATGCCACGCCCCTTGTGAAGGCAAGATCACAAAACAAGAATATGATAAGATCATCAATACTGCGCTTCTATTTTTGCAGAACAAAAAAAAGCTTTTAAAGGCACTAGAGACAAAAATGCTAGATTGCTCTAACAGGCTACTTTTTGAAAAAGCTAAAGACTATAAAGAAATGATTGAAGCTATTACCCCTCTGGCCAACTTCTCTCAAATCAACACCCCAAAACCATATAATCTTGATATCCTCTATATAGCCAAACTCCAGCAAAACAACATACACAAGGCTGTTTTGATGAAGCTCTTTATGCGCGATGGGCAGATCACCTCCTCAGATTTTAAAATCCTTCAGCATAGCTTTGAAATCTCTTATTCAGAGCTATTTACCCAGCATATTTTAAACCACTATTCTGAGCACTCCCCACTACCTCCAGATGAGATCTTGCTCCCCATCAAGCCAGATGACCTAGACCTTTTAGAATCTTTCCTTGAAAAACGCCAAAACAAAAATATCAAAATCACATTGCCACAAATTGGCTTTAAAAAATCTCTCCTGGCCATCGCACAAAAAAATGCAGAGGAGATCTTGCGTCAAAACTCAGAAAAAACCGCATCCAAAGATGTGATTCTAAATGAAATAGCCCTGCTTTTAAATCTCTCTACTACACCCTTTAGAATCGAAGTCTTTGATACCAGCCATCATAGCTTCACTCACAATGTCGGTGCGATGATCACCTATGAAGATCATGACTTTATCAAGCCATCCTATCGTCATTACAACCTAAACTCTAAAGATGAATACTCCCAAATGCATGAAATGCTCTTGCATAGAATCCAAAGCTTTGATAAGCTGCCCCCGCCAGATTTGTGGGTGCTAGATGGAGGAGCTGGGCAGATAAAGATTGCAAAAAGACTTTTAGATTCTGCTGGGGTGAGCTTAGATGTTATTGGTATCGCGAAAGAAAAGATCGATGCCAAAGCCCATAGAGCAAAGGGCGCTGCTAAAGATACGATCTACTATCCCATGCTAAGATCTAGCGACCTTGATGCACCCTTAGAGATCACCCCCTTGCATCTAAGCTCTTCTGACCCTCGCTTACAATTTCTACAAAAGCTCCGTGATGAAGCCCATCGTTTTGCCATATCCTTCCACCGCAAGCAAAAGACAAAAGCCCTTACTAAAACCTCATACACAAAAGCCCAGACCAAAAAACTACTAGATTATTTTGGTAGCTTTGAGCTCATCAACGCCGCTACACAAGAAGAGATACAAAACATACTCAAAACAAAATAGCCTTTTTAAGCCATCAATTTTAAATATTTTCAACTATTTTCAGAAAATTTTAAGCAAGATTCATCTAAAATCCCTCCTAGATTCTCTAAGTCTTAGGAATCCAAAATTTATTTTAAAAGGAAATCTTTATGAAATCTTTCACTTTTAAGCAAGTGGGGGGGGGGGCAAAAGTTAAGTAACCCTAACTCTCAAACGCTTCAATCCTCAAAAAATTC